>JAKVKC010000016.1 GCA_022486705.1 Solobacterium sp. | reverse complement strand
TCTTCTCATATAGGTGAAAACAGTTCTAATTCCAGTTTATTTACCTCCGAATTTATATTAATGGCTCAATAAGCAAAGAAAAAGCGATATCTCTTCTTCAGAGATACCACTTTGTCAACAAGCTGAGAGAACCGCGCTGCGGTTCTCTTTCTGCTTACGCAAGATCTTCGCCATTGCTGGCAATGCACTTCTGATACCAATAGAAACTGTCTTTCCGGGAGCGTTCCAAAGTGCCATTTCCTGCATCATCCTGATCGACATAGATGACACCATAGCGCTTGCTCATTTCCATTGAACCGCAGGAAACAACATCAATAAATCCCCACATGGTATATCCCAGCAGTTCTACACCATCCTTCACAGCTTCCTTCATCTGCTTGATATGCTCACGCAGATATTCAATCCGATAAGAGTCATGAATAGAACCATCTGCTTCCACGTGATCAATAGCACCAAGGCCATTCTCCGCAACAAATACAGGAAGCTGATAGCGATCATACACCTGATTCAGCGTTACTCGCAGTCCGATTGGATCCATCTGCCATCCCCATTCACTGGATTTCAAATATGGATTTTTATTGGACATGATCAGATTGCCCTCTGTCTTTTCCCAGCCATTCTGAGTCGTGGATACCTGTGAGAAATAATAAGAGAAGGATACGAAATCGACTGTGTTTTCCGCAATCAATTCTTTATCGCCCGGTTCCATCTTGATGGTCACACCGGAATGATCAAAGAATCTTTCCATATAGCTTGGGTATTTTCCTCTTGCCATAACATCCAGATAGAACCAATTGGAATACTGTTCATCTGTGATGGACTGCATGACATCTTCTGGCTTGCATGTTGCCGGATAGCTTGTAAAGCGAGCAATCATCCCACCGATCATTTTCCCCGGCAGCATCTCATGGCATGCTTTGACGGCCAATGCATTGGCTATGAACTGATGATGCAGACATTGGAATATGGTATCCTGCGTATTATCCGCATCATCATCAAGGATGCATACGCCATTGTATGGATTGAACTTTCCGGCATTGAATTCATTGAATGGCAGCCAATAATCGACCGTATCTCCTAAGCGAGCAAACAGTGTCCTTGCATACTTCTCATAGAACTTCACTGTTTCTCTGCTTCTCCAGCCGCCATACTTTTCGACCAGATGCCAAGGAATGTTATAGTGCAGCATGGTCACGAATACTTTGATGCCTCTTTTCTGACATCCGGCAAACAGATCATGATAATACTTCAGACCTTCTTCATTCGGCTTTTCATCATCTCCATGCGGATAGATCCTGGCCCAGCAGACGGAGGTGCGGAAAATACGCAGTCCCATCTCCTGGAACAGATCCAGATCACTTTCCCAGCGATGGTAGAAATCAATGCCATGCCGGAAAGGATAATGCGAAGTATCGTCAGTCTGCAGAGCTGCTTCCAGCTTCGGATGATTCAGGCGCCGATTGGGAATCAGCTTTCTTTCATCTTTAGTCCAAGCGGGATCAAAGTAGCGCAGATCCTGTGTATCCAGTCCCTTGCCGCCTTCTTTATAGGCGCCTTCTGCCTGGCTGGAGCAGATTGCGCCGCCAAACAGAAAGTCCTGATCAAATCCCTGCTTCATTATTCTTCACCTTCAGGCTGTTTCTTCGTCAGGACATAGGAGATGGCAAAGGATGCAAGCCATGCCACTGCCATGACGATAAGCAGTTTGAAGATATTTCCTGTACTGTCAAAATATGTCGCAATACTTGTAATGCCAGGCATCGAGAAAGCATAGGTATGAACACCAAGAAGCATCGCTACACATCCCGCAATGGCACCGCCGGCCATGCATGACCATAATGGTGTCTTCATCGGCACATCTGTACCATACAGAGCTGGTTCGGTCACACCAAGGATGCCAAGCAGACCGGTCGAGATGGCAGCTGACTTCTTATTGCCTGCCTTCAGTTTCAAAGAAGCAGCGATCGTCGCACCGGATACTGCCAGATTGGAATAGAAGAACATTGGCAGCATATAGTCATAGCCAAGCTGTTCAATATTGGCCAATTCAATAACAGAGAATCCTTTGATGCCGAAGATGATCGTCAATGGGATAATACCGCAGAATACCGCACCGGCAATTGGACCTGATACTGCAAACAGCCAGCTGAAGAAAGATACCAATACTGTCGCAATGTAATTGCCCAATGGTGCTGTTATGATCAAAGCAATCGGTCCGGCAATCATAAATGCCAATAAGCCTGAGAAGACAATGCGGATATTCTTATTCATATGCTTATCAATGAAATGGAAGATGATTGAGAATACCCATACAGATAGGATCACAGGGAAAATACTGTTCTTATAATTGATGCATGGCACCGCCATACCTAAGAAATGCAGGACAGTGCTGTCCGCAGCTCCATTCAGGATCGTCGGGTACATCAGGATGCCAGCCATCATGACACCGAATGCTTCATTTACCTTGAATCTCTTTGCTGAAGCGAAACCTACTAAGAATGGCATGAAATAGAATGGTGCATCCGCAATGATGCCTAAGATCACTGCCGCATCGCCCTTCGCTGCCATCCACCCAAAGGCTTCTAAAGTAGATATGATGCCCTTGAGCATACCTCCGGCAATGATGGCCCATAAGGTCGGTGTAACGATAGCAGCCAAAGTATTCAATAAACTTGTAATAGGATTTTCTTTTTTATGCTTTGCTGCTGGAACATCTTTTTCATCTTCATCTGCAGCAACTTCTGCTTTCTTATCCAAGCCCGTCATTTCACAGAAATCATCATAGACATCTGGGACCTGCAGTCCAATGACCAATTGGATCTGATTGCCGATCTCCTTGACCTGCAGAATATCCTTTGTATTCTTCAGCTTTTCAAAATCAACTTTGCTCTTATCTTTGGCAATAATTCTCAGACGTGTAACACAGTGGAACACTTCGCTGATATTCTCTTTTCCGCCAATGGCATCAAGAATATCTTTGCATAGCTTTTCGTATTGCATTTTCTCTCTCCTTATATTCTTCCTTCATCGATCCCTGCGCATGAGATCATGAATTTCAGACTGAATGAAACAAAAAGACCAGGCTCTTCATACCAAATGTATGAGTAAGTCTGGCCCTTTCGGTAACCATCTTATTTATTTGTCTTGTTCACAAGATTCATCAGATGAATCATGAGATATCCTTTTTCTTCTTCGGTTATCTCAATGCTGTACTCTTTCTTTAAATAGGAACCAATCAGATCAGCACACTCTGCCGCATCTTTATACTCTGTCTTCAAGATACGGAACACCACATCATTCTGCAGACCGTGATCTGTATTCAGTTCATTTTTCAGGACTCTGGAATAAAAGTATTTCAGATGCGTCAGAAATCTTTCATAATACACAGACGATGTATCCAGCTTGATGCCATAATATCCTTCTATAACATCAATGACCTTTTTTGTGATCGTCAGTCTTCTTTCCGTCTTCCCGCTGGTCTCTTCCCATACATTCACAAGATGGAAGGTTATGAATCCTGCTTCATCTTCCGGCAGTGCAACACCATATTCCTCATTCAGTCTCTGCACCGCTTTGAGCGACAGCTCATAGCCCTGCGGATAGAAATTTTTCAGTTCCGACAGCATTGCATTTGGTATCAGAATGCCTTCACGGCATCTCTCTACTGCAGAACTTAGATGATCTGCTAAGGTAATATAGCTGATTGGTGTTACATGCATGTCAAGCATCTTGGCTGCTTCATCCAGAATATGCACCGCATCTTCTAAATACTGCGGCTCCAGATTCTCGATCACGTCCATGTATCTTGTCTTCTCAGAATCTTTCAGTACAAATACTTTTTCGATCCTGTCCTCACTGACCAGATCATTCACATGCCGATCAAAGGCAATGCCTTTTCCCATCAGCACGACTTCATTGTTCTCATGGTCCTTGGAGGCAACAACATTATTGTTGATGATACGGGAGATGACATAGTTACTTTTTTTCTGTGTCTGCAATGCAATCACCAACTTTCACATGCCCCAGACCAGGGTGATATCGGATCGTATATTGATCTGCATTGGTAAATACATGGATCACCGTAGGATCCAGATCTGCCTGCAGGATCAGCTCCTTATTGAAAGAGATCAGAATCTCTCCCTGCTTCACATGATCACCCTCATGAACATGGACTTTGAATACATTCCCCTTTAAGTTTACCGTATCTACACCAATATGGATCAAAAGTTCCATGCCGTCTTCACGGGTAATACCTAAAGCATGCCCCGTTGGGAAGACCATTGTCACTTTTCCTTCGATTGGGCAGCATACATCTTCTGATTCTGGAACGATGCCGAAACCAGGCCCCATCAGTCCCTGTGAAAATGCTGTATCGCTCAGATCTGCCTGTGCTGTATAGTTCCCATTTACGGAAGCGGCGATGCCGCTGTCTGCTTTTCTGTTAAAAAACATCTTACTGTTATTCCCTTTCCGCAGCTTTTCTATCAAAGAAAAAGATCAATATCAAATTTTCTTTGACGTTGATCTTGCCTACTGAAAGTAACAATTCAAGCTATCTACTCGTATTGTAACCGCTTAAACAGCTTTGTCAATATGGGAATTCTGAAATCAATCTCACCCTTCTCCTAAGAAAGCTTTTTGGAAACTGGTCGGATCATTGCTGAAGTCTCCCCAATAATGGGACGCATGAATTGTGTTCTTACTTGCTACACCAATAATTTTGATAATGATATTTCCATTTGGATTTTCATTATTTCCTAATCCACTGTAATTTGTAATAGCAATGACATAGCCCCACCAATTCTGTGATGATGAGCAGGTAATTCCATAGTATCTCTGCGATGAGTTCAAATGTTCATCTTCAATAAGATCTGCATCAATCAATGCCTGCTGCAGATCTGAGTTAGTAATTGCTGTGCCGCCAGCATAGCCAATATCATAGCCTTCACTTTTTGGTCTTCCAACCTGGATGGTAATAAAATGCCTGCCGCCATTGCATGTTTCGGTCAGGCGGTCAACTGCTTCTGGATTCTGAAGATAATAATAGGCAATTGCATTCTTGATATCTTTAGCATTTGAAATATCCACTGTATTTCTTGATTTCTCTACCTGCGCATTAAAGATAGGAATCGATATAGATACGAGCACACTAATAATCACAACAACGATCAGAAGTTCTGCAAGCGTGAAACCATGCTTTTTCTTTTCCATAATGCCGCCATTTTTGATCATGCTTTCTATAAAAAGAGTATAACAGTGAAATAGGTACGTCAACATTCGTGCATACCCATTGCATGCATAGTTTTGAGTAACGTGCTTTCATGTTATTTTCTTGAAACAAAAACTGATGCATGAAATCACATTTCATTGCATCAGTCTCCTTTTATTTCTGAGCTAATACTGATTCTCCGCATTTTGCAAAACCCGGCTGACGGAAAGTGAATGACTTTCCGTTAGCATTTGTGATGATCAGCATCGTGTTCATTTCATATGTTTTCCGCAGTTCTGCAAGATCGACTTCTACAATAGGGTCTCCTGCTTTTACATTCTGTCCCTGCTTCTTATGAAGAATGTTGAATCCTTTTCCTTTGGCTTCAACCGTATTGATGCCAATATGAACCAGTACCTCTACACCATCTTTTCTTGTAATGCCAAACGCATGTCCCGTTGGAAACAGGACAGACAGCGTTCCTTCACATGGTGAGCAGATAGTTGCTGTATCTCCCTCATAGCGAAAGGCAACAGAGTCTCCTAACAGCTTATTGGCAAACATCGGATCGCCGACAGCAGAGACATCGATCAGCTGACCGTCTGCCATTGCATATATCCCATTTGGATCTTTTGCTTCTTTATTGAATTGATTCAGCAGCCACATATCAAAGCTCCGTCCCATTGGATCCAATGACCTGCTTATAGTAATCAAAGCTGTCCTTCTTGATCCTCTGATATGTACCATTGCCTTCATCATCCAGATCAACATAGATGAAGCCATAGCGCTTTGACATCTGCCGTGTCGATTCTGAAACAAGATCAATGCATCCCCACCATGTATATCCAAACAGATCAACACCATCTTCGTTGATAGCATCTGACATTGCTTTGACATGTTCCTTCAGATAGTCTGCGCGATAAGGATCATGGATCTTTCCATCTGCTGTGACTGTGTCTCTTGCGCCTAGGCCATTTTCTGCCACAAACAGCGGTTTGCGATATCGGTCATACAGTTCAACTAACGAGATTCGCATGCCCATTGGATCACTCTGCCATCCCCATTCACTGGATGTCAGATATGGATTCTTTACACCGTTGACGGTATTTCCCGGTGCCATATCCAAACCTTCTGTATTGGCTGCCATACAGCTGGTCATATAGTAGCTGAAAGAAACAAAATCTACGGTTCCTTCTTTCAGGATCTGTGCATCTTCCTTCTCCATCCTGACGGTATAGCCTTTGCCGGCAATTTCATTCAGCAGATATTTTGGATATTCTCCAAATACCTGAATATCTGAATAGCGATAAATTGAACGGATCCGATGCTGAGCGGCATAGTTATCTTCAGGTCTGCATGTAAATGGATAGAATTCCAGCTTTGTCAGCATGTTGCCGATCTGACATCCCGGCATCATTTCATGTCCTGCTTTGACAGCTAAAGCAGATGCGATCATCTGATGATGCATGGCCTGATAGATAGCCTGCTCAAACGGCACTTCAGGAAATTGATCTTCAATCAGTCCGCCGCTTGTGACAGGGTGTCTCAGCATCGCATCTACTTCATTGAAAGTCAGCCAATATTTGACCTGACTGCCGAATTCCTTAAAGCATGTTTTGGCATATTTCACGAAAAGATCAATGACTTCCCGAGAGTACCAGCCTCTGTATTTCTGTACAATATCCAGCGGCGGGTCATAATGCGACAGTGTGACCAGGGGCTCCATGCCATATTTATGACATTCATTGAAGACATCTCTGTAGAAAGCAATCCCTTTTTGATTTGGTTCATCATCCCACGGATGAGTATAGATACGTGCCCAGCTGATGGACATGCGATATACTTTAAAGCCCATCTCACCGAACATCTGTATATCTTCTTTATAATGATGATAGAAATCAATACCTCGTCTTTTAGGATAATTGGATCCTTCCTCTGCATGCAGGGCACGCTGAAGGTCTTCGGAAGTGAAAGCGAACTGCTTTGTAAAGTCGGATACACCGACATTGCGATAAGGCAGACAATCTTCGATCGTCATTCCTTTGCCGTCTTCATTCCAAGCACCCTCTACCTGATTTGCCGCGGTAGCACCGCCCCATAGAAAGTTATCCGGGAAATGCAATTTGGATGTGTTTTCGTACATTGATATCTTCTCCTTTTCTTTATTTAATTTGCTGCTTTTTCGTTATCTTCTTTGACTCCCATGATCATGACGATCGCAAATGCCACACCTGCTGATACTGCCATACCTAAGCAGACGGACCAGAAGCCATCTGTCATGAACACTGGCAGCGATAAAATGCAGGAATTGACATACGCTAAGGCACGTCCGCCGAACAGACCGACAATGGCACCGCCGGCTGCTCCGCCGGCAATAGCTGCGATCATTGCACTGCGGTATTTCAAGAATACACCATAGATGCCCGGTTCAGTAATGCCAATGAAAGCTGAGATTGCAGTAGAAGCACCGATTGATTTTGTTTCTTCTTTTTTACCGCGGATCCAAACAGCTAAGCAGGCTCCGAATAAAGCAAGTGTTCCCATCGTATTCATCGGCAGCAGATAGTCATATCCGAAGGTCGCCAAGTTCTCCATACAGATAGCACCTAGAGATAGATGCATACCGGTCATAACAACAAACAGTCTTGTTGCGCCAACGATAGCACCTGCAACCAGCGGTGACAGATCATATAAGAACTTCACGACATAGACCAAGCCCTTTGCGGCATAGCTAGCCAATGGTCCGATTGCGATCAGTGTGAGCGGTGTCATGATCAATAAGACGACCGTCGGTGTAAAGACAATGCGCAGTACCTTCGGCATCCAGCTGTTGACCCAGCGGTATACATAGCTGAGCACCAATACCGTTAAGATAATAGGAATGGTTGAGCCGACGTATCTAGGGAACGGGATCGGCAGACCGAACAGCGATAAAGCCGCTGCCCCAGATGTATTGCCTGCTGTCATTGTTGGATACAGAAGCACAGCTGCCATTGCGATCGACATTGCTGTATCTGTCTTAAAGCGTTTGGAAGCAGACCATGCAACTAAGAATGGCAGGAAATAGAATGCACAGTCACCTGCAATTGTCAGTACTTGGATCAAAGCAGAAGCAGAATCAAAGCCAAGATACGATGTCATGATCGTAACTAAGCCCTTGATCATTCCCCCGCCTGCTAAAGCAGGTACGACCGGCAGCAGGATCGCTGCCATTACTTCAAAAATAACCGTGAATTTAAATTTCTTTTTAGTGCCGGTATCCAGATTTTCATCAATTGATTTTTCTTCTTTCAGACCGCCGATACGGCATAATGCAGTATAGACTTCACCCACATCCTGTCCGATGATGATCTGCAGCTGATCGCCTGACCATTGTGTTCCGACAACTCCGTCAATTGCTTTCAGTGCATCCAGATCAGCAATGCTCTTGTCCTTCAGTTTGAACCGCAGACGCGTAATGCAATGGAATGCGGATGAGATGTTGCCAGATCCCCCAACATTTTCCAGGATGGCCTGAGACATTTCTTCATAGTTTTTCTTTGCCATGTTCCTTCTCCTTAAGTAATTTCTATCACCAGCAGCACACGCGCGTTTGTGCTGATATGACCTATATAAATAACAAAACCCCATACGATAAAACGATAGCCGTTCTATGTATGAGGTTTCCGCCCTATTGGTTACAGTCCTCACGGCTGCACAGTCTGTTGACATGCAGCATCAGATATAGTTTTTCTTCATCTGTCAGTGCTATATTTCTTTCTGTCTTCAGAAAGGCACTCACATGATCTGTACATACTGCTGTATCCGGATAATCATTTCTGACGCTCAGATACATCTTTTCATTCACTGATTTGATCTGCTTGCTTTCTTTTGTCCGCTTGAACAGATAATGCATGTGCGATACAAATCTTGAATAATTTGCTGAATTCTGATTCACTTTGATATTGAAATCTTTCTCAATGATCTGAATGATGCTGTCGATCAGACCAGTATCATCTAAAGTCTCCTCGCTCTTTTCTCTTTCCTCAGCATTGATAATATGCAGAGCAATATATGCTGCTTCATCGCTAGGCAGATAGATCTTCATTTCCTGCCGCAGCAGTTTCACACCATATCTGCCAATGTCATATTCTTTTTCAAACAGCTGCTGAATATCCGGAAGGATCGGAAGCTTGATATCAAGATTCTTTTCATGGCGCTGAATGCTGAATTGAATATGATCCGCCAAAGTAAAGACAAGATTTGATCCGATGGGGTTATCCAGGACACCTCTTGCATACTCTACGATCCTGGTGGAAGCATTGATGATGTCTTCCGGAAGATCCTTGATCATGGAAATGTAATTCTCATCTACATCGTAGTAAGTGCAGTTGATCTTTTTCAGATCTGTTTCTTCCCGCGGCACTGTTCCGAAACCAATACCCCGTCCTGATACGACAAGCTGATTGCCTGCACTGTCGACAGCGACCGCATAGTTGTTATTGATATTTTTAATGATCTTCATACCAAATATGTCCGCTTAGCAATGCCAGCTCCTTTCTGCATGGAAAGTACAGTTGAGATACATTATTATAAGATAAAGAAAACTCTTACAACAAAATAACCAATAGGTTACGCCTGCAAGAGTTACGTTCTATCAACACTTATGTTTTAGCAAATAATGTAACCGCTGTCAACATATAATTTGAAACCTGCCAGCAATTTCATTTCAGAATATATATAAAGATACGATCTTTTTGCATGCATATGCGGGATCAGCTAAGTATCGAAATTATCTGCTATACCGCTTCCGGTACGACCAGATTATGCACCCACACTCTTTTCTTGATCAGATACAGTCCGACCATGACCTTTAGGATATCAACACATTGTACAAGGATGTAGATCATCGGCAGATCAAGTGCTGTATATCTGCTCAATGCATAGGCAAGCGGGAGTGATAAGACACAGGTCGATACACTGTCAAATAAGAAAGTGATGACTGTTTTTCCGCCGCATCGCAAAGTGAAATACGTACAGTTGTATACCGCAACGATAGGGAAGAATACAGCCTCTATCTTCAGCAGTACAGCTGCCAGATCTCTGACCGCAGCGCTTGTATTGTAAAGCATAGGGAACAGCGGGCTGCAGACAAACATGACAGCCCCAAAAACAACACATAATACGAAGGCTAGAAAGATGATCTGACGATCCATTTCGACCGCCTTTTCATTCTCACCTGCGCCAAGCTTCTGGCCTATCAGGATACTGATGGCATTGCCCATGCCAATGCATATCGTAAAGAAGATGTTCTGTACCGTGTTAGCAATATTGTAAGCTGCTACGCCATCCAATCCTCTTGTGCTGTAGCACTGTGCAATAGCCGCAATGCCGATCGACCATAGAACTTCATTCATGACCAGCGGTGTGCCGCGGATAATGATCTCTTTCACCAAATGAGCAGGGATAGAGAAATGAGTGAATACACCCTGAAAGAAAGTAAAAGTATCACGGGAACGATAGATGCCGATCAGCAGCACGAACAGTTCAGCAAATCTTGAGATCACAGTCGCAATTGCTGCACCGGCAATGCCAAGAGCCGGGAAGCCGAGCAGGCCGAAGATCAGGACAAGATTGAAGCAGAAATTTACAATGACTGCAATCACCGAACTGAACATCGGAAGCGTTGTTTCCCCTGTCTCACGGATGGTCGCTGACAATGCCTGTGACAAAGCAAATGGGATCAGTCCGATGAACATGATCTGCATGTACTGCAGTGCATATCCGGAAGTTTCTGAGATCTCTGCTGCTGTATTTACGTTGCCGTTCATATACGCCTGGATCATTGACTGTCCAAACAAAGTAAAGATCAATACAGCTGCCGCTGTCACGACCATGGCAATGATCAGCTTGAAGCGCAGACAGTTGCGCATGCCGTCATTATCATGTCTGCCGGCATACTGTGCACCAAATAAAGATGCGGAAGCGACCGCACCGAAGATAGCCAAATTGTATACATTCAGCAGTAAGTTCGTTACAGATACACCTGACATCTGCAGGGTACCGACCTGACCGACCATAATATTATCCAGCAGCGATACAAAGTTCGTTATAACATTCTGAATAATGATAGGCAGTGCCACAGTAAATACGATCTTATAAAACTGTCTGTCACCGATATATTTTTTGAACATGGTCAGTATTATATCATGGATGCATATTGAAATATATGCCGTGATTCCGCCTATCCGATGTCCTTTCCAAAACAAAAGTCCACGAGCATATGCTCATGAACTCTGCTGTACTAATCCATTTTTATTTTTCCTACCAATTTGATGACGGCATCCGGAATGCTTGGTGCAATTGCGACGCGATGTGCATCCTGCGGGAAACAGACTAAGAAATCGCCTGGTTTCAGGATGCATACCGTTCCGCTCTCCCCTTGGTAGAAACCGATATCATTTTCTTTTGAATACGCTTCTATTTCCGTTACTTTGCTGAGATCATTGACAATGATCTCTTCGATTCCGGCAATGATGCAGTGAACATCCGCATATCTTTGATGCGCCTCGAACTTTGTCTCAGCAAAAGGTTTTGTTGTCAGCAGCACGGGATTGATAAATGCTTTATCTCCATCGATGATCATCTTTGACTGCGGCATCGTATCCGGCTGAATCTCTGCCATAACATCCAAGATGCTTTTCAATTCCGTCATCTCTGCATAGCAGCCGCGATGATCCAATGAGTCTAAGATCATAGCAGATTCTGCTTAGCATCACTGATCATTGCAGCGACTGCCTTCGCACATTCTTTTCCTTTTTCATTCAGACCGCTCAGCGGCATACGAACGTCGCCGATGTCAGGAGCACCCTGCAGACGCAGCACTTCTTTCATAACTGCATACATATTGCAGTCTGGCTCACATGCTTTATAGATAATGCGGCAGCACTCGTTCTGCAATATTCTTCCTTTTTCGTTATCACCTGTCTGATAGCAATGGAAGATGCCCATGTAGAGCTCCGGCATAATTGCATAGGTACCGCCGATACCGGCACCGGCACCAGCTGCTAAGCCCGAAAGAAGCTGTTCATCCGGACCGTTGAAGACAAAGACATTTTCATCATGCCACATCTGAATATCCTGCACCGGCATAGAAGAATTTTTGACGCCCAGCAAATTTGGATTCTTCTTCATCATTCTCAATAAAGAAAGATTCAGTGCAGTTCCCGCTAACTGCGGAATATTGTAGATAATAAATGGTGTATGCGGTGCAGCTGCGGAAATGTCATTCCAATACTTCGCAACTGCCTCTGGCGGCAGGTGGAAATAGATCGGCGGAATGGACGCAATAGCATCAACATGCAGACTTTCGGCATGTGCTGCCAGTTCACAGCTGTCCTTTGTATTGTTGCAGGCAACATGAGCAATCACTGTCAGCTTGCCGCCGACTTCTTCCATGACTGCCTCCAAGACCGCTTTGCGTTCTGCCACACTTTGGTAGATGCATTCGCCGGAAGATCCTCCGACGTAGACTCCCTTCACACCTTTCGCCAATAAGTAGCGGGCAAGTGCTTTTACTCTTTCCTGAGAGATATTTCCCTGATCATCATAGCAGGCATAGAATGCCGGAATGATGCCCTTGAATTTTTCGTAAGTCATATATTTCGCTCCTCTTTGCAATACATGCACATGATCAGCCCTTGACTGCTCCCATGGTGATTCCCTTGGTGAAGTACTTCTGGAAAAGCAGGAAGACAATAATGATCGGTACGGCAGCCAATACTGCGCCTGCCATGATCAGACCATAGTCGGTCGAGTTTTCTGCCTGCATGGTCGCAATGCCCAATGAGATCGTCAGGTTCTTGCTCGATGTCAGCATGATCAGCTGCATGAAGTAATCATTCCAGCTGTTGATAAAGGTGAAGATTGCCAAGGCACCGATGCCCGGCTTGATGATCGGCACAACGATCTGCGTAAACGTGCGCCATTGCCCAGCACCATCGATCTTAGCCGCATCCAGAAGATCATTCGGAATGCCTTCCGAGAACTGCTTCATCAGGAAGACGCCGAATGGCCAGCCGACCGTCGGTAAGATCACGGCCCAGATATTGTCATAGAGCCCCATCGCCGAGATCTCTTTGATCAATGGGATCAGAATGACCTGTTTTGGCAGTGCCATCGCACACACGATCAATGAGAACAGAAGTCCTCTGCCGACAAACTGCTTCTTTGCCAAAGCATAGCCTGCCATGGTCGCTGTAATGCATGTCAATACCATCGCTGCTACTGACATAAATACTGTATTCACCAGCCAGCGGATCGCCCCTGGAACAGTCGGTCCAACAATGCCTAAGAATTCAAACAATGGTGCTGAACGCTTGGCAAACAGTTTCTCAAAGTTGGACATTACCCATTGGGTAGGCCACCAGACCGGTGTCGTCGAGTTGATCTCCTGCATTGTCTTGAAAGATCCAGTGATGATCCAATACAGCGGGAAGGAGAATAGAATTGCCATAATGACCAAAACAATCACAGAGATCGTCTTATATGGCGTCCAGGAAGATTTCCGTCCGGAAGAAGGTTTCGCTTTCGACATTTTTCTTGTCATTTCACTCATTGCTCATCTCCTCCTTACTTTTCCTTGCCAAGCTTGAACTGGATCGCTGAGAATATTGCAATCACGATAGCAAGAATAACGCCCATCGCATTCCCATATCCAAACCGATAGACTTTAAATGCAGTGTAGTAAATGTAATACATGACGGTCTCGGTGGAATAGTTCGGCCCGCCGGATGTCAGCAATTGGATCAATGCGAAGCACTGGAAACTGTTGATCGTCGTAATGACCAGTATATACAGAGTTGTCGGCATGATCGCTGGCCATTTGATCTTCCAGAATACCTGCCTGTCTGTCGCCCCATCTACTTTCGCAGCTTCGATCAGGCCCTGATCCACGTTATTCAAAGCAGATACATACAGAACAATCGGCTGACCGACAGAAGTCGTCAGCAGGATCAGGATAATACAGCCAAGGGCAAATCTTGGATCGCCCAGCCAGTTGATATTCTGATTGATGATCCCCGTTGATTTCAGGGCATAGTTGAAGATCCCATAATAGTTGTTGTACATCCACTTCCATACCACTGTGACAGCTACCGAACCAGTAACGACCGGCAGATAGAAGATACAGCGGAAGAAGGACAGAGCCCAGTTCTTCAGCTTGAAGATGACTGAAGATACCCACAGTGAGAAGATGGTAACAACTGGTACGGAGACCAGAACGATGATCATTGTGTTCTGCAGTGCTTTGATAAATACTTCGTCCTGGAACAGTTCTTTATAGTTATCCAGACCAATAAACACATCCGAAGTTGTGGCATTCAGGTTGGAATCAAAGAAACTGATATAGACGCAGTAGACCATCGGAATAATGACAAAGCCGATAAAGAAGATCAGACTTGGCAGCAGAAATAAATATCCATGCAGCGTATCTTTTCTTTTCTGAGCTTTGCTTAACGATGAAGTACTCATCTGATACATCCCCTTTCATTGATATATAAGAAAGTGATTCAGTTTATGAAGCGAAATAAATATCCCACCCACTCAGCGCGGGCGGGATATCTAACCTCGTTAGAATTGCTTTACTGACTATTCCTTTGCGGCAGCGTCATTCGCCTGCGTATTGTACTTTGTGACTGTTGTCTTGATATCTGCACCTGTGCCGATCTCCTGAAGCATATTCCACCAGGCTGTACGAGCAGATGCCCATCCCTTTGTGACCTGATAGTAATCGCCGAGATACTGCATCAGAACGCTGTATTCCTGCATGGTCTCGTTGTCAGACCACATCTTGGAAATATCTGTTCCCTGGACGGAATCGCGAACTGGGAAGTACTTTGCTGTCTTGACTGCATCTTCTGTATGAGAAGAATTTGCCATCCAAGTAATGAACTGCTTTGCTGCAGCTGTTCTGGATTCGTCCTTGTTGTCAAAGACACCGAAGCCCCAGATGCCGCCTGCCAATTTAGATGTACCTGTCTCTGATGGGAAGCTCATGAAGGCAATTTCCTGACCATTGATCGTCTTGCCTGTGCCTGTGCCGGCTGCGTTAGGATCCAGCTGCTGAGCAATATTCCAGCAGAAGGCAACCTTCAGAGTCTCATTGTAGAACAGAGAGATCTCATCACCGCCGACTAAGGAAGAATCGAACTTGATGCCGCCCATGTTATAGAGAGCTGTCAGAGCTTTGATATTTGCATCAGAATCCCATGTGTATGAAGTATGATCTGTATTTGTGAACTCACCGCCGTAGAGGTTGTTGACAAGAGCTCTTGTGCCCTGGTCGCCGCCCTGACCTGCGCAGTATACGGTTCCGACGGTTTCACCGCCATAATAGGAAGCCATCGCAGCCATTGCCTTTGTGAAGTTCTCTGTTGTCCATGTATGTGTCTTAAGATCTAAGTACTGATCTGCGCCGGCTGCCTTGAATGCATCGACGTTGACTGCCATACAGTGAGCTGTCATGACCAATGGATACTCATAAACGGCACCCTTGTCATTCTGGCATGCACTTAAGACAGAAGAATAGATCTCTTTGGAAGATGTACTGTCCATAATATCAGACAGATCAACCATGTAGCCCTTAGCGCCCCAGTTGGCAACCAAACGTTCTGGACCTTCCATGATCAGATCCGGAGCCTGATTTGCAGAGAGTGCGGTATTGACCTTATCATCGCCGTCTTTATATGTCAGATACTCTACCGTTACAGAAATACCTGTATCGGCTGTGAAGGCATCCGTCAGTTTCTTAACAGATGCTTCATCTCCCCACTGGCCGATTGGATATGTCCAAAGGGTAATGGAAGAGGCTGATGCTTTGGATGTAGCTGAAGCTGTCGCTGCTGCTGCACCGGAACTGCACGCTGTCAGTGATAACGCTGTAATGCATGCCAGTGCTGCTGATGTAAACTTCTTAAACATGTTCTTTCCTCCTTATTTCGGAAATGTAACCGCTAACATACTTTGAGAATAGCCAAGAGAAACGGTGCCGTCAATACAAAATTGAAATTATTTTTATTATTTTTTATTCGTGAAAATATTTACCAGTCCCAAATTAGTGCTGATAGCGGCTTTTTCGAAGATACTTTTCAATTTTGTGAAATTTAGAAAATTGTTTTCGACATGAATTCTTCTTTTTCTTTGCAAAGTTCACTTTTTTAGGCATGATAGAAGAAAAGAGGAGATGATGGCCCTATGAAAAAACATATTCTTTGCATCGGCGATTCCAATACACATGGCTATAATGCTGATCCAAATGACAGTGAAGATCACGGCAGCCGCTTTACGGAGAATGAGCGATGGACCTGTCTGCTGCAGGAAGCTCTGGGCAGGGAATACTTCGTCACCGAAGAAGGACTGTCCGGCAGAACAACGGTATTTCCAGATCCTCTGCATGAATCGATGGATGCCTTGCCAGTTATTTATTCCCTGCTGAAAAGCCATGAGCCGGTTGATCTGCTGATCCTGATGCTGGGCACCAATGATACCAAAGAACGCCTTGGCATGAATGCGGCATGCATCTCTCTTGGCATGCAGAGATTGGTCAATAAAGCAAAAGCCACCGACTGCTGGGGCGATCATGGGCCAAATATTCTGATCCTCTGTCCGCCGCCGATCGGCCGTGCAATGTCTGACGCCGCCATGGGAAATGGATGTGCTGAAAAAGCAGAGCAGCTGGCAGAATACTATGAAGCACAGGCGGCACTGACCGGCTGCCGCTTCTTCAATGCCAAAGATATTGAACTGAATCAGATCGATCATATGCATTTCACAAGACATGGCCATGCACAGCTGGCCGCGATCCTCACGGATCTCATCCCATCTCTGCTATAAAAAAACTTCACTGTACTGGGAAGTTTTTCTTTATTCATTCTTTATTAGCGAACTTCTGTTTCTGATCTGCGCTTAAATATTTAGCAAAGATCCTTTCCAGGAACAGAGATGCAATCCAAGCACACAGTGTCGGCACAAAGAAGATCGGCCACCAATATTCAATCGTCGTGATCGCTGCTTCGATCATCATCAGTGTCACAACGATCGTTGTAAAAATATGCCTCAATGCAATATAGAAAGAATTCATGATGAGCTCTTTCGTCGGCTGTATGAACCGCGACTGCATCGGGAACAGATAGCACAGCATCCCAAGCGGTACCAGCATCAGCAGATCATAGACAACGAACATGACCTGTCCTAAAACAGAGGACCAATTGGCCTGCATCACACTGTAGCCATAGAATAAGACAAACAGCAGCACAGCTGCCATCAGAGATAAGATGCATCCCTGCTTCAGATTGGCTTTGAAAGACTGCCAGAAGATATGGAATGTCTCTCTTTCACCCTGCCGGAAACACTTCACAATTGTATAGTACAGGGCTGAAGTTGCAGCGCCGCACGTAATGATCGGCAGCGACAGGGCTGCCCAGGCAAGCGAGAGTCCGACAATATCGACTCCCCTGCTGATGATGCGCCAGAATAAGTTCTCAGGATCGAACATTATACATGCTTGCAGGCAAGTGCATCTAAGATTGCCTGCTTCCTTTCACCGATCGTTTCCATATCATGACGGCACATCTCTGTATGAATGATCTCCAGAAGACAGATCTGTGCTATTTTCGCTTCTGCGCTGCCTAACTGCAGGGCGCTTTCATTTGCGCCGCACTGCAGGACAAGATCTGCCTGCATCGCTGCCGGTGAATTCGGGAACCGGGTGACCAGGATCACTTTGATCTTGCGGGAATGTGCAACCGGGAGAAGATCCATCAGTTCTTTTGTTGCACCGCTGTAAGAGAAATATAAGATCACATCATTAGAATGAGATACTGCTGTTCTTGTGATCTGCAGATGATCATCCGTAATGGCAAAGAAATTCGGATAGGTCGTGCTGAAGAGATGTGCCGCTTCTTCCGCCATGATCATCGAACCGCCCTGTCCCATGCAGAGCACATTCTGTGCTGAGCCAAGATATTCTGCGGCTTTCTTGATCAGTTCCGGCTTGACCAGTTCATGGGTCTGCGTAATTGCATCCACTTCAATATTGTACAGTTTGGCACACATCTCAGCGATGGTATCCGATGCCGTCACTTCTCCGGTGATCGGTCCTTCTGACATTTCATGCGAGCTTGCACTTCTGCCGATTGACACCCGCAGTTCCATATAGTTGCGGCACTGCAGCTTCTGACAGAACCGTGTGATGGTCGCATTGGCTACATTGCATTCCTTTGCCAGCTGCGTCGCAGTCATATGCTGTGCTTTGCTGGCATTGGAAATAATGACATCCGCAACTCTCTTTTCAGAGGATGTCAGTTCATAGTAAATGTCATTGATCTTCATCAGAAAATTCTGATCTTGGTTATTTTTTTCTGTATGTTTTGCCATAGACAAAATTATTATACACACAATTTCTCCTGTATAGAAAAATTATTTCTTATTTTTGCATTTTTAAAATATTTTTTCTTTTTTCATGGACAACCAAAGTCCGCAGGTGCTACTATCTGAATGTAATCACTAACAGCAAAACATGGAGGATTCAAATAATGAATCAGCATAATACTGATATTTTAAAGGCAATTCAGGGCGGTCTTGTCGTTTCATGCCAGGCACTTCCTGAAGAACCTCTGCATAGCTCTTTTATCATGTCACGCATGGCCTTGGCTGCTAAGATGGGCGGTGCCGTCGGCATCCGTGCCAATACGGTTGAAGATATCACCGAGATCCGCAAGACCGTCGATCTGCCGATCATCGGCATCATCAAAAGTGTGTATCCCGATTCCGAAGTCTATATCACACCGACCATGAAAGAGATCGATGCTCTAATGCAGTGCGGCGTTGAAATACTGGCCATGGATGCTACCAAGCGCACCCGGCCATATGGGGAGAACTTAGAACATTTCTTTGCACAAGTCCGGCGACTCTACCCAGAGCAGCTATTCATGGCAGACTGCTCTTCACAAGAAGAAGGCATGGCTGCTGCAGAAATGGGCTTTGATCTGATCGGTACAACGATGGCAGGCTATACTTCCTACACAGAAGGAAGGACCGTGCCGCCTTTTGATATGATCGAATACTTAGTAAAGAATTGCGGCAGGCCAGTCATTGCCGAAGGCAACATCGGTACGCCAGACCAGCTTAGGACAGCTCTGGATCTTGGTGTGCACTGTGCCGTCGTCGGCGGTGCAATCACCCGTCCGCTGCAGATCACCAAGAAGTTTACGGCGGTGATCAAGCAATGACTTCCTCTATGCGCATTGCTGCCCTTGATATCGGCGGCACCCGCATCAAAGCAGGTCTTTTTGAAGAAGGGAAACTGCTCAGAACAGATGAAGCAGATACGATGGCAAAGCAGGGAGCGAAAGTCATGCTGCAGAACGCAGTCAAGCTGTTGGAAAGCATCGGTCCTTTTGACGCTGTCGGCATCAGTACGGCTGGACAGGTCGATCCAAATACCGGTATCATCCGCTATGCCAATGAGAATCTGCCAGGCTATACCGGCACCAATGTACAGGCCTTCTTTGCCGATCATTTTCATTGCCCATGTGCGGTGATGAATGATGCCTACTGTGCAGCTGTTGGCGAAGGTACAGATGGCGCAGCCAAAGGGCAGGCCGACTATATCTGCATCACCTACGGTACCGGCATCGGCGGCGGTGTCATCCTTGATCATCAGCCTTATTATGGCAAGGGCGGCAGTGCCAATCTGATGATCGGCGGTCTGATCACGCATCCCGAACGAAGAGATCCAAATGATCCTTTTGCCGGCAGCTATGAGCGCTGTGCATCCACAGCAGCTCTCGTCAGGATTGCTGAAAAAGCAGATCCTTCACTGGATAATGGCCGCAGGATCTTTGCCAGAATAGAGGAGGCAAACGTCAAAGAAGCTGTGAATGCATGGCTGGATGAAGTAACTGTCGGCCTGCTCAGCATCCTGCACATATACAACATTCCCTGTCTCGTACTTGGCGGCGGTATTTTGGAACAGCCATTTGTTCTGGCTGAGATCCAGAAACGCATCCGTGCTTCTGCTATTCCCGGCTTTCAGGATGTAACAATTGTATCTGCTCAGTTAGGCAATCAGGCAGGGCTCTATGGTGCTATGAGAAATGTAAAGGAAAAAATCACCAATCAATAAACATGCGTGTATATAAAAATGATTCCAGAATGAAGGAATCATTTTTTATGCTTACTTTATCTTGTCCATACTGTATACAATATTTCCCGATTTGCCATCCTTGCGCATACCTGTAGCAGGATCATAAGGTTCGGCCATCCAAACATGTTCCCCTAAATAATCAAACGGAAGATGTGCATCGGTCCCGGCAATTATTTTTTTGGCTGTTTCAAGGTTCTCATCGGTTATTGATTTGGCTGAAGAACAGGTACCATGCTGCCGAAGTACAATATCAAAGCGATCTTCATATGACTGAAGTTTCTGCAATGTTCTGCAGTATTCAGCCACCGTAGATGATTCGGGTTTGAATAAGAATGTACAGACACCGCATGCGTCGCCGAATAATGCTGTACGATCCTCTCTGACCAGCAGGACCATCATGCCCTGCGTATGTCCAGGTGCACCGATCGTCTGTACCGTACAGTTTCCAAGATCGAATATCATGCCATCCTCAATATCTTTGAATGTTCCGAGAAATTGTTTTTGAAATTCCGTATCAGGATAAGTATCAATATCCGGGACCGTTCTTTTCAGCATGATCCTTCTTAAAGAAATCGCTGTTTTCGTATAATAAAGATCTCGATCCAACCGATTCAGATATACCTCTTTCCACTGTGCAATCCCATTGGCGTGATCCGCATGTCCGTGTGTGATCACCACTTCATAAGGCTGGTCAAAAGCAGTATCGATAAAAGATTGTAAGTCGCCGACGCCATAAGCAGTATCGATCAGCAGCCCGCTACTGTTTCCATGAATGTAGTACATGCATGCATCGCCAATGCCTCTGATACGATAGATATGCTCCGTTACCTGTTCCTTTGTGAAGTGTACTTTCATTATTTTTGTATCCTTTCATAGTGGACCAGCTGAATATTGTTTTCTTTGATATACTGCATCACCTGACTGCTGCACAGTACATCCAATTCCTGAACTCGGCTGAAACATACAGAGGATTTGCGGTACAGATCAAGGTCAGCGAAGGCTGGATGTGCCATAATCTCAATATTCTGGCCTTTATATTTCTCCAAAATATCAATCAATTGCTGCGGCTTGGAAGAGCCAAAGAAATCAGGGACATAAGTAAACTGACTGTATCTTCGCAAAGGCAGACCATATTCTCTGCTTAACTGCTGCGCAATCTCCAGCGCTTTAGGTGTTGCATCATGAACACCATGATGTGAATCTAAATGCGTTGGATATTTATGAAACACCTGTATAAAGCGTTCAATCTGTGCCCGCCATTCCTCATAAATCTCATGATAATCGGGATCATGTTTCCATATTTCTGTACGGCCATGATAAAACTCTCCCGTAGCTGGATCTGTAAGTGTCTGATTTTCTGTCAATGGATGCTCTAGAGTCAGATTCAAATGTACACCGATACCAAGATCTTCACAGTCTTTGGTCAATTCTGCACTTTCTTCAATATATTGAGCACTCATCAGCGCTGTCGTTGATCTCAGGATCCCTTTATGATATCCCTCCAAGATTCCTTCCGTCACGCCCCTTGTATAGCCTAGATCATCTCCATTTACAATTATCTGCATATTTTCTCCTTACGCACGAAAGCACTGCAGATGCAGTGCTCGTGATCTTAATTTGCTTCCGCGGCCTTTTCCGCATTTTCTTTTTCCTGTGCGACCAATTGTTTATCATAAGTTTTGATAAACGGATATACCAGAGGAATATCGCAAAGGAATAAAATGATCCAAAGAATGATTGTCTTGACATCTCCTGTCGCTAGGAATGCCTGCAGAGGGCCTGGTACCGTAAATGGCAGCGTGATATAGAATCTTCCAACAAGATTCGCCGATGCGCATAGATAGTACACTGCTGTATTCAGCATGCCGCAGAGCAATAGAGGAATGTATGTATAAACATTGAGCACCGTTGGCAAGCCGAAGATCGTAGGTTCATTGATATTGAATAAAGACGGCACAACCGCAACTTTTGCAATCGAACGAGCCTGAGAGGATTTGCACCAAAGGAAAATTACAAGGAGAATTACATTGTATGTGATCCAGTTTCCAAACACAGAATTCATTGCACCGGCATAGATATATGGAGGCGTTGTCCCATTGACAATTGCTTCGGCGTTCGCTGCTAAAGCTGCTGTTGTAATTGGTGTCGTAACGACCGAAAGCATATTTGCGCCATGAATGCCAAAGAACCAGAATGTTGTCATTAAGAAGTTGATCAGCAGGACAGATGGCAATGATCCGGTCGCGCTCATCAATGGCTGGAAAATTGTATAAATAAGACTTGCAAAACCAGCACCGGTCCATGCGGTCAATCCTGAATCAATCAGAAGCATTACAATAACGGTAAATCCTAACGGCAGCAGAACATTGAATGGAGCTGCTACATTTGGCGGAACAGAATCCGGAAGTTTGATCACAATGTTGTGCTTGGCAAAGAAACGGTTGATCTCAACTGTAATGATCGCAACGATCATTGCAGAGAACATATACGCTGCTCCCAGCTTGCCGATTGTCAAGGAAACTGTTTCCAGATTGACTGCTCCTGAAACGCATAAGTAGACCAAGAGGGCAGCTACCATATTATTGATGCCATCCATTTTATAAGACTTGGCAAGTTCATAGGCAACACCACAGACAACGTAAATAGCAATCACACCGATGGTCATATAATATGGGATCATCAGTACACTGCTGTTTGCGGCAGCGAACGATTTCCATGCCAATAGGAAGGCATAGAAGAAGTTGCTTGGTTCGGTAATCGTAGAAGGAATTGGCGGAATTGCGATCAAACACGCAATACCTCCGATAATGGTCGCTGGGATCAGGATCGTGAGCCCATCGCGAATTGCGGCGAGATGTCTCTGGTTTGAGATCTTCATGCCAATCGGCACAATGAATTTCTGCATCCAGTCAGACATTCTGTCCATAAATGATTTTTTACCTGCTGTTTCTGACATTTGAATTCCCCTTTCGTCATCATGCAATGTCATGCAGTCCTCAGATCCATCATCCCGTGAGCGGATCTGGTCCAGGATCTTATCCGTTCTCCCTTTGGCAAAATCGTCCGGATCGATCTCCATAATGTCAATATCGCCATAGGGTGCTGCCAGTTCCTGGATCCTTGATCGTTCATATCCGATCTGAGGTGCGATGAGGATCATGTCATACTTTGCCACGACTAACGGAAGTTCACTGACCGGCTTGGCTTCAATGATCCATTTCTCATTGTCATGCAGGCCTTTTTTCATTCTTTCCGCAAACAGCCCCGTAGAAGCACCGTTGGCACAGATCAGCAGAATCGTTTTCTTGTCTTTCATGTCCTCACCTTTTCTGCAGCTTCATCATAGGGGAATCAAAATGATGAAGATGCATTCAAGTTCCGCTTGCCAAAGGAACTTTTTGATTTTCCTAAGAACTGATCCCGTTCTTTCTTATGATATTATTATTTCATGCGATACGATAAAATTGACAACATTCTGCATGTAATGATGTCAAAAAGTGAATATCAGACAAGCAAAGACCTCGCTCTTGAGCTCAACACTTCCGAAAAGACCGTTTTAAAGTACTTGAATATTCTAAAATACGAAGTGGAAGATCATGGCGCTGTTTTAGACATCCGACATGGTATTGGCTCAAAGCTTATCATTCAGAACGATAAGATCTTTCAAGAGTATCTGCGCCAGTTCTCTTCTCAGGAAAAGGGCATTCTCAACAATCCCCAGACAAGAAGATCCTATGTACTGATGCGTCTTTTAACAAATGGTGATTACATCAGTCTCTATGACTTGGCAGATGAGCTCTACATCTCTCCGTCATTGCTCCGGAATATTATTCGTTCTTTAAAAGGTACGGCTCAGCAGTATCATCTTCATCTGGAGAATTCTCATCAGAATGGCTATCGCATCATTGGCAATGAGATTGATATCAGGCATTGCCTGACATGTGAATGCAAAGATGATTCTGACATGAGCTCCGTTTTGATCGGTGCCAAATTCAATGACAGTCAGATTTCTTCCGTTTCAAGCATTATCACAAAAAGTCTTCAGTACTATGGCATTTCCTTAACAGATAAGGGGATCAGTGCCCTGGCTCTTCATATTATGATTGCGATCAATCGTATTGAGACAAACAATACGGTATCTTTAGCCAATGAATTTTCTCTGCTTCAGCTGAAGGGATCGCCCGAATACTTTGTGGCAAACCGCATCAATCGAGACCTGGAAAAAGTATTGGATATATCGCTTCCAGAGAACGAGCTTCTGTATCTGACCTTGCATATCAATGGCAAGCAGCGATTCTATGGCCATCAGAAGCTGCAGTTCAAAGCTTCAGAAGAAGATATCATCTTTTACAATAGATTTCTCAGAAATATCTATAAATACAGTGACGTTGACTTCTTTGAAGATGATGAGCTCCGCATGACTCTGCTGAATCATATTATCCCTTTCCGCAATCGCGTGAAGAACAATCTTCAGATCAGAAAATCAGAACTGAATAACATTAAAAACGAATTCCCATATGCATACGAATTGGCGCTGTATGGTCTTTCTATGTTTTCAGAAGGACAGATAGAACCTGCTGAGATCTCCTATTTTGCTCTGCATCTGGAACTCAGTCTGGAAAAGAACCGTCAGTCTGAAGCACAGTATAATATTGGTATCCTTTGTCAGGAAGTAGACTCAGTTTATCATATTGCTTCATTCAAACTGGACCGCGATCTTCATGATCTGATCCGTTCTCTCTCGTTTATCCGTGTATCTGATCTGGAACGCATCCGTTCTGCATCCAGCGACACCTTTGACCTGATGCTGAATTTGACGGATCTGAACATCGATCTGCCCATTAAGACCTTGAGCATATCCAACTTCATTACGGTAGATGAAATGAAAATGATCCGCAGTACATTGACCGGTCTTTCAAGTGAAAGAAAGATCACTCATCTCTGCAGTCCATCTTTATTTATGCAGCTGACCAACTGTCATAGCAAAGAAGAAGCAATCTCAGAAATGATTAAGCAGGTATCAAAAACGGTGCTTCTTCCTGCCGATTTCAAAAATAAAGTCTTAGCCAGAGAAAAGATCGGCCCTACGGAATTTGATAATCAGATTGCAATACCTCATCCGCTGAATACAGATGATGTTCCTGATTTCCTAGCGATTGCCGTATTGGATTCCCCTATCATTTGGGATCAGAAACCAATTTCTTTAATTTTCATGATCAGTGCTTCCAGTTCTTCCACATCTTCTTGGTTTATGGAACATATCTCCAAAGCAATCCAAAGTGCTCCTTTGCAGCAGGCATTGGCAAAAGCACCGGATTATCATACTTTTATGAGAATTTTTATGGCGATCTAGTTTACCATAGATGCGATGCAGCAGCAACGATGAAAGGCAGCGTAATAATACAGAGAATCGTTGAAAGGCAGACATGCTCTACCGCTTCTTTATAATTCCTATCATACTGCTGCGCAAATATTGCCACATTCGATCCTACAGGACAGGCAGCGGCAATCAGGATTGCCATTTTCACTTCATTTGACCCGAATGGCAGGATCCAGCACAGCAGCAGTGTAATTGCAGGAATGATCAGCAGTCTATAGATGGATACCCTCCAGATCTCCTTATTAAAGAACATACCAATCAAATCGGACTGTGCCAGGAACACACCTGAAACAATCATTGCCAATGGAGTATTCAGTCCCTTGATGGAAGAAAAAAGCGAGGAGGCCATAGCAGGACAGGGAATATTGACAAAGTACAGGATCAAGCCTGCTCCTACCGAGATCACAATTGGGTTCTTTACGATTGCTTTAAGATTCATAACATTCTTATTGCCAGAGATCATGTATACACCAAAAGTCCACTGCAGTGCATTGATCAGAACGATCATGATAGATATATAGAATACCGCATCGCTCCCTAATACCATCTGGACTAAAGGAATACCGATAAACCCGGCATTTGAAAAAGAACTGCTGAAACATGCAGTTCCATCTTTTCTGCCAAATATGAAATAACTAACTGCCACTGCAATAAACATCACAGCAGCAGAAATTACCGCCGATTCAATTAATACAACTGTTTTTTCTGGTGTCCTATCAATCCAAAAACTAGAGATGATCACAATCGGTATCACAATATACAGCAATATCCTGCCAATATCTTTGCTTCCTTGATTTGTGATCATTTTTCTCTTATAGAGAAAGAAACCAATGCCGAGCATTGCAAACATCATAACTATTTGTTTCAGCAGTATGATCCCTACTTCCATCTGGCAATCCTCCGTGGATAAATCCTATCAATAAACAAGGATTGCTTCTGCAGGATCCTTCTGTTTGCTAACAGAACATTTTTGCAGAAATATTTATGCTTTCTCCCATGGATCAATGTCCGATTCAGACATACAGAGTTTATACAATGTCCATGCATAAATCTTGGTACATTTCACTAAATCTTCAATATCCATCCATTCATTCGGCTGATGTGCTATACCATTCTGCCCAGGGAAACTCGGACCATAATTGATGATCGTTGGACAGACATTCATATATGTCCCACCAGAAGTTGTTGTTGGTTCAGCTTTCGTATCTGTTGCCTCTTCATAAGCATGATTTACCGTCTGTACGAACCATGAATCTGGATCATGTGCTAAAACCGGAGAATCCTCAGCAAGCACTGTTTTCAATCCATTGGCTGCAGAAGAAATCTTTGCAGTAACATCATTGATATCACAATCCGGGTAGCTCAGTGCAAATCTGATTCCTATACCATCCTTTGTCTGAAACAGAGTCTTTGTACGGATCTGCATTTCGCCAAAGCGTGAATCTTTATATGCAATTCCTAATCGATCTCCATTTGAACGGGCATTTAAAAGATAATCATTAGCAAATTTCACAACACGATCTATCGCTCCGCTGACTTCAAAGACGGCACGTCCTTTCTTTCCGTAAACAGCTGGGAATTTATTATCTGGTGTAAATCCCATCAACGGTGCTTTTTCATGCTGTAGATAGTATACGCAGTCTTTCATGCCCGTTTCTTCATTCGTTCCAAAAATCACACGAACTGGAATGTTTGGTATAATACCTAAATCTTTAAGTGCGAGCATACCATAGAATGCTGCAAACAATGGCCCTTTATTATCTAAAGCGCCTCTTCCCCAGATTCTGCCATCATGAATTGCGGCAGAAAATGCTGGGTCATCCCATCCTTCGCCAATATCAACAACATCCAAGTGTCCCATAATACCAATATGATTTTCGCCTATTCCCCATTGTCCATATCCCATATAACCGTCTGTATTTCCAATTTTCAGGCCTTCTCTTTGGCAGATTTTTAAAGCTTTCTGCAATGCTTCATCAACGCCGTTGCCAAAAGGCATGCCTAGCTGAGATTCTTTGCGCTGTGAATCAATATGGATCATTGTGCATACATCATCGATAAGATCCTGCCTTCTTCTTTCTACCTGATTGAATATTTCTTCCTTAGTCATCATCGTCCTCCCAGCCATTCAGCAGCTGTTTATATTTTGTTTGATTCATACCAAGCACCATTGCAGACATAAGTTCTGCACATGCTTCCACATCATGCATACTGATAATTGACTGCATTGAATGCATATAACGGATAGGAATTGAAATCGTCATTGATAGTATTCCTTCAAATGATTTATGAATATTTCCTGAATCCGTGCCGCCGCCTTTGAAAACAGCATACTGGATTGGTATCTTCTTCTCGGCTGCAATTGTTTCAGCATAGCGTATCAGTCCACGATGGGCAATTGTATTTGAATCGATCATAGATAGAACGGCACCCCCGCCAAGTCTGCATGTATTATGGTCTGCTGGCGTATCGCCAGCAACAGTTGTATCAACTGCCAAAGACAGATCTGGATGAATCACGTCCGTTGCAGTACGTGCCCCGCGCAATCCCGGTTCTTCCTGAATTGTTCCGGCACAGTATAAAGGTGCATTGTATCTGCCATGCAGATATTCAAAAGCAATTAATTCAGCCGCGCACCCAGCTCTATCATCCAATGCTTTGCACATGACACGATCATTGTCTAGCATCTTAGTAAATAAGCCATGAGGGAATACCATACAGCCAGGCCTGATGCCAGCTTTGTAAACCTGCAGCTGTGAAGATGCCCCTATATCTAAATATAGATCATTCATTGCCATCGTACGTTCTTTCACTTCTTTTGGTAGTCCGTGACTGGCAGGCGAGCCGATAACCCCAGCATAGATCCTGCCATTATCGGCTTTTACATCCATACGCTGTCCAAGAAGAACATGTGTCCACATACTACCAATCGGCTGCAGTCGAAGATAGCCATGTTCATCGACTATTTTCACCATAAATCCCACTTCATCCATGTGAGCCGCAAACTGAATTTTGATTCCATCAGCATCTTCATTCTGCACACCGATCACCGAGCCAAGACCATCCTGGTACACACGATCAGAAAGCTGCTGCAAATGCATCCGCATGATCTTTCTAGGCTCATCCTCAATACTTGAGATGCCAGGTGCCTCAGCCAATTCTTGCAATAACCTTTCAGTGTTCATGTTCAGCCTCAAACTGGAACTTCCGTATTTGTTCAGCATTTAGATGACGGCAGTATGCAGCAACATTCTTTACTAAAGTATCTATATCGTTCAGATCAGCAATCACTGTGTTAGTTCCGATATTCTTCATTCCAATTCCCACAGCCAATGATGGTGTTCCTTTGATTGTTTTATGTATAAATGAACCATCATTCCCGTAATAGCCGAAATAAGGGACTGTTTCGACATTTTTTGTAAAATCATTCAGCAGCATCCTGCTTGGCAGCATCTGCTTATCATAGTATTCACAGATTGTACCGTCACCAAAATGAATTAACGGATCAGATGCATTGATCTCGAAGCCTGTCAAGACGAGCGCCGCATCCGGTCTGACTACATATGTAGCTGTTTTAGTCCCACGCCATCCAATCACCGACTGTGCAATGCCGCCAAAAGCAATTCTATAATCTAATTTGTCTTTCTCCAAAGATTCTCTTATTTCCAATATTGCTTCAAGAAGAATACGATTGTATAATGCTTTACCAGTCATCATATGTTCATTCAGCATCATTGGATCACCGTCAATACATGCCAGATCGCCTATATGAAATGTTTCATCTGCTTCTTTTTGACTCATTCCCGTTTCAATTGTCAGTTCAGAAAGTAAAACAGATGATTTAGCTTCTTCCATAAATTTTGTATGAATGCATGAAATGATGCCATAGCGGCATTTATGACTTCGTGTCCAGATCTGCACTCTCTGATGCAGCAAACTGGCTGGTGAAAGATCTTCCAATGCAACAAAAGAAAGTCTGCCATCAGAAAGGATCTCATCGATCATTAAGCCTGGCTCATCTAAATTTGTTGCAATCATCAAAGTTGGAGCATCTTTGCTTTTCGTTTCTTTTACACAGAAAAGTGAGCCGAGACGATCACTGCAGAGATGATCATTTCCAAATGCATGAGTCATTATTTTTCGAACATCATTTTCTTCACCGCTGACACCCATCGCTGAAGCAAGCTGCATCGCACGTTTTATATTTTCGTCTTTCATTTTAGTCTCCTTTTAGAAAACCCGAGATCGCATAGGGATCCCGGGTCAGTTTCGTTAATAGCAGTACTTTTCGGAAAGCTCAGCAATTTTTTCTGGATGAGAAACACTTGCTTCCATGTATTCTGCCAATGCATCAAAGGAATCCCCTAATCCTGTGCCGCCTTTTTTTGGCATTTTCAAAATTGGCACCTGTTTTGCATACTTGTCAATCACATCAACATTTTCCTTTGACATCATTGCACATGCATGTACATCTGTATTTGCTAAAATCGATGCACAGCATGCAGCACACATTTCAGAATACTCAGGGAAGTTGAACCCAGGACCGCACACAACAAAATCCGGGTTTAAACGTTTGATCATCGCCGTCATTTTTGCAACGACCTCTTCTGAATGCTCAGCGTAATAGCCAACACCGCAATAGAGAGTTGCCTGTACTTCCGCATTAATCTTTTTAAATGCAGGCTCCATGATCTGAGCCGTTCCAATCCCACCATGTGCTGCTCCTAAAGGACAGTTAGGATTGGATTTTCCTCCTTCGCCGGATAGACCGGAATCAAATATCAGCACAACTTTCATATCAATTCAGCTGCAGATCATCGAAGGACAGATCGTCCAGATCATCTTTCTTATTATCTACATTTTTCTCATCTTCAAGATACTTGATGTCCTGCATTCTCATAAATGGATAATAGATTCCCATATCCATTGCAAGCTGTACTGCCTGCAGAATAACTGCATTGATTGATCCTGTAACTAAGAATCCTGAGATAAAGATCGGCGTTGTCCATGACAGCTGAACACCGATGGTAATTGGTATGAACCCAATCTGCGTTGCAATCTGTGCAAGTATTGTGTTCAGTACAGGTGCCAGCATAAATGGAATAGCCATCAATGGGTTCAGCACAATAGGAAGTCCGAAGATGATCGGCTCATTAATTCCAAAGATAGCAGCTGGGAGTGAAAGCTTTCCTAAAGTCTTCATGCGCTTTGACTTGGCAAAGAATGCCATCATGATTACTAAGCCCAGTGTAGAACCGCCGCCGCCGAAATTGCAGAAGAAGTCTGAGAACCCTGCGGTAAAGATGTTTGTCATTGGCAGACCAGCAGCTGCTGCTTCGTAGTTTTCCAGTGTCAATGCCTGATGGATTGGCGAGAAAATTGTATTTGTAACAGCAGGTCCATTGATACCAAACAGCCAGAACAGTGTGCTCAAGAACTGATACAGTACCTCAAATCCAGCAGACCGTCCAACTCCCATCAATGGTGCCTGCAGCACTGCGTAGATGAAAGCAGGTGCATTGCCAAATGATGTATGCGTGAAGATGATATTTACAATAAAGAAGACGACCATTGTAAATGCAGCCGGGATCAAAGCAGCGAAGGAATCCATAACTGCAGGCGGAACTCCATCAGGAAGTTTGATGACCCAATGCTTCTTCACAACAAATTTAAACATCAGAACTGTGAAGATAGCTGTGATCATAGCTAAGAAGATGCCTTTTGTTCCCAAATTTGCAAAGGCAAATCCAGAGAATGCCTTGCCATTCGCATTGACATAATCAGGGAATGACTTAGGTGCTAAGATCAAGAAGTTGACTAACGAAAGAAGTGCACATTCAATCTTGTCTACACCATTCTCACGTGCATAGGCATATGCAATACCCATACATCCAAGAATCGCATAGCAGTCGAATGTTGCTGAAGTTACTGCATCAAAATTGGTTTCCCATCCTTTTCCAGCAAAACTGGCAACAAATTCAGACCAGCCTTCAATTGGGAAGTTTGAGATCAGCAGGAAGATAGAGCCAATAACAATCATTGGCAGTGCGAAGATGAAGCCATCTCTGATGGATATCAACACTTTATTCTTAGATAAAGTATTGGCTATCGGCATCAGCCAGCTTTCCAGTTTTTTCATCATAATGAATTATTTCCCCTTTTTTTCACTTTCTTGTTTTTTAAGATTGACTAACACTTGTTTCAATACACGTTCACCATTCATGCTTCCATAGTCTTCCTGATCAATGACATCAATCAGTTTTCCTGAATCTCCATACTTATCTGTAATTTTTTCATACAGATACTTCACTTGAGGTCCAAGCAATATGACATCTGGATTGCTCTCTGCGACGATCTTATCAATCTGTCCATCTGGGAAGGCTTTCACTTCCACAGGGATCTTATGATCATCAGCAACTTTCTGCATTTTGCTGGCCATCAATGATGTTGACATGCCGGCATTGCAGAACAGATATATCTTTCGAATCATGATTATCCTCCTTTCATCTTTTTTTGCTACCTTTATCCTAGCGGATAATTTATACGCTTCTTTGCAAGCTCATTTCCGCTTCCTAGGAAAATTACAATGCATGTCCGGTACCATCATAAATATCAATGACTTCTGTATGAAAGATACGGTCATGCAGTGTCCTGCTCTGTTTTTTATCAAGCAAAGACGAGATCATTGAATATGCTGACAGCAGTAAGATCGGACCGCTCAAGATCCAATCCATTGTTTCCGGATTGCTGTATAAGAACTTCAGAATAACTACATTTTTCAGTACAGATGTAAAGTAATAAAATGTCCCCTCCAATAATAGGCAGCCAATAATAAATCTTTTCAGCTGTGTCTTGAGATCTACATCCTCATGATTCTCATTGACCATTTTCAGCTGAAAAACATGCTGTACAAGTGTCTGTCCTTTCCAGACATGATATGGAATATAAACAAAATACAGAATGGATATGATAAAAATCACAGTTAAGATCACTGCACATTGTAGGAGCGGCACACTGGAAAGGTCACTCAAAATAATTACCTCTCCATGGTTCATCATTCCATATACAAGTGCTGTTGCCATGATGCAGACACGATTGACGATCAGATAATCAAGTCCAAAGGCAAGTATCCTGCGAATAAAATATCCAACTCTGCTGGATGCTTTACTGTTCACTGCTATTCTTGTTTTCTTTCTTGCTGTCATAAACTAAACCTTTCTTTCTGCATTTTTCTGTGCCCAGGCAAGTTCTTCATCTGTTAAGATCTTGATTGTTTCTGTGCTCATAATCTGATCTTCCGCATGCACCAAGAGAAGATCCATCATTACCTTTTCACCTGCCGCTTCTTTTTGAATCAGTGATGCATGCTCCAAATGAGCTTTATTAAATTCTTCTGTCCCCTGATCTACCAAAGCTTCTGCTTTCGTCAAATTTCCTTCACGGATTGCACGCATGGCTTCAATATACATACTTCTCGATGCTCCTGCTGCTGAAATAATGTGAAAACTTATCAATTCATTGCCTTCCATATTCAATCCCTCATCTTCCTGAATGCTGCATGTTTCGTACTGCATCTGCCAACTCTCTGACTTTTGATAGAGACACAGCATCATAGTCAAATTTCCCATGATAGGCATAGCTGACATCTTGAGCAGTCGTCGTTGAATCAATCTCCCATGTTTTTGCACTTGAATGCACTTGGGCAATGCCGGTTTGCAGAATTAGGTCTGCAGCATTCCCAGCATTGATACCGCTGCCTGCTAAAATTTCGATTTTATTTCCATAATTCTTTTGCAGATCTCTGATTCTTTCTGCACCATCAAATGCTTTTCCTTTGCCGCCAGACGTCAAGACACGATCGCATCCTAGTGAAATCAGAAGCTGTATTGAAGCATCCATATCCTGCACACAGTCGAATGCGCGATGAAAAACTGCTTCTCTTTTTCCTGGATAGGAATGGATCAATTCAATCATTCTTTTTGTCCATGCATTGTTGATTGTTCGATCCTCATTTAGAAACCCGAAAGCAATGCCGGCACACCCAAGATTCAGCATTCTTTCAGCATCAGAGAACATGATTTCCGCTTCCCATGGCTGATAGCAGAATCCGGCTCCGCGAGGTCTGACCATGCAGATAATCGGCAGATGACAGTTCTCAATTGTTTTTCTGACAGTTGCATCCGATGGAGTCAGACCGCCAAGGAATAATGCACTGTTCAGTTCCACTCTATCTGCACCGCCTTTTTCGGATTGAATACAATCATCATAGCTACCGCAGCATATTTCTACTCTCATCTTCATTTTTTCTCCACTAGTGCACTGTGTGTCGACATATACTCCGCCAGCCATTCTTCGCTTGCTTCAGAATATGTCGTATGTCCATTGTTTGCTTTTGTAACAAATACTTTTAGCTCTTCATTTTCTTTCATAACAACAAAGGAGAAACCATCAATATTTGTTGCGGCACCATAATTTCCATTCTTATCAATAGCAACAACAGAAAGATCTCCTGCTTTACCACGGCTTCTTCTCAATTTCTGTTCTAGAGCAGATACAGCATGATCACAGGCATCCTGTACACCTTCGCCATCTTTCATCCGACGTACAATTTCGTAAGATATGCATCCTTTCATTAAATCTTCGCCAAGACCAGTAGCACAGGCTGCGCCTGTCTCACTGTCTGCATAGAAGCCGCTTCCAACAACGGGCGAATCTCCAATTCTTCCTGGTTTCTTAAGGAACAGGCCGCTAGTAGATGTTCCAGCAGCAATCTTTCCATTTTGGTCAACTGCCGCAATGCCGACCGTATCATGTCCCTTATATGGATTCTGTGTCTGTTTCGTTTCCTGTATTTTTTCACGATACAGTCTCTTTGCTCTGTCTGTCAGCATGTTTTTTCTTTCAAAACCTTCATGAGATGCAAAACGTTCTGCCCCCAATCCTGCAAGCATACAATTCGTTTCTTCCCTGCTCAGTCTTCTGGCAATAGATATTGGATTTGCAAAATCATGAATACCTGCAACAGCACCAACTCCCATCGTATTGCCATTCATAAATCCAGCATCAAGTTCCACATCCATTTCTTCATTTGGCAGTCCGCCGAATCCAACCGATTTATACCACTGGTTGTCTTCTACCATTTTCCCTGCCGTTTCTACTGCATCACAGGCATCTCCCTGTTCTGCCAAGATCTTTGATGCCTCCTGAACACCTTCCAATGCCATTCGCCATGTTGCTACAATCGTCCACATACCTTTTTCTCCTTATTCCATTGGTTCGCGATAGAATCCGCCGTAAAATTCCTCGGTCTTATATACATTGATGATGGCGTGAGGATCCACACTCAGCATCTGATGCGCAATATCTTTTGCCTCATATGACGAAGCTACTGTATTCAGTACATAATATGGTGTATTTGAATATCCGCCTACGCCCTGCAGAATCGTAATGCCATGACGGTAATGGCTAGTATATGCCCTGACCAATTCCTCAGGCTTTTTTGTGGTGATCTGCAAAGTCGAACGTTCATATCGGTGATAGAGAGACTCAATCATCTTCGTAGATATAAATTGACATAAAACTGAATATCCAACCAATTCCCAGCCAAACTTGATGCCAAATATGCAAAGAAGACTGCAATTGAACAAAAAAACATAATTCCAGATTCCTCTGCCTGTTTTATTAGAAATATATAAAGCAATAAAATCTGTTCCTCCGGTACTTGCATTGCCCTTCAAAGCAACTACAATACCCAGGCCATAAATAACACCTCCAACAATTGCATTTAAAATCGGATCAGCAAATACTGGTGTAAAATGACAGCAATTCAAAAAAATCGAAAGCAGAATGACCTGAAGAGAAGAAAATATAGTGAATTTCAGTGAAATACCTTTAAGGCAAAGAAGCGCCGCAGGGATATTCAGCAGAACAACAATCATGCCAAGATTCAGGTGGATTCCGCCTTGTTCAGCGGACATCTGTATTAAATTTGCCAGTCCTGTAAATCCGCTTGGCAAAAAGCCGGCTGGGCGCAGGAACATTTCCAGTGCTGCTGTGATCATAAGTGCAGATAAAGCGACCATCAGAGCCGTATAGAAATATCGGAACCATATCTGACGCTTCACTTGTTTTGCCAATTTCTGCATTCTCCGAGCCCCTGCAACTATATTACAGAACGTTTGAAGATCCATGTATGTTAGTTATTTCCTAGTACTAGGAAATATGTATCGTTGCTTGCTTTATTTTCTTCTTTATAATAGAAATCGGAGAACAGCTGATATATGAATAATCGCAAGGAGCAATTAATCAGTATCTTAAGAAATCAAGGCGGATGGATCACTGCACGCGAACTTTCAAAGATTCTGAATGTATCAGACCGTACTATCCGTTCTGATGTCAATACAATCAACAGCAATACTGTACAGCCTCTGATTGAATCAAGTATCCGTCAGGGATACCGTATTGAACCGGAGCAGATGACACAAACAGCTATCAGCGAAAAAAACCATTCATCTATTCCGCAGACACCAAATGAACGAAAAAGCTATATTATTAAACAGCTTTTGGTATGCCGTGATAGAGTTCATGTAAATCGTCTTCTGAACGATCTGTATATCTCTGAATATACGCTGGAAAATGATCTAAAGAGCATTCGCAGAGCCATCAGTTCATATCCTGATCTGGAGATACAGAGAAGCGGAGATTTGCTTTCTCTGCAGGGACCAGAGGAAAGTATCCGTGAACTTTATAAGATCATGATGCTTGATGAAACACATAGAAACTTTCTGAATATCAATGAAATTGCTTCAATGTACACTAACTTTGATCTATTGAAGTGCAAGTATATTTTGGAAACAATTTTGGAAGCACATAACTATTCTGTTGATGATTCTTCTTTTCCATCTTTGATCCTGCATGTCGGCATTTCAGTTGATCGCATTATCAATGGAAAATATGTACAGTCATCACATTCAACCGAAGCAGTCTATGATTCTGAAGAGTTCAAGATAGCCATAGAATTCTTTCAAAGAATCAGCAAACTGTATCAGACACATGTTGCTGACAGTGAAGCTGCACAGCTTGCTCTGCTTCTGATGGGGAAAAAAGGATCTGCATATAATGATGCTCAGCTGATTGGCATTGCAGATATCAATGCCAAAGAGTTAGTCACAGATCTGATTCAATATATTGATCAGCAGTATGGCATAAACTTTAGCAATGATGAAGTACTGAAAGTAGGACTGGCTCTGCATCTGCAGTCATTAGTTGAAAGATCTCATAAAAATATCAATGCAGCAAATCTATATCTTCAGGAAATAAAGCGTAAATTTCCTCTGATTTTTGAACTTGGTGTTACCAGTGCCAATTATCTTTCTGAACGTCTGAATATTCCAATCGTTGAAGATGAAATCGGTTTTATTGCTCTGCATCTAGGCATGGCATATAAACGTCTTGAGGATGATAAGCTTCTGAGAGCTGTTTTGATCATGCCGAAAACACAGGCAATCACTGATTCAATCCTTCAGAGAATGAACTTAAATTTTTCTGAATACATGACTGTAGTTGAAGCATTTGATTATTTTGAAGAAAGCAAGATTCTCCGCCTTCATCCTGATTTAATCATCTGTTCTGTACCACTGCAGCATAATCTTCCTATTCCTACCGTTCAGATTTCCATTTTTTTATCGCGTGAGGATGAAGCAAAGATTTTTTCCCTATTAAATAATATCGAGCAGAAAAGATTGAAAGATGAATACTCGGAATACCTCAGAGAAATGATACGTCCTCAGCATTTCTATAAAGACATGGTCTTTGATTCAAGAGAAGAGATTCTGCGCTTTCTGTCAGATGATCTCTATCATTCCCTTGCGGTATCCAAAGATTTTTACAGTTCATTGCTGAAGCGGGAATCGATGTCGCCAACCTCTTTCAGTTGCGGATTTGCTATTCCGCATCCCGTCAACCACACTGTCCTGCAATCCAATATCTCTGTCATGATTCTGCGCAAACCAGTTCAATGGGGCTCTTATGAGGTTCGCATCATTTTTCTCCTGGCTGTTGAAAAAATGGAAAGTCAGGCTGTTAAGCCATTCTTTGACTGGATGACAAATCTTTCAAATAATGTCGATCAGCTATCTGCTTTAATTGAAAGTAAAACATATCAAGAATTTATCAGTAAAATGTTCTAATTCAAACTAGCATTTTTCTTAAGCGTTACTTTATTTCTGCCTATAATGAAGTAAGAAATTTGAGAACAATGCAAAGATAAATCATACGGTGCATGCCGGCATAAAATCATTTTCGGAGGGAAAATAAAACATGCGTATTGAACAGGATTCACTTGGTTCCATGGAACTGCAGGATGATGACCTTTTTGGCATCAATACCTTAAGAGCAGCTTCCAATTTCAAACTGCCTGGAAAGATCACAGATCTGCAATTGATCCATTCCTTGGCCATTGTCAAAAAGGCTGCTGCCCTTGCCTATGAACAGTTAGGTGTCCGCGAGAAAGGAATCTATGAGGCAGTCGCCAGCGCCTGTGATGATGTCACGGCAGGAAAATATGACAGTTCTTTCTTCTTAAGCGCATTCCAGGGCGGTGCTGGCACATCGACCAACATGAATGTCAATGAAGTTGTTGCCAACGCTGCTTTAAAAAAGCTTGGTCATAAGCCAGGAGAGTATGCCATCATTCATCCTTTGGATGATGTCAACCGCGGGCAGTCGACCAATGATGACTGTCCTACAGCACTGCGCATTTCTGCCATCATCAGACTAAGGCACTTAAGCAATGAATGCGATCTGCTGGAAACATCTCTTAGAAAAAGAGCAGATGAATTTGCTGAGATCCGCAAACTTGGCAGAACAGAGCTGATGGATGCCGTACCTATTACATTAGGGAATGAATTCAATGCGTATGCCGATGCCATCCATCGCGACCATGGCCGTATGAAAGTCAGTGAAGATCGTTTAAGCAAGATCAATCTTGGCGGCACAGCGGTTGGCCTTGGCAACAACTCTACGAAAGAATACCGTGTATTGGCTGTACAGAAACTGAATGAGATTACGGGGCTGCATTTAGAAGAACCAGAAGATCTGATGGATCCGACGCAGAATAATGATGTCTTCGTAGAAGTGTCTGGGCTGCTAAAAGCCTTGGCTGTCAATTTACTGAAGATCGCCGGTGATATCCGGCTGATGTCCAGCGGTCCAAATGGCGGTCTGAATGAGATCCATCTGCAGGCTCTGCAGCAAGGTTCTTCTATTATGCCAGGCAAGATCAACCCAGTCATACCGGAAATGATCATGGAAGTCGCAATGCGCGTCATTGCCAATGATGAAGCAATCACAATGGCTTCTTCCCGCGGTGAGTTTGAACTGAATGCTTTCTTTCCATTGATCGCAGACAGTCTGCTGGAAAGCTTGGATCTGCTGAATGCAGGCGTGCATCTGTTCAATGTCAAATGCATCGAGACACTGACACCGAATGCTGAAAAATGCCATCGCTTATTGATGAGCTCCAGTGCTTTTGGCACTGCTTATATCGGACGTCTGGGATATGACCGGGTCAGCCATATTATCAAAGAAAACACACCAGAGAATGCGAAAGAGATCCTAGATCAGCTGATTGCAAAGATCAGTGAGAGGATCCACAGCTGAAATATCCGTTGCTATGAAAAATCACTTGTAATATAATTTGGGCACGGGAAAGAAGTTCTCCCACGGCCATGCCGAAACTGCTGATCAGCTGATGACTTCTGCACAATGCAGATGCTGTCAGCTTTTTTATATACAGCAGAAAGGAGAAACACATGAATCATGAACCGCTGAGTGTCGGCACCATTCACCGGCTGAATCTATATCTCCATTATCTGAAAGATCTGCCCTGGGATATTCTCTCCATCTCACCAAAAGATATGGCACAGGCGCTCTCGCTGCCGCTACCCACAGTGAGGCAGGATCTGAAAGATCTGCTTCAGAAAGAAAACATAGAGAATGAAGATCGTGATGCACTGCTGAATGCAGCAGGAAGGTATCTATCCCTGCGCAGTACAGCTGGTGTCATTCTTGTAGGAGCTGGAAAACTTGGTTCAGCCTTGATGAGCTATGCGGGATTCTCGGTCTATGGTCTGGACATCATGGCAGGCTTTGATATCAATGCAAAGATCATTCGAAGAGGTGTATGCGGAAAGCCAGTCTATCCTGTCGATCAGCTTGGTAATATCTGCCGCACCCTGCATGCAGAGATTGGCATCATTACTGTACCCGGAGGGCACGCCCAGACGGTCTGCGATGCACTGGTCTCCTGCGGCATCATTGCCATTTGGAATTTCACTTCAGCAAATCTGAAAGTACCGCCGCACGTTCTGGTGCGCAATGAAGATCTATCGGCATCGCTCTGTGCTTTGGCAAAACATGCATCAAAACATTGACCTTATGACAGTATCGTTCTCTTAGAAGGAACATGAATACAGAGAAAGGAGCAGACTATGTATTTCAGTATATTATTCACTGACAGTGCTCAGGAAGAAAGATCACGCCATGCTTTGCAGCCTGCATGCTTTCATGATCTGAATCTTGATCAGATCATCGATCCCATCCTGAAGTCAGGCAAAGAGTATCAATTGGAGGATTTCTTCTATGTCCCTCTGCAGGACAGATTCCTCATATCATACCGGCAGGCTATTTTTGAAGAGCTGAACAGCAGCAGTCTGTATCAGGTCCTGACTGAATTCTCCCATACGGTATATCAGCTTGATCAGCGCATGGATTCGATTCGTCAGGAGATCTCTGCGCAGAAAACGAAAGAGAATGATTATCTGCTGCGTGGAAAAATGCTTCACTGTGCTGAACAATACTGCACTTCTGTTCTGACATTGGAAGATGCTCTGGCGCACAGTGCACTGCAGTCAGCAGGAATGCTGGCTTTCAAAGCATATCTGAAAAGCTACTCTTCTTCGGCCGCATTTACCGATTTAAAACAGACATCGGTCTCTCTTCGCAAGGAGTTCAGCGGTCTGCAGTACTGCATGCTGCTGAAGGGCGGCACAATCAGAGTCCGAAAATATGAAGGACAGCCTGATCTTTCTTCTCAGGTGCTGGATCTTTTTAAAAAGTTTGACCAGGGATCCAATCAGGATTACCGGCATCACTTCAGTGAAGATCCAAGAGCAGAACATGTGGAGACAGCTGTGCTGGGAATGCTGAGCAAGATCTTTCGCGAACCATTTCAAAAATTGGATCTGTTCTATGACCGATTCTGCTGTTTCTGTGATAAAACTCTGACACAGTTTTCACGTGAATTTCAATTCTATGCATCATGGATCAGTTTCATTCATCCGATGCAGGAAGCAGGCATTTCATTCTGCCGTCCCGCAATTACAGATACGATTGACAAAGTCTATGCCGTCTCAGGATATGACTTAGCTCTGGCAGCAAAGATAGGTCGAAATACCATCAGCAATGATTTTCATTTTCAGGCTGGCGAAAGGATCTTTGTGATCACCGGTCCAAACCAAGGCGGCAAGACCACTTTTGCCCGTATGTTTGGACAGATCCATTATCTTGCATCACTGGGTCTTCCTGTTCCGGCGAAAAAAGCATCGCTGTTCCTCTTTGATCAGATCCTGACTCATTTTGAACGAGAGGAAGTGCCATCCAGTCAGAATGGAAAGCTTCAGGATGATCTGATCCGTCTTCATGAAATAGAAGATAAAGCAACAAAGCGGAGCCTGATCATCATCAATGAGATCTTTTCTTCAACAACGCTGACTGACGCTGAGTCTTTAGGCACACGCATGGTGGACTTCTTCGCTGCGCTTGGCGCACCCTGTGCCATCGTGACTTTTCTGGATGAGCTTGCCCTGCATGGCCCGGAAACTGTCAGCCTGATGAGCACACTTCTTTCCAGCGATCCGCCGGAAAGATCCTATCGTATTGTCCGCAGGCCACCGGATGGCTTGGCTTACGCAATGTATATTGTCCATCAACATGGGCTTACTTATGAACAGCTCAGCAGGAGATTGGAAAAATGAATGTACATTTAATGTTCCGTCAGAAGGATTTCCTTCCCGATATCAAAGCATTGCTGCAGTCATCCGTTCTGATATCAGATTTTCAGCTGCGCAGATTAGAAGAACAGCTGCAGAAAGAAACTGCTGATCCAGCCCAGAAGCTCTGCCAATCATATCAAGAACTTGCCGCAGATCTTGGGCTCTTTCGTCTTTTAGAACAGATGGCAAACGGGGATAAGATCATTCTGACCGCCTGCTCTGCCGCGCTCTTTGCTCCGCTGCAGAACAAAGAAGATATTTCCTTTCGGCTTGACTGCCTCCGCGATGCCCTCCATAACCGCAGCACAATACGCCAGCTCTATCAAACTACAATTGATACTGAAAAACAAAGAGCAGGTTCGATGTACTGGCTGGGATCATCTTATATTGACAGTACTTATGCCAGCGGGATCAATCTGCTGAAGCTCTATACAGAAATGCTGATGAAACTGCGCCGTACTGCCGATGCAGCCAGCGGCCAATTCTCTTCAGAAGGCTTTCAGCATCTATTTGCGCAGCTGAAAAGTGAATTGAGCGATCAATACTTTGCGCAGGTAAAATCTGTCCTGCAAAGCCTCACAGACCAAAGCGGGACCATGATCAGTGCATCCTTTGGCTCCTATCTGCAGGGCGTCGATTACGTACTGCGTAAAAAAGAAGACAGTCACTTTTGGCGTCATTGGCAGTTTTCTCCTGCCTTTACGATTGCCGACAGAGATGATGAGGCCGCAAAAGATCTAGGATGCCGAAAAGGACGAGCCGTAAATAATGCAGCGAATGCAATGGCACAGGCAGCCGAGAATCTTCAGGACTTCTTTGCAAAACTTCGGCTGGAGCTTTCCTTCTATGCCGGATGCATCAATTTGGCTGACAGGCTGGATCAGATCCATGCACCTTTCTGTATACCTGAGCTGTATCCCACCAGCAGTGAAGAAAGAAACTGCCGATCGCTGTATGATATCAGTCTTGCCTTGAATCAGAATACTTCTGTCATTGGAAATGATCTCTCATCCGATCATAAAATCCTTTTCCTGATAACCGGTGCAAACCAAGGCGGAAAGTCGACCTTCCTGCGAAGTATCGGCCAGGCACAGCTTATGGCACAGTGCGGCATGCCTGTTGCCGCAGAACAGTTTGCCTGTCCAATCCGAGAAAAGATCTTCACTCACTTTAAAAGAGAAGAAGATACCGCAATGAAAAGCGGCAAGCTCGATGAAGAGCTCGCTCGCATGGATGCGATTGCCGATAGCTTAGTTCCTGGTTCAATGATCCTTTTCAACGAATCTTTTGCGGCCACCAATGAACGTGAAGGATCCGAGATCTGCCGGCAGATCACACAGGCACTGATTGACCATCATGTTGATGTATTCTTTGTGACACATCTTTATGCATATGCGCATGCTTATTGCGATCTGCCATGCACTGAAAGCCTCCGTGCGGAGCGTTTGGATGATGGCAGACGTACTTTTCATATCATTCCAGGAAGACCAACACAGACTGCCTATGGTGAAGATCTGTATCATAAGATCTTCAAGAAATAAATTCTTACATTTCCGCCATTTACATTTCTTATTCATACTAACTATAATGGTTATTGTTGTTCCATGGGGGAGGAATCATGTCTATTCAGGATATACAAAGGCGGCTTCAGCAATGGGCCATTGAAAGCAGACTGTATTTTAAAGAGAATGCAGAAGTGAATGCTCTCCATAATTGGCACCTGCTGCTGCCGATGTCAGTGATCTATTTAGTGATCTTGGATATTTTCTTTTTTATGGTCTGCCCATGGATCCCTATCCCTGTCTGTCTGCCCTGCATGATCTCATTTCTAGGCTTTCACATCCTCTTAACAGGTTTCATTATTCTCTTTCATAAGAAAAAAATGCCTATATGGGCCGTACAGACAGTGATCACAGTATTTGGCTTTGAGATCCTGACATATGCAGGATATTTGGAACTTTCTGCTTTCCCGCAGATGCCGACCTTCTTATTTCCTTTATGTCTGTGCCTGATGACCCAGATCTATACGCGTTCGACTGTCTATCGGATAACTGAAATCATCTTTCCCTTCGGTTTATATCTTCTCTTCAGCTTTTATCTGAAAACACCGTCTCTGTTCAAGATTGATCTGTTCATCCTCTGCATTGCCATCATCATTTCTGGTCTGGCTGTCTTTACCCAGACTTTGTATATGATCCAAAATGACAAAAATAAACGCACCCTGCAGAAGCTGTGTGAACTCGATTCCATGACTGGGATCAATAATAAAGCAGCCTTCCAATGCCAGGCGGAAGAGTATATGGACAGCCATGAAAGAGAGAGCTGTGCTTTAGCCATCTGCGATCTGGATAATTTCAAGATCGTCAATGATACCTATGGGCATCGTATCGGCGATGAGGTGCTGCAGGCGTTCTCAAGACAGCTCCACGATCTTGCGGACAACGATGATCAGATCATTGCCGGCCGTTTCGGCGGCGATGAATTTGTCCTCTTTTTCAAGCAGCTGAGCAAAGAGGAAGTCCTGCAGAAACTGCAGTGTCTCCACGACATTGAAGGGTTCAAATTTGAAGTGACGTGTTCCATTGGCGTTGCCTATTCTGCCCACAGAAAAAGCAATATGGTCCAGATGTTCGACTGTGCAGACCAGCATCTGTATGGCATTAAAGGCGATCGCTCCCAAGCAATTGCTATAGCCGATGCAGATTAAACAGCAGCACTGTAGGAGGACTGTTCCTCATGCGTTGCCTGCTGATAAAGGGACATTAAGCTGCTGAGCATTTCCATATGCTCAAAGTCTTTCTGATAGACAATATTGATCTCGCGGATCATACTGAGATTTTCCACCGGCAGAGCCACGATCTTCTTGCGGCGCACTTCTTCAATGCATGTACTGTTGGCCAGGATACTGATGCCAAAATTCTTGATGATCAGATCCTTGATCGTCGCAATGTTATCCACTTCTAAGATGACATTGAAGTCATCAATAGATTCATTCAGACTGATCAAGCCTGAATTAAATAGATTTCTTGTAGAGGACTTGGCAGAGCGCAGGATCAGGTTCTCTTTTTTCAGATCATCCAGTGTGACCATGGATTTGCTGGCCAAGGGATGATTGATCGGCACAACACAGACAAGATAGTCTGTTCCAAGAAGTAAAGATCTCATATTTGGGTTGGTCGGTCTGCCTTCCACAATTGCCAAGTCCAATTCATAATTATCAAGCATGCTATAAAGAATATTTATAGTATGCGTAGCGATCTGTATGATCATCCCCGGGTTCTCATTGGTATATTTTGCCAATACTTCAGCTACCAGATTGCTTTCAGCGGTATGCGTAATGCCTACTCTGACTTTAGTCTGATGCTTTTCTGCATCAGTGATCTCATACTGCAGATTCTCATAGAGCGCCTTCATTCTCCGCGCACATTTCAATGCAATCTCTCCTTCAGGTGTCAGCTTCATTTCGCCATGACGATAGACAAAAAGCTTGGCGTGCAGTTCCTTTTCCAGCAGCTGAATATGATGAGATACCGCTGGCTGGGTCAGGTTCAGACGGGCTGCTGCCTTCGTATAGTTCCCTGTTTCTGCTACCGTCATCAATGTCTGTGCTTTAATATCCAACATAAAACCTCCACTATAAATATTATTTATATCACAATGTAAAACTATTATTTCATTTTTCTTCTACTTCAGTATATCATCTCTCTTAGTAAGTGTTCCAGAAAAACCATTCAAAGGAGGACAGGCCGTATGAGCAACCTTTTTTCTGCAGTCTCACTTTCACAGACTGCTTCTGTTATTATTTCAATTTCGCTGATGCTGTTTGTCGGCTTCTTGATGACTCGTTTCACCAAGCTTTTAAAGATCCCCGATGTCACTGCCTATATTTTGGCAGGCATTCTGATCGGGCCCTGCGGTCTGGATCTTGTACCGCAGACATTCATTGACAACACCGATTTCTTAGCAGATATTGCCTTGGCTTTCATTGCCTTCAGTGTCGGTGAATTCTTCCAGATCTCGGAGATGAAGAAAAACGGCATCCGTGTCGTGATCATTACGATCTTTGAAGCATGCATCGCATCTCTTGTCATTTTCATTGTCATGCGCTATGTGCTTCATTTAGAGCTTCCTTTCTCGATCCTATTGGCCGCTTTGGCGGCCGCAACAGCACCAGCTTCTACCATTATGACCATTCGGCAGACAGGAGCTTCCGGTGAATTCGTCAATACCCTGCTGCAGGTCGTTGCCTTGGATGATGTGGTCGGGCTTGTTGAATACAGTGTAGCGATCTCCATTGCCTTGGCTGCGATCAGCGGAGCTTCCCAGGGATCAGGTTCATCGATCATCGTACCGATCCTGATCAACTGCGGCGTCATGATCCTAGGCTGTCTGTTCGGTCTCTTATTAAAGCTGCTGCTTCCGGAGAAGCGCCGTACCGACAATCGTCTGATCATTGCCATTGCCGTAATGTTCTCCTTCTGCGGGATCTGTGCTGCTTTGGATGTTTCCCCACTGCTTGGATGCATGTCCATGGCGATGGTCTATATCAATGTAACGGGCGACAGCAAACTGTTCCGTCAGCTGAATTACTTCAGCCCGCCGATCCTATTATTGTTCTTTGTCCGTTCCGGCATGACCTTCCGCTTGGATACACTGACTTCGACCAGTGCCTCGATTGGAAATGCTTCTCTGCTGATGGTCGGCATTCTGTATTTCATTTTCCGCATTGCAGGCAAATATGCCGGGGCATGGCTGGGATGCTATGTGACCAAGACCAACGTCAAAGTCAGAACATGGCTTGGCTTTGCTTTGATCCCGCAGGCTGGTGTAGCTATTGGCTTAGCTGCTTTATGTGCCAGAACACTTGGCGGCGATGTCGGCAATGATCTGCAGACGATCATCTTGGCATCCAGTGTGCTGTATGAATTGATCGGACCTGCCTGCGGCAAGATCGCTCTGTATTATTCCGGTGCTTATGATCATGCGGCACAGAATACCGCAGTGCCTTCAAAAGTACCGGAGCCGGTGCCATTGACGCTCCGCGAAAAAATACATCTGATCCAGAAAGACCTCCCAGCACGTGAGGCAAACAGTGATGAAGAAGCCTTTACCGAAGCAGCCGAGCAGCTGGAACATGAACTGCCAATCCGGCATGGCCACTTCATCAATACAAAATAAGGAGGAACACTATGTTCATACAATCATTAGAAGATCCCATTGGCGCATTGATCGGAGGCTGGGCTGGCGAACTGTCTCTCGGTGCCATCATTCTGCGCATCGGTCTCGCCTTTCTGTTAGGCGCTATTACCGGATGCGAAAGAGCATCCAATCGTCACATTGCCGGATTGCGTACCTTCATCTTAGTCAGCACAGCATCTGCTTCCGCCATGCTGGCAGATCTCTCGCTCATGCAGGCAGGTATGCTTTCTTTTCCTGCCGTATCTGCAGCGACTGTTCTGGGCATTGCCAACATCAGTACGTATTCCATCTCCTACAGTTCCAAGAACCAGATCAAAGGGCTGACCACAGCAGTTGCTGTCTGGAGCACCAGCATCATCGGTCTGACCATCGGCGCCGGTCTTTATACAGCTGGCCTAGTCGGCTATGCTGCAATGATCCTCTGCTTATCCTGCCTGAACCCCATGGAGGCTTGGCTCAAAGACCGTTCCAATCACTTTGAAATTCATTTAGAGCTCAGTGAACGGAGCGGCCTCCAAGACTTCACGGCCACATTGAGAAAGCTCGGTGTCAGAGTCGATGATATCGAATCCAATCCAGCGTATCTCAATTCAGGCATCAGTGTATATACTATTTCATTGACGGTACTGGATAAAGAATTAAAAAAAGACCGTACTCATAAGAATACGATCGATGCACTGCAGTCATTGGATTATGTACGCTATATTGAAGAGATCCGCTGATCAGCTGTGTCCTAACGGCACAGCTTTTTCTTTACCGCATCCAGCAGATGCGCATTTCTGATACTGTCCGCATAGCTCATCACATCGCTCTCGGTACGTCCCTCTTGAAGCAATGTATCAAAATGATGGATCTGCCCATAGAAATCATCATGAAGATAAGGAAGATCGATGATCGTTTCACTGCCATTCAAAAACAGATGGATCTTATCCGGACGATGCGGCTTTTCCACAATGATCTTTCCTTTGGTGCCGACGATCTCTGCCAATGGTTCCAGTCGCCGATCAAATCCGGCAAGGATCTCACCTGTTCCATTTTTAAAATAAAGTTTCGCATCGGCATAATATTCTACCGCATCATGCATCACTGCATCAAGGATCTCTATTTCAGGTTCTCCTTTGAAATAGGCATTGAGCCAATTGATGCAATAGCATCCCGTATCCAAGAGAGCCCCGCCGACACCAGGCTTTGTCAGATAGGAAGAAGCGTATTTCTCTTTGGGAAAGACAGACGCGATCTGTGCTTTGATCGTCAGGATCTCACCTATCGTTCCATCTTTGATCAATTCTCCTGTCCGGATATAGGCAGGTTCAAAGCGTGATTTCATAGCCTCCATGAACAATGTATGATCCATTTCGGCAGTGTCTGTCATATTCTGTACCTCAGCTTCATTTATGGCAGCTGGCTTTTCACACAGCACTGCTTTTTTCTTCTGCAGTGCTTTGATCGACCACTCTGCATGCATGTCATGAGGCAGAGCAATATATACCGCATCGATCTTTGGATCATTCAGCAGTTCCTCATGGCTGAGATAGATCTTCTCACATGGATGTTCCTTTTGAAAAGCCTTCATCTTCTCTGCATTTCGGCCGCTGATCGCATATAGGCATGCATTCGTTTCATACTGCAGACTGTTCGCAAATCTCTTGGCAATATTGCCAGCTCCAACAATTCCCCATTGGATCATACCGTCTCCTCCATGAAAAAATGATCCAGCATCGGCTGGGTCACTTCTCTTAGTCCTTGTTATAGTTCTTCCACATCGTATCAACAGTTGCCTTCAAAGCATTGGTAATTGTATTGATATCTTCCTTTTTCCATTCCTTGGCATCTGCACGCAGGAAGGATGTCATATCGCTGCGGTTGTCGATCACGCCTGCCGGTACATGCCATGTTCTGCCATAGTTCTTTACTGTGACAGTATCCTTGACTTCAGTATGCTCTAAGAGATACTGCATGTCATCGCATCCATAGTCATTGAGCATGACCTTCTCTGGGGTGCTGTGGAACAGACTGCTGTCAGGATCATTCGGATCAAAACGGGCAGCATTCTTTCTTCTGCTCTCTTCCGGAGTGACCTGCACATAGAGGACCGCTGCATTGGACAGCAGATCCGGTGCCAAGTTCTTGAAGTAATACTGATATCCAGTCGAACCAGTCAGCGGCATTTCGCTTCCCTGTTTTCCGCCGCGGGCACATTCAATAATGATCGTCTTATTGTCAAAAGAATCCGGATACTGTGAATTCTTTTCTGCAATATCCTTTTCTGCTTCTGGATTCATCGCTTCGATCAGCTTCGCTCTGATATCGCTTGGATACATCGAAAGTACTGGTTCCATACCGGCAAGCTGTCTGGCACGGTCGATCCGATTGAACATATATTCTGCCGGACGGTCTGTCTTTACAACGACTCTGTTCTTCAGATCATGATAATCTTCGCTCAGCATCTGAGAAAGCACACCATATGTACGGACATCAATGAAGGTCCCGCCATTCGGCAGACTGCAGAAATGTTCCAGACCTAGCTTGTCCAGTTCCATGTCGATCTTCTGCATGAAGACAACATAAGGGAAATCATCTAACTGCAGGCTCTGTCCGATATGGAAATTGCTCTGCAGATCCTTCGGCTCCATATGTGCCATGAAATTGCGGATCTCTGATTTGCCGCTGGCTGGCAGAGCCGTTAATAAAATCACATCAAATACATTCTTCATAACTATTGCCTTTCTTAAATGCACTTCTGCGTGCATGTTCGTGGATGGATCCCTGTACAGGAAACATTCAATCTTAGACTATTTTATTACAGATTGATGCTTGCTTCAATGTGCTTTCTTATTGAGCAGCTCGGTTAATACCGCAAAGAGATGATTTGTATCAATCGGCTTGCTGACATAGCCATTCATGCCAGCATTTTTTGCATTCTGTACGCTCTTTTCGAAGACATCCGCTGACATTGCAAGGATCGGCACTGTCTTGGCATCTTTGCGTTCTGACGCTCTGATCCGCTTGGCAGCCGACATGCCATCCATGACCGGCATATACATATCCATGAAGATGGCATCATATTCATTCTCATGAGAACTAAGGAACTTTAGGACGCCCTCTTTCCCATTGCGTGCCTGATCGGCATCAATGCCCTTCTTATGAAGGATTGCTGTCACGATCTCCATATTCATTTCATTGTCTTCACATACCAGGATCTTCTTTCCTTTGAAATCTTCTGCTGCTGTTTGGCATACCGGTCTTACTTCTCCATGTTCTGCCTTCTGTATCGGCAGTGAGATGATCCAGTGTGTCCCTTCATTCAATGTGCTCTTCACATCGATCTTCCCATGCATCAATTCCACATAGTGCTTTACAATGGAAAGCCCAAGTCCCGTTCCCTGCACATTGCTGGATTCTGCTCTTTTTTCCTGCGTAAATGGTTCAAACATATGTTCCATAAATTCCGGTTCCATGCCAATGCCATTATCTTCAATAGAAAGAGAAAGATTTCCGGCTGGATACTCTTTGGGTCCAGGCAGGAAACTGATTTTGATCGTTCCTCCCTCCGGCGTATACTTTATGGAATTTGATACCAGATTCAGTACGATCCTTTCCACTTTCAGCTTATCGCAGCAGATCGTACGATCCTGAATAGATGAATAGTCCGCATCAATTTTAATATTTTTTTGTTCTGCTGAAGGTATCAAGGATTCAACAATGGATGGGATCAGATCCATCTCATTGACATTCTGTTCTTCCAGCTGTACCTTGCCATTTTCAATCCGAGAAAGTTCCAGGATATCATTGACAATATCCAAGAGCAATTTTGCGGAGGAATCGCTCTTCTGCAGATATTCCTGTTTCTTTGTCTGATCCTTTTCCTGCATTGCTAAGTCAATAAAGCCCATCACACCATTCAATGGCGTACGCAGGTCATGGCTCATATTGGATACAAATACAGATTTTGCCTGATTGGCACGTTCGGCTTCCTGGCGTGCTGTTTCGATCTTCTCCAGCTGTTTCTGATTATGGTCATACGATGGCGTAATATCCGTGCGTACTAAAAGGACGGTCGTGTGATTTGGATCGAACCACATCAAGTCCAGCTGCTTGCAGCGGATCTTGCCCTTTTCTTCTGTCTGAAAAGTAACCGTATGTTCACGCTTTGAATTCATCAGCTTCAGAACATGATCCATGCTTGTCATCTTGAAGATGAAGCGCCGTTCCTCATCCCGCAGATATTTTTTGCATGCATAGGTACGGTAATCATCAAAATCAACGATCTGATGGATCTCCGGATATACGATCTTCGGTGCTTTTCTGACCAGTTCAATGGTATTGTTCTTTACATTGATCAAGGCGATCAGATCGATCGCATCCTGTGCAATGCGATTCATCACCGTCTCTAAGAGCATCTTTTCGGTAATATCATACGCATAGGAAAACAGTTCTACATCTCCTGTTTCTGGGCTGGTATAGGTATGCACTGTCACCGAGATCCACTTTGCATTTTTCCCTTCTGCTTCTTTGCGGAATTGAAATGCCGCCTGAGTCTCCCCGCCCTGATTCCGTCGGATCAGACTTTCTCTGGACATCAGCTTTGTGATCCTCTTCTGATCCTCTCCGCCGCTGATCATCGAAATTAAAAGTGCACAGGATTCATCATAGGACATGCCGTGATCCAGATCATCCGCCGTACTGGAATTGCAGTTTTCATAATTCAGCAGAATATTCTTTGTCAGATTCGCATGTCCCTTGGCCAGCAGACTGTCATCACTGTTGCTGTGCAGATACTTCATCTCTCTTGCATACAGTTCCTGGATCTTCCTCTCTGCCGTAATATCTCTGGCGATTCCATAGGCTTTGATCGGTGTCCCATCCGCATCCCTGATCACATGATAGGACTGTTTCTGACAGCTTGGTTCAATTCCGGCATGCATCTGGTACCATACTTCACAGGATGCATCCTTTCCATTATTCACTTTGTCATACATGGAAAGAAGCTTGCTGTGATCTGCCGGATCAATTGATTTCAATATACTGTCCGGTACGTTTTCAATTATTTTCGGCATACCGTTCTTTTTCAAGAAAGACAGAGTTGCCGCATTGTCTGCCATATGAATGCATTTATTCTGAATATCATATGTCCACATGCGTACATTCATCGCATCGACCGTCTTCTGATACTGTTTCTGATTTTCTTTCAACGATGCTTCAGCACATTTCTGTTCATCAATATTTGTAAAGACAAAATAAGCAATCTGAATATCTTCACTTACTTTCTGAATAGATCCATGCATGTGGAACCATGCATACTGACCATTCTTTAAAAGAAAATGGTATTCACATCCCTTGCAGTGATGGCTTGTCAGGAAATGATGGAAATCATTGCGGAACAATTCTCTTTCCTCAGCCTTGATGCATTGCTGAAAAGCATCCAATGAGACAAGCCCATTCACATCTCTTTTCATGCCCATATGATTGACGAAATACTTATTCAGATAGATCTTTGACTGCGGTATGCCATGTTCGATCCTGACGGCACCAAGTCCTGTCGGTACTGCCTGCAGCATCCGCTGTATTTCTTTGGCATGTTCCTGGAGAAGCTGGGATCTTTCTTCTTCATATTTTGCCTGTTCTTCTTTTCTGCGGGCTTTGATGATCTCTGTGATATCACGGTATACGGCATTGATATATCTTGGCTGATTGGTCTCTGGATCATATTCATAAAAAGATGCCGTACCGCCGATCCATACAGATCCGGAGGCTGTTGGCATCTCCATATCAATGCTGAAATTTGTCTTTCCCTTTGCCAGAGAAGACGCAATTTCCTTTTTCAGATTCTTCAGCTGCTGCTGATACTCCCCCGTAAAGATCTGTTTCATATCATGATGAAAAGCAGTTTCGCATTCTTCTCTTGTGATACCTAAGATCTTGCAGACTGTATCATTGTATCTCACTGCTTTCAGTGTCTTCAGATCGATCTGCACGATCGCTACATTTGAAATATTCATCAGCTGTTCAAATTCAGCTGCAGTCTGGTCCATTGCGCATTTTGTTTTCATGATCGTCTCCTGTCATGCAAAAAAGAACTTTGTGATCTTTTCTGACCAGCAGCGTATCTGCGCCACATTTCATCTGCTGGCAAAGCTTCCCCCGAAATGAACACGATCATGATCATTATGATAATTAAGAATAAGTATAGGACAGCGATACATCGATCGGCTCTTCTATATATTATGGTGGCAAATGAGAAATTGCAACAGCTTTGTCAAAAACATGCATTCATATATTATGAAGACTCACTGTCCGTGCCTTTTTCTCCTGGCTGCCATACATCCGCATCTGCATTTTTTGCTGGTAAAGCAGATACGGTACTGCCATCCGAAGTAACGGTAATATCTCCCTGCAGATCTGTCCGATAAACTGCACTGCCTGCCTTTTTCAGCAGATCAAGGGTCTTTTCATGCGGATGGCCATACGCGTTGTTCTTGCCGCAGGAAATGACGGTGATCTCTGGCTGCACTGCTTTGATCCAGGCAGCGGATGCGCCATTGCTTGAGCCATGATGTGCCGCCTTGAGGACGTTGGCCTTGAGGCTGTCATAACTGTTATACATGAGCAGCTGCTGTTCTTCCTGCTCGGCATCGCCGGTAAACAGGAAATACGTACTGCCGTATTGGATGCGCAGAACAAGCGACTGATCATTCTCATCCATCGATGCTTCCCGATCGGTCGGGCCAAGGATCTCAAAGGATGCACTGCCTAGAGAATAGACATCTCCAACAGAAGGAATCGAAAGCGGAACATCATGTTCCTGCAGCTGCTTCACAAATTTTGTATACACCTTGCTGGAATAGGTCAGTGTATTGCTGAAGGCCTGATCGCACGAAGCAATCTGCAGAGCACCCGCCAGACCGCCCACATGATCAGAATGCGCATGCGTACATACAATATAATCCAGATGCGTGATATTTCTCTTCTTTAAAAGAGCATAGATCTTCTGCGACTGATCCGGCAGACCGCCATCGATCAGCATATATTTGCCATCGCATTGGATCAAAGAGGAATCCCCCTGGCCGACATCAATGAACGTCACGGCGAAGGAGGAAGAAGCCGGCAGGGCAGATGACACAGCCGCCTTGCTTTCTTCTGGAAAGGAAAAACTGCATCCCGTGATGCAGATGCAGAGGAAACTGACAGTAAGGCAGATCAGGAAATGCCGGAAAGAATGAAGGGACATGGAATACCTCTAAGATCAGATGATCATTTATCACTACTATGGTACCATCTTTTTCTGTTCAGGGCTCATCGCAGATCACAGCATTGCTCAGGCTGATCTCGCAATGATCTTCTTCGCAAGTATATTCCAAGGTCCCTTCCGTTTCTGTTTGCGTTCCATTGGCCGGTCTTTTCTGACCATCCTGCAGAACGACGAGCAATCCTTTCTGACAGCATCCCATCGTATCGGAAATAAAGAGGGCATCGTGGATCTTCCCCTGTCCATTCTGGAAGGAATAAAAGACACCGCCTGCCCGCATTGTCTGATGGAGATATTCCTCAGGATCATTCATCAGACTGCTGACAAAGGCATATCTCATATCTTTATCAAACAGATCCAGATCATGATCGACTGTATCCTGTTCTGTCTTCTTTTCTGTATAGGTAATGCCTTCAAAAGAAAAGGCAAGCAGGAAAGCACACAGCAGGATCAGGAACCGTTTCATTGCTTCAGCAGACCGATGGCAAAGCAGATCAGGAAGATCGCCAGATCGCAGATGACAATGGTCGCACCGACTGGTGTACCAGCAAGAATTGCCCCGATCAATCCTGCCAGCGCACCGCATACCGCTAGAATACAGGATAGGATCAGCACTTTGCCAAATGAACGTTCTATCTGCATAGCACTCAGGGCAGGAAAGATGACCAGTGCACTGATCAGGATCGAACCTACCAGATTCATTGCTAAAACAACAACCGCCGATGTCACGATGGCTAGGATCAGATGCATCCGATCCGTATGGATGCCTGTTGCCTGGGCAAACTCTTCATCAAAGGTCACCGCAAAGATCCTTGGATACAGGAGCAGGATAATGATAGAAACAATGACCGCAAGGATCACCGATTCCCATACCTCTCCCTGTGACAAAGTCAGAATAGAAGTCGATCCGAACAGGCTCGTGCATACGTCAGAAGATACATTGGCACTGATGGGAAAGACATTCATCAGAAGATAGCCGATGGCTAGAGCAGCAGTCGAAAGCATGGCGATCAAAGCATCTCCCTGGACCCGCTTCTGCTTTGTGCGCAGGATCAGCACTGCTGTTACAGCTGTGATCGGCAGGATCACAAACAGTTTCTGTGAAATGATCCCCGCAACATAAGAGACTGACATGGCTCCAAAAGCAACATGCGAAAGACAGTCGCCGATATAGGAATACCGCCGCAGGACCAGAATGACGCCGAGCAGCGAAGCACAGAAAGAGATCAGTACGCCCGCAATGATCGCTCTGACGACAAAGGGGTACTGCAGATACATATAGAGCTTAGCTAACATGCAATGAGCTCCTAAGATATTCTTCTTTGGACAGAAATGAAACATCACTGCCGAAATGTATGATCCGATCTGCTTTTGATAGACAGCTGAGATCATGCGTGATCATGACAATGGTCATGCCTTTTTCATGCAGTTTATCGATCACATCATAAAAAGCATTCTGGGCTGCCGGATCCAATCCAGCCGTCGGTTCATCCATCAGCAGGATCTCTTTTGCGGCACATAGTGCTCTTGCCAGCATGGCACGCTGGCGCTGTCCCCCAGACAGCTGGCGGAAGGATCTCTCCCGGCAGTTCAGGCATCCTGTCAATGTCATATATTCGACTGCTTTTTTCTTCTCTTCACTGCTGTAAAAGAAACGATGCGACAGTCTGCCGGCAAAACCGCTAAGAACAACTTCTTCCACTGATGCCGGGAAGTCCTTCTGTGCAGGCGACTGCTGTGACACCCAGCCAATCTCCTCTTTCTGCATGCCATGAAAAACAACAGTCCCGGATACGGGCTTCAGCAGACCGAGCATCGTCCTTAGAAATGTCGTCTTGCCAGCACCATTCTCACCGATCATACAGATATATTCTCCTTTGCGGATGGCAAAGCTGCCTGGGGCAGCAATGGGCTGACGCCCATAGCCGACCACCAGATCCCTGCCTTCGATCAGATTCATTTTGCCGGCTCCGTATCCAATGCCTTGGCCAGTACATTCAGATTGTCTGTCATGATATCCATATAGGAGCTCTGCATCTTTTTCTCATCCACTGACTGGATCGAATCAAGCGTGAGAATATCCTGGTCCTTTGAAGCAGTATTGCATTTGATCGTATTGGCGATCTTCTGATCGCTGCTTTCAATCGTCAGGATATGCTTCAGACCATAGGTATCGATCTTATCCGCTAAGAACCGGATTGTTTCAAAAGAAGCTTCCGTTTCTGCCGAGCATCCGACAAAAGCCGCATAGTAGTCTAAGCCGTAATCATCCACCATATAGCGGAACGGAAAACGATCGCCGAAGACTAGGACCTTTGTTTTAGCGCTGTCGACCGTCTTCTGATATCTTTGATCCAAAGCATCCAGCTGACCGATATAGGCCTTTGCATTTGCCTGATACTCGTCTGCATGTTCCGGCTGCATCGAAGCCAGATCATCCGCAATTCCCTGCACTGACTTTTCTGCATTGCGCAATGACAGCCAGACATGTTCGTCATATTCGATCTCACCGTCATCCTCATCTTCATCTTTCTGCATGCCTTCTTTGGCAACTTCCTGCTTCGTAATATCCTGCAGCAGTTCCATCAGATTGATAGCCGCAAAATCCTTATTCTTCGCTTCCTTGGAAGCGTCCACAGCCCAGCCGTCCGACTCGCCGCCGACATACAGAAAGAGATCAGAATTCTTGATGGTCAGGATATCTTCTGCACTTGGCTGATAGCTGTGCAGATCGACCCCATCCTTCATTAGCAGAGTTACATCTGCATTCTCTTTCTCATCGCCCAATACCGCATTGACCCATTCATATTCCGGATAAATACTGGCTGTGATCTTTAATTTTGCATTGGTGCTGGCTGATTGGCATCCTGCTAATGTGCCCATAGATAAAACACCGGCAAGTACTGCCGTTAACATTTTCTTATTCATTGATTTTCTCCCTTTTTTTATTTTTAATACAGCAGAAAAAAGAGAAGATCAATTATTGAATCTGATCTTTGCTAAGATCAGTGAACTATTCCTAAAGCATGCCGCTGGGCATTTATTTTCCAGTATCGTCCAGTTCTCCTGCGGTGCAGGAAGCGCTGGGGAGGCCTTCTTTACAACGTCCGCATGGCCCGCCGAAACAAGATACGCCTGGGCTGTATGGATCACAGCGCAGATTGGACAATCATCGCCTATACAGTTATGATCCGCCTCTTTGGCAATATAAAAAACAGCAGAGAAGATCGCTGTGATCAGAATGCATGCACTGATCCATCCCATCCATTTCTTTTTCATTTCTTCTTTGCACATGCTTTGCATACACCATACAGTACCGTACGGGTCGGATCGATCGCAAAACCATGTTCCTTCAGCAGATGCTTTTCTATCTTCGTAAATTCATCACATTGGATATGATACAGTTTCCCGCACTTCACGCACTTGCAGTGGAATGTATTCATCTCTTCGACTTTCTCTTCCCCGATATACGCAAAGCACGCGCTCGTATTGCCATCCACAATATATTTTGCGGCAGAGCCCTCTTCAACAAGGCGTTCCAAACGGCGATAGACCGTCGCCTGACTGACATCAATTCCTCTTACATGAAAATCGTCACAGATCTCTTTGACCGTAACGTGTTTCCCATGTCTCTTCTTCAGATACGTGAGCAGTGCTTCATTCTGTTTTGTTAAATATTCCTTTTTCATAATTTGAGAACGGTTCTCATATTATCATGAAAAATGGTTTTGTCAAATTCTTATCAGCGATGCTTTCCGGTTGCCTCATGATGCGCATTCTTATTCTGATACTGCATCTGGTCTGCCTGATCCAGCAGTTCTATTGTCTTCAGCTGTTTGGAGTCGCAGCGAGTATATCCCACTGACATCTTCAGTGTATACGGCAGTTTATTCTGGCGGCACAAGGCTGTCAGATTATCCGTCAGATCTGTTTTGATCTTTTCCGGATTGCAGTTTGTCTCATTATATGTACTGAGCAGAAATTCATCCCCGCCGATCCTGGCCGCAAAGCCATGGTTCTGATCTGCTGTCTGCTTCAATGATTCCGCGACCGTCTTCAATGCATGGTCGCCTTCTACATGACCATACGTATCATTGATCTCCTTGAAGTCATCAATATCAATCATGAACAGATAGAAAGGTTTCTCTGGGCTGGCATCATCAATGCATTCCTGCAGATAGTATTCTGCTCTCCGCCGATTGTTCAGTCCCGTCAGCCCGTCATTGTAGATCTGCATGTTTACCGTATCAATATATACAAAGTAGAAACCGATGACCAAGCCTAAGCACATGATCGGTGTATTCGGCGTGAACAGCTGCACAATTCCTGTGAGCAATGGTGCGATCACGAACCTGATCAAAGAAGAAGCCTTGCTGCGCTGAGAAGCAGAAGACGTATGTCCCAGAACATAGAAACTGATGCAGGGAACAGAAATGTTATACAGAATGATCACCGCTGCTTCGATAAAGAACAGCGGACCGCGCTGATACATGCCAGCCTCATTGATATGAAAGAACAGGCCGAAGAATGGCGACAGAACTGAAAGAACTGTGCAGATCCATAAAGGTGCAGCAACCAGCAGCTGGAACCATGTCACATATTCATAACGGAAAGAAAGCCGTTCCATGCCGAACTGCAGCCAGAAATAGCCAACCAAAAGGATCGACAGTTCATCCGCAACAGTGATGACATTGCACAGCCAAATCGGAAATACTTTCTGTTCAAACAGAAAGAAGACCATCAGCAGATCGCAGATGATATAAACAAAAAATGACCAGATCATTTCTTTCAGACAGAATGCTTCTTTTTCACTGCCGGCAGATGTTTTCAGATTCATCAGCACCGGAAGCATCAGGAAGATACATGACAGGTCAGCAATCAGATAGATCAGAACACCGGACGAATTCACGGATGCAGGCATCATCATGAGCTCTCCTCCACAAGATAGAATATCTTTGTAAATAAAGTATAGCATGCTATCTATGACAATTATTCAATATGACTTTGATTACCTGCATTTGCAATATAAGAATTTGCCGTTGTATCCTTCAGTTCTTTCGGTGAATGCACTAAAAGAAGATTGTCCTTGCCATTTCTCTTTGTCACATACAGTGCCGCATCGGCGGTCGAAGTGAAATCCCATGGCCGTGATTCTTGCAGCGGTACTTTGGCAAAAACGCCCTGCGATATCGTAAACACTGGCAGGGCAGCACTGGCAATGCCCTTTGCCATACTGTCTCTCAGCTTTTCGTTTACTTCCAGAATGACATCATCTTTCAGATCATCAAACAGAATGACAAATTCATCGCCGCCGTATCTGGCCGCATAGATATGTTCATCCGCAAGCTCATGCAGGCATTTGCCGATCAGCACTAAAGCATCATCGCCGGTAGAATGCCCATAGCTGTCATTGATGCGTTTGAAATTATCTATGTCCAGCATTTCCACACCAAGATAATGTTTCTGATGATATGCCAGCTCAAAGATCTGATCCAGCTTCATGTTCAGAGCACGCCGATTCGGCAGTGAGGTCAGTCCATCTGTTTCTGCCAATTCCTTCAGACGTTCGTTTGTCTGTTCCGATACTTCCAGATTTCTTCTTGTCTTCAGCAGAGAGATCAATGTCTCATTTGATTTTTCACGATTGGAACGCGTATGATCCCAATATTCATACAGTTCCGTATTCAGTTTCTCTTTCTGTTCTGTATCCAAGTAATACTGGATCTTAAAAGAAGATATCATGGCCGTAATGCCATCTGACTCATAGCCATTCAGGCTCTGTGTCACGAACTCCAGCAGTTCTTCCAGTGCAGCGTATTTCTTTGTATTCTTTAAGATATTCAGAAAATCCATCGTTTCATTTGTATAGTCCAGAAAATTCATTGTACTGAACAGGCCGACACGGATCTCTTCAATCAGTTCCTCTTCTCTTTGATGGTCATGGCTGTCATAGGCTTCCTGATATTCCAGCAGCAGCACATTGATCTCATTGCTGTATTCCGGATACTTCTTCAGGATCCCATTCAGGATCTTCCGATGCTTCTCATAAAG
>JAKVKC010000015.1 GCA_022486705.1 Solobacterium sp. | reverse complement strand
TCCTAGATGAACTTATGCCGTGGTCAGAAAATCTTCCTAAAGAGATCAGAAAATAAGACCAAGCAAAGCGTATCAACTTCAGAACTTGGTTTTCATTTATCTAGGTACTCATGATTTGTCTTTTACGGACTTTCCGTGAAATAGGACTTTCATTTAAAATTGAGTCTTTAGATTAACAAAAAGTCTTCTTCAGCCATGCAGATTTTAAACTTTAATGTAATAATATTACTGTATAAAATAAGACTATTTATCTTCGGTGCCAGTTGCCATCATATCAATCTGAATAGCTTCGAGTTCATTGAATAGCGTTTCATATTTTGAATAGCGGTCTCGTTGGAGAGACAAAATCATGTAAAATAAATAGCAAAGGGAAATAACTACCATTATTATTTCTACAATCGTATCATTGGGAACCTTGATTTCGATATGATCAGAAACGAAAAACTGAACAAACAATGTAATTATTCCTCCAATTCCAATACTTGAAAGAAAATCCCTAATATTTTTTGCTGATATCTTTTTATTAATCATTATTTGACACTCATTTTTTAGAATATCAATTTGTTCAATATTGCGAACATTTATTTGATTTAGAGCATATTTTAACTTTTTTTCTGACAGATTAAGTATGTTATTAGAACGGTCGAGGAAGCGTGCTTTTTTTAAATGGTTATCCAGCCAAAATGCATAACCAAACAAACACATTGCGCCTAAATAAAACCAAATATTAGTTAATGGCATATAAACAAGCATTACAATAAGGAAAGCCATTATACTAATAACCATTATAATATTACATATCTTTTTCTTAATGAAACTACAAATCATTTCACATTTTGGTTCCTTATCCAAGTCATTTTCATTGCTCACATGAATATTAGAATCATCGCCCAAATCACTACTTGTTTTGACCTCACTATCCTTTACATTGTCTTCCTTCCAAATCACAAAATCTAATAATTCTTTATTCATTTTTTCCTCCCCATATAACTAAATAACTAATTAGTCTTAAACATTGTATATCATATTTCTAAATAGTATAAACAATTATACATTTTCTTTAAATTCCAAGTTAAGTGAAACACAGTGTTTCAGTAAGGCTGATAAAGACATATGATTGGTCGTATAAGCCAAATCATGAGTACCTGTACGATAATTGGGACATTGAGATAATTAGTCTAGAAAACCATAGGATTTTCTAGACTAGGAGGTCTCAGTTATGGAACACGTAACACAGTCGATGCGCAGAGAATATTGGAAGTCGATTATTGCGGAGTGCTGCAGCAGCGGGATGAAGAAAAAGGATTGGATGGAACTGAATCATATCAATCATAAGAACTTCTATTACTGGCAGAAGAAGCTGCGGATGGAAGCAGGCACTGACATGATCTTGGCAGAGAACAAACAAAGTATTCCTGCTCCATTCGTACAAGTGGCATTGCCTGATGATTCACATGAAGAGAAAAATGTCATCATTCATGGAAAACACGTAGATATTGAAGTTGCAGAGAACATATCAGATGAGTTCCTGATGCGGATCATCAGGGCGGCATCCAATGCTTAAAGAATTCCAAGGATTCACAAAGGTATATATTGCATGCGGCTATACAGACTTGAGAAATGGAATCGACGGATTGGCTGCCGCTGTTCAGAATCAGTTCCATCTTGATCCCTTTGATCAAGGAACACTGTTCCTGTTCTGCGGAAGGAAATCAGATCGGATCAAGGGACTGCTGTGGGAAGGAGATGGATTCCTTCTTCTGTACAAGAGAATCGATGATGGAAGATTCCAGTGGCCGCGCAAGGCGGCGGATCTCAGAACGATCACTCATCTTCAGTATGAGCATCTCTTAGAGGGACTGAATATTGAATCAACGATCAGAGAAGTACATCCGACACGTGCAGTGTAAAAAGTTATCCACAACTTGATCTGAAAAAATTGGCACCTGCGATGCAGTATAGGGACGATGGCTAAGCAAATGTAAATTATGTATCCTACATTCTGCTTGATCGAGCATCGTCTTTTCATTTGCCCGAGATAGCCTGATCTATTCGAAGAATGAGCGCTCATAGCGATGGACTTTTTCGAATTTGTCCGCAATCGATCACTGGGAATGGTACCTTTTTAGATGCTTTCGACATATAATAGCGTATGTAAACAGGAAGTAAGACATGACAGATAAAAACGAACAGACAGCAGATATGCTGCATATCTTTAAGAACATTTATACAGATGAGATCAAAAGAGAAGACTCTATCCATCATTCCGCATCTTCCCTTTTGATTGCCAGCGGATGTCTCTTGGGACTGATGGCAGTATCGTGCTGCTATCTCATGTCCCATCTGTCACTTGCGGATACAATTCTTCTTCTGGCGTCTATCGGTACGGTATTTGCCAGTCTCCTGGTCGCTGTCCTTGCCCAATGGCATCAGGGAAGAGATCAGATTGCATCAGCCGATGCGATTCTAATGCAGATCGAAGAAGCACCGGAGTCCTTTGCGGAGAAGGAACAGAGAGTGCAGTATGAGTATGAACTGTATCAGAAGATCTGTTCTGATCTCCAGCATTCCAACCGTGTCCTGAATCATCGCTTAAGAGCAGCAGGTATTACATTTGCTTCTGGGGCTGGCATCTTCGTCATTGCAGTATGCTTGATCCTGTTCGGTATCTAACTGCTTGAAAAGTGCTCTATGTAAAGCATTTATCTATATTGACAGGCTCAAAGAAAAGATATATGGTTTGAATATCTAACGAGGAAGTCATTGTCTGAATCCAGATAAGCTTAACTTGTTTGCATAAGTGTGTTTTGTACTTTAGCAGACAAGTTTTTTGTTTGCTGAAGTCATGCCAAGTATAATTATCTGCAGATGATCATGCTTGAACAGAAATGGACGGAGGTGAAAAGATGAAGATCAGTAAGATTCTTAACAATAATTCTGCTGTCGTGATTGATGAGAACAATCAGGAAGTAGTTATTGTTGGCAAGGGCGTTGCATATAATAAAAAAACCGGTGACCCTGTGAATCCTGCAAAGATTCAGAAGACATTTTGCTTATCTTCACAGCAGCTGAACACAAAGTTTCAAGAAATACTTGTATCGCTTCCAATGGAAGAAGTCGCAGTTGTTGGCAAGATCGTCAATAATATCAAGATGAGTTTAGGTCGACCAGTGAGCGATAGTATCTATGTGTCTTTAAGTGATCATATTCATTATGCATTGAAGAATTATGAAAAGGGCATCCAGGTACATAACAGTCTGCTGTTCGATATTATGAAGTTTTACCCTGATGAATATCAGTTAGGAAAAAAGGGAATTGAGATCATTCAAGGTGAAACTGGTGTTGCTCTTGCTGATGATGAAGCAGGTTTTATTGCTCTTCATATTGTGAATGCAGAAACGGAAAATGCAATTGGGACAGATAAGATTGAACAATCCACAAAGATCATTGAACAAATACTGGATATTGTACGTGCTTATTTCAACACAGAAATCAATGAAGGAAGTCTTACGTACTATCGTTTTATCAATCATCTAAGATATTTTTCACAGAGAATTGTAAGTCATTCGACTTTTAAAAATGATAAAAGTGATGAAAACTTACTGCAGATGATGAAGACAACATACAGTGATTCCTATCTATGCGCGATCAATATCAAGGGATTCGTAAAAGGAAGATTTGACGTGGATATTGGAAGTGAAGAATTGCTTTATTTAGTAATCCATATTCAAAGAGCGATATTTAACAAATAATGAGGAGGATATATGAGCAGCTATGAAAAGTTAGCTTCTTTTATCATCGAAAAAGTCGGTGGTGAAGATAATATTGAAAACATCAGTCACTGTATGACCAGACTGCGTATCAAATTGTATGATGATGCAAAAGCAGATCGAAATGCTTTAGATGCAAATAAAGATATCATTTCAAGTCAGATTGCTGAAGGAAAACTTCAGGTGATCATTGGCACACAGGTCGGGGATGTCTATGAAGAAATTATTCGACAGACCGGTAAAACGGCATCTGACCAGAAGGAAGAAAAGAAAAAGGGTAATGCAGTGAATCGCTTTGCGGCATTGATCACAAGAATCGTTGTGCCTTCTTTAGGCGTATTGTGTGCCTGCGGTATCATTGCTGGACTGAATTCTGTATTGCTTGCTACAGGAGCAATTCAGGCAGGATCAGGAACCAATATTCTATTGAATGCGATTGGCAGTGCATGTTTAACATTCTTCCCGGTAATTTTGGGTTACACGAGTGCAAAGGCATTTGGCATGGATCCATTTGTAGGTATGATCTTAGGCGCTGTACTGATCTTCCCGAGCATCGCCGAATCAATGAATGCTGGTGATGTACTGATGACAGTATTTGCAGGTACACCATTTGCAATGCCAGTTTATAAGACATTCTTCGGCCTGCCAATCATTTTCCCAACGACCGGATATACTTCGACGCTGATTCCAATCATGCTGATCACATGGTTTGCATCAAAGCTTGAAAAGGTATTTAAGAAGTATATTCCATCTGTATTGAAACAATTTATGGTACCATTTCTGACCATTTTGATTGGTGCCATTGTTGGCATTCTGATCATTGGACCAGTTTCTATGATTCTTCAGAATGGTCTATCAGCTGGACTGAACTTCTTAATTGCTAAGTCGAAACTTCTTGCCTTTGCAGTGATTACTTTGATATATCAGCCATTGGTCATCTTTGGACTGCATTGGCCATTGATTACATTGGGCTTGATTGAATTTGCCGCCAATGCCAATTCATTGATCGTAGCAGCTATTTTCCCGGCAAGCTTTACTCATATGGCAGCCTGCTTAGCCGTTTTCTTAAGAACAAAGAGCAATAAGATGAAGAATATTTCGCTTCCTGCTTTCCTATCGGCATGTTTCTGCATCATAGAGCCTTCAATTTATGGTGTTACACTGCCAGTAAAGAAACGGTTTGGCTTCTGTATGGTAGGCGGTCTTGTCGGCGGTCTGATCTTAGTACTGTCAAATTCACCGATGTATGCAATCTCAATGGGAATTACAGGTATTATGTCCTTTGTAAATCCAACAACAGGAAGTTTTGCCGGTATGATCTGGTGCATTGCTGCATGTGCTGCTGCGATGGCGGTTACATTCTGTCTGACATGGTTCTCTTATAAGCCAGGTGAAGATGGCAAGAATGAAGATGATATTGTTGCTGCAGATCCAACACAGCGTCGCAAAGAAATCATCTATTCTCCAATGAAGGGCGAAGTAAAAGAACTATCAGAAATGGGCGATAAAGCATTTTCAGCCGGTCAGCTTGGCAAAGGCATCTGCATTGTTCCGACAGAAGGGAAAATTATAGCTCCCTGTGATGGTATTGTCACTGCTTTGTTTCCAACCGGACATGCCATTGGCATTACCAGCAATACAGGTGCAGAAATCCTGATCCATGTTGGCAAAGATACATATAATCTTCCAGAAGGAATGTTTCAAAAACTGAAGAAACAGGGTGATGAAGTCAAAGCAGGAGAAACGATTATTACATTCAGTCTTGAAGAAATGAAGAAAAATAATATCGATCCTGAAACTGCAGTTGTTATTACAAATTCTAAGGATTATTTAGATGTAATGAAACTGCATATGGGTACAGTAAACTATAAAGAAAAACTGCTGGTCACCGTTGTGCCGGAAACAGTATCAGGAACAATTGCAGCAGCAAAGGAGTAGAAATGGCAAAAGATGGCATTTATCAGCGGATTAGAGGTGCTTTGATCGGCTGTGCCTATGGTGATGCGATGGGCATGCCGACAGAAATGATGACCAGAAGTACATTGCATCAGGCATTTCCAGATGGCATAAAGAATTTTGCATCATCCTCAAAGTATGACTTCTTTGGCCGTAGTTTCTGTGCTGGTACAGTAACAGATGATACGATCAATACACTATTAGTCTGTGATACCATCATCGAAAATGATGGACAGTTCCAAACGGAGGCGTATATTGCAAAACTTCAGAAATGGATCAAGGACAATGCTGCCATCAATCCATATATCATTGGGCCAAGCACTGCAAAAGCTCTGCAGGCGATTCAGAATGGGACTTCGATGCAAGAGGCAGGTAAATACGGAACTACTAACGGCGCTGTTATGAAGATCAGTCCCATTGGTATGATCTATGATTATCGGAATGCTGAATTGTTTGTGGACAAAGTAGAAAGCTTATGTCTGCCGACACATCATACGAATATTGCCATTGCCGGCGCATGTTTTGCGGCAGGCTGTGTCAGTTATGCTGTTCGCAATGGGGAAAGCTTTCAGGACATGATCAATGCTGCATGCAGTTTGATGAAAGAAGGTATGAAGCGGGGCAATCAGCTTCCCTGTGCTTCATTGGAGAGAAGAATCTCTGCTGTGAAAAAAAGATTTGAAACGGAAGCGAATGAAGCTTTCAATGAAGATCTGGAAAATCTATTTGGTACCGGCATGGAAACAATAGAAACGATTCCTGCAGTATATGCAGTGCTAACAGAAACAAACTGTATGCCAGCAAAAACAGCTCGTCTGTCAGCAAATCTGAGCGGAGATACGGATACGATCGGTGCAATTTCAACGGCTATTGCGGGTGCATTTCATCCGACTTTTGATAAGGATGAAGTAAATCTCCTATCAAAAGTCAATCATATAGATTTTGATGAATATGCTTCTAAACTAAGACCTTTTGTACAATAAACATGAAACATGATTGGAGGGATACAGAAGTCCCTCTTTTCTTTGCTTAATTGCAGAACAAAATCATAAATCTTTGATAGAATACCTATAGTTGGTTTAAAGAGTCTAAGGAGGCTTCCATGAATAAGTTGGGACAGTTTGATCTAGTATGTTACAAAGATGGCAAAGAAACAAAGTACGCAACCGTTTTTGACACAAAGGGAAAGAAAGCAAAGATCCGCACAATTGAAGAGGATGAAGATAATTGCGAAATGAAAGATATTCCTATCGATCTTTTATCTCTGGTACCTGCGGTTGAACTGAAGCAGAGACAATTGAAACAGGTATGCCGTGGGGAACTGACACTGGATGCAGTAAAGAAGGGCATCCGTGAGAAGAAGATCATTTGTCATGCTTCCTATCAGATGACATTGGATGATCTGGAAGCGGCAATCAAAGTCTATCGTAAGAAAGATCAGACAGAGTTTGAAGATTGGTACAACCTGCTTGCATATCAGCTGAATGAAGAAGCGAAGATCGACGATATCATGGATGAAGGAAATACGGGCAGTGAAGATGGCCTTCCGGATGATCATACGATCTTTGCGGATATATGGGATCAGCTGGAAGCATCTTTGAACTATGCGGGCGATTATGATCTGAAGTGCGCGGAAGATGATCTGCGCAGATATCATGCGAATCAGAAAAAAACAGCGTCCAAGCGTATACTGAATGACGATGAAAAGATGGATCTGATCTGCTTCTGGGATGGCAGCGATGCAATCGCAGAACAGCCGAAGGATCTGCAGAAGGCATGGAAGAATGCTTTGGAAGATCTTTGTGCGAAGAAGGATCTGACGGCGCTGGAGATCAAAGGCTATGCCTGCTATGGCGATGGCAACGGTGTGTATAAAACAGATTATAAGACATGCCTGGACTGTCTCTTGACCGTATTCAAGGAACAGCCGGATCCAAGCATTGCCAATACAATTGGCTATATCTACTACTATGGACGTACCAACAAAGGCAAGCCGCAGTATGCGCAGGCCTTCAAGTACTTCTCCATCGGTGCGGCCGGCGGTGTCCTGCAGTCGCGCTATAAGCTGTCGGACATGTTCCTCAATGGATACGGTGTTGGTAAGAATGAAGAAACAGCTTCCCGTCTGCTGTGGGATCTGTATGATGAATCCTTGGATGGCTTCTGCCGCGGCAGCTATGATTCTGTCTTTGCGGATGTAGCTTACCGTATCGGCAATCTCTATCGTTACGGCATCGATGGCAGAGAAGATCCAGATGAGGCCTATGCGTATTATCTGCAGGCACAGTATGCCATTGCGCAGCGCCTTGCAAGGAGCAGCAGCTATGGCGACATCCAGGTACAGAAGAATATCGAAGATAGCATTGCGGCAGTGCTGCCGAATACCATCTATGAAAAGAAGACTTCGGTGATCCATCGTCATACAGCAGAGAACTTCCTGACAAGTGCTTTGGCACATCAGTCTATGTTCAAGATGAAGATCAAGGAATTGAAGAATCATAAGAAGCAGCTGGCAATCTCTATCGTTAACGATGATGAAGAATATCCATTGAGATTTCTGATGGTCCTGTCGGAAGCAGGCACATGTCAGCTGATGGATCATATCAATCTGACGGTACAGGATCTGCAGGAATACAATGTTCCGGCAGACAGCGATACCTTCCTATTCAACGATATCAGAGATGCAAAGTTCTATCTCTATGGAAAAGAATTTGCTTCCATTGAAGGGGACTACGTATATAAAGCAAAGAAGTAAGAACAGCGGCAGGAAATGATCCTGCCGTTTTTGAGAGGATAGAGATATGGAACAGATCAAAGCAGATGCCCATGCCATTATCGACCATGCATTAAAAACAGCGATGCCGGGACCATCTGTGCAGAAGGCCCTGCAGAAGATGTCTTTTGGTACAGGCAGGATCTATGTGCTCAGTATTGGCAAAGCTGCATATACCATGGCAGAGGCGGCTCAGAAAGTATTGGGCGAACGCATTGCCAAAGGCATCTGTATCACAAAGTACGGCCATGTCAAAGGAACGATCCCAGGCTTTGCCTGCTATGAAGCAGGCCATCCGATCACGGATGAAAATGGCATCGCAGCGACACAGAAAGCAATGGCAATGGTACAGGGATTAAATGAGAAAGATACAGTCCTGGTCTTGATCTCTGGGGGCGGCAGTGCACTGTTTGAAAGCCCTGCGGTACCATTGGCAGATTACAATGCGATCACGGAACAGCTGCTCAAGTGCGGTGCGGATATCCATGAGATCAATACGGTCCGAAAGCATCTGTCGCATGTAAAGGGCGGCAGATTTGCTCAGCTCTGTGCACCGGCAGAAGTCATTGGCATTGCCCTTTCAGATGTTCTGGGCAATGACTCTGCGGTGATTGCTTCCGGTCCGATTTCGCCGGATCCTTCGACATGCATGAATGCAGAAGAGATCCTGCAGAAGTATCAAATATTGATATCGGAAAACGTGAGACTGGAGCTGGAAAAAGAGACGCCGAAAGTAATAAAGAACGCTGAAATAAAGGTGATCGGCAGTGTGAAGACCTTATGTCTTGACGCTGAAAAGACATGTGAAGAACTGGGGTATCACGCTTTGATCCTCAATGATGCGCTTTGCTGTGAAGCAAAAGATGCTGGCCTTGCCTTTGGCCAGAAAGCCAAAGAACATCAGCCCGAAGATCAGAACATTGCTTTGATCGCCGGCGGTGAGACGGTTGTGCATGTTGCGGGAAATGGACTGGGCGGACGCAATCAGGAGATGGCGCTCGCCTGTGCCAAAGAAATCGCCGGCATGAAAGATGTCTGTTTCTTTTCTTTAGGCAGCGATGGTACGGATGGACCGACCGATGCGGCCGGCGGGATCGTCGATGGCCATACAAAAGAAGAGCTCCTGCAGCAGGGAATCTGTATCGAAACAGTTTTAAAAAACAATGATGCTTATCATGCATTGCAGAAATGCCATGGTCTGATCATGACCGGTCCGACCGGCACCAACCTCAATGATCTTTCTGTTCTGCTGATCCGAAATGGTCAGTGACGGTCCGGATCTTTTAAATAGACATCTTGGTATTCTTTCGGTGACATGCCATACTCTTTCTTAAAAGCACGGAAGAAAGAAGAATAGTCGCGGATCCCATATTCAAGAAATACCTGAGAAGGCTGCTTTCCTGCCAGCATTGCATTGCGGCAGGCATCCAGTCTTTTTTTCATGATGTACTGGTGAATGGAAATGCCGTACGTTTTTTTGAACAGATGAGATACATAGTACTTGGAGACAAAGAACTGCTCAGCCAAAGAATCCAAAGAGAGCTCTTCTTCCAGATGATTCTCAATGTACTGCGAGACATCCGGCAGAAGATCGGGATCGTGGGAAGTATTGGGATGCTGATCTTCATAGACGATGCGATTCAAAGAAAGGATCAGATCATTGACATCCAATGGAATGGCAGCGGATCTGCCGTATCGGTCTGAGTGCGTTTCTTCCAAGAGCTTCAGGATCTTATTCTGTACAGAATTGAACTGCTCGGGATCAAAGTGATAGAGATAATGCGAAGTGCTGGCGGCTTGCTGCATCAGATAAATATAATCCGGAGACTGCTTCAATAATGAAGTGACATAGTCCTGTGAGAGCCAGAAGATAAAACGGCGGTAGGGAATATTGGAATCCGGAATGATGGCATAGTGACTGACGCCTGGCGGGACAAGGATCATATCGCCATACTGCAGGGGATACTTCTGCTGATTGATGATCATAGTGACGTTTCCTTCTAAGAACAGATAGAACTCATAGTAGTCATGGGCATGCGGCTTCACTGCCTGAAAATGGAGATCGCTGTAGTAGAAGATCTCAAAGTCGCGGGCCAGCATGTACTGTCTTGTATTGAAGGCAGAGCGCAGTTCTCTTTTCATACGAACAGTATAATGGAAAACGCAAGATTTGCAATGTGTGCAACAATTCTGACAATTCGGTTTTTTCCTCTGCCGAACCACAATAAGGGCAGAAAGAAAAGGAGCTACTTCTATGACGATGGAAATGACGTTTCGCTGGTATGGACCAGGACATGACACAGTAACACTGAAGCAGATCAAACAGATCCGCTATGTAACAGGCATCATTACAATGCTGTATGACAAGATGCCGGGAGAAGTATGGCATCAGGACGAGATCCATGCCCTGAAGAAGGAAGTAGAAGATGCAGGCCTGCATATTGCCGGCATTGAATCCGTCAATGTATCGGATGCGATCAAGACTGGCAGTGCCGATCGCGATAAAGACATTGCGGCATATATTGAGACCTTGGAGAATTTGGGCAAAGAAGACATTCATATGGTCTGCTATAACTTCATGCCTGTGTTCGATTGGACTAGGACCGAACTTGCCCGCCGCAGAGCAGATGGCTCAACAGTATTGGCCTACAATCAGGCAGCCATCGATGCCATGGATCCGGACAAGATGTTCGCTTCGATCTCCGGCGATATGAACGGTACGGTCATGCCAGGCTGGGAACCGGAAAGAATGGCGCATGTCAAGGAGCTCTTTGCCATGTATCAGTCTATTGATACAGAACAGCTCTTTGCCAACCTTGTCTATTTCTTAAAAGCGATCATGCCGGTATGCGATAAATACAATATCAATATGGCCATCCATCCGGATGATCCGGCCTGGTCTGTCTTCAAGCTGCCGCGCATCATCATCAATAAAGAGAATATCCTGCGCTTGATGAAGGCCGTGGATGATCCGCACAATGGCGTGACGTTCTGCTCGGGCTCCTATGGCACCAATCTTGGCAATGATCTGCCGGATATGATCCGTTCCCTGAAGGGAAGGATCCACTTCGCACATGTCAGAAATCTGAAGTTCAACAGTCCAAGCGACTTTGAAGAAGCTGCCCATCTCTCAGAAGATGGCACCTTCGATATGTTTGAGATCATGCGTGCTCTGCATGACATCGGCTTCGATGGTCCGATCAGACCGGATCACGGCAGAATGATCTGGGATGAAGTGGCGATGCCTGGCTATGGCCTGTATGACCGTGCCCTTGGCTCTGCCTACTTATGCGGCTTATGGGAAGCAATTGATAAAGAAGAAAAGAGGAAGTAATCATGAAACTGAATGCAGAAGGACTGAAGAATACAAAAGAATGGTCAGATAAGGGCTATGCTCTGCCGCAGTATGACCGTGAGGCCATGATCACCGAGACAAAGAAGAATCCGGTATGGCTCCATTTAGGTGCCGGCAATATCTTCCGTGCCTTTCAAGCCAATGCCGCTCAGAAGATGCTGAATGAAGGCAAAGCAAAAGCAGGCATCATTGTTGCGGATGGCTTTGACTTTGAGATCGTCAATAAAATGTATCGTCCGCATGACAACTATTCCATTCTTGTGACCCTCAAGGCCAACGGAACAATTGAAAAGACTGTCATCGGATCCATCGCTGAATCCTGTGTCATGGATGCTCAGGATGAAAAAGAGTTCGGCCGCATGAAGGAGATCTTCCGTGCACCATCCCTGCAGATGGTCACTTTCACCATTACCGAAAAGGGATACAGCTTAGTCGATGGCAAGGGGCAGACGCTTCCCGCTGTGACGGCTGACTTCAATGAAGGACCGGCTCACGCAGCTTCCTATATCGGCAGGCTGACGGCTCTGCTGTATGAAAGATATCTGGCGGGCCAGTATCCATTGGCACTTGTGTCCATGGACAACTGTTCGCACAATGGCGAGAAGCTCTATGGCGCCGTGCAGAGATATGTCGATGCCTGGTCATGCAAGGGCTTTGTAGAAAAGGGCTTTGCGGCATATGCACTGACTTCGCACAAGGTATCCTATCCTTGGACAATGATCGATAAGATCACGCCAAGACCGGATGTCAGTGTTGAAGCAATGCTGAAGAAAGATGAGATCGAAGGCTTAGACCCGATCATCACTTCCCGCAAAACGTATGTGGCGCCATTTGTCAATTCTGAAGAGACCGAATATCTCGTCATTGAAGATGATTTTCCGAATGGCAGACCGCACTTAGAAGATGCTGGTTTCCTGTTTACCGACCGCAGGACGGTCAACCAAGTAGAACGGATGAAGGTATGCACATGTCTGAACCCATTGCATACCGCCCTCGCCGTTCTTGGCTGCCTCTTGGGATATACAAAGATCTCGGAAGAGATGAAGGATGAGGATCTGGTGCACCTGATCAAGAAGATCGGCTACACCGAAGGCCTTCCTGTCGTAACAGACCCAAAGATCCTGAATCCGAAAGAATTCATCGATACCGTCATCAACGTCAGGGTACCAAATCCATTCATGCCGGATACGCCGCAGAGAATTGCGACGGATACTTCCCAGAAACTGTCGATCCGCTATGGCGAGACGATCAAAGCATATCTTGCGTCTGATACATTGGATGTAAAGACGCTTGTCGGCATTCCGTTTGTCTTCGCTGCCTGGCTGAGATATCTGATGGGCGTGAATGATGAAGGAAAGGCGTTTGAACTGTCCCCGGATCCGCTGATCAGTTCACTGGAGACATATGTCAGTGATCTGAAACTTGGTTCGGTCAATGCCGAAGAGATCCGCAGAGAGCTTATGCCATTGCTGAAGAACAAGCAGATCTTCGGAGTTGATCTGGAAGAAGCTGGCTTAGCAGACGAAGTCCTGAAGATGTTCATGGAAATGCTGAAGGGCAAAGGCGCAGTCAGAGAAACATTGCATAAATATGCAGACTAGATACGAGCAATCGTATCTTTTCTTTTCGTTTGAGATTTATAATAGATAAGAAAGAAGAGAGCATATGAAATACGCAAAATTAGGGAACAGTGATCTGGAAGTATCAAAGCTGTGCATCGGCTGTATGAGCTTTGGCAAAGCAGGGACCATGCATGACTGGACGCTGGATGAAGAAAAGAGCGAAGAAGTCATTGCCCATGCATTGGATCTGGGCATCAACTTCTTTGATACCGCCAACCAGTATTCGGCTGGGACAAGTGAAGAGTATTTAGGCAGAGCACTGAAGAAACATGTATCACGGGATAAGGTCATCATTGCTTCAAAAGTATTCTTCAATGAAGGACATCTTTCATCGAAAGCGATCCATCGCGAGATTGAAGGAACACTGACACGTTTAGGGACAGATTATCTGGATCTGTATATCATTCATCGCTTTGATTATGCAACACCGATCGAAGAGACAATGGAAGCCCTGAATGATCTGATCAAAGAAGGCAAAGTGCGTGCTATCGGTGCTTCGGCCATGTTCGGCTATCAGTTCCACGATATGCAGATCGCTGCCAAGGATCATGGCTGGACACCGTTCTGTGCCATGGAGAATCATTACAATCTTCTCTATCGGGAAGATGAAAGAGAAATGATGCCGATCTGCCGGGAGATGAATGTAGGCCTGATGCCATACAGTGTATTGGCGGCCGGCAGACTGAGCCGCTTGGCATGGAGCACAGATACCCTGCGCTCTAAGACGGATCAAGTAGCACATCGCAAATATGACAGTACGGAAGACGAAGATTATCCGATCGTACTGCGCGTTCATGAATTGGCTGAGAAGTATCATACGACGATGACGCGGATCGCTTTGGCATGGATGTATGCCAAGGGCGTTACTTCACCGATCGTCGGCATTACCAAGACCAAGTATCTGGATGATGCGGCCGGTGCAGTCGATCTGACTTTGACAGATGAAGATATTGCGTATCTAGAAGAATTGTATGCGCCGCATAAGATCATCGGCGCCAATTATAAAAATCCAGACTGAGGAGAAACAGATCTATGATCAAAGCAGTTTTTTTCGATATTGACGGGACACTTGTTTCTTTTAAAACACATCAGATCCCAGACAGTACGCGGCAGGCCCTGCAGGAGCTGAAAAAGAAGGGCGTCTATCTGTTCGTGGCAACCGGCCGCGGAAAAGATGGCCTGCAGGTATTGGATGGCATCGATTTTGATGGCTATATTACCCTGAATGGACAGTATTGTTTTACCAAAGAAAAAGAAGTGATCTACAGCAATACCATTCCGCCGGAAGATATTGATGTGCTGCTCGGCGAATTGAAGAAAAAGATATTCCCCTGCGGCTTTACGATAGCGCAGGGAAAGGTCTACAACTATCGTGATGAAAGAGTAGAAGAGCTCCATCGCATTACCAAGAACGATGGCCAGCCGGCAGGCGATGTGAGCCATGTCAGAGAGGTTCCGGTCTATCAGATCCAGGCATTTGTCAGCCCGGAAGAAGAATCAGAACTGATGGCAAAGATGAAGCACTGCACCAGTGCAAGATGGTATCCGACCTTCTGCGATATCTCGCCGATCGGCGGTACCAAGGTATTGGGCATGGATCTGTTTGCCAAGCGCTTTGGTTTTTCACAGGCCGAGATGATGGCATTCGGCGATGGCGGGAATGATCTGGCCATGCTGAAACATGCATCTATCTCGATTGCTATGGGAAACGGTACAGAAGAATTGAAGAAGTGTGCCTCCTTTGTAACGGAAGATGCAGATCATCATGGGGTGGCAGATGCGATCCGGCACTACGGCGATCAATTTGCGCAATAGCTTTTCTCAGATCTGTTTTTAGGCTATGATAAGGCGAGAGGAACATATGTCAGATCATACGAAGAGAGCCTTAGGCGAATCATTGAAAAAAGTCCTGGCAGTTAAGCCGATCGATAAGATCACGATTGCGGATCTTACGAATGACTGCGGCGTCAACCGTCAGACCTTTTACTATCACTTCCGGGATATCTATGATCTGATCGACTGGATGTATCTGACGACAGCAGAAGAAGCGATCGGTCTGAATAAAACATACAGTACCTGGCAGGAAGGCATGCTGGATATGTGCAATATCATGCTGAAGAACAAGTCCTTTGTCTTAAAGACGTATCATTCGCGGATCAAGGAATACTTGGTTACCATGCTGCTGAAGCTCTCCTATGATCTGCTGCAGCCGGTCGTCATAGAAGTATCCAAGGGATACCGCATTGCTGCTGAAGACCAGGAATTCATCGCTGATTTCTATAAATACGGCTATGCGGGACTTGTGATGGCATGGCTGGATGAAGGCATGAAAGAAGATCCGAAGAAGATCGTTGCCAAACTTGAATATCTGATCCAAGGCAATTTCTTAGCAGCGGTAAAGCGTTTCGCTGCCGCTGAAGCAGACAAAGAATGAGAAGGGCAGAGCTCTTCTTGTTTTTTTATCTCTGTGAACTAGTGTAAAATAAACATGATGAAAAAAAGAGACGGCGAACGAAAGCCTTGGCTGCATACATTTGAAAAGAAGTGGCAGCGTGCATTGATCATGATCCTGATGATGCTCTTTATTGCATGCATGACGATCAGTGTCCTCTTCGGCATTGATCTGCTGCTGAACACTGACAAGACCTCGGACAGCTCATCGAATGCTGCTTCTGCTTCGGCTGCCGCTGTATCCACAGAAGTTCCAACAGTGCTTCCTCTGAGCAGCGATGGCGGCCGCAGCTATCTTGACAGCACTCTGTTCTTAGGCGATTCCAATACGGTCCGCTTTATGTCCTTCAATGATGAAGACGGCAGAACATATACGAGCACACAGAATACGATTGCCGTTGTCGGAATGGGCATTCAGGCCATTGATACCTTAGAATGCGAACAGCTCTCGACCGGTACCTTTACGATGACAGAGGCTGTACCGCTGTTGCAGCCGGAACGGATCATCATTACCTTCGGCACCAACAATCTGGATGGAAAAACAACAGATCCTACCAGCTTTATTACCGATTATGCAAAGCAGCTGAAAGAGATCCAGAATTCTTATCCATCGGTCGATCTGATCGTCAACAGCATTCCTCCGATCGCCAGTGCCAATGACTATCCAAAGGTGACCATTGCACAGATCGAGCTCTACAATCAGGCGATCATGGAAATGTGCACGCAGAACAATTGGAAGTATCTCAATTCCTATGAAACACTGATCGATGAGAATACCAAGTATGCCAAGACAGGCTATATGGCCAGCGATGGTCTGCATCTATCTGAGAAAGGTCTGCGCGCCCTGTTCACGTATATCCGCACGCATGCTTATATTACTGATGATGACCGTCCGCAGCCGCTGAATGACATCCCGGAGATCATCGGACCGCTGACGACTTTATACAGCGTCAATCCATTGAACAATCAGAACTTCGATGCCCAGGTGCTGAATCCATCTTCGCAGGCGACAGCTCAGACAGAAGCATCTGCTGCAGCCTCAGAGCCTGCAGAGCAGACCGAGAACATACCGACCAGTACACCGGCATCGACAGAGAAAACAGAAGTTCCTGCTGCTACCGAAGCACCGGCTGCCACATCTGCACCAACCGCGGATACTTCCGCCTCAAAAGAGAAACAGTAATGTTTCTCTTTTTAACATTTCCGGCAGATTGTCTATCTGAAAGCGGACAGAACACCTGCGGGGATGCCGAAAGTACGGTATAATAAAGACAACGTGTTAGCGCTTACAGAAAAGAGGAAATGCATATGTATGATGCTGTCATTATCGGGGCAGGGATCACCGGCACAATGATCGCGCGGGATCTGTCCCAGTATCAGCTGAAGATCGCTTTGATCGATAAAGAGAATGACATTGCCGATGGGGCAACAATGGCCAATTCTGCCATTGTCCATACGGGCTATGATCCAGAAGACAATACCATGAAGGCAAAGATGAATGTCCGAGGAGCACGGATGTATCCGCAGCTCTGCAGGGATCTTGGCTGCCGCTATACCGTCGTCGGTGCTTATATCGCGGCCTGCGGAAAAGAAGAAGAGGAACATCTGGATGTCCTGAAAGAAAGGGCCGAAAGAAGAGAGATCCCCTATGCATTTTTAAGCGGGGATGAGGCCAGAAAAGAAGAACCGAATCTTAATGAGCAGGTGACGAAGGTGATCAGCTTTCCGACCACCGCGGTCATCTATCCATGGGAAGCAGCGATTGCCTGTGCCCAGGTCGCCGTGAATAATGGAACGGAACTGGTGCTGAATGCACCGGTAAAGTCCATTGAACATCATGCTGGCATGTATACCGTGCATACCGATAAGAAAGATTTTGAAACAAAGATCGTGATCAATGCAGCAGGTGTATGTGCTGATCAGATCTATCGCATGGTCAGCGAACATCCAAACTTTTCCATGAAGCCGCGCAAAGGAGAATACTATGTGATCGACAATGCCGTGCACTATGTCAAGCATGTCGTCTTCCCTGTGCCTTCAGCCAAAGGAAAAGGCGTCTTGGCTGTACCGACAGTCTATGGCAATACGCTGATCGGTCCGAACAGCGACTATGTCCCTTCGACAACGGATACCGGATCGACTTTTCAGGGCTTGGACTATGTCAAAGAGAATGCTTCCAAGATCATGAAGAATGTTCCACTGAACAGATCCATCCGCAATTTTGCCGGTCTGCGGCCAAGTTCTTCTTCCAGTGATTTCATCATTGAAGAAGCGAAGGATGCAGAGAACTTTATCAATGTAGCTTCGATCGAATCGCCGGGACTTGCCAGTGCACCAGCGATTGCGGAATATGTTGTGCAGGATCTGCTGAAAGGAAAATTGGATCTGAAGATCAATGAACAGGCTGTGATGACGCGGCAAAGACCGCTTGTGATGAGCGAGCTGACCCCAGCAGAAAGAGAAGCCAAGATCAAAGAGAATCCAATGTACGGCAGGATCATCTGCCGCTGCGAACAGATCAGTGAAGGGGAGATCGTCGACTGCATCCATGCAGTATGCGGTGCCCGCAGTGTCAAAGGTGTAAAGAAGAGAGTCCGTCCTGGCATGGGAAGATGTCAGGGAGGTTTCTGCGAACCGCGGGTTGTCGCTATTTTAGCCAGAGAGCTTCATGAATCAGAACTGGATGTCGTTTTGGACAGTCAGGGCTCAAAGATCCTGGCAAAGGAGAATCGCTGATATGGAACATGTACAGGCAATTGTGATCGGCAGCGGATGTGCAGGACTGGCTGCAGCGATCTCATTGAAGCAGTCCGGCATCCAGGATGTCCTGATCTTAGAAAAAGATGATGAACCAGGCGGTATCCTGAATCAATGCATCCACAATGGCTTTGGCCTGACGACGTTCCATGAACAGCTGTCCGGACCTGCCTTTGCGGAACGTTTTGAAGACCAGGCCGAGAAACTTGGTGTACGCTTGAAGCACGGAACCATGGTCACGAAAGTCAATCCGGATAAGACGGTTGAATATGTCAATCCGCAGGAAGGCTATGTGACGATATCGGCCGATGCGATCATCTTGGCTGTCGGCTGCTATGAAAGAAGCAGAGGTGCGGTAGAGATCCCCGGGGAAAGACCGGCAGGCATATATACCGCAGGTCAGGCCCAGAGATATCTGAACATGGACGGCTACCTAGTCGGCAAGCGTGTCTTTATCCTTGGCTCTGGCGATATCGGTCTGATCATGGCCAGAAGAATGACCTTGGAAGGGGCCAAAGTATTGGGCGTGGCAGAACTGATGCCGTATTCCAATGGCCTGCCCCGGAATATGAAGCAGTGCTTAGAAGATTTCAATATTCCGCTGTATCTTTCGCATACCGTAACGCATATCACCGGTCATGACAGACTGTCCAAAATAGAGATCGCACAGGTCGATAAAGATCGCCATCCGATCCCCGGTACTGAAAAGAGCTTTGATGTCGATACGCTGCTGCTGAGCGTCGGCCTGATCCCCGAGAATCATCTGGGCGATGCGGCTGGCATTCTGATGGATCCGCATACCAAGGGGCCGGTCGTGGATGAGAACTATATGACAAGCATTGACGGCATCTTTGCGGCAGGCAACGGACTGCATGTCCATGACTTAGCAGACTTTGCGGCCCATCAGGGAAACAAGGCAGGCGAGGGTGCTGCCCGCTATATTCTTCATGGTGCTTCCGCAGGACGCATCCTTCATACTGCCGCGGGGGAGAATGTCGGCTATGTCGTGCCAGGCATTCTGCATCCATCCTGTCTGCCGCCGACCATTGAATTCTACTTCCGGGTCAGAAAGCCGCTCCAGACTTCCAAGATCATTGTCAGATCCGGCAGTCAGATCATCCGCACGATCGAAAAAGATCACCTGATCCCATCGGAAATGGAAAATGTGATCTTAGCTGGAAAACAGCTCGAAGGGATCCAGGAAGATCTGATCATTGAGGTCAAGGAGAACGCATGATGGAAACGAAGACGCTTGTATGTGTCAACTGCCCGAAAGGGTGCAGTATTACGGTCACTGTCGATCAGGGAAAAGTGATCGATATCAAGGGCTATACATGTGAAAAAGGAAAGAACTATGCGGCCCAGGAAACGATCCGGCCGATGCGGGTGTTGACGTCAACGGTGAAGATCGAGAATGCACCGCTGCGGGTCCTGCCGGTCATTACCGATCGTGAGATCCCTTTGGACCTTTGCGATAAAGCAATGGCGGAGATCAGAAAACTGGATGTCAGAGCACCGATCCATGTCAATGATGTGATCGTTCATGATTTCCTCGGCACAGGCGCAGATCTTGTGGCCAGCAGATCGATGAAATAAAGCAGAAGGTCTATGCCTTTTGCTTTTTCTGTCCCTGATAGGCAAAGCCGATAGCCAGAAAGATCAGGACACATAAGACAGCTCCGATCTCCAAAGAGATCAGATAGCTGCCAGTCAGATCGAAGAGGCACCCGATCAATGCGGTAGCAGCGGAGAAAGAAATACTGGCCAGGAAAGAAACGATCGGATAGACTCTGACAAAGCCTGCTAAGCCGAACAATGATCTTGTCATCAGGGTAATGCCGACGGCACCGATGCCGTAGCCGCATCCCATCAGCAGTGCACCTAAGTACAGGAACAGGATGTTCTGCGTTAAGAACAGCAGCAGGATGGCCAGAAGACAGATGCCGGATAAGATCCATAAAGCATTTCTGGTGCCGATGATATCCGCTAAAGTGCCCGCCAGGAGCTTGCTGACAATGTTGCCGATCAAAGCTAGTGAAAGCATCAGGGCACCTGCTTCTGCTGTATTGCCTAAGGCAATGGCATAGGAAGGCAGATGCTGCACAATGCCGACATAGGAATTGGAAGCGATAGAAACAAAGCAGAGAAGAAGAAACGGCAGAAGATGAGGGACATTGCTTTCTTCAGCTGAAACGGTTTCTTCTTTTTTCATCTCTGCGCCATAGGCTTTCATCTGCAGCGTTTCCGGATGAAAAGAAAAAGGAAGCACGAGAGATGGCAGTACGAAGAGAACAATGAAGATCAAAGAGATCAGATAGGTACTGCGCCAGCCGAAGCTTTGGATCAGTCCCGTAAAGATCGGCGACAGCAGTGCACCGGAAATACCGGAGAAGCTCATCGTCAGACTGGTAACAAAGCCATGCTTGGCATAGAACCATTGATTGATGAAGATCGAGATCGTGACATAAGAGATCAGACCGGCGCCAAAGCCGCGGATGCCATTGGCAAGATACAGGATCCATAGTGCATTGGCATAGGCCATGATCAAAGTAGAACCTAGGATCAGAACAGAAGCGATGAGAATGATCTTCCGCCAAGAGCTTTCTTTCAGGATCTTCGGTACATATAAACCGCCGACGGCTGTCGCGATGCCGGAGATCGTCAGAGTCAGTGATACAGCACCTTTGCCAGCCCCGAACTCAGCCGCAATCGGGTTGAAAAAGACACCGCCGCTGTTCGCAATGATGCCATAGGCACAGCAGGACAGGCCGCACATCGCAAGCAGTACATTGCGGTATTTTCCGGAAAAGAGGTTCTGTTTCATAAGGTTCCTTCTTTCGTATGCATTTATACTAACAGAACCGCAAAAAAAAGGAGCAGGATTGTTCATCCTGCTGCCTTTCAGCCTATTGAGGAAGTATTGCTTGTCTTTGTTGTTTCGACGGCACCAGTCAAGGTGACCGTGATATCCATTGATTTGCTGCTGCGCTCGATCGTTAAGTCGATCGTATCGCCGATGGACTTCTTATTCAGGACCGCAGTCAGATCGGAATAGGACGAGATGTCCTTGCCGTCTGCGGAGACGATCTTATCATATGCCTTCAGTCCTGCTTTTTCAGCACCGGAACCGGAGACAACAGAAGTGATATAGAGACCTGCGGAATACTGCTGGGTAGCCTGGGTGATCTCCTGGAGATAGACACCTAAAGTCGCACGGTCAGTTACTTTGCCATTTTCCATCAGCTGTTTGGCAACATCCATTGCCTTGTTGATCGGAATAGCGAAGCCGATGCCTTCGATCACTGTACCGGAAGAAGTCGTGCCGGAATCCTTGGCATTGACGATGCCGATCAGATTGCCATTGCCATCGAACATGCCGCCGCCGGAGTTGCCGGAGTTGATCGTTGCATTGGTCTGGATCAGTTCCATGGATTCATTGTTCAGAACAATCTCTCTGGAAGTTGCTGAGATGATGCCATCTGTGACGGTGCCGCCCAGAGTGCCGAGCGGATTGCCGATAACGACAGTGGAATCACCGACGGCGATCTTGGAAGAATCACCGATGGTCGCAGCCGTGAGATCTGTCGCATCGATCTTCAGTACAGCAATATCTGATTTGCTGTCTGTACCGACTAACGTTGCCGTGTACTCTGTACCGTCATATGTCGTGACTTTGATCGATGTTGCATTTTCAATGACATGGTTGTTGGTAATGATATAGCCGTCGGACGAAATGATAACGCCGGATCCGGCTGCTTCGGAAGTATAGGACTGCGACTGACCGAAGAAACTGCTGGAAGTAGACTGTACTTCCGTCAGGATCTCAACAACGCTCGGGGCTGCTTTGGCAGCGACCTGTGTTTCTGTGAGACCTGTGCTTCCGGAAGCGACCGAAGTCGTCTTGCTGCCGCCGGATTCTGTGGCATAGGTAACGGTCGTGCTGCTGCCGGATGCTCCTAAATGCGTAATTGCGAACCAGCTTCCGCCCAATCCTGCACCCAATCCTACGACGGCTGCTAAGACAATGGTCAGAAAGGCTGTATGCTTTTTATCTTTCTTTGGCTTTCTGGATGGTGTCTGGATCGGAGAAGGTCCGCTGCTTTCTGTAAATGATACATCAATGGGTGTTTCTTCCTGATGCTCGTTTGGTTCCTGATTCATTTCACTCATAGACTGTACTCCTTTCAAGTTCTGTACTTATGGTACGGGTCGTTTGTGAAGCCTGTGTGAACGTGGGGTCAATAATAAGAAACAGTTTTCATGTTTTGTATAGGCATTGACCGCCATTCATTCCGCCGACATTTCTATATGGGATCTGTGTCTTATTTTAATGCTTTTTGGAGCCGATTGCCAACGGTATGCCGGCGCATATAGAAGTCCATGATCGCACCGATCGCAGCGACCGCAATGCCAGCCCAGAAGAAGGGCATCGTATAAGGAGAAGAAGTTCCATAGATCTCCAGAATACCGGCGATCAAGGATGCCAAGGTCAGGATCACAATGCCATCCTGATACAGCCGTCCAGGCATTGCCATGTTCTTCTTTTCCAAGAAGAAGCAGGGAAGGGCACCCAGCAGCAGCGGCCAGATAAATAAGCAGATCATGGCCAGACTGTAGACACCATGGGAGAAGATCTCATAGACTGCAGAGAAGACGGCACAGAATAAGGCAATGAACAGCCATGCTGTGCTCCACTTGATCCTCCTGTTCTTACGCTCCGATGTAGACAATGTCGCTCACGCTCCTTTCTGATATTTTATTTCCATTTGTGGTTGGATTGTTGATGACGGTGCCGTTGAAGACCATGGTACTGGAACCGCCGCCATCCAGGTTATATGCTGTGCTGACGCCAAGCGTCTGCAGGTACTGTGCCATCTGATAGAGGGAAAGCCCTTCACTGGCACTGGTGCGGCCATCCGCAACGACCAGCAGATAATGCAGAGGTTCAATCTCACAGATCGCGGTGCGCGGATTGGAAGTCATGGCCTGACCGACTTCCTGATTTTCTGATACCGAGATCTCACCATTCTCGATCAGTGCGGGTCCGAAGGACAGGACCTGCTGAGCACCGTTGGACAGCAGGGTGCCGGCACTGACAGATCCTTCCGTGATGATCGAGAAGGAACCATCGCTGCTGATGACAAGATCCTCTTGTGAAGAGGAAGAAGCTGTATCACGATACAGCACGCCATTGCGGATTACATAGCCGCTGTTGCGGGCACCATAGTAATCGCCGTTGATCGCTAAGATCGCACCGACACTGTCCGCAATGGAAGAAGTAGATGCGGTGACATTCTTGCCATAGGTACTGCTGGCAAAAGCGGTCTTTAGATAGCTGGCATCGCTGACTTGGACATCTGCGGTATAGATCACGGTATTGTCATACGTTGAAGTTGTGATTTTGATCGAGATATTGTCATCGGTATAGCTTGTATCGGTGATCGATGCACTGGATGCATTGGTGACCGATGATGTATTGGCAGTACTCGCGGCTGCTGCCGTAACGACACTGTAGGTGCGCGGGATCACGAATGTATCCAGCAGCAGATAAGTGCCGAGAGCGAAGATAACAAGTACATCAATAATATGCAGAAATTTTGGTTTCATAGATTGGCAGCTCCTTTGATATGGCTCGTAAAGATATATGTCTTCTGGATCGTCCAGGAGAAGAAGAACAGAATGACCTCCGTTAAGATCTTGGCCAGCAGTGCATGCCAATGCAGAACGTAGACAAAGAACGATAGGATCAAAGTGTTGCAGATCAGGATCATGACCGCTAACAAGGCATAGCGCCAGAAAGAAGAACGGCGGCTCTGGCCATCTTTGAAGACCATCCGACGGTTCACTTCATAATTGAAGCAGGCAGAGAAGATGCGGGCGGTGATATTGGCAATGACCGTCCCGTACATGCCATTGAATAGCAGTGAGAAAAGACAGAACAGCAGATAGTCGACCGCAAAGCTGCTGAGCGAAGATGCCGCAAAATGGATCAGCTGCTTATATATTAAGAAGGAATCGCGGATGACATGGAAGTGCGAAGAAGAATTCCCATCTTCATAGATCGTTGCAATCTCGACTTCTTCAAAAGGAATGTGCTGCTGAATGCATGCCAGCAGCTGATTCATTTCATATTCATAGCGCTCGCCAGGCACCGCTAGCATGGCAGGCAGCAGTGAAGCATGGAAGGAGCGCAGACCGGTCTGTGTATCACTGACGCGCACGCCGGTAAAGATATGGAAGAGAGACGCTGTGATCTTGTTTCCCCAATGTGATTTAAAAGGAACATCCGGACCGTCAAAGTTCCGTGTCCCAAGGATCAGGGCATCGGGATGCTGGACTGCCATTTCTGCACAGCGCAGACAGTCATGCGGGTCATGCTGGCCATCCGCATCCACCGCTGTGATCACACTGTCCTTCGGCTCATTGTCCAGGATCCATTGCATGCCTTTCTTCATGGCCGCTCCTTTGCCGCGGTTAGGCATCTGCTTCAGTACGGTCGCCTCCTGAGCACATGCATCAAAGATCCAATCGCAGCTTGTATCGCTGCCGTCATTGACGATGACCGGTTCCATATTTTCTTTCTTCAGGTGCTGCACCAAAGAGATCAGACCTTCATTAGGACAGTACGCCGGGATCAATGCAATCTTTTTCATAGCAGTCTTCCTTTCTATGCAAAAAGTATAAAAAAGCAGATAGAACTGTGCATGAAAGGAAGTTGAAAATTGTGTGAACATGCTTCGGTTGAGATATTTCTGCTAAAAAGATATACTGAAACAGGAAAAAAGAGGACATCAGAAATGAAACAGACAGAAAATAAAGTCAATATGGGACCGATCAAGAATCCCGAACTTGAAAAGGTGATCACGGAGCTGAAAGAAGGCAGTACGCCAGAAAAGCAGATCGCTTTAATTGAAGCATTGAAGAAGGCCAGTTTATTGGCTCCCTGCGACTTTGATGTCAAACTGGATCCGAACCAGAAGATGCCGAAGAACTTCAATCCGCAGCAGATCAAGTTCTATCTGCTGAATACCAATGACGGCAAAGTCCTGTTCCCAGCGTTTACGGATATTGAAATGAGCCAGAAGACAAGCATGGGACCGAACGTCAAGCCAAAGTATGTTGTCCGCACGATGAAGGATTATGATACGCTGCTGCAGGCACCGGAGAATAAAGCCAACGGCATTGTGATCAATCCAGGTCAGGATAATATTGTTATCCCGATGCAGCTGATCGCAGTCGCTTCCGGCCGCACGGTACCAAAGCCAGCGCAGCCGACCGCCCCGCTGAATATTACCTTCGGCGAGCCGAGCGTGTATCCGACAAAGATGGTCAATGCCATCTATGAACGGGCAGAAAAGACACCGGAGATCTCACGTATTTGGCTGAAGGGGAAGTTTGTCGGTCAGACCATGAGCTTCTATCTGATCGTGGAAGCAGAGAAACAGGAAGAGTCTGTATTGAATGCGATCCGTGAAGTGGCGGTACCGCTGGCCAAAGATATTCCCGTGGAGGCTGTCTTCCTGAACGATGAGATCAAAGAAAAGATCATCGGCAAAGGTATCGCTCTCTATGATAGGGATCTTGCATTGTGAAGATTGAAACACTGGAACAGCTCCCTTTGGAGTGGATCGAAGATACGATCCTGAAAGAAAAAAGCAGCTGGACAGAAAACGGTGCGGCGAATATTCTCTCTTTTCTGAAGAGCCATGCCGAAGAATTCACCGCCATCGGTCTCTATGAAGAGGGACTGATCGGTGTGCTGGTCTATCGTCCACAAGACCTGCGGATCATCCTGATCGGCATTGCCAAAGAAAAGCGCCGTCATGGCTATGGAACGGCACTGTTAGATGGTATGAAAGAAAAAGCGGAACAGATGCATTTCGCAAGGATCGAAGCCAATGCGGCATCCAATGCCTTGGCATTCTATCGGGCAAATGGCTTTGCTGAGACGGGCGAGCCTTCTGAAGCAGGCGAACTTTCTTTTACCCCGGTGGAATATCTGCTGGGCCGAGAAATGCTCGGAAAGACGGTGACCATTATTATTGATCATCCTTATGGCAGCTTTCATCCGACGATTGCGGATGCGGTATACCCTGTAAACTTCGGCTATGTTTCTGGCAGTGAATGCATGCAGGATGCCTGGGCTATCGGCCCGCAGGAGCCCGTTGAGACTTTCACCGGCATCGTTGCCGGCATTGTCTATCATCGCCATGGTGCATCCCGCTGGATCGTGATCCCGCCCAGTATGGTCATCGATCATCAGAAGATCATTGATCTGATCGGCTTTGAAGAACAGTACTATGAGACAGAGATCCTCTGGTCAGACAGTCATTGAGCATCATGCGATCATGCATGGTGCTTTTTTAGTAAGGAAGCAGACATGGGAATGTCCCATGTTTTTTATTTAGGACTGCTTTACCAATACTTTGCACTTTCACATAATCTTCACATTCTATTCAAAAGGTGAACAGATAGACCAAATATTATAAACGTGTAAACAGGAGGTAAACAATGTATGAGCGAGCCCGTGATCGACACATTTGAAAGAGTGGAAGACAAATACAGTCTGACATATGAACAGGCGGAACAGTTCAAAAAAGCTGTGGCGCAGCATATTGAACAGGATGTGTATTACAGATATACCGTACATTCCATTTATTATGATTCTTTGGACAGCCGCTTGGTTATCCAGAGCCTCAACAGTTCTAAGTATCGCATGAAGCTCAGAATGCGCTGCTATGTACAGCCGAAGGATGATACGCCAGTCTTCCTTGAGACCAAGAAGAAGCTTGGTGACATTGTGTATAAAAGAAGATTTCAATTAGCGAATAAGGAAGCACAGGATTATCTGGAATATGGCATTTCGCATTCGGTGCACAGCAATACGGCAGATGAAGTTGATTATCTGATGAAGTATTACAATCTGGAACCGAAAGTACTGATCCTCTATGAAAGAGAATGCTACAAGAGCACTTCAGAAGCGGATGTCAGAATTACATTTGATACAAATATCCGCTATCGCATTGAGAATGTCAATCTGAGCGAGAAGGGCAATGAAAAGCCTTTGACAAAAGAGACCGTCATTATGGAGATCAAAGCAATGGATCGCTATCCAATGTGGCTGGTCAAAGTATTAAGTGAGATGAAGCTCTATAAGAGATCTTTCTCAAAGTATGGAAATATCTATCGTCTGAATTTCAGCGATATGGCACCGCAGTACAGCGGGCAGTTGGTCTATGAACCAGCGCAGAAGGAGAAAACAGTATGTTCAGTTCAATATTGACCAATGCAGCATCCGGCTTATCTTTATCATCGTTTCTGATCTGTGTTGCCGTTTCGTTGGCATGCGGACTTTTCTTGGCATTTGTCTATCGGTGGTGTGAACATGCGACAAAGAGCTTTCTGATCACATTGGCGTTATTGCCGGCTATTGTTCAGATCGTTATCCTGATGGTCAATGGCAACTTGGGCGTAGGCGTTGCGGTAGCAGGATCTTTCTCTTTAGTCAGATTCCGTTCTCTGCCAGGCAAGGCAAGTGATATTGTCATTATCTTCTTAGCAATGGGCTTAGGCTTATGCACAGGCATGGGCTATGTATGGTTCGCTTTGGCAATGGCCGTGATCCTCTGTGCTGTATTGGTATGCTTTGCCAAGACAAATCTATTGGAGCCGGATCCAAGCTATCGCAGTCTGCGCATTACGATTCCAGAGGATCTGGATTATACTGCTGTCTTCGATGATGTCTTTGCCCAGTATGCAAGGAGCGCTAAGGTCATCTCTGTGCGCACGATCAATTTAGGCACAATGTATCAGATCACCTATGATATTACTTTAAAGAATGCGGCAGAAGAAAAGAACATGATCGATCAGCTGCGCATCCGTAACAGCAATCTTGCGATCATCTGTTCACAGACAGCGACCCAGGAAACAGCTCTGTAAGGAGGGAGCCATCGATGAGGAAGATACAAAAAATCAGTGCCTCGATCATGACTGCTTTCCTGCTCTATGGCTGCAGCAGTACTTCCGCCAAACCATCCTCATCAAGTTCAGATGATTCTGCCGCTGTTACGACGGCAGATCATTCTGCGATTGTGACATCCGTGGATCTGGAAGAAGAAGATACGGAAGAGACTTGGGATACATCCAGCTGTGTCAATGTCACGCTGAATGGCAGCAGTGCCTCTTTCTCCGGTACCGGCATTTCCGAATCTGCTTCGGTCATAACGATCAATCAGGCAGGTACCTATGTCTTTGCCGGAACATACAATGGCCGGATCGCCGTGAACTGTACGGCCAAAGGGACCGTGCGCATGGTACTGAATGGCGCTGAGATCAATTCATCCTATAACAGTGCGATTGAAGTGACCAAGGCATCCAAGGTGATCCTGACATGTGCCAAAGGCACCGAGAACAGTGTCAGCGATCCTGACAGCTATACGCTCAACAGCGACTCCGAACCGACCGCATGCATATTTTCTAAGAGCGATCTTGTGATCAACGGTTCCGGTTCCCTGAACGTTCAAGCAAGCTATAACGACGGCATCACATCGAAAGATGATCTATATATATTAAATACAGATATTGAAGTGACCGCCAAGGATGACGGCATCATCGGCAAAGATGATCTGTATATACTGAATTCAGATATTGCCGTCAATGCCCAGGGCGATGGCCTGAAAGCATCCAATGAAAAAGATGCCAACAAGGGCAATGTGATCATTGACTCCGGTACATTGGAATTGACCGCTGGAGATGATGGCATTCAGGCTGTGACCGAAGCAGTCATCAATGACGGCACGATCAGTATCAAAGCAGGCGATGGCGCCAGTGCAGCGGTCCATACGGACAGCAGTCAGCCGATGGGCGGCTTTGGCAAAGGAAATACGGCCACGGCATCTGCCAGTACGGATGAAGTATCTTCCAAAGGCATTGATGCCTGCGGTTCCATTGTGATCAATGGCGGCGCAATCAATATCAATGCCCAAGATGATGCACTGCATTCTGATACCAATGCGTATGTCTATAACGGCACCCTGACCATGCTGGCAGGGGATGACGGGATTCATGCGGATACTTTATTAGAGATCGATGGCGGGACCGTAGATATACAGACATGCTACGAAGGTCTTGAAGCAATGACGATCACGATCAATGACGGCACGATCAGTATCAAAGCGACCGATGACGGCATCAATGGATCCAACCCATCCAGCAGCGAATCAATGAATGATGATGGATCGATGCTCAATATCCATGGCGGAACGATCACCGTATCTGCCGATGGCGATGGGCTTGACATGAATGGCTCCGGCACGATGGACGGCGGTACCGTCACTGTCTATGGCCCGACCAATTCCGGCAATGGTGCGCTGGACTACAACGGCACCTTCACAGTCAATGGCGGTACGTTAGCCGCTGGCGGTGCATCCGGCATGGCCCAGGTACCTTCGACCAGTTCTGCTGCCTATACGATCGATATCGGAACTTCTTCCGGCGCGATCCAGATCAAGGACAGCGATGGCAATGTGATCGGAGAATACACATCTTCGAAATCCTACCAGGTACTGAGCTTCACTTCTTCCCAGCTGAAAGCAGGATCGACGTATACGATCTATGAGAATGGCACTTTGATCGGTACCGCGGCGATCTCTGATTCAATTACCTATGTCAATACATCCAGCAATGGAAATGGCATGCAGGGCGGCATGGGCGGCGGAAACCGCGGCGGCCAAGGGACCCAAGGCGGCTCTGGCCAGCAGGGCCAAGGCGTTTAGAACAAACAGCAGATGAGACAGTACGCTTCATCTGCTTTTCTTTTGACGGCAATGATATACTTGTACAGGTATTGGAGGAAATTATGACCAGAGGATATATCAACTGTAAAATATGGCACAGCAGTGCATCTGCTTTTCTGATCGAGGACGGCAGATTTGCTAAGCTCGGCACTAGGGAAGAGATTGAAGAACAGAATGGGAACAATGAACTGATCGACCTAAAAGGAATGCTGGTCATTCCAGGCTTTGTCGACAGTCACATGCATTTGGCTGAATTGGGCTTCTATTTATCCCAGATGCAGCTGATCGGCATGAAGGACAGTTCTGCTTTGAAGGATAAGATCACCGCCTATCGTCAGCAGAATCCTGATGCGAGATGGATCATCGGCAGAGGCTGGGATGATACGCTGATGGAACGGCCGGATAAGAAGATGCTGGATGCGCTCTGTCCTGATCTGCCGTTAGCACTGACGAGAGTCGATGGCCATGTCATGGCCGTCAATTCGAAAGCTCTGCAGGAAGCGAAGATCGATGAAAATACCGCGGCTGAAGGCGGAACGATCGATCTTGCCTCCGGCATCTTAGAAGAAAATGCGATTGCTCTGATCCAGAAAGCAATGCCGGCACCGAATGAAAAAAAGATCCGGCAGTATATCGAACTTGGCCAGAAGCTGGCCAACAGCTATGGCATTACCAGTGTCGGATCCGATGATTTCTTAGCTGTTGTCAGAGACTATCGCCCGGTGCTGAATGTCTTTGAACAGATGTCCTATCAGGAAGCACTGACGGTCAGAGTCAATGAACAATGTGAGTTTGTCGATCTCAATCAGTATGCACAATTCTTAGATGAAGGATACACGATGGATGTCGGCAATGACTTCTTCCGCATCGGTCCGTTAAAGATCATTGCGGATGGCACCTTAGGAGCAGAGACAGCTGCTTTAAGTGAACCGTATGCAGATCACAAAGAGAACAAAGGCATGATGACTATTTCGGAAGATGATCTGCGCATCATGACCCAGCTGGCAAGCAACTACAATATGGGCGTGATCGTTCATGCCATCGGCGACGCTGCGGTGGATACCGTATTGAAGGTCTTCAAGGAATTCGAACTGCCCGGCAATCCGCTTCACTCAGGCCTTGTCCATTGCCAGATCCTGCGCCAGGATCAGATCGATGAGATCTGCCGCATGCATCTGAGCTGCTATGTCCAGTCACTGTTTGAAGAAGACGATGGCCGCATCTTAGCCGAACGGATCGGCACAAAGCGCAGCGAAACATGCTATCCATTCACATCGCTCCTGCATGGTACTTTGACCAGCAACGGCAGCGACGCACCTGTATGCATGCCGCAGGCACTGCATGGCATCTCTTTAGCTGTCAATGGTGTTCAGGGGATCAAAGAAACAATGAGCGCGGAAGAAGCACTCTCTTCTTATACAGAAAAGGGTGCCGCACAGATATTCATGCAGGATTCCATCGGCCAGATCAAAGAAGGATCCTATGCCGACTTTGCCGTATTGGATCAGGATATCCTTACCTGCGATCCCCATGAGATCGATCGCACAAAAGTCATGATGACGGTCATGAATGGAAATACGGTATTCGAAAAATGACCTTGATACGTCATATCAAAGAAGAAGATATTTCAGTCATCTTATCTTGGTACAACTGGTATATCGAACACGGCACACAGTCTTTTGAAACAAGTCCGCTGACACTGGCACAATTTTCTGACCGCGTGCATGGCATTATTAAACACTATCCTTATATTGTCCTTGAAGATCAGGGTGAATTATGCGGCTATGCCTATCTGGACCATTTCAGTTCCAGAGCAGCCTATGATTGGACCGCAGATCTTTCTATCTATCTTGATCCGCAGAAAAAGGGAAAGGGATATGGCTCTGCATTATTAAAAGCAATTCTGTCCTTGGCAGAAAAAGATGGCTATCACAGTATTGTTTCCGTTATTACAGAAACTAACACAGACAGCATCCGCTTTCATGAAAGGTCAGGCTTCATCAAGATGGGAACACTGCCCAAGGTCGGCTATAAGTTTGATCAATGGCTTGGTGTTGTCTACTATATGAAAACAATAGCCGAAGGAAAGGGAACACCTGCTGCCTTAAAGAACTTTGATGTTTCGGAATTATAAAAACATATTGCATTCAAAAGCAGCCGCGGCTGCTTTTCATATGCTTACTGGAATTTGTTGGTGCCCTGCGGTATAAGGATTGCTTCACTGTATGTCGTTTTAGTGGCATCACAATACGGATAGGTAGTAATATCCAGTGTGCTGTCATCATTTATTATGATATAAACATTGATGGTCTGATAAATACCATTTACAGCAACTGGATCATCGACATTTTTCTGTACTGTATTAAAGGTGCCGCTGGAAATGATATAGCTGTAAAACGCAACATTGTATGTGTTTTTATCAGAGTCCTGTATTTGCGTACGATACGCATTTTTTTTTGTCGTTTGACATATAGTCAACGATAGCCGCATTCTGCGCTGCTTTGATGTTTGCCATGTTTGTGGCAATCTTTGATTTGTCCAGCTGAGATGTAAAGATAGGAATACTGACAGCTGTCAAAACGGCAATGATGGCTACAACAACCAATAGCTCTGCTAAAGTAAATCCGCGTCTGCTTTTTCTGTTCATGATCAGATCCTCCCAGATTTTCAGGATACTTTCTACTAAAATCATACACTTTGCGGTCCACACTTTGCATGCGAAATGCATGCGAATGTTGTATTTTTTTATGCAGTCTTTGCAGTTTTCAGCAGAATGGAAGCATAAATATTGTTCTCCTTTTATTCATTTTCTAAAATGACGGTATGTTTTTCATGCATGGATAAGGAGAATGCGGAAGATGAAACTAAGACAGAGGATCCAAAGAACGATCTGTATGGCACTGGCATTATTTATGATCTTTTCAGGCAGTATATTCCAGGCGGCTGCGGTCCATGCGGATGACGGTATAGTTGCGTCCATTGCAGAACCAAATCCAGCGAGCTTCAGTGTCAAAAAAAATGTCGAGGCAGAGAATCTGAATCTGCCATCATCTCTGACAATTGAGATCAATGGCAAAGAAAAGAGTGCTGCGGTGTCATGGACAAGCAGGGACTATGCACCGGCAGAAGAAGGAACATATACTTTTACATCTGCATTTCAGAACGCAGATTATAAATTAGCAGAAGGTGTAACAATGCCCTCCATCAAAGTTACGGTCACAGATGAGATAAGATATCAGATTGTTTCCAACTTAGGATTGTCTGGTCTGCAATTGCTTGATACAAAAACGAATCATAGTTATTACACATACTGTCTTGATCCGCATCTGTCATGGCCTTCTACAGAAAATTCATATTTTGGCAGTTCAGCTGGGAATCTGAGCGAGAATGAACTGCCGGCGGATGTTTCGGCTGTCTCGGATGAACTGACACGACTGCTGTTTGCCGGCTATCCGACCGATGCTTTAGGACTGTCGGATCTGCCGGAAACGAAATCAGCAGGATATTATGCGTATTGTACACAGGCTGTTATATGGGCTGTGATGTGTCCTGATGATGAAACTGTCAATATTGATAAAAGTAAAAATTCTCCTTATGCCATGGCATTGTATGAATATGCGATGACGGGAACACTCAGCGGAGAGTATGCGGGATACCTGAACAATCTGAGAGTGTCTTCTGTGACAGCGGATCAAACTGTTTTGAAAGATCTGAACAATACTGGAGATTCTGCTTCCTTTGCTTTAAGTGCCAATCGCAATACTTTGGCAGAGGTCACGGAGATTCCAGCCAACTGTCAGCTGTTCGATGGAACCAAAGAACTATTGGTCGGCAGCAGTGTTTCCGTTTCAGACAGCAGAACACTGACACTGAAGAAGACGAACGATGAAGAGGCTTCCGGCAGTGTTAAATTCCGCTATGTTTCTCAGACCGTCAGTGTCAGCGGCGATAATATGCGTATTTTCACAGTTGCCAACCTCAATGTATATAAAGAGGGCAATAAAGAGGGCAGTGAACCGTATCAGCGCATGATCGGCTATGAGATTCCAACGTCCTACAATACAATTTCAATACAGGTAATCAATAAGAATGCAGGCGATCTGACCGTCGCAAAAACTGTGCAGGGAGAAGGAGCAGATACAGAAAAGGAATTCTCCTTTCAGGTCACATTGTCAGACAGCTCGATCCAGGGAACGTATGGCAGTATGGTCTTTGAAGACGGCATTGCCAGCTTCCGTTTAAAGCATGGTGAAAGCATGACCGCCGTCAATCTTCCGGCTAACATTTCTTACACCGTCAGTGAAGAAGATTACAGTGACCAAGGATATAAATCAGAAAGCAAAGGTGCGGCCGGTTCGATTGAAAATGATATAGAAAAGAAAGCATCCTTTATCAATACTTATACACCGGCAGCGGCACCGATCGAAACACCGAAGCCGACAGAAACACCGACACCGACGGAAACACCGAAGCCTACAGAAACACCAGCACCATCTCCATCTGCTTCCCCACGTCCGACCACACCGGAAACGCCATATCATATAGATATCAGCGGATTCAAGATTCCAAATACAGCAGTGAAGAACTGAAATACCTCATTGAGAAGTGCTCATGATTGCAGAGCACTTTTTTGTATGGCAGTTAGAGATCAGAATCCTGTTCAGAAAGAAGACAATACCTATATAATGGAATCGGTGCAAATGAAGATGCAGAATATTAAATATGCTGTGTCTATGGAGCGTATCAATGACAAATGTAATTCTGGCTGGGATCCAGCTGAAGAGCCAAAGTGAAGAAGAGTTCAAGAGTGCGATCGAGGAGTGCCGGGCACTTTGCGAAGCATGCGATATGGAGATTGTCGGAGAACTGTATCAGAAAGCAAACTCGGTGGATCTCAAGACGGCATTCCGTTCGGGCAAAGCAGAAGAACTTGCTGGGCTGACAAAAGAAACAGATGCGGAAGAAATCGTCTTCTACAATTCTCTGCGCATTCAGACGGCACAGCGCATCTCAGAGATCTGCGGGGATACCGAAGTGATCGACCGGACAGCTTTGATCCTGCAGATCTTTTCACGGCGGGCAAGAAGCAGACAGGCAAAGCTCCAGACGGAGATGGCACGTCTGCAGTACGATCTTCCGCGGGTCACAAATATCAGTGATGAGGGGAACCATCAAAGAGGCGGTTCGGTCACCAACCGCGGCGGCGGCGAAATGCGCTCAGAGATCATTGCCCGCAAGTATCAGGCAAGGATCACTGCTCTAAAAGAAGAACTGTCGCATATTGAAGTGCAGCGGGGACAGGATGAAAGAAGAAGATCCAAGACGCTGCTGAAACGGGCGGCGTTAGTTGGCTATACCAATGCAGGAAAAAGCTCTTTGATGAATGCCTTGCTGAGAATGAATGAAGGACAGGGAACAGAAGTTTATGAAGAAGATATGCTGTTTGCGACCTTGGATACAAGTGTGCGCAGATGCACGCATGGATCTCAGGAATATCTTCTCTATGATACCGTAGGCTTTGTGTCTGACCTGCCGCATACTTTGGTCGAAGCATTCCACTCTACTTTGGATGCCGCAAGAGATGCGGATCTATTGATCCATGTGATTGACTACGCCGATCCTGCATGGCAGAAAAAGCGTGAAATAACGATGGATACACTGCGTGATATCGGCGCAGATAAGATCCCGGTACTGACCGTATTCAATAAGATCGATCTGCTGGATGATCCGCATGTTCCAGGACTGGGCGTTTCCTGTCGGACAGGCGTAGGCCTGGAAGAGGTATCCGCAGGCATAGCTGATCATCTGTATCCAAAGCAGATGACCGTGACCTGTCTGCTTCCATATGATAAAATGGCACTGTTTGATGCATATCGGAAATTTGTCCGCATTGAGATCCTGGAACAGAATGAAGATGGCATGCGCCTGAAGATCGAAGGACCGGCAGTGTATGCGGAGCAGTTCCGTATGTATGAAGAAAAGAAAGAGGGATAAAGAATGGCCAAGACAGTTTGGGAGAAGATGGATGCCAAAGGCATGAAGAAGCTCATGGCATTCAATGAGGAGTACAAGCAATTTTTAGATGCATCAAAGACAGAAAGAACATTCACGAAGAATGCGGTGGCTTTTGCCGAGCAGAACGGCTTTAAAGAACTGTCCAAGTTCAAAAAGCTGAAAACAGGAGATAAGGTCTATTCAACAAATCACGGCAAGAATTTCTTAGCTTTTGTGATCGGCAGGAAACCGATCAAGGAAGGCATGAATCTCTTGGGCGCGCATATTGACAGTCCGCGCATGGATCTGAAGCAGCATCCGCTGTATGAGCAGGATGGCCTAGTGCTGCTGGATACGCATTACTATGGCGGCATCAAGAAGTATCAGTGGGTCGCTCATCCGATGGCCTTGGTCGGTGTCGTTGTCAAGAAGGATGGCACCGTCGTGGATATCTCGATCGGAGATTCTGAGAATGATCCGGTCGTGGGTGTTTCCGATCTGCTGGTCCACTTAGCTGGCGAACAGATGAAGAAGCCAGGCAGTACAGTCGTGGAAGGCGAAAAGCTGAATCTTTTAGCTGGTTCCATTCCGGCTGCGAAAGAGGATAAGGATCCGGTCAAGAAGAATCTGCTGAAGATCCTGAAGGATGCCTATGGCATTGAAGAAGAGGATTTTGTTTCCGCAGAGATCGAAGCAGTTCCAGCCGGCAGGGCAAGAGACTACGGCTTGGATCGTTCGATGATCCTCGGCTATGGCCATGATGATAAAGTCTGTGCCTATACTTCATTGCGGGCAATCACCGATATGAAAGACGTTCCGGAAAGAACATCCTGCTGCATCCTGGTAGATAAAGAAGAGATCGGTTCTATCGGCAATACCGGCATGCAGAGCGATTATTTCTCACATGTCTGTGCAAAGATGCTTTCTCTGCAGGGAGACAGCAGCCTGGTGGACCTCAATGATCTGATGGAGAACAGCCGCATGCTGAGCTCCGATGTATCTGTTGCTTATGATCCAAACTATCCGGAAGTCAATGAGATGAAGAATACAGCGTTCTTCGGCCATGGCATCTGCTTCAATAAATATACCGGATCGCATGGAAAGTACAGTTCCAATGATGCCAATGCAGAATATATTGCCAAAATCAGAAGGGTCATGGATGATAATGCATGCATGTTCCAGACCTGTGAACTTGGTGCAGTCGATGTGGGCGGCGGCGGAACGATTGCCTATATCATGGCCAATAAGAATATGGATGTCATTGATGCGGGCATTGCCGTGCAGAATATGCATGCGCCATATGAAGTTGTTTCAAAGGCAGATGTTTATGAAGCATATCGTGCCTATCTTGCTTTCTTAAAGGATATGGACTGAGGAAAGAGCGGAAGCTCTTTTCTTTTGAACTGTTTTCTGAAATAATAGTCCCTGTTGAAAGAAGATATTATGACAGATGCAATTGTAAAGATCAGTGATCAGGGAGCCTCATTCTTAAAACAGGGACAGATGTGGATGTATGTCAACAATCTGGCCAGTTCGATAGATGCCTTGGAGGATGGATGTCAGGTCAGTATTGAGACCTTATCCGGTGCATATTTAGGAACCGGACTGCTTTCAAAGCAGAGCCATATTACGGTACGAATTTTTTCCAAACAGCACGAAGAGATCGATCAGGAATTTTTTGCCGCAAAGATCAGAAAAGCATGGGCTTTTCGAAAGACCGTAGAGCCGCGCAATCTGGACAACTGCCGCGTGATCTTTGGCGAAGCCGATGGCTTGCCAGGCCTGACAGTCGACAGATACAACCATGTCCTGGTGAGCCAGATCACCTGCTTTGGCTTAGAGAAGCGGAAGGAACTTCTGTATGATGCCCTGCTGCATGTACTGCAGGAAGATGGGCAGGATGTACAGGCTGTCTATGAACGCAATGATGTGCCATCCCGTACCAAAGAAGGACTGGAACTGTATAAAGGATTCTATGGCGAACATGATCTGCCGACAGAGACGATCATTCATGAAAATGGTCTGGCCCTGCATGTTGATTTTGAAAATGGTCAGAAGACAGGATACTTCCTGGACCAGAAATCGAACCGGGTGCTGGTGAGAAATATTGCCAAGGGGAAGAAAGTATGCGACTGCTTTACGCATACCGGAGGCTTTGCACTGAATGCGGCAATGGGCGGTGCAGCGGAAGCAGTCGGCGTGGATGTTTCTGCTTCGGCGCTGGAAGAAGCCAGGGCAAATGCAAAACTGAATGACTTGAACAATGTTCGCTTCATCCAGGCAGATGTCTTCGACTATCTGGATACTTTGAAACCGAATGAATATGATCTGATCATTCTTGATCCGCCAGCTTTTACCAAATCCAGAAAGACAGTCATGAAAGCATACAATGGCTATAAGCGTATCAATCTGCAGGCCATGCATGTCCTGAAAGGCGGCGGGTATCTTGTTACCTGTTCCTGCTCACGGTATATGGAAACAGAATTGTTTGAAAAAATGCTGCGGGAAGCAGCTCAGGAAGCGGGCGTGACATTGAAACAGGTATCGGTGACCCAGCAGAATGCGGATCATCCGATCCTATGGACTATGGAAGAAAGCTCCTATCTGAAGTTCTTTATCTTCCAGATCCTGTAAGGAGGCAGTATGAAGATCCTGATCATCCGGCATGGCGATCCTGATTATGCCAATGACACATTGACCGCCAAAGGCTGGCAAGAAGCAGAATGTCTGGCGGAAAGAATAGCACAGATCGATGTGAAAGATTTTTATGTGTCGCCCTTAGGCAGAGCGCAGGATACAGCGTCGCTGACCCTGGAGAAAATGGACCGCACGGCGGAGACATTGGATTGGCTGAGAGAGTTTGATCCGCAGATCATCCGCGATGGCGAACAGGAACCAAGCTATGCATGGGATTGGCAGCCGCAGGCGTGGATGGACCATCCGATCTTCTTTGATCCGGATCATTGGTATGATGAAGAAGCGATGAGTCAGGGCCATGTCAAAGAAAGATATGCATGGGTCATACAGAATTTTGATCAGTTCATGCAGGCACATGGCTATCGGCGCAGCGGCAGGTTATATGAAGCTGTGCAGCCTAATCATGATACGCTGGTGCTCTTCTGCCATTTCGGTGTCGCATGCGTACTGCTCAGCAGACTGCTGAATATTTCGCCGATGGTCCTGTGGCATGGCATTGCCTTGGCACCTGCGAGCATAACGGTCGTCAGCAGTGAAGAAAGAAGAGAAGGAACGGCTGTTTTCCGTGCCCTGCAGATCGGCGATCAGTCGCATTTGTATGCATGTCATGAAAAACCCTCTTTTTCAGCCCGTTTCTGCGAATGTTGGACAGACAAAACCAGACATTAATTGCTATAATATAGACAGAAGACCTGTCTATTTTATTTGGAGGGAGATCATGACAATACAATTCTGGTATGTAAGGCATGGCGAAACACTGTTCAACCAAAAGGGGAGAGTGCAGGGCGTATGCGATTCACCATTGACGCAGGCTGGCATCATGCAGGCTGAAAAGACGGCTAAGGCATTGGAAGATCAGCCTTTTGACCGGATCTTTGTTTCACCGAGCGGCCGAGCAAAAGAAACGGCAGCCTATCTGCTGAAAGGGCGCCATCAGGAAATGGAAGTCTTGGATGATCTTCATGAAATGGATTTCGGCAGAGTCGAAGGCTCACGCTTTACTTCCCATACTGATGAGATCCGCAATTGCTACGAACAGGCAGACTTTTCTTCTTTCGGCGGAGAGAGCCTGGATCAGATCCAGAAAAGGATCGATCTTGCCTTCGGCATCATCCTGCGCACCTGCCGCGATGGCGACAGAGTACTGATCGTAGGACATGGAACGTATGAAAGATACTTCATGCATCATGTTCTGGATGTGGACTTTAAAAAATTGGATGAAGAAAGAGCGAAAGAGCGCCGCAATGGCATTCCGATCGCGAGCATCATGACTTTTGCCTACGATGATGGTAAATATCAGCTGAGCTCACTGCCGGTCGAAGCAGACCGCTATCAGCTGCCGCATAATGATAAGACAATTCATTTCTATTATATGTGCCATGGGGAAACGCTGTTCAATGTGTGGAGCCGCATGCAGGGCGTCAGCGACAGTCCGCTGACCGAAAAGGGCAGACATGAAATTGCCGTAGCAACGGATGCTTTGGCAGATGTACCTTTGGCAGCTGTTTATACTTCCAATCTTGGCCGAGCATGGCGCAGTACGGAAATGGTCATGACCAAGCATCATGAACTGAAAGCAAATAAATCGGAAGAGCTGCGGGAAGTGAATTTCGGCGACTTTGAAGGCATGGTCACCAATGATTGGAAAGATGAGATCCATCAGCGGCATATTGAAAAAGGCTGGAAGGATGTCGGCGGGGAATCGATTGAAGAAGTGAATAAAAGGATCCATTCTGCTTTGAAGCATATCATTGCTCAGGCCAAGGATGGCGATACAGTCTTGCTGGTATCGCATGGCAGCTATTACTGCTGCCTGATGCAGGAACTGTTCCATATCAAGCGCGATGAACTGTATGATGCGGCCAGAAAGAAAGGTGCCCAGGCAGTTCCGACTGGCGGTGTAGCGAGATTTGACTGGTGCCGCGATCATTATGAATTGGTGCAGTCGATGCTGGCACCGGAGCAGTTCTGGAATCTGAAGAGATCATAATATAAAAAAATACAGTGGGCTTTGGCTCACTGTATTTCTGTTCTGGACAGCTGGATCATTTTCTGTCACGGAGCGTAATGTATGGCTGATCTTCTCCGACATACTTATAGGCAGGCCGGATAATGCGGTTGGCAAATTCAACTTCTTCCATGCGATGGGCACACCAGCCGGCAACTCTGGAGATGGCAAAGATCGGGGTATAGAGATCTTCATCGATGCCCAGAATACGATATACTAAGCCAGAGAACAGATCGACATTGGCACAGACATTCTTCGCCGTGCCCTTTTCTTCCTGAAAGACGATCGGGGCATATTTTTCAATGGCACACAGCATGTCATATTCTTTCTGCAGGCCCTTCTGATAGGCAAGATCTTTTGAATACTTCTTTAAGATCTGTGCTCTGGGATCGCTTTTTGTATAAACGGCATGGCCAATGCCATAGATCAGTCCTGATCCATCGCCTGCCTCTTTGTGCAGGATCTGCCGCAGGTAATCCTGCAGGGCATCGGTATCTTTCGGATCTGGGACATGGGCAAGAATATCGTCCATCTGATGCATGACCTTCAGATTGGCACCGCCATGTTTCGGCCCTTTCAGGGCAAGAATGGCAGAAGCAATCGCGGAGTAGGTATCCGTGCCGGTCGAAGAAAGGACACGGGAAGTAAAGGTAGAATTGTTGCCGCCGCCGTGGTCCGCATGAACGATCATGCAGAGATCCAGCAGCTTGGCTTCTTCATGCGTGAATTTCTGATCCGGACGGTAGGTCGCTAAGATATGCTCAGCGGTGGACAGTCCCTTGACGGGATAATGGAAATACAGTGAGGCATGATCATAAACATGTTTCTTTGTCTGATAGGCATAGACCATCATGGTCGGCAGTTCGGCGATCAGATTGATCGACTGTTTTAAGATGTTTTCTAAAGAAGCACCTTCGGCATCTTCATCATAGGAATACATGGCCAAGACAGAACGGGCCATCTTGTTCATGATGTTGGGCGAAGGGGCAGACATGATCATGGTCTCCGCAAAGCCATCCGGCAGTTCACGATGATTTTCCAATAAGGACGCAAAGCGGTCCAGATGTTCCTGATTCGGCAGCGAGCCGAACAGCAGCAGCCAGACAACTTCCTCAAACAGAAAACGATCCTGACTGACCGCTTCTTCAACGATCTCATTGAGATCAATGCCGCGATAGATCAGTCTGCCATCGATCGGCAGGATCTCATTCTTATCATTTTTCTCATAGCCGATAACATCGCAGATACTGGTGAGCCCAGCTAAGACACCGGTGCCGTCGCTGTTGCGCAGACCGCGCTTTACACCTAATTTTTCACAGGTCTCGGGATCGATAAAATTATGCGAGCGATATTCATCGCATAGATATTTGAGCTGTTCAGGGGTTAGATCGGCAACTTCAGGATAGATCATATAGCATTTCCTCCCATGTCATTTCATTTTAATGTAAAAAATTTCATTGTAAAGATGAAAATACTTTCAATTAAAACAGGAATCCATTAAAATAAGAGACGAAAGGCTGGTGTTGAGTATGAAAGCTGTTTTGATCCAAGGGGATGGTATCGGCAGAGAAATTGCCGAGAGCGTCAAAGAAGTATCCGCAGAATTGGAAACTGGGATCGTGTGGGATGAATATCAGGCTGGTGCCCAGTATTATGAAGCATCGGGGAAGCTTCTGCAGGATGGTCTGCTAGAGGCCATTGCGAAAGATGGCATTGCGCTGAAAGGACCGACAGCGACCCCAATCGGCAAAGGATTTCGTTCGATCAATGTCCTGCTGCGCCAGCATTTTGCGACGTATGCAAATCTGCGCCCAGTAAAGACGATGACCGGCGTACCGAGCCGCTATGAAAATGTGGATCTTGTGATCGTCCGTGAAAATACGGAAGATCTGTATAAAGGCATTGAGTATATGTATGATCAGGATACGGCTCATGGCATCAAGCTGATCAGCCGGGCTGCCAGTGAAAGGATCGCCAGATTCTCTTTTGATTATGCCAAGAAGAATGGCCGCCATAAAGTGACGGCTGTGCATAAGGCAAATATCATGAAGATGACAGATGGTCTGTTCCTGGAATCCTTTCAGAAGGTAGCGAAAGAATATCCGGAGATTGCTTCGGACAGTGTGATCATTGATGCATTATGCATGAAGCTGGTCACGGATCCAGCGCAGTTCGATGTGCTGTGCGCACCGAATCTGTATGGCGATATCATCAGCGATCTCTGTGCAGGATTGGTCGGCGGCCTGGGCTTTGCGCCAAGTGCCAATATCGGTGATAAAGTACGGATCTATGAAGCCGTGCATGGCAGTGCACCGGATATTGCCGGCAGGGATCTCGCCAATCCGACGGCTCTGCTGATGAGCTTTGAGATGATGTTAAAAGATCTTGGCATGAAGGAGAAAGCAGATCGTCTGCAGGATGCCTTGATGGAAGTTATTGCCCAAGGGAAAGAGACAACAGCAGATATCGGCGGCCATGCATCAACGAGCGCCTTTACGCAGGCCGTCAAGGAGAGACTGTAATGGAACTGCATGAGAATGGGATCTATCTGGTCGATGGAAAACTGTGCGAAACAGCAGCCTGCACCAAGGCAGAAGGAAAGAAAAAAACAATGGCAGCCAAGATCATTGCTGCCCATGATATAGGAAATGATGCGGATGTCATGCATGTAAAGTTTGATTCACTGACTTCGCATGATATTACGTATGTCGGCATCATTCAGACCGCAAGGGCATCTGGACTGAAGAAGTTCCCGGTGCCGTATGTGCTGACCAACTGTCACAATACATTATGTGCCGTAGGCGGTACGATCAATGAAGATGACCATCGCTTTGCACTGAGTGCAGCGCATAAATACGGAGGCATCTATGTGCCGCCGAATCTGGCTGTGATCCACAGCTACAATCGAGAAATGATGACTGGCGTCGGCCGCATGATCTTAGGATCGGATTCGCACACGCGCTATGGTGCGCTTGGTACGATGGGGGTCGGTGAAGGGGGCGGCGAGCTTGCGAAGCAGCTTCTGGAGCGCACCTATGATATGAAGCGTCCGGAAACGGTCCTCGTTTATCTTACGGGAAAATGCCGGCCGGGCGTTGGTCCGCATGATGTCGCCTTGGCGCTCTGCGCAGCTGTATATGCCAATGGCTTTGTCAAGAACCGCGTCCTGGAGTTTGCCGGAGAGGGCATCGCCTCATTGGATCAGGATTTCCGCAATGGCATCGATGTCATGACAACAGAAACGACCTGCTGGTCCTCCATCTGGGAGACCGATGGTGTTACCGAAAAATATTATCAGGATCATGGACGTTCTGAGGCCTATCATCCTCTGTCGCCAGACAGCGGCGCCTATTATAACCGCTGGATCGATCTGGATCTCAGTACGATCTCATGCATGATCGCTCTGCCGATGCATCCAAGCTATGCGGTATCGATCCATGAACTGCAGAAGGATCCGGCAAAGATCCTGAAAGAAGCACAGGACCGTGCCAATGCGCAGCTGAATGGGAAAGTATCCATGGATCTGCTGGCAAAGATCATTGACGGCAGCGTGCATGTGGATCAGGGGATCATTGCTGGATGTGCCGGCGGTACGTTCGGCAATATTATGGCAGCGGCAGATATTCTGCACAATGCCAATATCGGGAACGGTGAATTCCGTCTGTCCGTCTATCCGGATTCTCTTCCTGTCTATAAGGCTTTGGCTGAAAATGGAACGATCGCTTCGTTAGTATCCTGCGGTGCCATCTTCCGCGAAGCATTCTGCGGACCATGTTTTGGGGCAGGAGATACGCCTGCCAATGGTGAACTGTCCATCCGCCATACGACCCGCAACTTTCCGAATCGCGAAGGCTCCAAGCCGAATGAAGGACAGCTGGCTGGCGTTGCTTTGATGGATGCACGTTCGATTGCCGCAACAGCCTGCCATCAGGGCGTTCTGACCGCGGCAGAGGATATGGTCCAAGCAGAAACAGAGCATACCTATGTCTTTGATGCTTCGCTCTATGAAAAGCGAGTCTACAATGGCTATGGCCATGCCGAAACGGAAGCACCGCTTCATTTCGGACCGAATATCAAGGATTGGCCAGAACAGAAAGCACTGTCAGAAGATCTTTTGATCAAGATCGTTTCGCATATTAATGATCCGGTCACAACGACTGATGAACTGATCCCTTCGGGAGAAACATCATCGTATCGTTCCAATCCGCTCCGGCTGGCGGAGTTTACGCTGTCGCGCCGCGATCCTTCCTATGTGCCGTCTGCCAAGCAGGTGCAGAAAGAAGCTGCTGATCCGGAAGATGCGGAAGTACTGGCCGTAAAACTGGCCTATGAAAAAGCAGGCATGAAGATCGATGCGGCAAAGACAAATATAGTTTCGGCCATCTATGCCAATAAACCAGGCGATGGTTCGGCCCGTGAACAGGCAGCTTCCTGTCAAAGAGTCCTGGGAGGAGGCGCCAATTTTGCCAAGGAATACGCAACCAAGCGCTACCGTTCCAACTGCATCAACTGGGGCATCCTGCCATTCTTGGTGAAAGATGGCGAAGCACTGCCGAAGAATGCATGGGTATACATTCCTAAGGTACTTTCTGCCGTGCAGAAGGATGGCAGCGTCAAAGGATATGTATATACGGATAAAGTATCAGAAATAGAGCTGAGACTTGGCACCCTGACACCGGATGAAAAAGAGATCCTGGAAGCAGGATGTCTGATCAATTACTATCAGCATCAGAAACAATAGAAAAAATGCCTTGGAGCAGAACGCGCCAGGGCATTTTAGTATTTATTATGATACAGTTCGGGATAGAGATACGGCAGGAATACCGGTACGATCTTTTCCCAATCTGCTTCGGTATGATGGCCGCCTGGGGTCAGATGCGGATACGTGCTGCATCCTTTTTCATTCAGCAGGTGGCTGTAGTTCAGCATCATATTCATGGCATCAATGAACAGCCGTTTGCCATGGACTTCCTGCGATCCTTGATCAATATATACTTTGGTCTCGCGGAAAGAAGAAGAGGCTGTCAGATCCATCAGGAAATCATAATTGAAGTGCGTTGAAGGCGAGACACAGGCAGCTTTGGAAAACACGCTGTTGTATTTGGCAATCATGTATTCTGCCATAAGGCCGCCCATGGAACTGCCGCCGATCCCTACGTGCTTCCGATCTTTGGCAATGCGGTATTTTTTTTCACAGTATGGCTTCAGTACTTTGACGAACCACTCGGCGGTTGCGGTCCCTTTTGCCTTGATGCGGGGCAGTTCTTCCAAAGCTGTATTGACACAGCTGTCTGGACAGTATTCAGCTATGCGGCGGTTGCCGGTATGATTGCAGTCCTGACCGATGACAACAAGATCAATGCCTGTTTCATCCAGGTACTTTTTCATGCCCCAGCATTTGCCGTATGTCGCCAGTTCATCAAAGAACAGATTATGTCCGTCGAACATATACAGGACATCGAATCTGCGATGAGAAGATCGATAGCTTTCCGGCAGATAAGCCCAGACCCTGCGAGGGGATTGCGAAAAGCCATCCATCGGGAGAGTGAATTCTTCTACTTCCCCCATAGCTCTCTGCCCATCCACTTCACATGCGACTCTGTATGGGCTGCGATGCGGCCGATGTTTGCTTTATGACGATAGGTGATGAAAGCCCACAGGATCAATAAGGCAAGGGATGTGCTGAGCGGATTGCGTCCGCTGAAATACAGGATAAAGCTGGTGATCACTTCAATGCCAAGAGCACAGATCGATGCCAGGGATACCATCCGGAAAAGATACAGAATGAGAAAGAAGCAGAGAATGACCCAGAAGAAATTCCAGAACCATTGATGCGTAATAAAGACGGTGATGCCGAGCAGAAAGCCGTAAGAAGTCGCTACTGCTTTGCCGCCTTTGAAATGAGCGAAGATCGGGAAGCAATGTCCGATGCAGCAGGCCAAGCCAGCATAGATCTCTGTGCCCGGTGCACAGAAGTGTGCCAGAAGCATACTGAAGAACGCTTTCAGGGCATCCAGGAGAATGACGGTGACACCTGCTGGTCTGCCTAATACTCTGCCGGCATTGGTGCCTCCCAGGTTCCCGGAACCTTCTTTGCGGATATCTTTATGAAAAAATACCAGACCGATGACAAGTGCCCACGGAATGGATCCAAATAAATAGCTCGCTGCCAATACAAGAAATTCTGTCATACTGTCCCCCTTGATCAGAAATATTTTAGCATGGTTCGCTGTAAATTCCTTAGAAAATCGAACGATTCCCAATGAAACAGAGAGAAACAGCGGAATGAGTTTCTGATGAAAAGGAGGCGGAATTTCTGCTATAATACATTGGTTAGTTTGGAGAAATGAATGGCAGAAAAATATGATGAGTCCAGTATCCAGATCCTGCAGGGACTGGAACCGGTCAGAACAAGACCTGGAATGTATATCGGATCAACAGATTCCCATGGCCTGCACCATTTGATATGGGAAATCGTCGACAATGCTGTCGATGAAGCAATCAATGGCTATGGCAAGAAAATAACGATCACTTTGGAAGCAGATGGTTCCTGTACAGTGAGCGATGAAGGAAGAGGCATGCCGATCGGCACGCACCCCTCCGGCAAAAATACGCTGGAGGTCATTTTTACGGTTCTGCATGCCGGCGGAAAATTTACTTCGCATGGCGGATATAAAACAGCCGGCGGTCTGCATGGCGTCGGTGCATCCGTCGTCAATGCCCTGAGCGAATGGCTAACGGTAGAAGTAGCGACCAATGGCGAATTGGTCCGCATGGAATTTAAGAACGGCGGATCGAAAATCGGCAAATTGGAGCATTTGGGAAAAACAAATCGGACGGGATCGACGGTCCGCTTTAAGCCGGATCCAAAGATCTTTCAGACAGTAGATTTCAAATATGATCTGGTCGCGGAAAGAGCCAGAGAAGAAGCGTTCCTGCTGAGCGGGATCGCTATCACTGTGACGGATAAGCGCGCTAAGAAAGAAGAGAGCGAGACTTTTCAGTACGAAGACGGCATTACGGCTTTCGTGGAATATCTGAATGAAGATCGTACGACCCTGATGAATCCTGTGAAGTTCTCGGGGGATTCTATGGGCATCCATGTGGATGCGGCTTTTCAGTATACGGATGATTATCAGGAGAATACATATTCTTTTGTCAACCTGGTCCGTACCATGGATGGCGGTACGCATGAGATCGGCTTTAAGACGGCCTTTACCAAAGCCGTCAATGACTATGCAAAAAAATACGGCCTGCTGAAGGCCAAAGATAAGAATCTGGAAGGGAGCGATGTACGTGAAGGATTGACAACGATCCTGTCCGTCTCGATCCCAGAAGAGATCCTGCAGTTCGAAGGCCAGACCAAGGGCAGACTGGGCACAGCTGCTGCCAAGCCTGCAGTGGATGCGGTCGTGGCTGAGAAGCTGACGTATTGGCTGGAAGAGAACCGCGATCAGTCGGATATGCTTGTGCGCAAAATGATGAAGGCAAGCATGGCCCGGGAAGCAGCTCGCAAAGCAAGAGATGAAGCAAGGCGCGGGAAGAAGGCAGGCAAAGGAGAGCGGATCATATCTGATAAGCTTGCTCCGGCCCGCTCAAAAGATTCCCGCATTAAAGAACTGTTCTTAGTTGAGGGAGATTCTGCCGGCGGTTCCGCCAAGCAGGGCAGAGATTCGGTCTATCAGGCGATCCTGCCATTGCGGGGAAAAGTGCTGAATACAGAAAAGTGCTCTTTGGCAGATATTGAAAAGAATGAAGAGCTGAATACATTGATCTATACCTTGGGAGCTGGTGTCGGTCCGGACTTTGATTTCTCGGATTCCAACTATGGCAAGGTCATCATTATGACCGATGCCGATGATGATGGATCGCATATCCAGATCCTGCTGCTGACGTTCTTCTATCGTTATATGAGACCATTGCTGGAACATGGCATGGTGTATATTGCGCTGCCGCCGCTGTATCGTGTATCCAAAGGCAAGCAGATCGAATACTGCTATACCAATGAAGAACTGGATGCCCTGCGCGCCAAGCTTGGCAAAGTGGATATCCAGCGGTATAAAGGACTTGGCGAAATGAATGCAACACAGCTGTGGGAGACGACCATGGATCCTTCTCATCGCACTTTGATCAAAGTCGGTATTGAAGATGGCGTCAAAGCAGAAAGAAGAGTAACTGTACTGATGGGAGATAAAGCAGAACTGAGAAGAAAATGGATCGAAGACAATATCTCCTTTACATTGGAAGATGATTTTAAGGTGGAGCAGTAATGGCAAAGAAAAAACAGATTGATGATCAGACAAAATACAGACCGGAACTGCTGGAAGATATCATGGGCCAGGGCTTTGGCAGATATGCGAAATATATTATCCAGGAAAGAGCTCTGCCGGATGCGCGAGATGGCCTGAAGCCGGTGCAGAGAAGGATCCTGTATGCGATGTATCATGATGGCAATACATGGGATCATGCCTATCGCAAGAGCGCAAAGACAGTCGGTCTTGTCATTGGCAACTACCATCCGCATGGCGATACTTCTGTTTATGATGCCATGGTGCGTATGTCGCAGGATTGGAAAGTACGTCTGCCGCTGATCGATATTCATGGCAACAACGGTTCTATCGATGATGACCCAGCCGCTGCCATGCGTTATACCGAAGCACGTTTGGCAAAAGTTACGGAAGTCATGGAAGATGACTTGGATAAAGATACCGTAGAGATGACGCCGAACTTTGATGATACAGAAAATGAACCGACGGTGCTGCCGGTGCCTTTCCCCGTGATGCTGGTCAATGGTGCGACCGGGATCGCTGCTGGGTATGCAACAAATATGCCGCCGCACAATCTGAATGAATGCGTCGAAGCCAGTATCTATCGTCTGCAGAATCCAGCATGTTCACTGGATGATATCATGGAGATCATTCCCGGTCCTGATTTTCCGACCGGCGGGATCATCATGGGATCGAAGGGGATCAAAGAAGCGTTTGCGACCGGCAGGGGCAGGATCATCGTACGAGCCAAAGCAGAGATCATTGAAGACCGTACATGCCAGCAGATCGTGATCACGCAGATCCCTTATGAAGTCGTGAAATCGCAGCTGGTGAGAAAGATGGATGAGATCCGTCTGTCGAAAGATATTGACGGTATCCTGGATGTCCGTGATGAATCAGACCGTACCGGTATGCGCATTGCGGTAGATGTCAAAAAAGAATCGGATGCGAACATGATCCTGAATTATTTCTATAAGAATACGGATCTGCAGATCTATTACAGCTACAACAATGTTGCGATCATTGATAAGCGCCCAGTCCAAGTCGGACTGCTGGATCTTTTGGATGCTTTCTTAGCGTTCCGCAAGGAAGTCGTCCTGCGCAGATCGCATTATGAATTGGATAAGATGGAGACCAGATGCCATATCATTGAAGGTCTTATGAAAGCAGTATCGATCTTGGATGAAGTGATCCGGATCATTCGGGCATCCAAGGATAAGGCAGATTCGAAGCTCAATCTGATCCGCGAATTCAATTTTGATGATGCTCAGGCAGAAGCCATTGTATCGATGCGCCTGTACAGACTGTCCAATACGGATATCACGCAGCTGAAGGAAGAATTTGCCCAGCTGGTGAATGGCATTGAAGAGACAAAGGCGATCATTGAGAATCCGAATGTCCTGAATTCTGTGATTGTCAAAGAACTGCGCAGCGTCAAGAAGGAATATGGCGATGCCAGACGTACCTATATCTCGGAAGAGGCGGCAGATATCGTTATTGATAAAGCTCAGATGGTCGTCAATGAGAGAGTCATGGTCACGGTATCAAGAGATGGCTATGTCAAGCGCGTATCGCTGCGCTCGTTCAATTCTTCGGACCGTCTGACAGGTCTGAAGCAGGGAGATATCCTGATCGGAGCGATAGAATGCGATACCGTGGATACACTGCTGCTGTTCACCGCTAAAGGAAATTATGCTTCGCTGCCAGTCTGGCAGATTGATGAAGCAAAGTGGAAAGATATTGGCATGCATCTGAACAAGGTCATCCGCATTGATGGGGAAGATAAGATCAGAAATGCGATCCTGATCAAGGATTTCAATACGTATGCCTGGATCGTGACGGTATCTTCAGCGGGACAGATCAAGAAGACACCGGTCGATCAATGGCAGGTCATCAAGAACAGCCGGGTCACCAGTGCGATGAATATTCCTAGCTCTGCGGAGCTCGTCTGTGCCTATCTGCTGTATGAAGGCCAGTCGATCATGATGGTGAGCAGAGATGGCTGTGCCTATCGTTTCAGCAGTGAAGAGATCCCGGCAACGGGCGTCAAGTCCAAGGGCGTCAAAGCGATGAATCTTGGCAAGGGCGATCGTATCGGATACAGCTGTGCATTGAATGAAGATGATCCGGCGGTGCTCTACATGACCCAGGAAGGTGCAATGAAGCGCGTGCACTTGGATGAAGTTGCGCAGGGAAGCAGACCGATCAAAGGCAATCTGATCTGCAAGCATGTCAAATCCAATCCAAGCGTGATTGCCTATGCCAAGGCTGTGCAGCCAGGTGATTCTCTGTCCTTCTTTGACGATGAGCTGAAAGAAGTCAAGGTCTCAGATATTCCGCTGAAGTCCAAGGATACCGGCTTCTCCAATCCAATCGCCTTGGGACAAGGATGGGATATCTGCAAAGAGATCCAGGAATGCCGCATTGTGGATCGGCCTGCTGGCAAAGAAGAAGAAGTACATGAAGATGTGGAGAAACTGAGCCTGTTCGACTCAGATAATAAATAAAGAAAGGCGTTTATGACTAACTGCAAAGGATGCGGAGCTGTACTGCAGAGCACAGATCCAAGCGCACCAGGCTACACACCGAAAGAAGGCAGTGAATACTGCCAAAGATGTTTTCGCTTAATGCATTATGATGATCTGACAGTATCGATGCGGAAAGGCATTGATCCGGATGAAGTGATGCATCGGATCGCCGGCATGGACTGTCTGATCCTGTGGGTCGTTGATCTGTTTGATTTTGAGGCAGGCATCATTCCTGGTCTCAATCGCATGCTGGCGGATAAGGATATCATTCTTGCATGTGCGAAGCGGGATATCCTGCCGGATACACTGAATGAAGAAAAGATCGCCCGCTTTGTGTTCGGACGCCTGAAGGAACAGGGCATCAAAGTCAAGTCGCTGATCCTGACATCCAAGCTGCATCGCATGGGCGTGGATGAAGTGAAGGATGCGGTCGCTCTGTATGCTAAAGGAAGACCTGTCGTTGTTATGGGCAAGGCCAATTCCGGCAAGAGCACGCTGCTGAACAATCTGATGGGAACGAAGCAGCTGACGATGTCGCGGTATCCTGGCACGACATTGGATTTCAATGAGATCGATATCGATGGACAGAAATATATCGATACCCCAGGGATCGAGATCTCGCACAGTCTGCTGATGGATCTGGCCGAAGAGGATCTGAAAGACGTCCTGCCGGCTTCTTCTCTGAAGCCGATGGTCTTCCAGCTCAGAGGAAATCAATCCTTTGCGGTCGGCGGACTTGTCCGTTTGGACTTGATGAACTGCGATCGCGCTTCCTGTGTCTTCTATATCAGCGATCGGCTGAATATTCACCGCGGCAAAGTAGAAAATGCCGAAGAGCTTTGGAAGAAGCACTATGGCGAACTGTTCCTGCCGATTGCGCAGACCAAAGAATTTACGCACTATTCAGTTCATAAAGATATAGATAAAATGGATATCGTTGTGGATGGTCTTGGCTGGGCAAGTATTTCCGGTCAGATCAGCACGGTGACCGTATATGTACCAAAGGGAGTCAATGTGACTTTCAGAAAGGCGATGCTGTAATGCTGAGTGGAAAACAGAAAAGCTATTTAAGAGGAATTGCCCAGACCGATAAAGCAATCTTTCAGATCGGCAAGGATTCCTTGAGCGACAATCTTTTTACGACCGTAGACAATGCGCTGCGTACGAGAGAACTGATCAAGATCAGTGTGCTTAAGACAGCGCCGGATGATACAAAGGAACTGGCTTTTGATCTTGCCCGCAAAACGGACAGTGAGATCGTACAGATCATCGGCCGGACGATCATTCTTTACCGGAAGGCAAAGGAGCCGAAGATCTTACTGCCATGATCGCTGTGGAAGCAAGCTTTGATCCGATCACTGAAAGTGAGATCGCTGCCTGTCTGCAGATGCATCGCAGTCATTCGCAGGAGATCTTTCTGCAGCTGAAGGTGAACGATGCAGTATTGGATCTGAAAGAACGTACTGCTTTGGTGAAGCTGGCCATCCGTCCCTATCGTCATCTGCATCTTCTGTCTGGATACAAAGGCAGATGCACCGATCTGTCCGCATATGAAGCAGAAGAAAAGAAAGTGCGGGAAGGATATTTCCGTGCGGCTGCGTATGGTACAAGAAAAAGGATCTTTGCCAAAGGATCCTACTTCAAAGAGACGGCACATGCCATGTGCTCTGCACATCGGTATGAGCACAGCATCCGGGTCGCTGAAACGGCTGCCTTGATTGCCAAGCATCAGAATGCGGACGTACAGAAAGCATACTGTGCGGGCCTGCTGCATGATATTGCAAAGTCCATGAGCCATGAAGAAGGCGCGAAGATCCTGTCCTTCTATCGGCCTGAATGGCTTGCCTATTCTGACAAGATCTGGCACAGCTTTACGGCGGTCATCCTTATGAAGCAGAATATGGCTTTTACGGATGAAAAGATCCTGCGGGCAATTGAACATCATACGCTTGGCGACAGTCATGAAAAACTGGCCATGATCCTGTATCTGGCCGATAAGATCGAACCAGGCAGAGGATACGATACATCAAAGCATATTGCGCTGGCCTGCCATGATCTGGAAGCATGCTGCCGGCTGGTGCATCAGGAATCAGAGATCTATCGCAGGAACAGGGAGGAAATTCATGAGTGAACTGCTGGATATTGTAACAAAGACATTGAGCGATAAGCAGGCCCAGGACATGACAGTCATTGACATGCATGCAGTCAATCCCTTTGCGGATTACTTTGTGATCTGCACGGCCAAGAACTCACGCCATGCGGATACTTTGGCTGACTACATTGAACAGGAAGCAGAAAAGAAGGGATATTCACGCCGCTGTGTTGAAGGCGATGCGAACAGTTCCTGGATCTTAGCGGACTTCAATGAAGTCGTTGTGCATATCTTTACCCCAGAAGGAAGAAAGCAGTACCGTCTGGAATCGCTGTGGGCAGATCAGCCGCAGCACAGCATTGCAGAACCTTCTGTCACTGTATAAAAAAGCACATCATTGCGATGTGCCTGCATACAGACCGTTTTCCCGCAGCCAGTCTTCAATATCGGAAGCTGTCAGCTGATGTTCCTTGGTGTTCTCCAATGTATTCTGGACAATGATCTTGCCATCCTGCACCGCAGCCGCGGCAAAGGCAGGATAGGATGAGATGTGCCAGTCTTCACTGAGCTGGTTTGTCTGCATGCTGCGGACAAGCTCGGTGATATCAACGGTTTCAATAATGCGGGTGAACTGCAGTGAAGTATCATTTTCAACTGCAGCGATCACCGTATTCTTCAGATAGACGCTTGTATTGTCTTCACTGGAATAAAAGAAGAGGTAATGCACAGAACTGTCACCGGTAGACTTTACATATTCTTTGAGCGAAGCATAATCTAAATAGGTATCTTCGTCACCGATATGATACGATGCCGTCGGCTCAAAAATACGGTACGCAATGACTGCCGTACTGTACAGCATGAGCAGAGATAAAAGTGCAAACATGATCTTTTTCAGCATTTGAGATTATTTTAGCAAAGCTGTGCAATGAAAGCAATGAACCAAAAAGAAGGATGAAATTATGAAGTGGTATGAACAGAACTTTGTCAGTCACCGGGATTGGGTGCTGGATCATTTAGAGCTCTTGGGCTTAGATGCAAAAGAGACGGTCGTTATTTTAATGATCGATTTTTGCAATGAACATCAGGTTGCCATCTCTTTAGATCTGCTGGCGAAGAAATGCAGTCTGTCGGAAGAAGAACTGAATGAAGTGCTGTCAGTGCTTGCGGCAAAGAAATATTTATCGATCAAGGCATCGGCCAAGGGCATCTGCTTCAATATCAACGGACTGTTCGAAACGGAAACGGCGCATCGGGAAGCAGTGCTGGATTCTTCCCTGTATGATATCTTTGAACAGGAATTCGGCCGTACACTGTCACCGGTCGAGATGCAGAAGATCTCGGAATGGAACCGTACCAATGATAAGAAACTGATCCTGCTTGCATTGCGTGAGGCCAGTGCCTATCAGAAAAAGAACTTTGCGTATGTCGATAAGATCCTTTCAGATTGGAAACAGAAGGGCACGACCGCGGCGATGATCGAAGAGGAAAAATAAAATGAAGCACATGGAAACGGAAACGATCCTGCAGGAATTGGATCAGCTGTACCCCAATGCCCATTGCGAACTGCAGCATCGCAATGCGTATGAAATGGCTGTGGCAGTGATCCTGTCAGCACAGACGACAGATGCTTCTGTCAATCGTGTGACGCCCATTCTGTTCGCACATTTTCCCGATCTGCAGAGCTTGGCATCCGGCAGGATCCAGGACATTGAAAAAGATATTTCATCGTTAGGACTTTATCATAACAAGGCCAAAGCGATCCAAGGCTTTGCCAGCGGGGTGATCCAAGACTTTGGCGGAAAGATCCCAGAGACGATTGAGGAACTGACACAGCTTCCTGGGGTAGGACGCAAATGTGCCAACGTCATTCAGTCTGAATGCTTCGGCATTCCTGCACTTGCTGTTGATACGCATGTATCCCGTGTTTCTAAGCGGTTGGGCCTAGCTTATCAGAAGGATGATCCAAGCACGATCGAACGCAAGCTGAAACATAAGGTCCCGCGTGAGAGATGGACCAAGACGCATCATCAGATGATCTTCTTCGGCAGGTATTTATGCCATGCCCAGAGACCGGAATGCTGCCGCTGTCCCTTTACTGAGATCTGTCACGAAAAGAACAAAAATCTCTAAGACCGTTCAGGTCTTTTTTTCTGCCCTGCAAGCATGAAAAAAGGAGGAACGATGTCCTCCTTAGATGATCAGTTGACAGCTACAGCTGTGACCTTTCCATCAGTATAGGTAAGAGTCAGCGTATCGCCGACTTTCAATGTGCTGATAGCAACAGATGCACCGCCTTTGGTGACGGTCGCATTGCTCAGATCAAGGGTCGCTGCGGATCCATTGATCGTTACTGTGAGACTGTTCCCGCTGATTGCAGTGATCGCTGCTGTCTTTGTTTCCTTCGTCGGTCCATTTGATGTGAAGGTCATACAGACCTCATTGGACGCGTCGCTTGTATTCTGATAGCCGTAATAGCCGCATGCCTGCGTTACCGTATTTTCTGCCAAAGTGACGGATTGCGTTGAGGTCTCACTGGAAGAGGAGAGCTCAGCGACGGTCTGCCCATTCTGCGACAGCCGCACTTTGTATACAACTGGACCGGTAAGCCATGATCCATCGAAGGTACTGCCGGATGTTTCTGCCGCCGAAAGTTTCGAACTGTCCGGATACGCTGTCCATGAGAAGGATACCGTATCATCGGAATTCTGCTTTGCGGAGAAGGAAGATAGATTGGACAGAGCACTGACGGTACTTTCATACGTGCCGAGCTTTGCGAATTCTTTCTTGATCAGACCGGTCGTGATGTATTCCGATGGTGTGCTGGCTGTTGGGGCAACATATGGGAAGACACCAGAGATATGCGTAATCTTTTCAATGCCATCCGGCTGTGCATAATCAGCAGATTTGCCATTGCTTGTTTCAATGGCATCTAAGATATCGGAGCAGATATGGCCGGTAGTATTCATACTGTCCATTGCGGTCGTAAAGTAGTTGTTCCCGCCGACTGTTGCTTTTTCCCAGCCAAGCCATACGGCGGTTGTATATGTCGATGTTTCAGCGACCATCCATTTATCTTTCATGGCGCCTTCTGGGATGCCGTATTCCAATCCGGAATCGCCCCAGTCTGTTGTTCCAGTCTTGCCGAAGGTCTGATAATCGCGCTTTAGGATCTGCAGATAGTTGTAGATGTTTCCATAGACGTTGCCATACATCAGGGTGGAGATCATATAGGCTGCCTGTGCTGACATGACGCTGTTTGTTTCGTACTGCGGTTCAATATCGCTCTGGCTTCCGGAACGGAAGGAGATCTTTGTGATCGTGTGGGGGGGAATGTAATTGCCGCCGTTCATGATGGTCGCATGCGCTGCCATCAGCTGCTCTGGCGTACAGACGAAGTTGTTGCCGCCGATCGAGTAGGAGATGTCGAAGCTTTCCGCTACGCTGTCTGCGAAGCCAAGCTTCTTCATGTAGTCCACATACCAATCGGTTCCCTGTTTATCGATTACTGCCTGACATGCCTGAATGGCAGGTGTGTTCAGGGAACGAGCCAAAGCGGTCTGCAGATTCATTCTGCCGTAGTATTGACCATTGGCATTCTTATAGGTCCAGTTGCCGTAAGTAATTGCTTTATCTACTAAAATATGATCCGTCGCCCAGCCAAGGTAGTCGAACGTCGGTGCATAATCCAGGAATGGCTTGACCGAAGAACCAGGCTGCTTATACTGATCTGTCGCATGATTCAGCAGCATCGAACCGCCGGTCGTATAATTCCGTCCGCCGCCGATGGCAATGATCTCACCGGTCTGAGAATTTTCGGTGATCGCTCCCATTTCCATGGTGTCATCTGCGAAGGCAACATCTTCGACCTGTCCGGATTCAATGTTCTCCATCGTCGTCTGGACGGTTGGGTCCATGGCGGTATAGATCTGCATGGATACGTTCAGCGGATCCTGACCGCTGACTTCCTGTGCTTCTTTGATCACATAGTCGATATAGGCCTGATACTGCGTACCGGCCCCGGTCGTACTGGTCGGTGCGACAAGAAGATCTTCGACATTGACGCTCTTTGCCAGATCATACTGTGCTTCTGTAATGTAGCCATGATTCAGCATCTGATAGAGGACATCATTTCTTCTGTCGGTCGCATGATCCAGATATGTATAAGGATTGTAGTAATACGGTGAGTTGACTACACCTGCAAGCATGGCACATTCATTCAGGTTCAGCTGACTGACGCGCTTGCCGAAATACTGCTCTGATGCTTTCTCAACACCGCGGATATTGCCTACACCGCCGAAATTCATTTTATTCAGATACATCTCAAAGATCTGTTTCTTGGTCGATTTCTTTTCCAGCTGTTCAGCCAGATCGATCTGCTGTATCTTATACTCAATATCCTTATTGGAACTGGTGCCCGATTCATCATCCGTAAAGTAGGTCAGCTTGACCAGCTGCATGGTGAAGGTGGAGCCGCCCTGCATATTGTGATGCAGGACTGTATTGATAATGGAAGAAGTGAAACGCGGAATATCAAATCCATTATGCGTAAAGTAGCGGGAATCTTCGATGGAAAGGAAAGCATCGATCAAAGCTTCCGGGATCTCATCATAAGTGACATTCTCACGCAGCTGCGCACCGACATCGGCAATCTGATTGCCATCCTTGTCATAGATCAGCGTTGTCTCCTGGGTATAGAAATTATCCAGATTGACTTTCGGTTCATCTGCCAGCATCGTATTGATAGTGACAAGCGCCACTGTCCCTAAGACAACTTCCATGCCGACGCACACGGCAAGCAGTACCGTAAAGAAGCGGAACCAATGAAATTTCCGTTTCCCTGTATGTTTCTTTGCTGTTTTTTTACTTGTATCCATTTGAAGAATTCCTTTCTTTCTGAGGATCAAAATAAAGCTGATCCACAATCTGTATGTAATCGACCGGATTCACATAGGAGCCCGGGATCAGATAGCCATTTTCTTTGAACCATGCATACGGGCAGGAACTTGTTCCGCTGTTCTGCCAATAACCGATCAGCTTGTCTGCCGGTACATAATATGTTTCTTCAAACTGCGTGAAGCGTACGATCAGAAAGGCAATGGCATGCTGCTTCAGTACGGCTTCCAAATGCTGGATCTGATGCGGATGCAGGGACTTGAAGGGAAAGGATGTTTTGGAAGCACATTCCTTTGCTTCAAAATCAAGATAGCGTCCGCGGTAGGCACCGTTGTAGTCGGTCGTGCTGGGAAGCTTGAAGTATGCTTCCGTGATCTTAGCGGCAGAACGCTTTGGATAATCTACTTTGACAATGGTGATAGGCGTGGGCTTCTTATGCACGACTGCCGTATCATTGCTGAGATACCATTGATTCGTTGTATTGATATCGCTCTCCAGCTTCATACCTCTGCCGCCGGCAGATGTATGATTTGAGGCCCAGTTTTTTTTCTTTCCGTTCGGGTAATTGATCATTGCTTGACACCGTTTGTATTATACCGTTATTCACATAATTAAGGAAGATTTATTGCTTTTCAAAGTGCAGGATGCGATAATAAAGCACGTGGGGAGGTATTGGATTTATGGCAGGAAAACTGAATCTTGATCCGCAGACAATTGTGGATAAAGAATTTGATATTGATTTCAAAGGATACAATCCAGATCAGGTAGACCATATGCTTGATCAGATCATTCTGGATTATCAGACATACAGCGATATGATCGATGAACTGAATGCAAAGATCAAGGAGCTTGACTGCACCAATGCTTCACTCAGAGCAAAAGTAATTGAATATGAAGGAAAGCTTCGCATGAAGCCGGAAGAAGAACCTGTCTTTGGCAGCAATGTCGATATCATCAAGCGCCTGTCGCGTTTGGAGTCACAGGTCTTTGACAATCAGAAGAAAGACTGAAAATGAAAATGCGCACATGAGGCAGCCGCTGGCACATCCGTGTTAGAGGAAAGTCCATGCTCGCACGATCTGCGATGATCGTAGTGTTTGTGCTGGTCCAATCAATAAGGCCAGGCATCTAGCAATAGATGACGGCGGAGCAGAAGCCTAAAGAGCAATCCATGGCGGATGCCTGCAAAGTGTCACAGTGACGGAGCCTGTTAGGAAACTAGCAGGGTGGAACGAGATAAACCCCACAAGCGAGAAACCCAAATTTGGTAGGGGAACTGCCAGCGTGCGAAAGGAAGCACAAGGCGGGTACTTCGGTACAGATAAATGACTGCCGCTCCGCAAGGAGGACAAAACATGGCTTATGACTGTGCGCATTTTCATAAAGAGAACGTCCTTGGGGCTTTCTCTTTTTTCTTTCAGGATGTGATATAATACCGGCATATGCGGAGAAAAACATTATGAACTTACCGAATCGACTGACTATCTTCAGAATCGTCCTGATCCCAGTGATCATTTTAGTATATCTGTTCCCTTATGCTGCCGTGGGCATCACGCCGCTGACTTTTGCTATAGGAAATGTTGATCTATCTGTTATCAATCTGATCGTGCTTGCAATCTATGTCATTGCAGCTCTGACGGATGCATTGGATGGCCATATTGCAAGAAGCAGAAATATGATCACGACCTTCGGCAAATTTGCGGATCCGATCGCAGATAAACTGCTGACAACAACAATGTTCCTGCTGTTTGTTTCGCAGGGAATCATTCCGGTAGTGCCGGTCATTATCATGATTGCCCGCGATACGGTCGTTGACGGCTGCCGCATGATGGCTGCCAATAATGGCAAAGTTGTCGCTGCCGGCATGATGGGCAAATTGAAGACTGTATTCCAGATGGTTACAGTTGCTTTGATCCTGCTGAACAATCTGCCATTTGAACTGCTGCGGCTGCCCGTTGCAGAGATCATGCTGTGGTTCTCTGCTTTTGTATCCTTAGTTTCAGGCATTCAGTATTTCTATCAATTAAAAGATGATATTTTTGAATCTAAGTAAGATTATTATAATTTATTGATTATACATTAGGTAGGAGGCATGAACACTCATGGCGAAAGAAACCAAAGAAAAAGAAACAGGAAACGATAAGAAAGATCAGCTGCTGCAGGATGCTCTGAAGGCAATAGAGAAGGAATACGGGAAGGGCAGCATTATGCGCCTGGGCGATCGGGCAGATGTATCGATCGATGCGATTCCGACCGGTTCGCTGTCCTTGGATCTGGCATTGGGCATCGGCGGCTATCCAAAAGGAAGGATCATTGAGATCTACGGTCCGGAATCTTCCGGCAAGACAACATTGGCTCTGCATGCCATTGCGGAATGTCAGAAACAGGGAGGCAGATGTGCTTTCATTGATGCCGAAAATGCGATCGATCCGATCTATGCAAAGCATTTGGGCGTGGATATTGATGAATTGATCCTGTCACAGCCGGATTCCGGGGAGCAGGCATTGGATATCTGCGAGGTATTGGTCAAGAGCGGAGCCATTGATTTAGTCGTTGTTGACTCGGTAGCTGCTTTGGTGCCGCAGGCTGAATTGGATGGTGAAATGGGGGATGCTTCGGTTGGACTGCAGGCAAGACTGATGTCCAAGGCAATGCGCAAACTGGCAGGTGTCATGAATCATTCACAGACAACAGCGATCTTCATCAACCAGCTGAGAGAAAAAGTCGGTGTGATGTTCGGCAATCCGGAGACGACGCCAGGCGGAAGAGCCCTGAAGTTCTATGCTTCGGTGCGCTTGGATGTCAGAAGAGGAGAGACGCTGAAGAATGGCCAGGATGCCTATGGCAACGTCACGAAGATCAAAGTCGTAAAGAATAAAGTAGCGCCGCCATTTAAGACAGCGGTCGTGAATATGATCTATGGCGAAGGGATCTCTCATCTGGATGAGATCATCAACTTGGCAGTCGAAAATGACATCATTGATAAATCCGGTGCCTGGTTCTCCTACAATGGCGAAAAGATCGGACAGGGCTTCAATGCGGTGCGTGACTACATGAAGAACAATCCTGATTTTGATAAAGAAGTAACAGAAAAGGTCAAGACGCTCTTATTTGCGCCGAAGGCTGCGGATACAGAAGATTCAGAAAACAAAGAAGCGTGATTATTGCGCTTCTTTTTGCTAGTATGGTTGCATGAACACTAAGTCATACAGAGATTTCTATCAGAAGATCACGTCGCCCATTCAGAGTGAACGCAGCCGAAAAAAGCTGAACAGTGCCAATGAGATACTGACATATCTATTCTATATTGCGTATCCTGCATTGCTGATCGATCGGCTGGTGATCGATCGTACTATGTTCTGGAAGATCCTGCTGATCCCTGCGGTGTCTTTTATCATTCTCACGATCGTGCGGTCTGCCATCAATGCACCGCGCCCTTATGAAAAAGAGGAGATCGTACCGCTGATCAAGAAAGATACGAAGGGAAAGTCTATGCCTTCACGGCATGTTTTTTCAGCCGTCGTTATTGCCATGTCATATCTTGCGGTCTTTCCGGTATTTGGCATCCTTCTGCTGGGACTTGCCTGTCTCAGCGGGATCATCCGCATTATCGGCGGGGTCCACTATCCTAAAGATGTCATTGCCGGCTGTCTGTGCGGCATTGCCGGCGGCCTGTGCATCTTTCTGCTTTAGCCTGGGAGCCCTTACAGAATCACTTG
>JAKVKC010000014.1 GCA_022486705.1 Solobacterium sp. | reverse complement strand
CAGTTCATCAAGAGCGCAGGGGAAGGGAATATTGCGGCAATTTCAGCCGCCGCATACTTAGATCAGAAAAAAAGAGAAGCAAGCAGCAGAAAGTGAGGCAGCATGCAGAGCAATTATGAAAGAGTAATCTGTCCGATCCAGGAGAATCCGGTCATTGCGGATGCAACGATCGTAAATACAACGTATGACTGCGATGGATATCGCATCTCATGCATTTCGATGGCCAAGGGGACCTATATGGCCTTGGAAAGATTCCGCAGTCCGGTACTGATCATGGTACGCAAAGGAGAGATGCGGATCGATGTCAAAGGATATGAGGATACGGACACACGCTCCGCACTCATCAAGGCAGGGCAGGGATACTTCCGCCCCGCCAATGAATATGCCGGATATTTTGCGGATACCGACGATGTCATCTTTACCGAGATCGTGCTGTGTGCAGACTCCGAAATTGCCATGCGCATTATTCCGCATCTGGTCCAGGATATCATTCATCTGGTGCACTATGAACCAGGACAGGTATCACGTTCTCATCTGATCAATGATGAATTCTTTCAGCTGAATATGCTGGCCTTCTCAGAATCAGAGAAAATAGATTTCTGCTGCAGCAAGCAGCCGGTCAGTATTGACTGCATTGAAGGAAAAGTGACGATCCAGCATGAAGAAGATAAAAATGATCTGCTGCCGGGCAATTCCTTTCGTATTCCAGCAGATTATGCATGTACTGTCTTTGTGTCCTGCCGGACAAAGATCATCGTTCTGTATCTTGCGGATGCCCAGCGGCACATCATCTGAATGTAAATTATGAAACAGCCGGGAAATCCTTTACTTTTTTAAGGGAATCCCTTACGATATTCGTGTTCTACTATAAGTAAATATATTTCAGTTTCTGGTAACTATTTTGTCCTGTCGGACGGAAGGATGGAGCTATGGCGTCTTGTGTTGTGACTCTCCAGACAATCGAATCTTTTTGCTTACTGCGTGATACCCGTATTCTGCATTCTTTGTATATGGGAAATTTAAGATACAGTAAATTCAATTGCTTTTATACAGCTCACAGATGACTTGTGGGCTGTTTTTATTTGTTAGGAATGAAGGAGAAGAAGAATGAAAAAAGCAGCGGTTATTATGGGATCGGACAGTGACTTTGCGGTCATGTCAAAAGCAGTCAAAGTGCTGAAAGGATATGGTATTCCAACCGAAGTCCATGTGTACTCAGCCCATCGCACACCGAAAGAGGCAGCGGAGTTTGCTTCGCAGGCCAAGGAAAATGGCTTTGGCGTGATCATTGCGGGTGCAGGCATGGCAGCCGCTTTGGCTGGTGTATTGGCAGCTCATACCGTGATCCCTGTGATCGGTGTTCCCCTGAAGAGCGCTGCTTTGGATGGTGTGGATGCACTGTTGGCAACTGTGATGATGCCAAGCGGCATTCCGGTTGCGACCGTTGCGATTGACGGTGCAAAGAATGCAGCATATTTAGCGGCTGAGATCATTGCCCTGAGCGATGATGCTTTGGCTAAAAAGATTGCGGCCGACCGTCGGGCACAGTATGAAGGTGTCTTAGCAAAAGACGCTGCGATCCAGGAAAAGGCAAAGGAGCTTTAAAGAAATGCAGAATACAATTCATGAGGAATGCGGCATCTTCGGTGTCTATGCTCCAGAGCAGAATCATCCGGTCGCAACTGAGGCGTATTATGGCCTGTTCGCCCTGCAGCATCGCGGCCAGGAATCCTGCGGGATTGCGGTCAATGACCGCGGCGTCATTGTATGTCATAAAGATGTGGGTCTCGTCAGAGATGTCTTTACGGCTTCTGAGCTGGAGAAGCTTGGCACGGGGCAGATGGCCATCGGCCATACAAGATACTCGACCTTCGGCACTGTGAACCGCACCAATGCGCAGCCTCTGGTCGTGCGCCATATCAAGGGACAGCTTGCCATTGCACATAATGGAAATCTGACCAATGCAACAGAACTGCGCCGCCAGCTTGAATTCTCCGGGGCGATCTTCCATACCACCAATGATTCCGAGATCATCTCTTATATGATCATTCGGGAACGGCTGACCGCAAGTTCCATTGAGGCAGCTGTGGATAGGGCAATGGATCGTTTGGAAGGGGCATATTCCCTGGTGATCATGTCACCGGAAAAACTGATTGCCGTACGCGATGAAACAGGCTACCGTCCGCTTGTTATGGGCAAGACCAAAGAGGGCGAGATCATCTTTGCTTCGGAAACATGTGCGCTGGATGTCTTAGGCGCAGAATATATCCGCGATCTGGATGCCGGCGAGATCGTCGTCGTAGACAGCAGCGGCATTCGTTCCATCCGTACGCACTGCAAAGGCAGATCGCATATGTGCGTCTTTGAATTTGTTTACTTTGCCAGACCGGATTCCTACATTGCAGGCATGTCGGTCCATGAAGCAAGAAGAAATGCCGGGAAGATCCTGGCCAAGGAACATCCGGTAGATGCAGATGTTGTCATCGGCGTTCCGGATTCAGGCTTGGATGCGGCCCTTGGCTATGCCGAAGAAAGCGGGATCCCGTATGGCATGGGCTTTGTAAAGAACCGCTATATTGCCAGAACATTTATTCAGCCGACGCAGGCACAGCGTGATAATGGCGTGCGCATGAAGCTGAATGTTGTACCATCTGTCATTAAAGGAAAGCGCGTCATCATGGTCGATGATTCCATCGTCAGAGGAACGACAAGTGCCCGCATTGTAAAGCTCCTGCGGGATGCCGGCGCAAAGGAGGTCCATGTACGGGTATCGGCACCGCCATTCATTGCCCCATGCTATTACGGCACGGACATTGATTCCAAGGAACATCTGATCGCATGCCAGATGAGCGAAGAAGGCATCTGTCAGATGATCGGCGCAGATACATTGGGCTATCTCAGTGTGGAAGGTGTCAAGAAGATGGCAAGTGAAGCAGACTGTGATTTCTGTGTGGGCTGCTTTACAGAGAAATATCCATCCGCAGTACCGGAAAAAACAAGCAAGGATCGTTTTGAAAAAAAGATCGGTGAGAGCAGCGAACCATATAAGGGCGCAAGGAGAACAGAAGATGGCGAAGAGCTATAGTGATGCATATAAAGCAGCAGGCGTTGATGTAACAGCTGGCTATGAATCAGTTGAGCTGATGAAAAAAGATGTGGCACGCACAAAGATCCCCGGCGTACTTGGCGGGATCGGCGGCTTCGGGGGATTATTTGCTCCGGATCTCAGCGGATATGAAAAACCAGTATTCATTTCCGGCACAGATGGTGTCGGCACAAAACTGAAGCTGGCTTTCTTATTGGACAAGCATGATACGATCGGCATCGACTGTGTCGCCATGTGCGTCAATGATGTCATCTGCGCCGGTGCCAAGCCTTTGTTCTTCTTAGACTACATTGCCTGCGGCCGGAACAATCCGGAAAAGATTGCTTCGATCGTCAAGGGCGTTGCGGATGGCTGTGTAGAAAGCGGCTGTGCTTTGGTCGGCGGAGAAACAGCAGAACATCCTGGCATGATGCCGGAAGAGGAATATGATCTTGCGGGCTTTACGGTAGGTCTTGTGGATGAGAAGAAGATCCTGAAGACAGATGCCGCAAAGGCTGGCGATGTGATGATCGGCTTAGCAAGCTCTGGCGTTCATTCCAATGGCTTCTCTTTAGTGCGCAAAGTATTTGATATTGAAAAGCCAGGCGTCATTGATATGTACAGTGAACAGCTGGGCAGGCCGCTGGGAGAAACACTTCTGACCCCAACGCAGCTCTATGTCAGACCAATCCTGCATTTATTGGAGAAGGTCAATGTAAAATCCATTGCTCACGTGACTGGCGGAGGCTTCTATGAAAATCTGCCGCGTGCTTTCGGCAAAGATCTGAATGTGCATATTAAAAAGGGAAGCTGGGATATTCTCCCGATCTTCTCTTTGATCCAGAAAGTTGGAAACATTGATGAACATGATATGTTCAATACTTATAACATGGGCATCGGCATGGCTGTAATTGTTGATCCAAGCGATGCTAAGAGGACCATTGAATCGCTGAAAGCAGATGGCATCAAGGCATCTGTGATCGGCACCATGGAGGAGGGCGGCCACGAGGTCGTGATCGACTGATCATGATCAGGATCGCTGTTCTTGTTTCCGGCGGCGGCACAAATCTGCAGGCGCTGATCGATGCTGAAAATGCCGGAAAGATCCCGCATGGGAAGATCAGCCTTGTGCTGGCTTCCAATGATAAAGCATATGCACTGGAAAGAGCCAAGAAGGCTGCTATTCCAGCAATATCTGTAAAAAGAAAAGACTATGCAAGCCAGGAAGAATTTGATCAGGCTCTGATCGCTTCCCTGCATGCATATAAGATCGATATGGTCATCTTAGCAGGCTACCTGTCAATTCTTGGAACATCGGTGATCGATGCCTACCGTGATCGCATGATCAATATTCATCCATCTCTCATCCCATCTTTCTGCGGCAAAGGCTTCTATGGTCTGCATGTACATGAAGCAGCGCTGGCCCGCGGCGTCAAGGTGACTGGTGCAACCGTTCATTATGTCAATGAGATCCCGGATGGCGGAAAGATCATTCTGCAGAAAGCAGTAGAGATCCAGGAGGGAGATACCCCAGAGATCCTGCAGAAAAGAGTCATGGAGCAGGCCGAATGGATCCTGCTTCCGAAAGCAGCTGAAATGGTCGCAGAAAAAATAGCGGAGGAGAAAGCAGAATGACAGTCAGTCTATATGAGTATCTGGCAAAGAATGAATATCCGGGCAGAGGCATTGCCATTGGACGTACACCATGCGGTAAGAAAATGCGCATTGCATATTGGATCATGGGCAGAAGTGAGAATTCCCGCAACCGCATCTTTGCCGAAGAAGGAAACGGCATCCGCACACAGGCTTTTGATCCGGCCAAGCTGGAAGATCCAAGTCTGATCATCTATGCACCGGTGAAAGTACTGAAAGACACGACGATCGTTACCAATGGCGATCAGACAGATACGATCTATGACTTCATGCAGGCAGGGAAATCCTTTGAGGATGCCCTGCGCACAAGAACATTTGAACCGGATGGCCCGAACTGGACACCGCGGATCTCTGCCTTGGTCAAAGGCGCAGATGTGCAGATGTCGATCCTGAAGAGCGCAGATGGCAATGAGCAGAGCACGCAGCGGCAGTTCTTTGACTACACAGAAGAAGAACCAGGCTATGGGCACTTCATTTCTACATATAAAGAAAATGGGAGCCCGATTCCATCCTTTGAAGGAGCACCGATCAAATGGACAGTGGATCATGAACCGTTTGATGCTTTCTCAGATCATATCTGGGAAGCCTTGAATCAGGATAATAAAGTATCATTATTCACCCGTCAGATCACGATCGAAACAGGTGAAACGGAAACAAAGATCTATAACAAGAATAAGGAGAAAAACAATGGCTAAGGAATTGGAACTGAAGTATGGATGCAATCCGAATCAGAAACCTTCACGTCTGTTCATGGAACACGGCGAACTGCCGGTCAAAGTACTGAATGGACGTCCTGGCTACATCAATTTTATGGATGCCCTGAACAGCTGGCAGCTGGTCAAGGAATTGAAAGAAGCAACAGGCTTAGCAAGTGCCGCATCATTCAAGCATGTTTCACCTGCCGGGGCAGCCGTTGGCCTGCCGCTGAACGAAACAGATCGGAAGATCTATTTTGTCGATGAAGAGAATTTATCGCCATTGGCCTGTGCCTATGCCCGTGCACGCGGTGCAGATCGCATGTCATCCTACGGTGATTGGGCAGCGCTCTCCGATATCTGCGATGAAGATACCGCACGTCTGATCAAGAAAGAAGTATCTGACGGTGTTATTGCGCCAGGATATACCCCAGAAGCTTTGGCTCTTTTGAAAGAAAAGAAAAAGGGAATGTACAACGTTGTTGAGATCGATCCAAACTACGTTCCGGATCCGATCGAAAGAAAGCAGGTCTTCGGAGTTACTTTTGAACAGGGCCGCAACAATGTAAAGATCGATGATTCCCTATTCACAAATATCGTTACCGAGAATCATGATCTGCCGGAAAATGCTGTCAGAGATCTGAAGATCGCACTGATCGCGCTGAAGTATACCCAATCCAATTCGGTTGCCTATGCCAAGAATGGCCAGGTCATCGGCGTTGGTGCTGGACAGCAGAGCAGAGTGCACTGTGTCAGACTGGCTGGCAATAAAGCAGACAATTGGTGGCTGCGCCAGAATCCGAAAGTATTGGCACTGCCATTCAAGCAAGGCATCCGCAGAGCAGACCGTGACAATACGATCGATGTCTATATCTCTGATGAATATGAGGATGTACTGCGTGAAGGAACATGGCAGAATTTCTTTGAAACAAGACCAGAGCCGCTCTCCAAGCAGGAAAAGCTGGATTGGCTGGCAAAGGAGACCGGTGTCTCATTAGGCTCTGATGCTTTCTTCCCTTTCGGTGACAATATTGAAAGAGCACATAAGTCGGGGGTTTCCTATATTGCAGAACCAGGCGGATCGATCCGTGATGACAATGTCATTGAAACATGCAACAGATATGGCATGACGATGGTATTCAATGGCGTACGCCTGTTCCATCATTGATCAGGAAAGAAGGATAAGATGAAGATATTAGTAGTTGGAAGCGGCGGACGTGAACATGCGATCATCCATAAGCTGCTGGAAAATAAGGAGATTGAAAAGATCTGGTGTGCCCCGGGAAACGGCGGCATTGCATCAGAGGCAGAATGTGTTGACATCAAAGCGACGGATGTCGAAGGCATGGTGAAATTTGCCAAGGAAAAGCAGGCAGATTTCTGTGTGGTGACACCGGATGATCCGTTAGCTCTGGGCATGGTCGATGAAATGGAGAAGCAGGGGATCCCTTGCTTTGGACCAAAGGCAAAAGCGGCGGTCATTGAAGCATCAAAAGCATTCTCAAAGAACCTGATGAAGAAGTATGGCATACCGACGGCCGACTATCAGATCTTTGATGATGCTAAGAAAGCACTGCAGTATATTGAAGAAAAGAATACGTTCCCGATCGTACTGAAAGCAGATGGTCTAGCACTTGGCAAAGGCGTTCTGATTGCAGAATCATTGGCAGATGCGAAGGCAGCTATTCGTGAACTGATGATTGATCGGATGTTCGGAACGGCTGGCAATACAGTTGTAGTTGAAGAATTTATGGAAGGACCGGAAGTATCTGTCCTGGCCTTTACAGACTCTAAAGTCATTCGCCCGATGATCTCTTCTATGGATCATAAGCGGGCCGATGATCATGATGAGGGATTGAATACCGGCGGCATGGGAACCATTGCTCCATCGCCATACTATACAGAAAAGATCGCGCAGCAATGCATGGATGAGATCTTCCTTCCGACCATGTATGCAATGAATGCCGAAGACAGAGCCTTCAAAGGATGCCTGTACTTCGGACTGATGCTGACAGAAACAGGACCGCGCGTCGTGGAATACAACTGCCGCTTCGGCGATCCGGAAACACAGGTCGTCCTGCCTCTGCTGAAAGGGGATCTGTATACCATCATGAAAGCATGTCACGATGAGACACTGGATAAAGTCAAGATCGATTGGTCTGATGAACATTGTGCATGTGTGATCGAAGCATCCGGCGGATATCCGGTGAAGTATACAAAAGGATATGAGATCCATGGCTTGGATGAACATGGCCAGCACGACGATGTTTACATCTATCATGCCGGAACAAAACTGGAAAATGGAAAATACTATACCAACGGCGGCCGTGTCTTAGGCGTGACTGCTCTTGGCAATACCTTGGATGATGCATTGAAGACTGCGTACAGCGCGGTCGATGAGATTGGTTTTGAAAACATGCACTGCCGCAGAGATATCGGCAGAAAATAAAACAGGGAGAAGATGGATGACAGTATATCGTTGCTTTGTAGAAAAGAAAAAGCCATTTGCAGTAGAAGCAGACGGTGTTTGGAATGATCTGAAAACTGCACTTCGTTCCGATAAGATCAAAGGTGTCAGAGTCCTGAATCGCTATGATGCTGAAAATATTGATGAAGCAGATTATAAAGCGGCACTGACGACCGTATTCAGTGAACCGCAGGTCGATGATCTGTATGAGGAAAAAGCACCTGAACCAAAAGAGAACGAGTGGCTATTGGCGGTAGAATATCTGCCAGGCCAGTTTGATCAGCGGGCAGACTCCTGCGCGCAGTGCATTCAGCTCAGCACCATGAAACAGAGACCGGAAGTCCGTACAGCACGTCTGTATTACATTGCCGGCAATCTGGATGAGCATGATAAAGAAGTGATCAAAGAAACATTGATCAACCCCGTGGAAGCCAGAGAAGCATCATTGGTGAAACCTGCATCCATCCATCAGACATATCCGCTGCCGCCGCTGCCGGAAGTGCTGGATGGTTTTACAGATCTTGATGAAACAGGTCTGCAGAAGTTCATTGATACGTATGGCCTGGCCATGGATCTTGCTGATATTGAATTCCTGCAGAACTATTTTAAGAATGAAGAAAAGAGAGACCCAAGGATCACCGAAGTACGTGTCATTGATACGTATTGGAGCGATCACTGCCGGCATACGACATTCAATACGATCATTGAGGATGCCGATATCAAACCGGAATATATTAAAGAGACTTATCAGAATTATCTGGAGCTGAGAAAGAAACTGTATATCAATCGTCCGGATAAGAAGATTACTCTGATGGATCTTGGCACGATCGGTGCCAAGGCATTGAAGGCAGCTGGAAAACTGAAGGACATGGATGAATCGGAAGAGATCAATGCATGTTCCGTAAAGATCAAAGTCGATGTGAACGGCGAGGATCAGGATTGGCTGCTGATGTTCAAAAATGAGACACATAACCATCCGACAGAAATCGAACCATTCGGCGGTGCAGCAACATGCCTAGGCGGTGCGATCCGCGATCCATTGAGCGGCCGTTCCTATGTCTATCAGGCAATGCGCATTACCGGTGCGGCGGATCCTTTGGCACCGATGGAAGACACTATGAAAGGCAAACTGCCGCAGCGCAAGATCGTTACGACAGCAGCGCATGGCTACAGTTCCTATGGCAACCAGATCGGTCTGGCTACCGGATTGGTACATGAGATCTATCATCCAGGCTATGCAGCAAAGAGAATGGAGATCGGTGCTGTCATAGCGGCAGCTCCAAGTGAGAATGTCATCCGTACGGAACCAGATCCAGGCGATGTCGTGATTTTATTAGGCGGCCGTACTGGCAGAGATGGATGCGGCGGCGCAACAGGATCTTCCAAAGCACATAATCTCGAATCATTGGAAACATGCGGTGCCGAAGTCCAGAAGGGCAATGCTCCAGAAGAAAGAAAACTGCAGAGACTGTTCCGCAATGGCGATGCAACAAAACTGATCAAGCGCTGCAATGATTTCGGTGCTGGCGGTGTTTCCGTTGCCATCGGCGAATTGGCAGATGGACTGCATATTGATCTGAACAAAGTTACCAAGAAGTATGAGGGCCTGAATGGCACCGAACTGGCGATTTCTGAATCACAGGAAAGAATGGCAGTGGTCACCAGAAAAGAAGACGCAGCTGCTTTCCAAGCATACGCTGATGCTGAAAATCTGGAATCTACGATTGTTGCGACAGTCACAAAGGACCCAAGAATGGTCATGGAATTGGGCGGAACAGAGATCGTCAATATCTCTCGTGAATTCCTGAATTCCAATGGTGCCAAGAAATATATCACCGCAGAAGTCGATGAAGAGACTTCAGAAGAAACGAAAGCAGATGCGCGTCCATTCAATGAGAAGATGAATGCTTTGGCAGATGATCTGAACATTGCTTCGCAGAAGGGATTGGCCGAACGCTTTGACAGTACGATCGGTGCCAATACTGTACTGATGCCTTTCGGCGGAGAGTGGCAGCTGACACCGGCACAGGCAATGGCAGCTAAGCTTCCTGTCCTGAAGGGCGAGACTAATACTGCATCTCTGATGGGATGGGGCTATGATCCATATCTGATGTCGCATTCTCCATATAAAGGAGCGATCAATTCAGTCATTGAATCGTTAGCTAAGATCATTGCGGCTGGCGGAAGCTATCATCATGCATGGCTCACATTCCAGGAATATTTCGGACATGTCTATCAGGATCCAAAGAGATGGGGACTGCCGTTCGGCGCTCTGCTCGGTGCATTGAAAGCACAGCTCGAACTTGGTGTCGCTGCCATCGGCGGCAAGGATTCTATGTCCGGAACATTTGAAAATATTGATGTTCCGCCGACTCTTGTTTCCTTTGCCGTGTCTACGGCTAAGGCAGATACGGTCCTTTCCGATGAATGGAAGGGTGCTGGCCATCATGTCTATCTTCTGAAGCCGCAGACAGACAGCAATGGCGTACCGGATTTTGCCAGTGTGAGAAGAGTCTTTGACCGCATGGAACAGATTATTGCGGAAGGCAAAGCACTGTCGGTATGGACTCTGGAAAATGGCGGCATTGCCGAAGGCATTCTGAAGTGTGCGCTTGGCAATCACATTGGTTTTGCCATCCAGAATGAGATCAGTGAAACAGAACTGTTTGCCAAATGCTATGGTGCATTCATGTTTGAAACCGAAGATACCTTTGAAGATATGACTCTGCTTGGCACAACAGAAAAAGTATATGCACTGACATATCAGAGCAGTACGATCGCTTACAGCGATCTGCAGAAGACGTATGAAGATAAACTGCAGCCGGTATATCCATATCTGTCAAAGCAGGATGATGTCTTAAAGACCATTGCCAGCGATGAACAGGCATGCATGCATGCATCCTATCAGATGGACAGACCGCATGTCCTGATCCCTGTTTTCCCAGGCACCAACTGCGAATACGATACCGCACGTGCATTTGAAAGAGCAGGGGCAGAAGCCGAAATATTCGTTGTCCGCAACCTGACCTCACAGGAGATTGAAGACAGTGCAGATCGCTTTGCCAAAGCAATTCAGCATTCACAGATCATTGCGATCCCAGGCGGTTTCAGCGGCGGCGATGAACCAGATGGATCAGGAAAATTCATTACTGCTTTCTTCCGCAATCCAAAGGTAAAGAAAGAGATCACCGATCTATTGGATCATAGAGAAGGACTGATGCTTGGTATCTGCAATGGCTTCCAGGCATTGATCAAGCTCGGACTTGTTCCATATGGAAAGATCATGGACACAGATGAACATTGTCCAACTCTGACCTTCAATACGATCGGACGCCATCAGTCAATGCTTGCGCGTACTAAGGTCTCTTCCGTGAAGTCCCCATGGCTGAAGTATGCCAAGGTCGGAGAAGTGACGGATGTAGCGATATCGCATGGCGAAGGACGCTTTGTCGCCGAAGAAGATGTCATGAAGTCATTGATTGAGAACGGCCAGATTGCCGCACAGTATGTCAATCTTGAAAATGAACCGACGGACAATATCCGCTTTAATCCAAATAATTCTTACAATGCCGTGGAAGCGATCCTTTCACCGGATGGAAGAATTCTTGGCAAGATGGGCCACTCTGAAAGAAGCGGCAGAGATCTGTACCGCAATATTCCAGATCTGAAAACGCAGGAATTCATCTTCCAGGGCGCGGTCGATTACTTTAAATAAGGCATGAAAAAAGACATTCAGCAGAAAAATGCTGAGTGCCTTTTTGTACACCGTTTATTTTCCTAATGCATGTTCTGCGGCTGAATCACCAGCGACTCTGCCGGACCCGATAGCCCAGGAGTTCATCATGGCGGTCATCGAATCTTTGCCATTGCCGCCGCCGACAACACTGCCTGCACCATACAGATTGCCGATTGCTTTTCCATTCGCATCTATAATAGCGATGGAAGAATCTGCTTTCAATCCGCCAAGTGTTGTGCAGAAACGAGGTCTCTGTTCTACCAGATAGTAAGTGCCGCCGTCTTTCACAGCTGTTGGAGATTCCTTCTGGAACTGTGTATCTGTGCCAGCAGCACAGTCGCTGTTATACTTTGCGACCGTTGCTTTCAGAGCATCCGCATCAATGCCCATTGTTTTGGCAATGGCGGATAGATCTGTTCCCTTTGTGATGACTGGCTTGTCATCATTCTTGATGTCATACCATTTATTGATATCATCTTCTGAACTGACAAGTTTGTCTTCCAAGCTCTTTGCAACATAAGTCTTATAGGCATCTTCATCCATCAGAAGATACAGGATCTTATCGCTCTGAGCTACGGTCGCATTGGTAATGTCGGCTAAAGTGCCTGTTTCCTTTACGACACGCTGTCCCTTTGTATTGATGTAGATTGCACCATGGCCATTTGTGGCAGCGGTTGAAGATGCTGTTGCTGCAAGTGCTCTGCCCGTCATTGTCTCAATGCCCTGTGGGTAGACTTTGACACAGTCTAGATTGATCGTATTGGCACCGACGGCTTCGCCCATGGTCAGGCCATCGCCCATATCAGTGCTTCTTCCGTAGAACATATATCCGCCAAGCGTTGTCGGCAGAAGCTTGCTGTTGGCACCGTATCCGCCCGTCGCTAAGACAGTTGATTTTGCATTGATGGTGACCGTGGCACCTGTTTTATCCGTTGCTTTGACACCGGAAATATTTCCATCTTTATCGGTCAGCAGTGTATCTGCTTTTGTTTCCAGCATGGTCGTGCCGCCTAAAGCTTCGAAGTTGGCAGCCATTGTGGTAAAGAAGACAGGCGATCTGCCGACAACACCGATCTGCCGGTTTGCACTGTGATCAGGATACTGCGTCGCTGCGACATCATAAGGAACTTTCATATCATCGACCAGCCAGTCAACTGTTTCACCGATTGATTCAGTGATCATTTTGACCATCTCTGGATCATTGGCATTCAGACCGACTTTCATGATATCGGCATAGGCAAGCTCTGGGGAATCATTTGTTTCATTCAGCTTTTCTTTCTGGAACTTGGAGCCTGTAGCGATCAATGTGCCAGCATTGAGCACTGTATCTCCGCCGATCTGCCCATTCTTTTCAATCAGAATGACCTTGGCACCATCTTCCGCAGCTCTGACCGCAGCAGTCATACCGCCGCCGCCGGCACCGATAACAACCACATCACAGTCCAGTGTCTGATCATCGTTCTTTTTTGTTTCAACATTCGCTTTGTATGCATCAATGTTTCCGCCATTGGACTCAATGGCATTCTGCACTGCTAAGCGGATTGCGCTGGAAGTTACTGTGGCACCTGTTGTTGCATCAACAGATACGGAATTGTTCTTGACGATCTCTGCCGGCACATTGGCAATGGCATTCTCACAGACACCGGTCGTTTCGATGTTGTCCGTGACTTTGACATCGCTGATCTTGCCGGAAGCAATCGTGACGGATACTTTCAGTTTTCCGTTGTGACCCTGTGCTTCACCGTCATACGTGCCGTCTTTCATAGCTGCTGCTTTTGATGTCCCTGATGAACATCCGACCAGCAGCAGGGAGATTGCTGACAGTGCCGCAATCCCTGCTTTGATTCTGTTCTTCATTCTTTCCTCCTCTATTCCTTGATGGCTGCGATGCTGCATGCAGTCAAAAGAATCCAGCTGAAACAGCTGATATTGAAAATGCTAGTACTTGTGAAATGATTGTCAATCAGCTCCACGCATTATGATATGAAGAACTTGTATTTTGGTACTATGTTTCATCGGGCCATTAGGAATGGTTGACATGGTGCATTTCTTCTTTACACTGAATATGCGAGGAAACACGATGAAGATAGACATAGAACAGCTTTCATTGACATATCATGCACGGAAGCTGAAGGAAGATGATATACAGAGTATTTATCAGCTGTACCAAGACAATCCGCTGTATTTTCAATACTGCCCGCCTGAGGCATCGGAAGAAATGGTCAGAGATGACATGCATGCACTGCCGGAAGGAAAGACAGAAAAGGATAAATACTTTGTTGGTTATTATGATCAGGATGAACTGATTGCTGTCATGGATCTGATCGCGGATTATCCCACCGCAGGAATAGCTTTTATCGGCTTCTTCATGCTTGCAGAAGATAGACAGGGAAAAGGAACCGGTTCTGCTCTAGTGAATGAACTGTGCACATACTTGAAAAAGAGCGGTGCTGCTCAGATTCAGCTGGCATGGGCAAAGGGAAATCCGCAGGCAGAACATTTCTGGCTGAAGAATGGATTTGTGAAAGTGAAAGAGACCAAGAGCAATGCGGCTGACTGCGTGATCTTAGCCGAGAAAAAGCTCAGAGGAGATGATCCGCTATGATAGAACTGCCGGAAACATATCAGAGAGAAATGAAAGAACTGTTGCAGGATGAATATGCTTCCTATGAAGCTTCTTTTGCACAGCCATGCTTTCATGGACTGCGGGTCAATACGGATAAGATCTCTGTATCAGATTTTCTGGCGTCGTTTCCGTATCCATTGGAGCCAGTGCCCTGGTGTGAAAATGGTTTCTATTATCGGGATACAGATCCGGTCGCAAAGCACCTGTATTACTATGCCGGTCTTTACTATATTCAGGAACCAAGTGCGATGCTGCCAGCGGCAGTTCTGCCGATTGAAAAGAATGACCGTGTGCTGGATGTCTGCGCTGCACCTGGCGGCAAGAGCACAGAACTTGGCACGAAGCTGGCGGGAACAGGACTTTTATTTGCCAATGATATCAGTGTATCCCGGAGCCATGCATTATTAAGAAATATCGAACGTTTCGGCATTGCCAATGCGTTTGTTATGGCAGAAGATCCCCAGAAGCTGAAAGAATATTTTCCGCACTATTTTGATAAGATCCTGATCGATGCGCCATGTTCTGGAGAAGGTATGTTCCGCAAAGAGAATTCTTTGATCCGATCGTGGATGAAAAATGGATCTTCGCATTATGTGCCGATCCAGAAAGAGATTGTTAAGTGCTGCTTGGCTATGCTGAAGGATGGCGGCACAATGGTCTATTCAACATGCACCTTTTCCCGGCAGGAAGATGAAGAGATCATCCAGTATGCATGTTCATTGGATCCGTCACTGCATGTTCTGCCGATCAGAAAAACAGAAGGCTTTGTACAGAATGCATGTGGCACGAAACTGTTCCCGCATCGGATCCATGGCGAAGGACACTTTGTCTGTCTTCTGCAGAAGGGAAATGAGAAGAAAGCAAATGATGATATGACCTCAGTGATCTGGCAGCATGCGCCGGTCCATATCGAACTGCCGTTTGGCAAGGAAGAGATCATCAATGATAAGCATCTGTTTGTACCTGCATGCGGGATCGATACGAAGGGGCTCCGCATTCTGCGTTCTGGACTGCTGTTGGGAGAAGAAAAGAAAGACCGCTTTGAATTTGATGGGGCATTGGCCATGGCTTTAAAAGAAAAGGACTGTGACAATGTGCTGAATTTTTCATCAGAGGATGAAAGAACGATCCGCTATCTCAAAGGGGAGACCTTAGATATCTCCGATCAGACAGTGAAAGATGGATATGCTTTGGTCTGCGTGGATGCTCAGCCGCTTGGGTTTGCCAAGATCACGCATCATGTATTTAAAAATAAGTATCCGAAAGGATGGATCTATCACTAAAAAAGCTTAGCTCACGTCATCACGCAGAACTAAGCCTTTTCTTTACTTTTTATCGCCGACCCACTCAAGCTTATATTCGCCAGTGCATTCCAATGTGCCGCCGGCACTGAGATCGATCGATTCTTCATTTTCATAATAATCTTTGACATGTCCCAGTGCATCTTTGACATGGAGACCGGCATCATTGATGGCCTTGACTTTGTAGATGCCAGGTTTCAGGGTGCGCGGAATATCATAGATGCCAGGTGTTACGGTCAGCTGGTTGTCATCTGAGATATAGATCAGATGCTGGCGCTTATTGTTCAGGACTGCGTTGACCTTCTGATAGAACCGTTCTCTCATAAAGAACAGATCAGAATGCGGCACAGAATAGGTAAACTTTTTGGAAGGTGTCTGGATCACAACATGATCCATATCCTTTGTGTTCCGCTTTACATAGCCTAAACGATGGACATTGACGATCTTCTCAGACAGGAAGTAGAGCGCAGCTTCTGTTTCATACAGCATGCCTTCGACCTTTTCCGATCCGGATCTTTCCGGTGAATCCTCAATATTCTGGATGGTGCCTTTGCGAATATCTGCAATGCTCTTGACCGCAAATTCCTGCGGAATTGATTCTTTCTTGACGTTATATACTGCTTTGACCGCATTTAAGCAGTGCTCTCCATCATGCAGAAGGATCTGCGGGAGAGGATAGAACTTTGCTAAAGCATCCGCTGCTTTATTGTTCTCCAGCCAAGTGTCCATGATCATATCTTTCATGTTCGGCTGCGCTGTTACCAAGGCTTGGAACAGGTCATACTTTACTGGCAGTCCATAACTTTGAATGATGGCTTTGCAGTTCTTGCATATATAGTGCCCGTCTGCTGTTTTTTCATGACGGCTGAACATTCCGCTTGCTTCGCTAAGACAAAAATCGCATACTTTATTATTCTTGCTCATAGTACCTCCTAAAATCTCGTTTCATTATATATGACATGTTTTTAAAATGAAAGGGATTGCGGGAGACAGACAGGGTATTTTTCTGAAAATTCTGTGAACTGCCAGCGGTGCCGTTCCAGACGGCTGAAAGCAAAAAAAGATAAAGCATGGAAAAACTGGTGGTTCAGCCAAAATATGCTATAAGACACGCACGGATGTGTGGACAAAAAAATTTTGTAAAAATCATTGACATATGGGCAGGGTAAAGCTAATATTATAAACGCTTAGCGAAAAAAGGTCTCTTTGTGAGACTTAAATTTAGTCTAAGAGAAGGCACACTTGGTAATGTGTGCATAAAGTGAGAGGAGATTACAATGCCAACAATAAACCAGTTAGTACGCAAAGGCCGTACTGATAAAGTTTACAAGTCAAAGTCCCCTGCATTGAACAGAGGCTTTAACACACTTCAGAATCATGCAACAAAGCTTGACAGCCCACAGAAGAGAGGCGTCTGCACACGTGTCGGAACAATGACACCTAAGAAGCCAAACTCTGCTCTGCGTAAGTATGCACGTGTCCGTTTATCCAATGGACTCGAAGTTACAGCATACATCCCAGGCGTAGGCCATAACCTGCAGGAGCACTCTGTCGTTATGATCAGAGGCGGCCGTGTCAAGGATCTTCCAGGTGTCCGTTACCACATTATCCGTGGTACATTGGACTGCGCTGGTGTCGCTGATAGAAATCAGTCGCGTTCTTTGTATGGTGCAAAGAAACCGAAGAGCAAGTGAGAGAGGGGAAGATAGAACATGCCAAGAAAAGGTTATATAGCAAAGCGTGAAGTACTGCCGGATCCAATCTACAATTCAAAGCTCGTCACAAAACTGATCAACAAGATCATGATCGATGGCAAGCGCGGAACCGCTCAGACAATTCTGTACGATGCATTTGCTGCTATTGAAAAGAAAACAAACCAGAGCCCAATGGAAGTATTTGAGAAGGCTCTCGGAAATGTAATGCCGCAGCTGGAGCTGAAGGTGAGACGTGTAGGCGGAGCAAACTTACAGGTCCCAGTAGAAGTTTCTGCAGAAAGAAAGTTAACATTAGGACTGCGCTGGATCGTCAGCTATGCTAGACTCCGTCATGAAAGCACGATGGAAGAAAGATTAGCCAATGAGATCATGGATGCTGCCAATGGTACAGGCGCTTCTGTAAAGAAGAAGGAAGATGTACATAAGATGGCTGAAGCAAACAAGGCGTTTGCTCACTATCGTTTCTAATATAGGAAGGAGTTATAAATGCCAAGAGAGTTCCCATTAGACAAGATTCGTAATATTGGAATCATGGCTCATATTGATGCAGGCAAGACCACAACAACAGAGCGTATTCTGTATTACACAGGTAAGATTTATAAGATCGGTGAGACTCATGACGGTGCTTCCCAGATGGACTGGATGGCGCAGGAACAGGAACGTGGAATCACGATCACTTCTGCTGCTACTACATGTCATTGGAAGGACTGCCAGATCAATATTATCGATACTCCGGGGCACGTCGACTTCACTGCTGAAGTTGAACGTTCTCTGCGTGTACTGGATGGTGCCGTCACGGTACTCGACTCCAAGGCTGGAGTTGAGCCGCAGACAGAAACTGTCTGGAGACAGGCCAGTGAATATCATGTTCCGCGTATTGTCTTCTCAAACAAGATGGACGCTACCGGAGCTGACTTCAATATGAGTGTCGCTTCTATCGGTGACCGTTTAGGTGCCAAGGCAGCTGCTATCCAGATGCCGATCGGTGCTGAAGGTTCATTCCGCGGAATCATCGATCTCGTTACAATGAAGCAGGAAATGTATGAAAACGATCTGGGTACAGATATCCATGTTGAAGAGATTGAAGACCAGTTCGTAGAAGAAGCAAAGGCAAAGAGAGCAGCAATGCTCGAGGCTATTGCTGATTATGACGATGATGTCATGATGAAGGTCCTGGAAGGCGAAGAGCCAACGATCGAAGAGATCAAGAGAGCAATCCGCAAAGGTGTCCTGACTTCTGAATTCTTCCCAGTTCTGTGCGGCTCCGCATATAAGAACAAGGGTGTTCAGATGCTGCTGGATGCAGTCGTAGATTATCTGCCAGCTCCTACCGATGTCCCAGCTATCAACGGACATCTGGATGATGGCACCCCAGAAGTACGTCATCCTAGCGATGATCAGCCATTCTCTGCTTTAGCATTCAAGATCGCTACTGATCCGTTCGTAGGACGTCTGACATATTTCAGAGTTTACTCTGGACATGCTTCAGCTGGTTCTTACGTACTGAATGCAACCAAGGGCAAGAGAGAAAGACTGGGCCGTCTGGTCCGTATGCATGCAAACCACAGAGCGGATATTACTGATGTTTATACAGGTGATATCGCCGGCGCTGTCGGTCTGAAGTATACCGCTACATCTGATACGCTCTGCGATGAAGATCATCCAATCGAACTGATGCAGATGGTGTTCCCAGATCCAGTTATCCAGATGTCAGTAGAGCCAAAGACAAAGGCAGATTCCCAGAAGATGGATGTTGCTCTGCAGAAGCTTGCAGAAGAAGATCCAACCTTCAAGACATATACAGATGAAGAAACAGGCCAGACAATCATTGCCGGTGTCGGTGAACTTCAGCTGGATATCATCCTTGACCGTATGAGAAGAGAATTCAAGGTCGAAGCAACAGCGGGCGCACCGCAGGTTGCCTACCGTGAAACAATCAAAGCACAGGCTGAAGTTGAAGGACGTTTCATCAGACAGTCTGGCGGACATGGTCAGTATGGTGATGTATGGATCAGATTCATCCCGAACCCAGGCAAGGGATTTGAGTTTGAAGATAAGACAGTCGGCGGATCGATTCCTAAGGAATTCATCAAGCCAACACAGCAGGGTCTGGAAGAAGCTCTTCCAAATGGTCTTGTTGCCGGTTATCCGGTCGTTGATATCAGAGCAGAACTGTTCGACGGTTCCTACCATGATGTCGATTCATCCGAGCAGGCATATAAGATCGCTGCTTCCCTCGCATTGAGAGAAGCTGCTAAGAAGTGCAGCCCAACGATCCTGGAGCCAATCATGGCGGTCGATATTACAGCACCGTCTGAGTACTTAGGCGCTGTCATGGGAGATGTCACAAAGAGACGTGGACAGATCCGTGAACAGGAAGAAACAGGCAATGCCATCAAGGTCAAGGCGTTCGTACCTCTGGCTGAGATGTTTGGCTATGTCACTGACCTGCGTGGCTTCACACAGGGACGTGGAATCTTCACAATGCAGATGGATCACTATGAAGAAGTTCCAAAGAACATTGCGAAGGAAATCATCGAGAAGAACTCTGTAAAAGGTGAGTAATAATCGTTGATTTTGCAACACGAACTTATTGCAAAGATGTTCTGATTCAAGTAGAATGAGAACAGACTGAAAAGGTAAATAACCAGGAGGAAAAAAAGACCAATATGGCAAAGGAACATTTTGACCGTAGCTTGGAGCATGTAAACATTGGTACAATCGGACACGTTGACCATGGCAAGACTACTCTGACAGCTGCAATCACAAAGTATCTCTCAACTCATCCAGAAGATGGTAAGGCTGCGTTTGAAGCATATGATGCAATCGACGGAGCACCAGAAGAGAGAGAACGTGGCATCACAATCAACACAGCACACGTTGAGTATCAGACAAACAAGAGACATTATGCACATGTCGACTGCCCAGGGCACGCTGACTATGTCAAGAACATGATCACAGGTGCAGCACAGATGGATGGAGCAATCCTCGTCGTTGCAGCAACTGATGGACCAATGCCTCAGACACGTGAGCACATCCTGCTCTCCCGTCAGGTAGGCGTACCTAAGATTGTTGTCTTCCTGAACAAGTGCGACATGGTCGACGATCCTGAATTGATCGATCTTGTCGAGATGGAAGTACGTGAACTTCTGACAGAATATGGATTTGATGGAGACAATGCTCCTATTATCCGCGGTTCTGCTCTGAAGGCTCTGGAAGGCGATCCTAAGTGGACACCAGCTATCAAGGAGCTCCTTGATGCTGTTGACTCTTATATCCCAGCTCCAGTTCATGAATTCGATAAGCCATTCTTAATGGCAATTGAAGATGTCTTCACGATCACAGGCCGTGGCACAGTTGCTACAGGCCGTGTCGAGCGCGGTAAGCTGAACATGAACGATGAAGTTGAAATCGTTGGTATCAAGCCTACACAGAAGACAGTTGTTACTGGCATTGAAATGTTCAGAAAGACTCTGGACTTTGCTCAGGCCGGCGATAACATCGGTGCACTGCTCCGTGGTATCAACCGTGAACAGGTTGAGCGTGGACAGGTTCTGGCTAAGCCAGGATCCGTTACTCCTCATACACAGTTCAAGGCTCAGGTCTATGTACTGACTAAGGAAGAAGGCGGCCGTCATACACCGTTCGTCTCCAACTATCGTCCTCAGTTCTATTTCAGAACAACAGACGTTACTGGTGTCATCACTCTTCCTGAAGGAACTGATATGTGCATGCCTGGCGATAACGTTGTCATGAGCGTTGAGCTCTTGGATCCTATCGCTATTGAAAAGGGCACAAAGTTCTCCATCCGTGAAGGTGGCAGAACAGTAGGTTCTGGATCGATCACAGAGATCGACAAGTAATTGCTTTCAAACAAAGGGCATTCTCTTATGAGAGTGTCTTTTTTTGTGGGAATTGACAGGAAAAAATGTTCATTCATGTGCAGATTTTCAATAAGTGCATGTTTAAGAATTGCATCCGCGTTTTTTCTTGTTATGATAATGGCATGATAAAAGGAATAGTATTTGATTTTGACTGCACTTTGTCCAAACGATATGAATCTGCATATTATCTTTTTCGTGCGTTCCTGCATGAGATGCGGCCGGAGATGGATCCTTCTTCGGTCGAGTTTGAAAGCATGGTGCAGAGATGCATGATCTGGGATGAATATGGGTCAATAAAAAAGGATCATGTCTTTTCTTTGGTGCAGAAGTACTATGTGCCGGAGATGGACATTCAGGCATGGAAAGAAAAATGGAATGAGGAGTTCTGCAAATCGCAGGTATTGATCCCTGGCGTAAAGAAGACACTGCCGCTGTTAAAGGAAAAATATAAGCTTGGCATTCTGACCAATGGTGATGAAAGATTTCAGAAGAAAAAGATTGCGTCAGCTAAGATTGAAAAATACTTTGATGTCATCATTGCTTCAGGTGAGTACGGGATCCATAAGCCAGATCCGAAGATCTATGAGATCATGGCTGAAAAGATGGGGCTGAAGACAGGTGAAGTGGCCTTTATCGGCGATACTTTTGCGACAGATATCCAAGGTGCTGTAAAAGCTGGCATGGTTCCCATTTGGTTTGAATATGAAAGACGCTGCATTTCGGAGTACCCGGTAAAGATCGTATCCAGCTATGAAGAAATTGCTCATCTCTTTCTTGAAGATACATCATGGATGCGCTGAAGAAACTGCTTGCATGTTTTCTGTGCCTGAACCTTTGTGCATGCACTAAGCCAAGCACTGCGGCGACAAGAAAGTCATCGCCGGCCATTGCTGAAGATATTGTCACGGATCAGAAGAATGAAGTTGCCCTGTATCTGGAAATGTATCAGCATCTTCCTTCCTGCTATATGACAAAAAAAGAAGCCAGGAAAAAGGGCTGGTCAGGCGGTGCTCTGCATGAAACAGTCGAAGGCAGATGCATCGGCGGCGATGTCTATGGCAACTATGAAGAAGTGCTGCCGCAGATCTCGGGAAAATACTATGAGTGCGATATCAATACACTGACGAAGACTTCACGCGGGGCAGAGAGGATCATCTACGATGATGATGCTCAGAATATTGATATCTACTATACCAATGACCATTACGAAACATTTACTTTGCTGTATGGAGATGGAAACTATGAATAAGCAGATCATACTTGATGCAAATCGGATCATGGATCGGGAATCCATGTCCCTCTATATGAAGGAATTATTTACGCTTCCGGCGCATTTCGGCAAAAACCTGGATGCTTTGAATGATGTTTTATCCGAAGTGGATACAGATGTGGACATCCTGCTGACAAGAGACAATATTGATGCAATCTGCCAGGAAAAGTATGCATACAAAGTACTGATGGTCCTGGGAAGAGCGGCAGAAGAGAATCCGCATATTCATATCCATTTTGCGGAAGACTGATAAATCAAATTGCTAAGCTGAAAACGGCTTAGTTTTTTATGCAAAATTGTTTCAAACAGCAGTTTAAAATGGCTTTTTGCAAAAGAGTATTTTGTAATAATACAGCATAAAGAAGACGGTTCATACTATAATACTGATAGCGGATATTATAGCTGTTTTTATGCGTACACAAATGATCAAAGCACTACATATACTTGCACTACACATTCTTTAAAAAACGGGGACGAAAAGATATGAGCAAAGCAGGCGGAGATAGGACCATTTTATTGTGTTACTTTGTGGCAGAAGCTGCTCTTTTAGCTGGAACAGTTTCTTTGCAGACATGCGTACCGGAATCAGTATATACAAAGATGCAGTATCCAGCGATCATACTGAACTTTATTGTCATGCTGCATTTCTACATTCATGGGAATGTCAGTCACGGAACATGGAAAGAGAAAGCGATCCCTTTGGCCCTTCTGCTGACACTGTGCGCAGATCTGTTCTTAGTGGGCATCAATAATTACTATATCATCGGTATTCTGCTCTTCTGTGCTGTGCAGACAGTTTATGCATTGTATCTGGGGGTGAATAAGATCAGCCTGTTGGCCAGAGCGGTTCTGTTTGTTTTCTTAGCTGTCTTTGTGGCAAAGACAGATTTCACCTTGCTGGCATCTTCTTACTCTATGGCAAATCTTACCGTAAATGTTTTCTCTGCTTGGCATAATTATGTCAAAGAACATACACCTGAGAAACTTCTGCTTGCGATTGGGATCCTGCTGTTCTTCGGCTGCGATGTATCGGTCGGCATCCGCAATGCGGCGGGGCTGAGCACCACGCTGTATGCAGTATCTTTCTATTTGGTGTGGATCTTCTATATACCTTCGCAGGTATTCATCAATATGTCATTCATCAGGGGAGTGAAAGGAAATAAGAACTCATGAAAAGATTATCTGTCAGAAAAGTATCAGAAGCAGCTTTCGCAGCCGTGCTTGCATGTACGCAGATCGTTCCGATCAATGCAGAGAGCACAGAATACAAAATGTATTCCTACCATTTTACACCGCATGAAATTACGGATACGGATTACACGGATGAGATGGCATACTCAGATGATTACTTTAAAGATGCAGCATCTGTCTATAACAATCATCTGGCAACTGCTTCAATGTCATTGGCATCTTCTTCCATCAGTGCCAATGCGGTAAGAGATGAGGATCTTTCGATCAATTGCTATGACAATGGAACATTGACAGCGCTGAATAAGAAGAATACTTCCGCGGATGACACGTATTGGTATAAGAGCGAAAATCTGCAGGAACTTTTAACAAATTTAGGCTTTGAAGATTTCGAAGTCAATAAGAACTATACAGTGCAGCCTGGCGAACAGACGATCGGCGCTGGCGTGGCCACAAAAAAGATCACAGAGAACGGGAAAACATATACACTGATTGCAATTGTGCCACGTTCTGCCGGCTATGAAAAAGAATGGGCTGGCAACTTTACCATCGGCGATGGCAGCAATTCCGAGGGCTTTGCGGAAGGCTTCTACAATGCAATGACAGAAGTCGTTCGGTTCTCCGCTGATTATGTTCAGCGGCATGGCATTTCCGGCGATACAAAGATCTGGACAGTTGGCTACAGCCGAGGTGCAGCGACCGCCAATTTAGTAGGCGGATGGTATGCAGACAATGCGGCCAGCGATCCAAGACTGACCAATATCTCTCTGCAGAGAGAGGATATCTATGCATATACCTTCGGTACACCAGCGGGTGTCCACTATGATACTGAAGCTGAAAAAGAAGCCCTTCATACCAACTATGCTTTTATCCATAATATCTTTGCCGCATATGATCCTGTTTCCATGCTTGCCTTGGATCAATGGGGCTTTACAAGATATGGGACGGATCATACCTTGGACGCTGGCTACGATACTGCTTCACATCAGGATACAAACACAAGCGCTATGCTTGCATATCTGCAGAAGCTGAATCCAACTGTTTACACTATCTACAGTACCGGCGGCGGAGACCCTGATGTCTTTTCACCAAAGAAGTTCTCACTTGCGAGTGGAAGCCTGAGCATCGTAAATGATACTTCGGCAGATATTCTGGATACGTATAAATCGCAGGAGACTTTCCTGCAGGGAAGATTGGCTTTCTTAGCCAAGAATCTGATCAAAACAAGAGAAGATTATGTAAAGTATCAGCCGGTGATCCAGGCCTTCATGGTCATCTATCTTGGCGACTATTCAGCTCGTCCAGCCAATATGATGAAGTATCTGACTGGCGATGTGCTGACGAAAGCAGGCGTCTGTGTCATGTATGCTCAGTATGTGATCTCTCGGCTGCAGGAAAAGCTTGTTACGACGGTAGATGGCCTGAGCGAGAGCGAAAAAGCACAGCTGAAAGCGGCAGCCGATATGGCTGATCAGCTTCTGGCAGATACAGAAAATTTCAGCCAGGAAGAAATCGATGATATCAATCAGCAGCTGGCACAGTATGGAACAGGTCTGACTTTCAGTGAAGTAAGGACGTATCTGCAGCTGGCCAGCGCAGCTTTGAACAGCCAGAAAACATTGGAACAAGTATTTACGCTGCTGAATTATGCTTCTACGAATATCATGGCTGCGGCATTCTCATCTGCCATGAAAGCTGCTGGCTATGCTTCTGACGAAATTCAGCGGCTGACAGGGGTGAAGGGGGTCAATGTCAGCTATCTGGTCAAGTTCCTCTCAGCGCTTCTGCTGGGCAGCGATGGCTATACAAGCAGCAGCAATGGTGAACAGTACAATGAACTGATCATTTCCGAAAACGGCAAGCTCCAGCTGAATCTGGAAAGTGACCAATTGAGAGTTTTAGCAACATTAGTTGGCAATAGCGGTTCTTATATGAGAGTGCATAACAATGAAGTCATTCTGTCTTGGCTCCGTACGCAGGACAGCTACTTTACACCAGAAACAAAAGATAAAGATGATTATGTTGTACCAGATACTTCGGTGAAGTATTTCAATTAACAAGAGTATTGCAGTTTCTTTCGGGAGGGCATTGATATGCTGAAGAAGATCATGAAAAGAGTATTTGTGTTTGGACTGGCTTTAATAATGATGATTACGGTTGTACCGCAATCCATTCTTACAACGATCAATGCTTATGAGGAAACAGAAAATCATTCAAAAACGCTGCTTGCGACCGTTCAAATAACGGACGGAAAAAAGAAATATTATTATTTGGAGGAACTTTACTCTACATATAGTTCCTGCAATCGTGATTGGGATGATAGTCAAAAACAAAGCTGTATTGTTTCGTATGCTTGGTCTGATGCAGTGAAGCAATCAGCGGAAAATAAAAAGAATGTGACAATGACGCTATATCATGATTGGGAAGGCTCTGTTTATGAAGATGGTCATATTATGCAGGCACCGGATCAAGGCAGCAATTATTATGATGGTGCATTTCTGTATGGTATAGCAAATGCTGCTGGAGATATCACCCTGGATCTGAATGGGTATATGGTTAATCGAGGCAATGCAGGTGCATCCCACTCTACTGCGGGCAATGGCGAGGTTTTCCGTATTCCTGAGGGTGGAAGTCTGACCATTGAAGATAGTAATTCTACGCGAATGCATATGGGATATGTCGATTCTTATCTTTGGTTTCCAACAGCAGATGCGAGCAGGAATACACAGCCGCTCTATGGCGGTGTTATTGCTGGCGGCGCAAACAGTACTGGCGGCGGCGGTATCGTTGTATGTGGAAATGCGACATTGACTATCAATGGCGGAACCCTTGCCGGCAATGTTTCATCACAAGGCGGCGGCGGTATAACTGCTTCAGATGAAGGCGCGGACATTATCATGAATGGCGGTGCAATCAGCTATAATATGACCAGCGGCGGGCATGGCGGCGGCATACATTTAGGTGGTTATTCTGCAAAAGCAGGAGACGGAACATTTTATATGACTGGCGGTGCGATAACGCATAACTACGCCTCAGAAGAAATAACATCGATTGGTGGATGCGGCGGCGGAATCTATGTCAATTCAACCGAAGACAATGAAGAATACCTGCCTGGATCAAAAGTAACCGTGTTAATGACAGGCGGAATCATTGGTTATAATCATTCTTATGATGATGGCGGCGGTGTTTTCGTTGACTATGGAAATGTATTGTTAAAAGGCGGCTTGATCATTGGCAATAGAACGGATTCTTCTGGTGGCGGCGTCTATATCAATGGTTATAACTGGTTAAATGGTGCTCGACAGACTCATATTATGGGTGTTTCAATCATGAACAACAATGCAGCAAAAAATGGCGGCGGTTTTTATGTGAATGCGGGACACGCAGAATTGAATAGTGGAACGATCATGGGAAATACAGTAGATGCTGATACATCAGAGTCTTCTGAAGTAGGAAGCGGTATCTATGTTAATGGTGGTTACAATTATTTAGCATTGACTGGTGGTACGGTTTATTGTCAGAACAATGGATACCATAATCTATATCTGCGTACATATAATGATATCGATAAGGGTTCTTTAGCAGCAACTAGTGTTGTCTATGTTTCTACTAAACTCAGTGATTCTGATAGAATTCAATTAACAAATAATGGAGTATGTTCTGGTATTTCACAGTATGTATTACGTTCTGATTATGCTGATTATTATGTTGTAATGGATGGAAGCGGCAATGAATACTTGCAGAAAGGAACAAGTCCAGATACGGCATCATCTGTTGGACCAGAAATAATCACTGAAGGAACAAAAGGAGAATCGGATTACACTGAATATAAAAAGATTCCTTTTAAGTATACTTCTGTATTAGATTCGAAAATTGATAAAGAATCTTCTATCTACTATAGTGATGAATTGTTTTCGCAATCTGCAGATAACTACAATCAGCAATTAGCTACTGCAACAATGGGACTTGCGATGGCCGCTTTCCGCAGACCAAGTCAGGATGATTCTACTGAGGCAACACCTGCTGAGCAAGCACAGAATGTCATTGATCTATATGGGAAACTTGGCTTTAGCAATATTGATGTGCATTATCCTACGCCGGCAAAAACAGATACTGGATACACAATTGGTTATACAATTGCATTGAAGAAAACCACAATAAAAAATCCAGATACTGGAAAACCGGAGGCAAAATATATTTTAGCTGTGGCTGTTCGCGGTGCCAACTATGAAACAGAGTGGGGCAGCAATACAACAATGAATGACAGTGCCACAGATGATGGTGAAGCCAAAGGTTTCAGCAATGCGGCAGATCAAGTTATGGAAGGAATTGAAAAATATATATCTGATCATTTCACAGCACAAATGCAGGATGCATGCAAGATATGGATCACTGGTTATTCGAGAGGCGGCGCAACTGCCAATCTGACGGCAAGAAGAGTCATTGATGGTTTTGATTTTGCAAATGAAAAAAATGTATACGCATATACGTTTGAAGCACCTCAAGGAGCAGTAAATGTTACAAAAACAGATGCATTAGATCATACAACATGGGATGCTAGTTATCCTAAGTATGAGCCATTGAGTACACAATATAGTTCAATTCATAATCTCATCAACAAATCAGATCTCGTACCTATGGTAGCACCATCTATCATGGGCTTTACTAGATATGGTATTGATCATTATATTCCAGGTGATACGACAATATCGAATAATAGCAGTAATTACTATGCAAGTGATAGTTCTATTTATAAAGATCTTCGTGTAAGTATGATGAAACAGCTCAACTTGATTAATAATGATATCTACTTTACTGATTATTTTGAAAAAGCAACGATTAATTATATTTTGGGGAGCGTAACATGGGTGAATTTAATAGGCTCTACAGGTAAGATAATTACTGGAGATGGAGTTGCAAACTATTATTCAACCATGATTAATTTTTTGCTGAAATACGGATTAAGCCAAAAATTTAATAAATCCTCTTGGACAGATATATTCACTCAAAAGGAAACGCATATCTATGACCCTGTAGATCCTGATGGCGAGGCTGGTTATCGTGCTCTTTATAGTAACAAATGGTACGTAGACGACGATGGGAATCTTGTGGATGCTAGTAGAGCGGGCGAAACCGGAATACATTCATATACTATGCAAGATGCATTGGCAGTAGTGATTAACCTTGTCTTTGGCTTAGATAAAAAAACAAGTGATGCTGCTACAGAAAAACTTGGCTTGTTATTAGACAAGATGGAATTAACCGAAATACTGTCACTTTACAATGCGGCAATAACATGGAATTATAGACTGCAAGATTTAGATACGAAAAATCGTCAAAGGAAAATAATATGGAATGCTCTTGTGAAGAGCGGGCTTGAAGATGTTCTTGGTACCGAAAGATTCAATGCATTGAAGTATTCTTTTCCAGTTATTCTCGATATGTTAATGTCATTTGTTAGTTATGATTATAATAAAGATTCTTATGATGGCGGAACCACTAGTACAGCTAATAACTACCTTCTTGGCACACTTGCTTACAACACGACAGCAATAGCTACTCAGCATTATCCAGAAGTTAATTTTGCCTGGATGAGAGCACAGGATAGTCTCTATCAGGATGATTATAAAGGATTCAGCACAGATCCTGAAACTTTTGAAAAGCCTGCTGCGCCGACATTCAAGCAGCTAAGTGTGTCTGATTCTTCGAGCGGTAAGAAGATAGAAATTTCTACGGAAACAAAAGGCGCACAGATCTTCTATACGCTGAATACAAATGGAGAATCAACAACCCCAAGTCTTGAAACTCTTGGCAAAGAAACTAAATTATTTGGAAATTATCTGTCCTTAGATTCTGATTATAAGGTACGCAAGGATTTCACTGTTACGGCAGTTGCATATAAGGATGGAGTGTATAGTGATCCTGTGACAGCAACGTACACCGTCTTCCCTGGCGCGGATAAACATTATGCAACGATCTATGATAATGGCAAATATACAGGTGGACAATATTATCCAAACGAAGTGATTACAGTTTCTGCTGCTTCAGATGATAACTCTGAGTTTGTTTCTTGGTCTTCGGATACAAAAAAGGTATCCTTCGCTGATTCCAGCTGTTCCACGACGACATTTGTTATGCCTAGTGATGACGTATACATTTGGTCTGATCGAGTGTATAAGATCAATTCAGTCAAATTGGAATTTAACACAACTGGTACAGAGAATAATGAGATGTATCTTGATAAGCCAAATCAGCTTTCTGATAGCGTAAACTGGTATGCTTCCAGTGATGATAAGGCATACTGTTCCCAAGGATATTCTGGTACTTACAGCGGCTATACATATAGAGGATATGAAAGCGTACCAGTGAAATGGACAACGAACTCTGATGGTTCAATGACAGCTGAGGTCGTGCTGCCGAAGCTTGTACGTTCAGGCCAAGTGACGCCAGAATATAAAAACGGTTTATCTTATTCTGTATCTTCTGACCCAAGCCCAACAGAAAAGATGAAAGCTGAAGTTAGAGCGGATGGCAGTCTATTATTGAAGATCAAATTCAATCTCAATGCGACAGTAGAAGATATTGTATATCCAACAGAGATCAAGCTTGCACACAGTTCAGCAGATGATCTTGCTGGCATCGTTGCTAAAGCACAGGAAACAAATCCAACTGCTGAGGTAACATGCAAGAACTGGAGCGTAGTGCAAGCAGATATCACCCTTGATGATTCTCTTACAGATGGTACATATGATCCAACTAAACTTGAGGAACAATCATTTACTGTTGCAGGAAGTATTGATACGGCAGCAAATTACATCCGTATTGGAGATTCAGGAAAGTCTGCTACTTCAAATATCAAGATTACAGTGTTAGCAGCAGATAAAGCGAATCCAGTAACAGCAGAGCCTGGTTCAAAGTATTCAAATAGCAATGTCGATATCACGCTCACGAGCGAGGGCAGTGATCATATTTACTATACCCTTGACGGATCTGATCCAACGACAAGCCAAACAAGGAAAGAGTACACAAAGCCATTCACTATCGAAGGTGTTGAAGCATCTACCGTTAGGAAACAATTGCAAGCATATGCTACTAGAACTGGTTACAGTGACAGTATTGTAAGTTCTTATAGGTATGTGATTTCTCTTGCGACCCAGCAGCATAGTGTTACTGTGACTGGCGGTAAAGCTCAAAATTCTGCACTAGAAGATATCACAGACAGCAACCGTCCGTATACAGGAAATATTGTTGTATTGAAAGCAGATGAAGTTCCAGCAGGAAAGACCTTTGTTGGATGGACAGTCGTCAGTGGGAATGCAGCAATCATGGATCCTAGTGCTAAGAAAACTTCTTTCACTATGCCAGCAAATGATGTAGAGATTCAAGCAAACTATGTAGTGAATACTGTTAACTTCACTATAGATAAGCCGGTAGTTAACTCGTCTTTAGCAACATCTGTTACAGGGCTTGATTCCTGTATAAAATCAAGTGATGTGTCTGTCACATGGAATCCAAATGATAGTACAGCACAATCAGATAAAGTCTACACTGCAACAGTTACGCTTCCGTTAGTTGATGGACAAAAGTACGCAAGCAATGTTTCTGCAAAAGTGACAATAGGTAATGAAATATTGGATGGTGTTGTTGAAAGAGTTGATGATACGCACATCAAAGTGAGCTATAAGTTTAATGCATTTAAGTTGACGGTGCAGAAGAAACTTGGCGAAGCTTCTGCAACAACAGTATATGAGATGACTTATGAAAGTGGTAACGATGTATCAATACCATGGACAGATGAATCTGAGTATAATTATGATTCGATATCTTATAGCGATGGAACATATTCAATGAATAATGATCGTACATCAATTACAGGTACAATGGGCAAGGCAGATACGACAGTTACAGTTTGCTATACTGAAAAGACTGCAATTGTTAATCCAATTGTCACAATGACTACTGTACCTGTTGGTAGAAAACCTTTACCTGAATCAAATGCGGCAAGTACAACAACTACAGGCGTCTCTGGTGTCAGCGTGAAATGGCTGAATGATGCAGTACCTGAATACAATCGGAGTTGTATTGCTGTATTCACTTTGACACCTGATGGAACCCATAAATTCACAGATGCTTCTACAATTACTGTGGATGGCGGCACTGTTAAGAACAAAGTGCGGAACTCCGATGGTACATTGACAGTGTATGTGGAATTCACAACTGCAAAGGCTGTGCTAAGCAAGATTGAAATCACACCAACAAGCGGTACATACGTGCATGATACGGCAGAAAATGTTGCTAGTGCGATAAAGAAGGATCTCCCTGGTTCGACAGTATTAACTTACACCGATGGAAATACTGATGTTGTTAACCTGACTTGGGAAAAAGATAATAATGCTTATAACGCTGATATTAAAGAACAGCAAACAGTGAATTACAACGCAAAGTATAATACAAAGTATAATACATTGCCTGATTATGTTGATGAAAATGGCAAGACACTGGTTCCATATGTGGCTACAGTTAGTGCCAAAGAAAAAGCAAAGATGCCAGTTGCTAGTTTGAAGTCGGGGAACTATACTTCAGCGCAAACATTGACATTGACGTCAAGCCAAGGAGGAACAGTCTGGTACACACTGGATGGAACTGATCCTAGCGACAATGAAAATCAAAATCGAATGAAGTACACTGCTCAGATTGCGATTGATGCAACGCAAACAGTTAAAGCATGCACAGTAAAAGATGAGTATAGAACAAGTGATGTTGCAACATTGAACTATACAGTGACGCTTCCAGATGCATATAACATTACTGTAACTGGCGGCGGTGCAATCAATATGAATGGAACGGATCCAAATTATAAAACCAGTCTTACTGCTCATGAAGGAGATACTATCTTACTGAAGGCAGATGATCCTGCTTCTGATCAGCAATTTGATAAATGGATCGTAACTAGCGGATCTGAATATTTCTATGATACTTCAAGCGATGTTGTTGTATTTACTATGGGCAAGAGCGATCTTGTCGTAAGTGCTAACTATCAGACTGTGGTATCTCAAGTTGCGATGACCATTGGTTCTGATTATTGGAAGCCTGAGCAAGGCAGCAAGATGCGCAGCAATGTGTCTGTCACGATGAATCAGACAATTGCCTGTGATGATACAACTGTTGATTGGAGACCGGGTGTACTAGAAGATGGCAAAGCAGATGGCGGTACGGCATATACCGCAGTCATCAATGTGGCTGCACCATCAGACAATCATGTCTTCAGCGATACGGTTGCCGGTACAATTAATGGGCATGATGCTTCGGTATTCAAGAATGAGGATGGATCCTTAAGCTTTGTATATGTTTTCGATAAGACTGCCGGTACAGCTGCAAATGAGTATTACAGTGTTACTGCCCAGGGCTTTGATGGAAATAGCAAAGAAGCGTTAAGTACATCTGTTCATACACTTGGCGAATACAAAGCAGGTGAAACAGTAAAGACAGCAGCTGCAGTTGTATCTGGATATCAATTTACTGGATGGACGGCTGAAAAGAATGATGGAACGATCATTGCCAACTTGAGCTGTGCATCTTCATCACTGTCCTTCACCATGCCTGCATACGCAGTAAAACTGAAGGCAAATTATGTAAAGAAGACAGAGATCTCTTCTCTGGCATTTACAATGAATGAACCAGTCATTGGGGAAGACTTATCCAGTTCGATCTCTTCTGATACAGAAGGATTGGAATGGATGTCATTGACTTGGTCTGATCTATCGACACCAACATATGGTGATATCCGTATCGCAGAGATCAGGGTAGAAGCAGATGCATCGCATATGTTCAATACAGAGTCATTGACCGAGGATGATATTGCAGTGAATGGCTATCCATGTGATTTCATTGACTACAATGATGATGGAAGTATGAATGTATATGCAGTATTCTTTACAGCACATACAAAGATTGTTTCTGTTGTATGGAATGATGCGGACTATATTGTTCCTGAAGGTACATCTGAAGATACAATGAAGGCACTGCTGCCAAGCACAGCTTCATTGGTACTTGACAATGGCACTTCTGTATCCGTACCAGTCAGTGCGGAACATGTGGAAGGCAGCAATACATTTAAATGCATCATACAGAGCAAGGACATTCCATACCGTGTAGATGTGGATGATACGGCGCCTTATTATGAAAAGACAGGCGAGAATGATGATGACTATGTCTTAGCAAAGACTGTGACCTTTGCATATGAAGGCGATGATCTTCCGCAGCTTGCAGCACCTAAATTTGCGTACACGGGACAGACAGGCATTGTTCTGCTGAATGGTGTGGAGGGAAGCACGATCTATTATGAGATCAGCAAGACCGATGATGCACCTAGTGATCCAACGGTGAACAGTACGCCATATGTACTGCCTATACAGATTGAAGGAGATAAGGGTACTTCGGTAACTTATAAAGTCAGGGCATTTGCCGTAAAGGATGGATATGCAAGCAGTGAAGTCAGTAAACAGGAATTCACTTACACGATTCCTGCGGAATATGAACTGACGGTCAATTGCTACGATCTGAATGCAGATAAGATTGTTGACCGGAAGACGTATACATACAGTGAGGGTGAAACAATTGATCTGGTTGCCCCTAATGTTGAAGATGAGGCATTCTATGGCTGGAAAGATGGAACACAGTTCAATACAGAAGTGGCATGCCCAACAACGGCAATGCCAGCGAATGATGTGGAATTGACGGCTGCTTATGTTCCTGTTGTGAATAAGATCTCTACGACGGTCACGGATCCGATCTTGGGTTCTGATCTATCTACGGAAGCAGGACAGACGATGATCACCATCACAAATCAATACGAGATCAGCGCAAAGAATATGCAGATTGAATGGATGCCGGATACAGGCGTTGCGGAGAATTATGGCTATGCGTATACAGCGAAGATCACGCTCAAGATGAATGATGATGGTCAAACAATCAACATGCGCAAGAAAGGTACAAGGGCTTGGAGCTCTGCAGCACCGGTATTTGGACTGACGGATGAAACAGTGCTTACGGTCAATGGGCAGAAAGCAATCTTATATCAGGATGGCAGTGACTTTGTTGGCTACTATACGGTCAGATTGGCGAACGCAGTACTTGGGGCAGAACCAGCCTTGAGACCGATCCAGCTGTCTTATCTGAATGGTACGGATAGAAGCGCATTTGATCTGCCAGATAATACAGACATTGTCTTAACAGACGGCAGTACGGTCAATGTGCCGATCATATGGACGTATGGGGATTATGATTCCTACCTGACGGCAGATCAGACAGTGAATGCGGTCGGAACAATATGCCTGCCGGAAAACATCAGCAATCTTTATGGTTACAAATTGACATTTGAAAGAACATTGAATATCAGTTCTGCTGCATATGTCTTCACAAAGGGAATGAATTCTTCCTGGATCTTAGGCAGCCAAGAGGAACTGTATTTCGAGATCAATGCACCATTGGGACGTTTAGAGAAAATAATGATCGATGGTATGACATTGACAGAAGGAACTGACTATCGCACAGAAAGCGGCAGTACAAGACTGTGGATCTCACCTGCTTATCTGAATCAGCTGTTGGTGGGGACACATAGGATCAGCGCATACTACACAGGGTATGATGGACCAGTCGCTGCGGAATTCACAATTGAAAAGGCAAAAGAAGAATATAACGAGATTGTGGATACAGGCGCACCCGGCCTGAACAATTGGATCCTCATGCTTGGGCTGAGCTCGCTTATGGCTGCAGGATGCTTGATCCTGCTCAGGAAAAACAAGGCTAAATTCAACTGAAGATAGAATTGCAATGATGAATCCCATGAAAGTAGATGAGCTCTGAAAGCTTGTCCTATGGAAGTGGGATTTTCATGTGGAAAGATCAATAAGTGCCAAACTGGAGCCATATATATAAGGATATAGATAATTGATCCCGCATTTTCGTGCTGAGGCGCTGCTGAGACTGCGGCCATGAGGCTTGGAGGGGATATCCTTGAATATTCTGCTTGTTTATTCTGCATAATCCGGATGTATTTAGCAGCAATTTTGTTATGAAATGATGATGATCAGGCATATTTCCTTAAATATGACCCACTGAAATCCGTTGACATGCAAACATTTTCGAAAAAGTTCTTGCATCCAGTATAAATGGATGATATTATATTCAAGCACTCGCGTAGAAGTGGGAGGTTGCCGGCACGCTGAAATGCGTTGTCACGAAGCATCGAAACGTGATAACCGGGGAATTTCCACTGAGCGATCCCAATATGGGAGTGAATATAAGGAGGAAAAATTCATGGCAAAGAACTCTGTAAGAATTCGTTTGAAGGCTTACGAGAACAGAAGTTTGGATGCAGCCAGCGAAAAGATCGTTAAGACTGCTACAAACCACGGCGCAAAGAAGATCGTCGGACCTGTTCCGCTGCCTACTGAGCGTGAGGTGATCACAGTACTTCGCGCGGTTCACAAGTACAAGGACTCTCGTGAGCAGTTTGAGATCCGTACACACAAGAGACTGATTGAGATTATCGGCCCGAGCGCAGAAACAATCGATGCATTATCCAGACTGGACCTGCCTTCAGGTGTAGATATCGAGATCAAACTGTAAGAAAGGAACAGGGTGAAATTAAATGAAGGGTATTTTAGGACGTAAGCTTGGTATGACCCAGGTCTTCACGATCGAAGGAACTCTGATTCCTGTTACCGTCGTCGAAGTCAAACCTAATGTCGTACTGCAGAAGAAGACAGTTGAGAAGGACGGCTATGAAGCTGTTCAGCTTGGCTATGAAGATGTAAAGGAACAGCGTGCTACAAAGGCTGCAATCGGACATGCAAAGAAGGCTAACACAGCTCCTAAGCACTATATCGCTGAGGTTAAGGGCGATGAAATGAACGGTTTCGAAGTTGGTGCAGAAATCAAGGCTGATCTGTTCAAGGCCGGCGACATCGTCGATGTCCAGGGCACATCAAAGGGCAAAGGTTACAGCGGCACGATCGTTCGTAACAATGCTAAACAGGGACCTCTGACACACGGCGGTTCCAAGAACGCAAGACATATTGGTTCACTTGCTACCAACGGACGTAACAACGGCGTTGTCAACAAGGGTACAGTAATGCCGGGCGAAGAAGGAAGATACACAACAACAAACCAGAACCTGACGGTCATCAAGGTCAATGCTGAAGAAGGATATATCCTTGTCAAAGGCAATGTGCCAGGACCGAGAAAGGGACTCGTTACAATCAAGACTACAGTTAAGCCTGTCAAGGAAGTGAAGACTTCCGAGCTGATTTCCTACCAGGGAGCATCTGTTGAAGAGGAACTTGCAAAGGTTGCCAATACAGTTAATGCTGAACTCGCTGCTGAAGAAGCAAAGAAGGAAGAAGCTGAAAAGGCTAAGAAAGCTGCCGAGAGTGCAGCTCGCAAGGGAAAGTGAGGATAAACAATGTCTCAGATTGATGTATACAATCAGGAAGCCAAGGCCGTTAAGAAGGTCGAGCTGTCCGATGCTGTATTCGGCATTGAACCGAATCAGCAGGCAATCTATGACTCTGTTCTTGCTTATCTTGCAGGATTAAGACAGGGTACACATAGCACATTGACAAGAAGCTTTGTCTCTGGCGGCGGCAAGAAGCCATTCCGTCAGAAGGGTACAGGCCGTGCCCGTCAGGGTTCTACTCGTGCAACACAGTTTAGACATGGCGCCATCGCATTCGGACCTCACCCAAGAAAGTACAGCGTTAAGCTGAATCGCAAGGTCAGACAGCTGGCTCTCCGTTCTGCTCTATCTGAAAAGAACGCAGATCAGAATCTGACAGTCATTGAGAATCTCAGCTTTGATGAGATTAAGACAAAGAAGGCTGTTGCATTATTGAATGCATTCGGATTTGACAGAAAGACATTATTTGTCGCTGATGCATCTGAGGATTTCGACAATGCATTTGTTTCCATGAGAAACATTCCGAACGCAATGCTCGTTACAGTTTCCAGCCTCAATGTCTATGACATTATGAACGCAGACAAGATCGTGTTCACAGAAGCTGCTGCTGTTAAGGCAGGGGAGGATTTCGCCGCATGAGCGCACGTGATATTATCATCAGACCGATCGTCACTGAAAAGACAATGAAGCTTTCTTCCGATGAAAACAAAGTAACGTTTGAAGTCGCAAGAGATGCTAACAAGTCTTCCGTAAAACAGGCTATTAAAGAGATCTACAACATCTCTGCGGAAAAGGTGAACATCGTCAACCAGCACTCCAAATCAAAGAGAGTTGGCAAATACGAAGGCATGACAAAGGCTATCAAGAAGGCAATCGTTACACTGCCTGAAGGAAAGTCCATCGATCTCTTCAAGAATGAAGAGAGCAAGTAAGCATTAAAATATCGGAGGAATTCGCTATCTCCGGACAAACTGCGAAAGGAAAATAAAGGAAAATGGCAATCATAAAGTATAAGCCGACCAATAACGGACGCAGAAACATGAGCACTCTCAGCAATGACCGCATCACAAAGTCAACACCTGAGAAGAGCCTGCTCGCTCCGTTAAATAAGAAGGGCGGCCGCGGAAACACAGGCCGTATCACATCCCGTCATCAGGGCGGCGGTGAAAAACAGAAGTACAGAATCATCGATTTCAAGAGAAACAAGGATGATGTGGTAGCTAAGGTAGCTTCCATTGAATATGATCCAAACAGAAATGCAAACATCGCTCTGCTTCATTACGCTGATGGTGAGAAGCGCTACATCATCTGCCCAGCAGATCTGAATGTCGGCGACAAAGTAGTTTCCGGTGCAGCTGTCGATATCAAGACAGGCAATGCAATGGAACTGAAGAATATTCCTGATGGAACATATGTTCATAACGTTGAATTAACAGCAGGCAAGGGCGGCCAGATGGCACGTGCTGCAGGCTGCTCCGCTCAGATCCTTGGATCAGAAGGCGGTTTCGTTACTCTGCGTCTGGCTTCCGGCGAAGTCAGAAAGGTCCATGACAACTGCCGTGCGACTGTAGGCATTGTCGGCAATGGTGATTTCTCTCTGGTCAACTTAGGAAAAGCTGGCCGCAACAGACACTTAGGTGTTCGTCCTCATGTCAGAGGTTCTGCAATGAACCCTGTCGACCATCCGCATGGCGGTGGTGAAGGCAAACAGCCAGTAGGACGTAAGTCTCCAATGACACCTTGGGGCAAGAAAGCTATGGGCGTCAAGACAAGAAATCCTAAGGCTAAGTCTTCTCAGTTAATCGTGAGAAGAAAGAATGGAAAGTAAGTTGAAAGGAGAGAATGAATAATGTCAAGAAGCGTTAAGAAAGGCCCATTCATTGATGCCAGCCTCATGAAAAAGGTTGAAGCACAGGATGCGGCAAGCAGTCATGATGTAATTAAGACATGGTCCCGCCGTTCAACGATCTTCCCTAAGTTTGTAGGCAAGACATTCGCTGTATATAACGGCAAGGAATTCGTCCCTGTGTATGTAACAGAAGATATGGTCGGACATAAGTTAGGTGAGTTTGCCCCAACAAGAAAGTTCGGCGGACACGGTGAAGGTAAGGCCGCTGTTGATCAGAAGGCGTAAGGAGGAGAAGACAATGGATGTAAAAGCAACCGCAAAAACAGTTCGTTTCACTCCTCGCAAGGTCAGATTGGTCTTAGATACGATCCGCGGAAAGAGTGTAAATGAAGCTCTGGCGATCCTGAAGTTCGAACCGAACCAGGCCGCTACAGCAGTGTACAAGGTAGTCAAGAGTGCTGCCGCTAATGCAACAAACAATAATCAGCTGGATGCTGATTCCCTGTATGTCAAGGAATGCTATGCAAATGAGGGCGTTGTCCTCAAGCGCTTCATGCCAAGAGCTAAGGGAAACGCTTCCCCGATTATGAAGAGAACAAGCCACATTACAGTTGTGGTTTCCGATGAGAGATAAGGGAGGAAGATCAGAATATGGGACAAAAAGTAAGCCCAATTGGCATGCGTGTCGGCGTGATCCGCGACTGGGATTCCAGATGGTACGCAAACAAGGCTAATTATGGAGATCTTCTGAACGAAGATGTCAAGATCCGCAGCTTCCTCGAAAAGGAACTGAAAGATGCATATATCTCTCGTATTGAAATTGAGAGAACAGGCAAGAAGGATGTCAAGGTGATCATCCGCTGTGCAAGACCAGGCGCTGTTGTCGGCAAGACAATGTCCGCACCTGCAGCTGGTGCAGAAGGTGAAGCAGCCAAGGCTCCTAAGAGCAAGGCTGATACACTGAAGGCTAAGCTGACAAAGATGACTGGCAAGAATGTCAAGATCGATGTTGTTGCTGTCGCCAATCCAGATCTGGATGCACGTTTGGTTGCACGTAAGATCTGTGAACAGCTTGAAGCACGTCAGTCCTTCCGTATTGCTCAGAAGAAGGCAATTCAGCAGACCATGCGTTCTGGCGCCAAGGGCATCAAGACATTGGCAAAGGGCAGACTGGGCGGAGCTGAAATTGCTCGTCAGGAAGGCTATTCCAGAGGAGTCGTTCCTCTGCATACATTAAGATCAGATATCGACTTTGCATGTGAAGAAGCACATACAACATATGGCAAGCTCGGTGTCAAGGTCTGGATCTGCCGCGGTGAAGTTCTGCCTGGACAGATGGTCAAGGAGCCAGAAGCTCCAGCCAATTCAAGAAGACCGGATCACAGAGGCGGCAGAAGGGGAGGAAACAGTTCCCGCACAGCAAGAGGCAGCCGTCGTCCGGCAGCTGCATCTGCACCAAAGCCAGCTGAAAAAGCAGCTCCTGCAGAAGGAGGTCAGAATTAATTATGTTAATGCCAAATAGAACCAAATACAGAAGACCTCATCGTGTTTCTTACGAAGGTATTTCTAAGGCAGGACGCACAATTGCGTTTGGCCAGTATGGACTTGTAGCTGAAGAAGGAGCTTATGTAAGTTCCGCTCAGCTGGAAGCAGCACGTGTTGCTATGACACGTTATATGAACCGTGGCGGACAGGTCTGGATCAAGGTATTCCCGCAGCTTGCTAAAACAAAGAAGCCGTTGGAAGTACGTATGGGATCAGGCAAGGGTGCTCCGGATCATTGGGTAGCAGTTGTCCAGAAGGGAAGAATTCTCTTCGAAGTAGGCGGCGTTGATGAGGCCACAGCACGTGAGGCTCTGAGACTTGGCGCCAATAAGCTCTGCGTAGAGACCCGCTTTGTTAAGAAGGGCGAGGAGGCTAAGTAATCATGAATGTAAAAGAAATCAGAGATCTTAGTAACGAAGAGCTCCAGAAGGAAGTTGTTTCTCTGAAAGAAGAACTGTATGGTCTGCGTTTTGCACAGGCTACAGGAAATCTGGAGAATCCATCCCGCGTCAAAGATATCAAGAAAACAATCGCTCGCATCTATACCGTTCTGACAGAACGTGAGAATGCAGAAGCAGCTAAGTAAGGAGGGCATGAAATATGGCAGAAAGAAACGCGCGTAAGGTCCTTCACGGAACAGTAGTTTCCGATAAGATGGACAAGACAATCGTCGTAGAGATCACCGCATCGAAGGCTCATCCTTTATATGGCAGACACGTAAAGGCTTCGACTCGCTTCAAGGTTCATGATGAGAACAACGAAGCAAAGGTCGGCGACATTGTTGAAGTAATGGAAACAAGACCTTTATCAAAGGATAAGCACTTCCGTTTGGTCAAGGTTGTTGAAAAGGCAGTAATACTTTAAGGCACAGGAGGAAAAAGCAATGATTCAGAATGAAAGCAGATTGGTAGTTGCTGATAACACTGGTGCCAAGGAATTACTCGTCATCAGATGCTTAGGCGGCTCAAAGCGCAAGACTGCATCAATCGGCGATATCGTCGTTTGCGCAGTTAAGAGCGCACAGCCAAATGGTACTGTCAAGGACGGCCAGGTCGTCAAGGCAGTTATCGCTCGTACAGTTTATGGTGTAAGACGTGACAATGGTTCTTATATCAAGTTTGACGACAATGCAGCAGTCATCATCAAGGATGACCTGACACCGGTCGGAACACGTATCTTTGGTCCGGTCGCAAGAGAACTCCGTGATAAGGGATTCACTAAGATTGTTTCCCTGGCTCCGGAAGTTTTATAAGGAGGACCGCAGAATGAAAATCAAGACAGGTGATACAGTTAAGGTCATCAGCGGCCACTACAAGGGAACCGTCAGCGAAGTGAAATCCGTTGACCCAAAGAACAACAAGGTCATCGTTGAAGGTGTCAACATGATCAAGAAGTCTTTGAAGCCTAACCAGCAGAACCCTGAAGGCGGCGTGATTGAAAAGGAAGCTGAAATCGATGCTTCAAATGTAATGCTCTATGACAAGAAAGCCAAGAGCATCAGTCGTGTAGGTTATAAAGTCGAGGATGGAAAGAAGACACGTATCTTCAAGAAGTCCGGCGCAGAGATCAAGGAGGCTAAGAAGTAATGAATCGTCTTCAACAGAAATATACAGAAACAGTTAAGCCTTCTCTGATCAAAGAGTTCGAGTATACATCTCCAATGCAGGCACCAAAGGTTGTTAAGGTCATTATCAACATGGGTGTCGGCGATTCCATCGTGAACAGCAAGCTTCTTGATGAAGCTGTTGAAGAGATGACAGAGATCTCCGGTCAGAAGCCAGTCATTACAAAGGCTAAGAAGTCTATTGCAAACTTCAAGCTGCGTGAAGGCATGCCAATTGGCTGCAAGGTCACGATCCGCGGTGAGAGAATGTATGAATTCCTTGATAAGCTGTTCAATATCTCTCTGCCTCGTGTAAGAGATTTCCATGGTGTATCTTCTACTGCTTTTGATGGCAGAGGAAACTACACATTGGGCGTCAAGGAACAGCTGATCTTCCCTGAAATCAACTTTGATAAGGTTGCCAAGGTCAGAGGAATGGATGTTGTCATTGTTACAACAGCTCAGTCCAACAAAGAAGCATATGCATTGCTGAAGGAACTCGGCATGCCATTTGAGAAGTAAGAGAAGGAGGACAGACATGGCAAAGACAAGTTTAAAAGTTAAGGCTTCTCGTCCAGCGAAGTTCTCCACACGCGAGTATACTCGCTGCGAGAGATGCGGACGTCCGCATTCAGTATTAAAGAAGTATAAGCTCTGCAGAATCTGCTTCAGAGAGCTGGCTTACAAAGGTCAGATTCCTGGAGTCAAGAAGGCAAGCTGGTAAGAGGGAGGTAGCGCGATATGAATATGACAGATCCTATTGCTGACATGCTGACCAGAATCCGTAATGGAGTTCAGGCACACATGACAACAGTTGATGTAACCCCAGCTTCAAAGGTCAAGGTAGAAATTGCTAAGATCCTGAAGTCAGAAGGATATATTGACAAGTACGCCGTAGAAGGCGAGGGTATCGAGAAGAAAATCGTCGTTACTCTAAAGTATGGTGCACGCGGTGCAAAGGTCATCACAGGCATCAAGAGAATTTCTAAGCCAGGACTTCGTGTCTATGCAAAGGGCAACGAAGTGCCAAAGGTCCTCAATGGACTGGGCATTGCTATCATTTCAACATCCAATGGAATGATGACAGACAAAGAAGCAAGAAAACAGCACGCAGGCGGCGAAGTCGTAGCCTACGTCTGGTAATGAGAAAGGATAACTAGACAAATGTCACGTATCGGAAATAAACTGATTACCATTCCAGCTGGCGTTGAAGTATCTGTTGCCGGTGAGAATGAGGTGACTGTAAAGGGACCTAAGGGAACACTGACAAAGTCCTTCTCCCCATTGATGGACATCAAGGTTGATGCTGGAGTCATTACAGTTAAGCGTCCTAACGATGAGAAGCATACAAAGCAGCTTCATGGAACCACAAGAGCACTGATCAATACAATGGTCGAAGGTGTCTCCACTGGTTTCAGCAAGCAGATGAAGATCGTCGGTATTGGTTACAGAGCTTCTGTTGCCAATAACACGATCACATTGACTGTTGGATACTCTCATGAAGTTAAACTGACAGCACCAGAAGGTGTCAAGGTTGAATGCCCTGATGCTACGACCATCAATGTATCTGGTATTGATAAGCAGATGGTTGGCCAGTTCGCTGCTGAGGTCAGAGAGATCAGAAAGCCAGAGCCGTACGGAGGAAAGGGCATCCGCTATGTGGATGAGATCGTTCGCCGTAAGGAAGGCAAGACAGCTGCGGCTAAAAAGTAAGGGAAGGAGAGAGTAGAAAATGCTGAATTTACAGAAGAAAAATGAAGAGCGCATCCGCCGTCATAAGCGTGTACGCAATGTAGTCAACGGTACTCCCGACTGCCCAAGACTGAACGTATTCCGTTCCAATGCAAACATCTTTGCACAGGTCATTGATGATACAACAGGAAAAACTCTCTGTGCTGCAAGTTCTTTGGAACTGAAGCTGGAGAATGGCGGAAACGTTGAAGCAGCCAAGAAGGTTGGCGAAGCGATTGCCAAGAAGTGCTTAGATGCAAAGATCGAGTCCGTCCGTTTCGACCGTGGCGGTTATGTATATCACGGAAGAGTTCAGGCTCTTGCTGAAGCAGCAAGAGAAGCTGGACTGAAGTTCTAAGGAAAGGGAGATACTGAAATGCCATACGATAAAAAAAGAGATTTCAGAAAGCGCGAACCAAAAGAGTTCGACTCTGTAGTAGTCTCCATCAACCGTGTATCCAAGACCGTTAAAGGCGGACGCAGAATGCGTTTTGCTGCATTGGTCGTCGTCGGCGATCATAAGGGACGTATTGGATTTGGAATGGGCAAGGCATCCGAAGTTCCAGATGCAATCAAGAAGGCTGAAGAGTGCGCTACAAAGAATGTATTCAACGTCAAATTAGTTGACGGCACAAGAACAGTTCCACATGCGATCAAGGTTACTCATGGTTCATCCACAGTATTCCTTGCTCCTGCTGCACCAGGTACTGGTGTTATTGCAGGCGGTGCTGTCCGCAATATCCTTGAGCTTGCAGGTGTTGCTGATGTTCTGTCAAAGGTCATCGGTTCACGTACATCTGTCAACGTTGTCTATGCAACGTTAAAGGCACTGAAGGAACTGCGTACAGTTGATGAAATTGCAAAGCTCCGCGACAAGAAAGTCGCTGAGATCAGATAAGGAGGGACTCTAGATGAAATTAAATGAATTGAAGCCAACAGAAGGAGCCCGTTCAACAAAGAAGAGAATCGGTAGAGGTCTTGGTTCCGGAACCGGCAAAACAGCTGGCAAGGGCCAGAAGGGCCAGAATGCCAGAAGCGGCGGCGGCGTCGCAATTGGTTTTGAAGGTGGTCAGACACCATTCTTCAAGAGAATGCCTAAGAGAGGTTTCACAAACTATACTCGTAAAGAATATGCAGTTGTTAACGTTGACGATCTGAACAAGTTCGATGACGGTGTCACTGTAGATTACACAGCTTTGAAGGCTGCCGGTTTAGTCAAGAAGCACCTTGATGGTGTGAAAGTCCTTGGTAACGGCAAGCTGGAAAAGAAGCTGACAGTACAAGCTGAAAAGTTTTCCAAGTCTGCCCAGAAGGCAATCGAAGAAGCAGGCGGAAAAGCTGAGGTTCTGTAATCATGGGACGCACGTTCGCCAGCTTGTTCAAGAATAAAGAGATCCGCAAAAAGATCTTCTTTACCCTTGCAATGCTGCTGATCTATCGTGTTGGATCGGCCATCGCAGTACCAGGTGTGAACACAACAACACTATCTTCGCAGATTGCGGACAATTCCATTCTCAATATGATGAACTTATTGGGCGGCGGAGCACTTGAGAAATTGAGCATCTTCGCTATGGGAGTTACCCCGTATATTACTGCCAGCATCATCATTCAGCTGCTGTCCATGGATGTCATTCCTGCTTTGACAGAAATGACAAAGTCCGGACAGACCGGCCGTATGAAAATGGAAAAGATCACTCGTTACTTAGGTGTTGTCCTGTCATTTGTACAGGCATATTCCTTGGTATATGGCTTCGATAAGCAGTATGCAATTCTGGAGAATGCAAATCTTTCCGGCTATCTGTATACCGCTACCGTACTGACCGCAGGAACAATGTTCCTGATCTGGATCGGCGATCGTATTTCCATGAAAGGCATTGGCAATGGTATTTCTATCATTATCTTTGCCGGCATTGTTGCCAACATTCCATCGAACTTCATGCAGGTATACAACGTACTTGTTGCTGGATCAAGTTCCAGTGAGATGTTCAATGGCATTCTGCAGTTTGCTTTGTACTGTGCTCTGTATCTTGTGATCATTGTCTTCGTTATTGTGATGGAGACAGCGGTCAGAAAGATCCCAATTCAGTACACGAACAGCACAACGACACGCAGCGGCAGCGATATTACATTCCTGCCTCTGAAGATCAACAGTGCATCTGTTATCCCAGTCATCTTCGCACAGTCCATTATCACTGCGCCGCAGATCGTCATCAGTTTCTTCAACACAGATCTGTATACGACACTGAGCAGCTGGCTGTCATTGACGAGCTGGACAGGACTTCTGCTGTATGCATTGCTGACCATTCTATTCACCTTCTTCTACACAGATCTGCAGGTCGATCCTGAACAGATGGCTGACAATCTTGGCAAGAGCGGTGCTTATATTCCTGGTATCCGCCCAGGCTCTGAGACAAAGACCTATCTGCACAAGGTCCTGAACCGCATTACAGTTCTGGGAGCAGCAGCCTTGACCATCGTTGCTGTGATTCCATATATCCTGCCTATGTTCACATCGCTTCCAAAGTCAACATCCATCGGCGGTACAGGTATTATCATCGTTGTCGGTGTTGCCTTAGAGACAATGGCTCAGCTGAAAGGTCAGCTGACACAGAAGCAGTATCATGGTTTCCTAAGATAAGAAAAGAAGGATAAAACGAATGAATCTTCTGATCATGGGTCCTGCCGGAGCAGGAAAAGGTACCATGTCTGATATGATCGTATCAGAATATGATATCCCTCACATTTCTACGGGCGATATGCTCAGAGAGAATGTGAAGAACAATACGGAACTTGGCAAGTCAGCTCAATCCTATATGATTGCTGGAAAGCTCGTACCGGATGACGTGATCAATGCTATGGTTGAAGATCGGCTTCAGAAACCGGACTGTCAGAAAGGATATCTGCTGGATGGCTTCCCGCGTACGCTTGTACAGGCGGAGGCATTCACGAAGATCGCTGATAAGATCGGCAAACCGGTGGAAAGCGTTATTGCGCTGGAAGTTGGGTTTGATACTCTGAAGGAACGGATCACCGGAAGAAGAATCTGTCCGAAATGCGGTGCGATCTATCATATTCATACAAAACCATCCAAGACAGAAGGCAAGTGCGATGCGTGCGGATCTGATCTCGTACAGAGAAAAGATGACACGGTCGAACAGCTGAAGGTCAGAATGGATGAATATGAAAAGAGCACAAAGCCCGTCATTGATTTCTATGATGCGAAAGGTGTGGCAACACACATTGCCGCTGATCGGAAACCAGAAGAGGTCTTCGGTTCGATCAAAGAAGTATTAAGTACATTAAGCAAATAAATGCCAGGGAGGGAAGGATCCCTCCCAGGGATTTGTTACTTGCAGCAATACAGTATGCTGTTGGATCTCATACCAACGTTGCTGTTAAAATCCGAATGAATCGCATTCGCATTTTAACAGAAATGAGATTCCGCTGTATTTCCTGGGAAAGAAACACGTTGGATATTACCTACAGACATTCAATACTGAATATGTTAAAATTAAAAATTGTCCAGGAGGCAAAATATTATGAAGGTTAGACCATCTGTAAAACCAATTTGTGATAAATGCAGAGTGATCAAGCGCAAGGGCGTTGTCATGGTTATCTGCGAAAACCCTAAGCATAAGCAGAGACAGGGTTAAGAGAGAAAGAGGAGAATAAAATATGCCACGTTTTGCTGGTGTCGATATTCCACGGAACAAGTTCATTGGAATATCTCTGACATACATTTATGGAATTGGCCCAACAACTGCAAAGAAGATCTGCGCAGCTGCCGGTGTAGATGCTGAAACAAGAACAAACGATCTGACAGATGCTCAGGAAACTGCCATCCGTACTCAGATCGATGCAATCAAGACTGAAGGCGATCTCCGTCGTGAGACTGCTTTGAACATCAAGCGCTTAATGGAGATTGGATCCTATCGCGGACTCCGTCACAGAAAGAGCCTGCCAGTTCGCGGTCAGCGTACGAAGACGAATGCTCGTACTAGAAAAGGTCCGCGTCGTACTGTCGCGAACAAGAAGAAGTAATAGGAGGACGAAATGCCAGCTAAGAAGAATACTAATGCCACTGCTCGTAAGAAGAAGGCAAAGCGTAATGTCGCTAAAGGCATTGCGCACATCCATAGCACATTTAATAACACAATTGTTACCATCACGGATGAAGCAGGCAACGCTGTTGCTTGGAGCTCCGCAGGTGCTTTAGGATATAAAGGTTCCCGTAAGTCAACACCTTATGTTGCTCAGCTGTGTGCTGAAGCAGCAGGCAAGGCTGCTGTGCAGCAGGGAATGAAAACCGTTGAAGTCAATGTCAAGGGACCAGGAGCAGGCCGTGAGTCTGCTGTCCGTTCTTTGCAAACTGCAGGTCTTACAATCACTGCAATCAACGATGTTACACCGATCCCTCATAACGGATGCCGTCCGCCAAAGAGACCGCGTGGTTAATAAAAGACAATAGGAGGATTGTTGCATGCAAAAGTTTGAACGCGCCGATTTTGAAGTACAGGAATATGTTGAATCTGAGAATTACGGTAAGTTTGTTCTCTCTCCTCTAGAGAGAGGGTTTGGCACAACAATCGGGAATGCGCTTCGCAGAGTCCTGCTGTCATCCCTGCCGGGAGCAGCGATATTCTCTATCAAAGTCGATGGAGTCTACCACGAATTCACAACGATCCCGGGTGTCAGAGAAGACGTTTCCATGATCATCCTGCAGCTGAAGCAGCTGATCATGAAGATCGAAGATGATGAAGTATACAATCTTCAGATTTCCGCAAAGGGACCATGCACTGTCACCGCTGGTGACATCACATGCCCTGCTCAGGTAGAGATCCTGAATAAGGATCTTGAGATTGCGCATCTCGAGAAAAATGTAACACTTGAAATGGAGCTGAAGGCTAAGAATGGCCGCGGATATGTAAGCTCTGATATCAATAAGCAGCTGAATCAGGGAAGCTCACAGGGAATTGGCACAGTCTATACAGACTCGATCTACACGCCAATTACTAAGGTTGCTTACAATGTTGAACCAACACGTGTTGGTGAAGATGTTAAATATGACAGTCTGACCATGGAAGTATGGACCGATGGTTCTATCAATCCACAGAAGGCTCTGTCAATGGCAGCGAAGATCCTGATCGATCACTTCGATATTGTCGCAGGGATCAATGAAGATGTGCTTGCTATGGACAATGTCGTCAAGGAAGGCGGCGCAGAGCAGACAAATAAGGGACAGCAGATGATGATTGAAGATCTTGATCTCTCTGTACGTTCGTATAACTGCTTAAAGCGTGCTGGAATTCAGACAGTTGAAGAACTGACACAGAAGACCGAGGAAGAAATGATGAGAGTCCGCAACCTCGGAAAGAAGTCTTTAAAAGAGGTTAAGGATAAGCTGATTGAACTCGGACTGGGCTTTAAGTCCTTTGACTGATAGGAGGAACCATTATGTGGAATCGTAAATTTGGAAGAAACGCTGATCATCGCAAGGCTATGCTGAGAAATCTCGCTACATCTGTCATTCTGTATGGCAAGGTCGAGACAACTGAGGCTAAGGCAATGGATATGCGTTCTGTCGTCGATCAACTGATCACACTTGGCAAGAAGGGTGATCTGGCAGCACGCCGTCAGGCAGCTGCTTATGTCAGAGACGTTGTCGCTGATGAAAAGACACAGAAGACTGTCCTGCAGAAGCTCTTCGATGAAGTAGCTCCAAAGTACAAGGATCGCAATGGCGGATACACAAGAGTCGTTAAGACAGGTGTAAGACGCGGCGATGCAGCTCCAATGGCTTACATTGAGCTGGTCTAGAATAACAATGAAGAACTGTGGGAGACCGCAGTTTTTTTCTTAAGGAGGATCGCAGATGGAATGGAAAGAATACGGGGACATCACCAAGGCAGGCAATTCTCTGCGGCAGTATTATGATCTGGAAACATATCATGATACGGACAGTGATCTTGATGCATGGCTGAAAGAAAAGAGACCGCGCTGTGTGATCGCATTGCTGATTGATGCGATGGGCACTTCTGTCATGGCGAAACATCTGTCCAAAGAGGGCTTCTTTTATACGCATCTCAAGAAAGAGATGACGACCGTATTCCCGCCGACGACTTCGGCTGCGACCACAGCCTTTCGGACAGGGAAGAGCCCGGCAGAAAATGGCTGGCTGGGGTGGAATCAGTATTTTAAGGAAGTCGATGACAATGTGATCCTTTTCTTGGAAAAGAGCCAATACACAGATGCATCGTATCCGGGTTTCATAGACAAAGCACTTCCGATGAAGAAAGATCTTGTACAGGATCTCAGAGAACATCATGTTCAGAGCGATTCTGCGTGGCCTGGATGGGGAAAGGAACATCCATCCAGCACATATCAGGAATTGCTGAACAATGCCCTCAAAACGGCTCAGAATAAGCAGAATCGCTTTACGTATGTCTATTGGGATGCCTTTGATACTTTGATGCATCAGAAAGGGCCATCTTCCAAGGAAACAGGGATCATGTTAAAAGAGATTGAAGCAGAAACAGAAAGGTTTGCTGAACAGCTGCCGGAAGACTGTGCATTGATGATCGTGGCTGATCATTCCCAGATCGATGTCCGTCAGCATAGCCTCGATGCGGATCAGCAGCTGTGCGCATGTTTTCAGCATGAACCTGCTCTGGAGCCAAGAGCGATTGCTTTCTATATAAAACCAGAGAAGAAAGAACAATTTGTATCTCTCTTCAAGAAGAACTATGGGAAGGACTATGCTCTGTATACCCATGAAGAAGTATTGCACGGCAAACTGTTCGGCCCAGGTGTACATCATGCACGCATGGAAGAGTTCCTTGGCGATTATCTTGCCATTGGAGAGACAGATCGGCAGCTGAGCTATAAAAGAAAGAAAACAGTGAAGGGAGATCATGCCGGCGGCACAAGAGAAGAGGCAATGATCCCGCTGATCCTGTATGCAAAGAAGTAAAACAAGCAGCATTGAATGAGGAATGCACAGTTCAGTGCATTTCTTTTTTTCTGGCATTCTGATGTTCATGAAAAACATTTCTGAAATTGATCAGTAAAAAAATGAGTAACAGGTAATAAGAAGCCCTATTTCAGCGTATCTTTCGCTATGATTATGTCATGAATTCATCGATGTTCCATGATGATAAGGGGAGAAAACAGATGATAGAGGGAACAGTATTCAGCAAAGATATTGTCAATACCGGACGGCAGAAAGAATTGGATTGGGCCAAGGCATGCGCCATCATTGCCATGGTCACCGTCCATGTATATGAAAAGACCAGTGTGATCGATACGGAAACGATCTATCCGACCGGTGCCTTCCGCAATATTATTGAATTTGTGGCAGGACCGCTGGCTGCACCGCTGTTCATGTTCGCTATGGGCATCGGTATGGTCTATGCCAGGCATCACAGTGCGCATGATGACTTCAAGCGCGGTTTGGACCTGCTGAAGAACGGCTATCTGCTGAACTTCTTCCGGGCAGCGCTGCCGCTGTTCTTAGGATCTTTGGTTGGCGCGTCATTGGTCATGCCGCCGATCGCCGGTCTGCTGTACATTGATATCCTGGAATTTGCCGGCTTTGCCTTTTTGACAATTGCCCTGATGAAGAAGCTTGGCATGAATGCATGGCAGATGCTGATCGCAGCCCTGGTCCTGCAGGTCGCCGGATACTATTTAAGCAATCTGTATTTTGAACCAGAATGGCTGCGCTATCTGCTTTCGCCGTTCCTGCTGACACATAAATATACATCCTTTCCAATGTTCCTGTGGCTGTACTATCCAGTGCTTGGCATTGTGTTCGGCGAACTGCTCCAGCATGTAAAAGACAAGAAGAAATTCTACGGCCGTTTAGTGATGATCGGCGCTGCTGGATTGGCGATATCTTTAGGCATTATGTATGCGGCACATATTGATGTCCGCACCATGTATGAAGTCGCTGAAAAGATCTATTACCGTCAGTCGCTTCTGCATTATCTGTTTACAACATCGGTGATCTTCATTGCATTGGGACTGTATTATGTTCTGTCTGCAAAGGTGACGTGGCATCCATTGACGGCAGCTGTGCAGTATATGTCTGCTCATCTGAATGTGATCTATATTGTACAGTGGCTGGTCATATGCTACTTCATCTCATTCTGCACTGTTCTTGGCCTGCCGGCTGTTCCGGTGGCATGCATTCTTCCGACTGCAGCAGTCGTCCTGCTGGTCAGTGTTGGTATAACCGAACTGTATCTGCGCTGGAAAAAGAAAAAGCAGAAGCCGGCTGTTCAGAAGTAATGCAGCAGACAAGCTTCTGCAGATCAATTGCATTGTTTATGAAAGAGGGGCTCAGCAAAAGCCTCTCTTTTTCAGTATCTCTTTACAGGTCTTCAATACCTGAAGCATATCTTCTTCTGTTCCGATGGAGATGCGCAGATACTCTTTGATCCGCGGTTCATTGTACCAGCGCGTGAGTATGCCAGCATCTTTCAGATCATGCCACAGCTCTTCACCGGAGATGCATGGATGCATGGCAAAAACAAAGTTCGCATGCGAATCCAGATAATGGAAGCCAAGTCTTTTCAGCCCCTCTGTAAACTTATCTCTGACAGCAATTGTCTGATCGGCACATTGCTTTACATAGTCCGTATCCAAGGCGGCCGCTGTACCCGCTGCAATTGACAGTGCACTGAGATTGAAAGGAGAAAAAGAGAATTTCAATGCACGCATGTCATCGATGATCTCTTTCGAAGCTGCCGCAAAGCCGATCCTTCCAGCGGCCAAGCATCTGCTTTTAGAGAATGTCTGCAGTACGATCAGATGCGGATATTTCTTCAGCAGGGGAATGCAGGTTGGATTGTCAAAGTCCACATAAGCTTCATCGATAACGACGAGGCGTTCAGAGCTGCTCTGCAGCAGTTTCTCAATTTCATCCAAAGAGATCCGCATGCCGGTCGGCGCATTTGGGTTTGCCAGCACAATGCCTTTTTTGGTATGCATAAAAGCATCAAGATCATAGGAAAAGTCTTCTTTCAGCGGGATGATCTCATAGTTTACATTGTAGGTACGGCAGCAGCACTGATAGAAATCATAAGTGATATCCGTAAAGGCAACGCCCTGTTCTTCATCAAAGAAGGCCTGAAAAAGAAAGGCCAGCACCTCATCTGATCCATTGCCGACAAAGATCTGATCTGCACTCAGATCATTGACTTTCGCAATGGCCTCGCGCAGTTCCATGCAGAAGGGATCTTCATACATGTGCAGGGAGTCGACCAAAGAGTCAGACAATGCTTTTTTAACAGCAGGAGAAGGCGGATAGGGGCTCTCATTCTGATTCAGCTTGATATACTTCCGATCCTTCGGATGAGGACCTGGTGCATAGGGAGCCAAGTCTTTATAGCGTCTGCTCAAAAATTTAGTCATATCTGCCTCCGTATCTGTAATGGTACAGGTATATCATCTGAAAAATATAAAATCAACAAATTATCAAAAAAACGAGAAAAGAAATAAGAATAATTATGAAAAATTCCTGAAAACAGCAATAAAAGAGAAATATATCATCATAAAATGTATTTAGAAATAGGAAATAATGATAATAAATGCATTATCATCTTGTACAAAACAGCAAACATCCGTGTTTGCTGGATCCATACACAATCAAGCAATACTTCTGTGCTAAAATATACGCATTATGAAAAAACAGATAACAGTATTGATTGCATGTATGATGCTCTGCGGCTGTTCCTCCGCTGCCGGTTCAGCTTCTGCTTCAGCCTCAGCTTCCTCTTCTGCCTCCGCACAGCCTTTGGATACAGATGCTTATACCGCCTATACCGCTTCTTTGAAGGATAAAAAAACACCTGACTCCTACTATGCCGCGGTGAACAGTACATATAAGATGGATTACAGCGATAACAGCAATGAATTGTTCGTGATGGATGGAACAATGGAAGTGTCCGGCATTGCGGCCAATCAGCCTTCCGCACATACGACACAGCATATCTCCAGCAAAGGAACAGAATCCGATCTGGCCGGTGATTATTATGGCGGCCGTCTGTATAACACATATAACAATGTCAATTACTATGAGGACATGTCCTTCAGTGATCTGAAGTCTTCGCTGCTGGTGCCTATGGATGCTTATCAGATCCCGCAGGCAAGCATTGCTTCGATCACGGCTGAGAAAGATCAGGATGAAAACGTGATCTATACGGTCAAACTGAACAGCGATGCGGCATCTTCCTTGTTCTCTTCAAGGTATGACAGCTATGGCTTCTCTTCTTATGACGGCTATCAGATCGATGACAGCACGATCACCGATACATTCTCCAAAGAAGGCTATTTCATCAAGGAACAGGCAGACTTTACGATCTCGGTGACATATAAGAGCCAGGCGGTCAAAGTTGCCTACAGCAGCTATGTTTCGTATCTGAAGCAGGATGCCTCCTCTGTATCGATCAGCGATGAGACGAAGACGGCGGAAGCGCAGTACGTCAATTATAAAGATATCGATACATCTGCCATCTCATCAGAGAGCCAGATCGATGATACTGCTGAGAGCACCGTAACCGATACCTTTAAAAAGAGACTTGTCGGAAGACTGGATTACACAGATAATGGTGACGGTACGTACAGCGATACGTTCAATGACAACGAGTCCTATACGATCGATTTCAATAACAAAACGTTTAAATATACGAACTATTCCATTGCTTATTCCTACAGCTGGAAGGGCAATACAGGATCGATGGGAAGCTGCACCCTTGTATTTGATTCCGGCAGTGCTTCGTCAGGATGCGAAGATTCAACTCTGACAACGATTAAAGATGTAAAGACATATTTGGAAATGGAACTATACTACTGCGGTCTTTCACTGGAAGATCTGCAGGCAGAAGCGTAACTCTTAAGGAGGAGTGGAAACTATGAGAGCAGTCATTTCGGTAGTCGGCAAAGATCGTCCAGGCATTCTTGCATATGTTGCAAACAACTGTGCACAAAGAAACATCAACATCGTGGATGTGACCCAGAAGGTCCTGCAGGATCTGTTTACCATGATCATGATCGTTGAGATCCCGGAAGAAATGGAAAAGACACATCAGATCGCAGATGAGCTGGAATCATTAGGGGAAGGGCAGGGCTTGAAGATCCATGTCATGCATGAAGATATTTTCAATGCCATGCATACCATCTGAGGAATCCTATGAACAGAAATACAAACTCAGATAATATTCTGGAAACGATCCGCATGATTGAAGAAGAGAACCTGGATATCCGTACGATCACCATGGGGATCTCTTTATTGGATTGTGCAGACAGCGATATTGATCGTTCCTGCGAAAAGATCTATGCCAAGATCACGAACAAAGCAAAGGATCTTGTGCAGACAGCTGCCGATATCTCCCGTGAATACGGCATCCCGATCATCAACCAGAGAATTACTGTCACCCCGATTGCTTTATTGGTCAGCGCCAGCGGCGGCGATCCAGTCAAATATGCAAAGACATTGGACAGGGCAGCCAAGGCTGTGCATGCCTCATTTGTCGGCGGCTACAGTGCTTTAGTGCAGAAGGGCATGACACCTGGCGATGAAGCATTGATTGCTTCGATCCCGCAGGCGCTTGCAGAAACAGATATTGTCTGTTCTTCTGTCAATATTGGTTCAACCAAAGCAGGCATCAATATGGATGCTGTCAAACTGATGGGACAGGCCGTTGTCAAGACAGCGGAATTGACGAAAGACAATCAATGCTATGGGGCATCGAAGCTTGTTGTCTTCTGCAATGCAGTAGAGGACAATCCATTTATGGCAGGCGGTTTCCATGGCGTTACTGAACCGGATACAGTCATCAATGTCGGTGTCTCTGGTCCTGGTGTTGTCAAAGAAGCAGTCCGCAAAGCCGGCAAGGATGCAAGCATGGATGAGATTGCCGAGATCATTAAGAAGACGGCATTCAAAGTCACCAGAATGGGCCAGTTGGTTGGCCGTGAAGCGAGCCGCAGACTGCATGTGCCATTCGGCATTGTAGATCTGTCTTTGGCCCCGACCCCAGCCGTGGGTGATTCTGTAGCTCAGATCTTAGAAGAAGTTGGCTTAGAGACCTGCGGTGGGCCTGGAACGACTGCCTGTTTAGCAATGCTGAACGATGCGGTCAAGAAGGGCGGCGTGATGGCTTCCTCTTCCGTCGGCGGATTATCCGGTGCATTCATTCCAGTATCTGAGGATGCAGGCATGATCGCAGCAGCCGAGAAAGGTGTCTTGACCATAGAAAAGCTTGAAGCAATGACAGCCGTATGTTCTGTAGGCTTGGATATGATCATTGTGCCAGGTGATACAACAGCTGAAACGATCAGTGCCATCATTGCGGATGAAGCAGCGATCGGTATGATCAATACCAAGACAACAGCCTGCAGACTGATCCCAGCGATCGGCAAGAAGGCAGGAGAAAAGCTCGTCTTCGGCGGCCTGATGGGCGAAGGCCCGATCATGCCAGTAGGCAGAACAAAAGCAGATGTCATGGTCAATCGCGGAGGCAGGATTCCTTCACCGATGAATGCATTGAAGAACTAAGAAGAAATAAAGAGATAGTATATACACAGATGTGTATGGACTATCTCTTTTTATCGATCGGATAGGAACGGATGCATGTATATAATAGAATGATCAGACAGCAGTTTCCTTGAGCTCTCCCGTCATAGAGTAGACGACCCACTTGCTGATGTTTACTGCATGGTCGCCGATCTTTTCAAAGTACTTCGCAATCATGAGCAGATCGACATAGTCATCCGCGTACTGCGGGTTCTTTTGAATTGCCTGAACAAGATCCTGCTTTACTTTGACAAAGAGAGCGTCAACGATATCGTCATAGGCAATGACGGATTCTGCTTCTGTCAGATCCTGTTTCACGAAGGATTCAATGACCTGATGGACCATCATGACAGCTTTCTGGCACAGATCCTCAATATCTTCCATGCGATGAAAACGCTGCATGTAGAGAATAATATCAGCGGTATCGCTGGCCACTTCACCGATGCGCTTCATGTCAGTGATCATCTTTAAGGCAGCACTGATCTGGCGCAGATCTCTGGCCATGGGCTGCTGCTGGAGAAGCAGGCGCAGGCAGAGCGTTTCAATGCTTTTTTCTTTCTGCAGGATCTCTTCATGGATGCGGTGAACAGATTCCGCTTCTTCATGATTGCCATGCAGCAGGGAATCTCCTGTGTGGGTGATGGCATTCTCGCAAAGTGCACCCATTTCGATCATCTGCTGATTCAGGTGATTCAATTCTTCTGTATATTGAATTCTCATCTTATCCGAACCTCCCCGTAATATAGTCTTCCGTTTTTTTCTGCTTCGGTGTAGAGAAGAGCTGCTCTGTCGGACCGACTTCAATTAGATCTCCCAATAGGAAGAAGGCGGTCTGATCGGAGATGCGTACAGCCTGCTGCATATTATGCGTAACGATCAGGATGGTATATTCTTCTTTCAATTCCTGTACAAGGTCTTCGATCTTGGCTGTTGCGATCGGATCCAAGGCACTCGTCGGTTCATCCATCAGCAGGACTTTCGGCTTGACCGCAAGGGCTCTGGCAATGCAGAGCCTCTGCTGCTGTCCGCCGGAAAGTCCAAGGGCAGATTTCTTCAGGCGGTCCTTGACTTCATCAAAGATGGCTGCCTGCTTCAAGGCTGTTTCAACAATCTCATCCAGCTTCTTTCTGTCTTTGATCCCCATCAGGCGCGGACCATAGGCGATATTGTCATAGATGCTTTTTGGAAATGGATTCGGCTGCTGAAAGACCATGCCGACCTGCCGGCGCAGAGCGATAGGATCGAGATCCTGATAGATATCAACGCCATCCATCAGAATGGATCCTTCTACCTTGACCCCAGGTTCAAAGTCATTCATGCGATCCAATGTTTTTAAGAAAGTCGATTTACCGCATCCCGAAGGGCCGATGAGCGCTGTGATCTTATGCGCAGGGATCTCTAAGGAAATATCATGCAGGGCATGGAATTCACCGTAATAGAACTGCAGGTGCTGAATGGAAAAAAGAGATGAATTTATTTCTGTCATTTGATGCCTCCGACCTTTTTCTCATAGCGTTTAGATAAGACTCTGACAAGAATTGAAAAGCATAATACTAAGATGACTAAGACAGCGGATGAGAAGTTGGCGATATCTGTCGCATGGACATTCAGGCTTCCTTCGGTGCGCATGACCCAGATATGCAGAGCCAATGTTTCGCCAGGACGGAAGGGATTCCAAGGACAGGTAGGAGAAGTGATATTGAAGTTGGACCAGTTGATATTGGTGCTCTGCCCAGCGGTATACAGCAGGGCAGCTGCTTCACCAAAGCCTCTGCCGGCCGTCAGCAGGACACCGGTCATGATCCTTGAAGTACAAGTCGGAATCAGGACTTTGACAATGGTCTGCCAATGCGTAGCACCAAGTGCCATACTGCCGAGCTTGTATCCCTTTGGCAGGGAACGGATGGCATCTTCAGTCGTTGTAGTAATGGAGGGAAGGGAAAGAATACTGACGGCGAGTGCACCGGCCATCAGGTTCCATTGCATGCCAGTCATCAGGATGAAGACGAGATAGCCGAATAAGCCGATGACGATCGAAGGCAGAGAAGATAATGATTCAATGCATACACGCAGGAAGCGCAGCAGTCTGCCTTCCTTGGCGTATTCTGCCATATAGATGCCGGCTGCCATACCGAGCGGTACAGAGATCACTAATGAGAGGAAAACAAGATAGACGGTATTGAACAATTGATTGCCGATGCCGGCTTTGGTAAAGGAGAACAGACCAGGATAGTAGGAGAGCAGACCCTTGATGATAATATATCCGGCCAAGAACAGCAGCAGGACAAGGAAGAAACCGCCGATGCCGTAGAAGAGACCGGTCATGAAGGAATCTTCTCGTTTTGCTTTTTGAATGCTGGAAGAATTACGCACCATAGACTTTCTCCTTTCGCCGGGCAATGGCATGGATCAGGATGATGGAAAGAATAGATAGAATGAACAGCAGCAGAGCCATTGACCAGAGGGCGAGATTGTATTCACCGCCATTGGCTGTGTTGCCCATATCGGAAGCAATCGCGGCTGTCAGGTTCGTTGTCGGATCCAGGATACTGGACGCAAAGGCACGCGTCTTGCCAATGACCATGGCGACTGCCAATGCTTCGCCAAAGGCACGGGAGAGACCGAGAATGACACCGGTAAGAATGCCGGAGAAAGCGGCAGGAATAACGATATGATGAATGACCTGCCAGCGCGTTGAGCCAAGGCCGTACGCTGCTTTGCGATAGGAATCCGGAACACTCAGAATGGCATCTGCTGATAATGTTGTGATCGTCGGGAAGATCATGATGGCTAGTACGATGCCTGCCGCAAGAACGGAGAATCCTCCCATGCTTGCATGAAACACATCGCGGATGAAGGGAACCAATACTGTCAATCCTACCCAGCCATAAACGATCGAAGGAATGCCTAAGAAGATCTCCGTTGCAGGACGGAACAGACGGGTACCTGCTTTAGGGTTGATCTCAGTCATAAAGACAGCTGCTGCAATGGAGAAGGGAACCGCAATCAATAGAGCCAAGCCGCATGTCTCCAAAGAACCGACAATGTAGATGGCTGCGCCGACCTGGCCGCCGGAAGCAGAAGGGGAATCTGTCGGAGCCCAAGTGGATGAAAAGAGAAATTCAAAGATGGAATGGCCGAATTTTGTGAAGGTACCGGAACCCTGATAGATCAGGAAGGCTCCGATGGCCAAGGTCAATAGAATGATGGCAATGCCGCATATCGTAACAAGGATCCGCCAGAATGTTTCCTTGCGGAACATCTGCGGATCTGTTTTCTTCTTACGCTTTGCGCTCAGAGATTCTTTGACCTGTATGTTTTTTTCATAGGAGGTCATGATCATTGATGGGATTTCACAGCTGTATCGCTCATTTTAGAAGCGACGCCGTATCCCATTGCTTCGACCTTGCTGGAGAAAGTATCACCGGAAATGAACTGCAGGAAACTGTCTGTGACACCGGAAGCTTCTCCCTTTGTATACATGTGTTCAAAGCCCCAGACATTGTATTTGCCCTGATAGGTATTCTCTAACGTTGGTTCAACACCATCGATCGATACTGCCTGTGCCGAAGTATTGTTCACAAGGTAGGAGAGAGCGACATAGCCGATGGCACCTTCATTGTCGGCAATTGTCTGCATCAGTGTACCGGAGTCATCTGTTTCCAAAGCAGAGCTTCCTGACTCTTCGGTATTGTTCATGGCCCACTTCTTGAATAAAGCACGTGTGCCGGAAGAAGATGGACGAGTCACCAGCATGATGCTCAGATCCTTGCCGCCGACTTCTTTCCAATTGGTGATCTTGCCGGTGAAGATATCGGTAAGCTGAGCCGTGGTCAGATTGGTGATGCCAAGAGATTTGTTGACTGTCGCTGCAACAACGACCGTGGCAACTTTATGATCGGTCAGCGTGGACGCCTGCGCGGCATCCAGCTTTTCTTCCGCATAGACATCGGAATTGCCGATATCGACCGAACCGTCAGCGACCTGCTTCAGGCCTGTGCCGGAACCGCCGCCATTGGCTGTGATCGATACATCTGGGTTCGCGCTCATGAAGTCATCGGCAGCTGCCTGTACCAATGGCAGAAGTGCAGAAGAACCGGAAGCACTGATGGTGCCGCTGAGAGCAGATGCAGAAGAAGCGGAAGCATTGCTGCTGGATGTGCCTGCACTGCAGGCTGTCAGAGAACCTGCCAGGATCCCTGTCAAGCATAATTTCATGATCTGATTGATCTTCATATTCTTTTCTTATCCTCCTGAATTGTTTTCTTGGAACAATTTTATGATAGAAAAAGAATGTAAAGTCCAAAATCGAATGCGTGTTAAATGCATGTAAAAGACAGCCGCATCCTCGCAAAAAAAAGACAGTAGATACACGCATGTATATACCATCTCTTATTCTATTGTAAACATTATCTAGTCAGCTGATTTCTTCATGAACGAAAATCGTGCAGCCACAGCAGCGATATAGATACAGCTGACAATTCCACCAGTCTTCCATCCAAGAAGAACAATCCAGATGATGATGATCAGTATTGCCTCAATGACAGTAAATATATATCCATTGCGTATTGCTTTATCAATATCTATTTTTGCAATCAGTTTGCTCGCGTTTTCAGCTACAGTGATATCGATGCCTTCTGCAGCAGCCATAGCAAGAAGAACGAGAAGGCTGACTTGCCATCCTTTGATGCAATATGCAATCATGCATAAAACGATTGCTGCAATAAGAATGCCAATTAGATTTGCTTTCGCTTTTTTTAAGTTCACCTGCGGATCACTTGAATATAACAGCATGCTGCCACCTTTCTATGGCTGAATCGGATCGAACCATCCACCATCAGCAGGACCGTAAATCAGATTTCCTCTGGAAATGCAATTTTTATATGCTCTAATATATTTATTTATTGCTTTCTTGCAGTATATACCAGACGATTGAGAACGATAAGTTTCTGCACTATGATATTGCGTGTATGCAACATATAATGGCGAACCTTCGGCAGCTGCTCCACCAATAATAGCTCCGGCAACTGTCCAGCCGATTCCTGGAATTGCTGCAACAAGTGCAGCTGTCATGACTGCTGCACCTCGCCAACGAATACTATATTGAAGATTCATTCTAGAACCATAATCAATTGTCGCTCTCGTTGTTGGTAGTTGCATGATAGCAGGCTTTATTGTTAATTCATCAATTGTCAGCTCGTAGTTTAAACTATTATACTTGATAATATGCTCTCCAGTATCGTCCGATATTATATATTGTGTAATATACGGGTTAGAATCAGAAGATAATTCATGCGCTGCAGACGATGGGTCAGCAGATTCATTTGTGTCAGAATCTTTTGCACTGATTGGTGATGAAACGCATAATAATAGACATGACAGTAAAACTAATAATACTTTTAATACTTTTTTCATATTAGTCTCCTTTCTTAATTATTTATATTGATGGCTATTGTGAGCTTTATGGATAACAACCACATCCTTTTTGATTCTGATTTTAGGCTGATACATCGCGTGCCAAGAAATTCTTGATGCTTGTGAACTGCCAATTTTTGATATGATGTTTGTCACAAAACGAAATGACGTGTTATTCATATAAACCTCCTATGAATAGCATAGTTAATCAAAAATCAGAATCCATACTTAGATGATGAATCGGTAATTTCCGTGATAAATTGAAGCGAAAAATATTTTATTGATATGTTAATGCTTTAGAATAAAGATATGTTGGCGTATATTAGACATTTATTTAGCTCTGAAGAATTATCTGCTTTTGATTATGGAATTCTATGTATTCTTTTAGATACACTCGATTTTCTGCCAGTGATTATTCTATCATTTCTCTTGAATCATAATGTATGGATTGGAGCAATATTCATTGTCGAGCTCTCATTATTAAGACAATATAGCGGTGGTTGGCATGCAAAGAGTATTCCGTTATGTATAGTATGCTACTCAGTAGTATTCTGCATTTTTGAATACTGTCTTTCTTTTTCAATTGATTTAGTGTTCTTGTTTTGTCTATGTTTAGTATCATTTCTCTATATAATTATTTATTCTCCTGTTATGATTTCTAATAGTGATTATTGCAATGATTTGATTGTGCAGAATAAGAAACGCTCAGTAATTTCATATATAATCATATTAGGAATTTCTTTGATACTTGTGCAGTTCTCTTTACCTTACGCAAAGGCATCCATGTTAGTTTTGCTGATTAACACATGCTTAATGTTTCAATTGCAAATTGTGAATTATTGGAAAGGACGCTTAAATGACGACTATTCTAGTAACCATTATTGATGATAGTGTTTTAGATATAAAAAAAATCACTGATTAAACTGTACCCCAAGTCAAGGACAGGTTAATTAAAAGAAGCTTTTACCAGAGGAAGAAATTCTTCTGGTTTTCTTTATGCATATATTACTGAAGGCAGATACAGAACTGGAAAGTACTTGATTG
>JAKVKC010000013.1 GCA_022486705.1 Solobacterium sp. | reverse complement strand
TTTTCAATTGATTCTAGAAGAAGGTACAATAAGCTTTGTGAGTATTCATATGGCTAATAAAAAAAGGATATGTTGATTCATCTCACCGCCTGTAGAGGTGGGAGAATTCTCAACAGAGGTAGTTAAAGTTCGCAAAAATGAGAATTGTAGAAAATTGCGAAATGACATATAATATGATTATGAAAATAATTGAACGCATCACGTACATGAATCAACTAAAATCTGTTAAGAATACCCCTGATATAAAAGTGATTACAGGAATCAGAAGAAGTGGGAAATCCAAATTGATGGATATGTTTTCTGAATTGCTTGAACAAGAGGAAAAAGCGAATGTTGTCAGAGTTAAACTGAATCTCAAGAAATTTCAGAATTTGCAAAATGCGAATAATTTATATGATTATGCTGAGAAAAGTTATATCAAAGGGAAAACAAACTATCTGTTAATTGATGAAGTTCAGATGTGCAATGGCTTTGAAGAAGTAATCAACAGTATACATGAAGAAGAGCTGTTCGATATCTATCTGACTGGTTCTAATGCTTTTCTTTTATCAAGTGATCTTGCGACATTGTTTGGAGGCAGGGTGTTTGAAATCAGTATGTATCCATTTTCTTTTTCAGAGTATTTAAAATATTATCCAACGAAAGATATTGATACTGCCTTTGATGACTATCTCGCGCGGGGTGGCATGTCTGGCTCCTATGCATATAGAACAAATGAAGATGCGACAAAATATGTAGGAGAAGTATTCAAAACAACAATCGTAAGAGATATTGTACAGAAATATAGAATAGAAAATGAAGACCTGCTTTTGATGCTAGCCAATTTCATGATGGATAGTATTGGCAGTCAACTATCCATTCGCAATATTGCTTCAAAGTTAACTTCAAGTACGTATACAACAAACGACAAAACGGTTGGCAGTTATCTAAACTATTTATGTAAGTCTTTTCTATTTTATCCAATTACAAGATATGACATCAAAGGAAAGAAATATTTAGAATCGGATAAGAAGTATTATCTTGCGGACTTATCATTTCGTTATTCCGAACTTGGCACAAGATATGCGGATTATGGTCATCTTTATGAGAATATAGTTGCAATTGAATTATTGAGAAGAGGATATGAAGTGTATGTAGGTCAACTTTATAAAAAGGAAATTGATTTTGTGGTAAGAAAAAAAGGGATGATTCAATACATTCAGGTTTCGGATGATATATCTTCAAAAGAGACATTGCAAAGAGAGATTTCCCCACTTTTAGCAATTCGAGATGCTTATCCAAAAATGATTATTGCTCGCACAAAGCATCCAGAAATGCAGCAGGAAGGAATCAGAATCATAGATATTGCACGATGGCTTTCAAATACAGCAGAGGAAAATGGCAGTCAAGTGTAATACAAACAGTGCTTCGCAGAAATGAAAAAGATATAAAGCTGCGAAATGAAAATGCTGTATAGTACTGGATCAAACCAAATAATAAAATCATTGGTATTGGGGAAGAAATAGATAGAATGAACGGGAGAATAAGGGCGATTGTCGCAGTTCAGCACATTTCCTTCAGGATAATCGCGGTGAAGTGCCATATCGATCATGTTTCAATGATAACAAAAAGCAGAGAATTATGATTTCTCTGCCTTGGCTTCTACAGCGTTCGACACTTTTTTGCCGGACTTTTTTTATCTGCTGCAGACACATAAAAAAAAGCTCGGTCTCCCGAACTTTCTTGTCTTAATCCTCTATCGAAACAGATTAGAGCTTAACGACGTTAGATGCCTGAGGTCCTCTATCGGAGTCAGTAATGTCAAAGGAAACCTTTGCACCCTCATCGAGTGACTTGAATCCTTCGGACTGGATTGCGGAATAATGAACGAAAACGTCCTTGCCCTCATCAGTTGTGATGAATCCATAACCCTTCTCTGCGTTGAACCATTTAACCTTGCCTGTTGCCATGTAACTTGTAAATCTCCTCTTCTACGTATAAATAAGCTATAAGATAACTTCTATACAGGACTTATCATAGATTATTGAAATACAAAAAACAAGGATAATTTGCAAAAAGTTAGAAAATATTCTATAAAATTTACAAAATCATACTTCACAGGTATAGTTGAACACTCAGGAATACCGATGAATGATCAATGATATTTCGGAATAAAAACCAATAAAAGGGGAAAAAGAAATGAAAAAATTCATCTCAGCAGCATTGAGCGCTGCCTTATGCATGTCCTTGGCAGGATGTGCAGAAAGCGAAGAGAGCGTTTACCAGAAGGCATATGATCAGGCTTTTAAGAGCAGCAGTGTTACTTCATCCATCACAATGGATATGACGGTAGAAGTATCTGGGCAGACTATGGAAATGCCGATCACCATGGATATGAAAATGATCGATTTCAATGATTCCAGCAAAGTCACCGGCAATATCAAGATGACGATGGAACTGCTTGGCCAGCAGACGGAAATGGAAATGTGGATCAAAGATCAGGAAGCATATATCGAATCCAATGGTGAGAAGAGCGTGGAATATTATGACAGTTCCGAAGCATCTGCCAGTTTGATGATGCAGAAATATGAGGACTTTGATACAGTGCAGATGAAAAAAGACGGTACCGATTATGATCTGACATGCACATTGAAGAGCGATAAAGCAGAGGAACTGTACAAGAATATTCTTTCTTCTGCCGGAAGTTCCACCAATACAGATCTCAGCGGCATGGATATCAGTGTCAGCGATATCAGCTTTGTCATTGATAAAGACCACAACATGAAGAGCATCAGCTATACACTGACTGCTTCAGGCGAAGTCAGCTCCACAGATGTCACATATGTCTATGACATCAGGGGAGAATATTCTGATTGGAACAATACCTCGATTGATCTCCCGGATCTTGCAAATTGGGAAACACAGACAAACTAAGATGATAACAGGTCCTCTGCAAAGAGGGCTTTTCTTTTGCGAGTGTATAATGCATATATTTTTCGGCGCATCCTTTGGATATTTCTTTGCAAAAGAAACACATTCACGTATAATTGAGTGGTCAAAAGCAGAGAAAAGAAGAGTAGTTTATCAATCAGTTAAAAAGAGAATGCAGAAGGGTGAGAATGCATAATTGGTGATAAATGAAAATGATCTTGGAGCTGAATGTGCGATGAGCATGTTCCGGAAGGACTCCGTTAAAACCAACAGAGAGTTTTCCTATAATGATAGGAAAGAAGACAAAGGTGGTAACGCGTGCAAGACGTCCTTTCATTTGGGATGTCTTTTTAGTTAAGGAGGTCACGCAGAAATATGGAAAACAAGAAACCTTATTACATTACAACGGCAATTGCCTACACATCAGGCAAACCGCACATCGGCAACGTCTACGAAATTGTATTGGCAGATTCTATTGCCCGCTACAAGAGACTGGAAGGCTTTGATGTACGCTTTCAGACAGGTACAGATGAGCATGGGCAGAAAGTAGAAGACCGCGCTAAAGCAGCAGGCATCACACCGAAGGAATTCGTTGATGAAGTATCCGGCGTGATCAAAGGACAGTTCGACTGCATGAATATCAGCTACGATAAATTCATGCGCACGACCGATCCGTATCATGAGAAGCAGGTACAGAAGATCTTTAAGAAATTGTATGATCAGGGAGACATCTACAAGGGACACTACGATGGCTTATATTGCCAAGAGTGTGAAGCCTTCTATACCAAGTCGCAGATCACGGAAGATGGCAAGTGCCCAGTCTGCGGTTCAGAACTGAAAGAGATGCAGGAAGAAGCGTATTTCTTCAAAGCAAGCAAATATGCGGATCGCCTGCTGAAGTATATTGAAGATCATCCTCATTTCATTCAGCCGGAAAGCAGAAAGAATGAAATGATCAACAACTTTCTGAAGCCAGGACTGCAGGATCTGTGCGTATCCCGTACATCCTTCAAGTGGGGCATTCCGGTAGACTTTGATCCAAAGCACGTTGTCTATGTATGGATCGATGCACTGACCAACTATATTACCGGCTTAGGCTATGATGCGGATGGGAACAGCGATCCGCTGTACCATAAGTATTGGCCGGCTGATCTGCACCTGATCGGAAAAGATATTGTCAGATTCCATACGATCTATTGGCCGATCATGCTGATGGCATTGGGCGAGCCTCTGCCAAAGCAGATCTTTGGACATCCGTGGCTGCTGACAGGCAATGACAAGATGTCAAAGTCAAAGGGCAATGTAATCTATGCGGATGATCTGGTAGATCTTTTCGGTGTCGATGCGGTCAGATACATCATGCTTCATGAAATGCCTTTTGCACAGGATGGACATATTACATATGATCTGATGATCGAGAGGATCAACAGCGATCTGGCTAATAATCTAGGCAACTTGGTCAATCGTACACTGTCCATGCAGAACAAGTATTTCAATGGCATGGTAGCCAATCCGCAGGAAGATGAAGCAATCGATGAGGACCTGAAGAAAGCTGTCATTGAAACAGTAAAGACCGTGCATGACAGAATGGAAACACTGCATGTTGCAGATGCGATCCAGGATATTCTTGATCTCTTCTCCAGATGCAATAAATATATTGATGAAACAGCACCATGGACACTGGCAAAAGATCCAGATAAGATTGCCCGTTTGGCAACCGTTCTGTACAACCTGCTGGAATCCGTCAGAATTGCGGCCGTCCTAATGGAACCATTCCTGCCGGATACATCTGCAAACATTCTGAGACAGCTGAATACAAAGATGACATCCTATGATGATATACAGGAATTCGGGAAACTGGAAACAGATATTCAGATCACCAGCAAGCCGGAGATCCTGTTTGCCCGTCTGGATGAAAAAGAAGTCATGGCAAAAGTTGCTGTGATTGAAGAAAAGCAGCAGGCCGCGGTGTCTTCTGCAAAACAGAAGGAAGAACAGGCAGCGATGCCTGAGGTCACCATCAATGATTTCCAAAAATTGGATCTCAGAGTTGCCAAAGTACTTTCCTGTGAAAGACATCCGGATGCTGACAAACTCTATGTACTGTCAGTAGACTGCGGTGAAGAAAAGCCAAGACAGATCGTATCTGGCTTAGCACAGAGCTATACACCAGGGCAGGTCATCGGCAAGTATGTTGTTGTCATCTGCAATCTGAAGAAAGCCGTGTTAAGAGGTGTTGAATCCGATGGCATGCTGTTAGCTGGCAAAGATGGCAAAGAGATCTGCTTAGTTGAAGTGAACGGCGGACTGAAGCCAGGATCTAAAGTCAGCTGATCAAAGCTGATATAAATTAACAAAATTAGACATGAGGTTCCTGTATCCATGCAGACAGGAACTTCATGTCTTTTACTATGTGAGGATCACGTCATCAATCACAAAGCAGCACGGAATGTTGTATACTAAAACAGAAGAGAGAATGCTTATGGAAAACTATACGATCATTCATCGGCCTGATCCGATATCGGCTGAACTGAAGAAAAAGATTGAAGCACAATTGAAGCAGGATCCTAACTTTAAAGAAGATGATGAAGATCCTCATACCGTGATCGTGGTTGGCGGGGATGGCACTTTTATCTATGCCGTTCACAAGTTCATGGGCAGACTGAATCATGTGCGTTTCTATGGCATCCATACAGGAACGCTTGGTTTCTATACGGATTATCGCGACTGCGATCTTGAAGAATTCATGGCAGCATTGGTCAATGGCCAGGGAGAAGAAGTGATCTATCCGCTTTTACAGGTGCGGATCGGGGATCAGGAATATTTCGGCATCAATGAGATCCGTATTGAGAATGCGGCAAGGACACAGGTCATGGATGTCTGCATCAATGGTGAAAAATTCGAAACTTTCCGCGGTACAGGCATGTGCGTATGCACACAGCTGGGGTCGACAGCTTACAATCGTTCCCTTGGCGGAGCAGTCATTGATGAAGGCTTGGACTTTATCGAGCTGACCGAAATATCAGGGATCCATCATTCCAAGTATCGTTCGCTGGATGCACCGCTGATCCTGAAATCAGGAACAGATCTGATCTTTAAGAGCGAATCATTCCAAGGAGCACTGCTTGGCGTGGATTCTGATGTTTATAATATTGATGAAGCAAAAGAGATCCATGTCAATATCTGGCGGCATTGTGCTGTGCATATGCTGCGGGGAAGAAAAGTATCTTATTACGAGAGACTGAAGTCATTGTTCTAGAACACAGGAGAGATCATGCGCAGATGGCATTCATTATTTGAAATACTGAAGTTCCCATTGGAAATTGTTTTTTTGGCTGTGATCCTGCTGGGCGTTGGCAATCTGGTGACGAATCCGACGTTTGGTTTCGGTGAGGCATTGAACAATGAGACGGCTTCAAAGATTGCCGAGATGATGCAGATGACCGGACGTTTTCTGATCGTTAATTTTCCCGTCCTGATCATGATCCGCTTATCTGCCCGCAAAGGCGGGGCAGGGACGACCTTTATATCCTGCTTTGCAGGATATGCCGCATATTTGGCGGCGACAGCTTTCTTTGCCAAAGCAAATCTGGTATCGACGGCTTACAGCAGTATCTTCGGCATGTCAGTGGGAAGCAGTACGATCGCTTCGATGCAGAATGGCACTCACTATCCGCTGCAGACAGGGATCATCGGTACGTCGATCGTGGTGATCATTACATTGATGTGCTTCAATCGTTCCAAGAAGAAAAATGAATACGGCTTCTTTGGTTTTATTTCGTGGGAAGCGGCATGTACGATCTGTACGATCTTTTTCTGCTTTCTTGCGGGCATTGCGATGAGCTATGTCTGGCCATATGCCATCATGGGCATTCAGAAGCTGATCAGTTTTATTGCGGTTGATACAACGAATCCGATCAATCTGACACTGTATGGCATTCTGGATGGACTTTTAAATACACTTGGCCTAGGCACAATGATCCGTCAGCCATTCTGGTATGGAACAAGCGGCGGAACATGGGTCAATCTTGCCGGGGCATCGATAGCTGGGGACGTCAATATCTGGGCATCGCAGCTGCTGAGCGGCGGCGTCAATGGCATGGCTGGGCGTTTCATTACACCGTACTATATTCTGAATCTGTTTGCGGTACCGGGCATGATCTGGGCAATGTTCTCTTTATATACGGATCCGATCGAACGGCAGCGCAAACGCCTGCTGGCCATTGCCGTAACAATTGTTTCTATCATGAGCGGAACGCTTCTGCCATTGGATATGCTCCTGCTGATCCTCTGTCCTTTACTATTCTTTTTCCATCTTGCCTGCTCGGGGATCCTGTTTGGCATTCTGCCTTCTCTGCATTGCTATCTGGGCTATACGGCGCCTGCTTCCAATACAGTCAGTGCATTGCCTGGATCACTGCCGGAACTGCTGTCATACCTATCTGTTCCTTCTCTGCAGATGTCGATCATCATCATTGTCATTGTCGGTGTGATCACCATGCTTGTATATTTCTTTGCGACAAGACTGTATTTCAGACATGGGGCAATTGATCTCTTCAATACAGGTGATAAAGCACGGCTGGTAGATGGTACGGTCAAAGCGGTCGGCGGCGTCGAAAATATTAAAATGGTGCAGTCTTCGATCGCTCAGCTGACGATCCAGGTATATGATCCGCAGAAGGTCGACATTCCGCGCTTAAAAGAACTTGGATCTTATCGTGTTTATGAAACACGCACAGGCTTCCGGCTATGCTATGGCGCAGGGTCGACAATGGTTCGCTTGGGAATTGCGCAGATGATGCGGGATTCGGTCCGGATCATGAAAATGAAAGAGGATGAATGAACTGCTGAAATATGCAGTTTTTTCTTTGAGCAGCAGAGATTGGAAAGAAGGGCATATGATATAATGATGCGTGATTGAAACGAGGCAGCTATGGCAAAAGAAAAAACATATACACCGATGATGCAGCATTACCTGAGCGTGAAGAAACAGTATCCTGACGCTTTGGTCTTTTATCGTATCGGTGATTTCTATGAAATGTTCTTTGAGGATGCGAAGATCGCATCAAAAGAATTGGATCTGATCCTGACGGGCAAGAGCGCGGGTGTGGAAGATAAAGTGCCGATGTGCGGTGTGCCTCATCATGCAGTGCAGAGCTATCTGCAGCGGCTGGTAGCCAGAGGATATAAGATCGCCATCGTTGAACAGATGCAGGATCCAAAAGAAGCAGTCGGTCTGGTCGAACGGGATGTCATCCGGGTCATTACACCAGGCACTGTCATGGATGAGATCACGGATGAAAAAGCATCGGTGTATCTGGCAGCGGTCAATGATCATGGCTATGGCTATTCGCTTGCTTTTACAGAGATGAGCACCGGTGAGAATTTTGTGGAAGATGTTGATCATAAAGATAATACTTTGATCCAGACCATTCTGAAGAATAATGTACGGGAGATCGTTGTACATAAAGGTTTCCGGGAAAAGATCATTCAGATGCTGCGTGAGATGCATGTCGTGATCTCCTATTGTGAAGATGATACGATCAAAGAAGAATATCTTCCTTTGGCTGAAAAGATCACCAAGGAATACGATCGGTCGGCATATGGCATGATGCTGAACTACCTGGAAGCGACACAGAAGCATATGCTCGCGCATCTGCAGACAGCTGTCTACAATCAGGAAGATGAAACGCTGTATATGGATTACAGCACCAGACAGAATCTGGAACTGACCATTCCTCTGCATGAAAATGGCAAAGCGATCACCCTGTGGTCCTTTTTGGATACATGCCGCAGTGCGATGGGATCCAGACAGCTGCGCAAATGGATCGAACGTCCTTTGATCAATAAAGCCCAGATCGAGAAGCGCTATGACCGTACCGAGTGGCTGATGAAGAACTTTATGGATCGGCAGGCAGTGCGGGATGCCATGAGCAATGTTTATGATCTGCAGAGATTGATCGCAAGATGTGCGATGAATACAGCCAATGCGGTCGATTGCCAGAGGCTGGTCAAGACCTTGGCTGAAGTGCCGACGATCCTGACACATCTGCAGAGCGATGAATTCTCGGCATATACAGCAATGGATCCTCTGAATGATCTGTATCAGGAACTGAAGGATGCCTTTGTTGAAGACCCGCCGCTTTTAGTATCTGACGGCGGTATGTTCAAAGATGGCTATGATCAGGAATTGGATGAAGCACGGACGATCCAGAAGGGCGGACGTGATTTCATCGCAAATATGGAGATCCGTGAAAAAGAAAAGACAGGGATCAAGACACTGAAAATCGGATACAATAAGATCTTTGGCTATTATATTGAGATCTCCAAGGCGGCAGCGAAAGAAGTAAAGCCGGAATGGGGCTATATCCGCAAGCAGACACTGACGAACAATGAACGATTCATCTCGCCGGAACTGAAAGAAAAAGAAGATGCGATCCTGCATGCCGAAGAGAATGCGATCCGGATCGAGAAACAATTGTTCCAGAAGATCCTGGATCGGATCAAAGGCTATCTGCCGAAACTGCAGAAGATGGCACGTGCTTTGGCAGAGATCGACTGCTATGCAGCATTGGCGGAAGCTTCCAGCAGATATGGCTATGTGCGTCCTGTCTTCACGGAGGATGAACTGGATATTGAGAATGGCAGACATCCGATCCTGGACGAAATGATGAAGGATCCAAAGTATGTTGCCAATTCAGTAAAGATGGATCATGACAGCAGTATTCTATTGATCACCGGACCGAACATGGGCGGCAAATCAACATATATGAGACAGACAGCACTGCTGGTCGTCATGGCGCAGATCGGATGCTTTGTGCCAGCCAAGAGCTGCCGGATGCCGATCTTCGACAAGATCTTTACGCGCATCGGTGCTTCCGATGATATTCTGTCAGGACAGTCAACGTTCATGGTGGAAATGAGCGAAGCCAACCGTGCACTGCAGGACGCGACGGATCATTCACTGATCCTGTTCGATGAGATCGGCAGAGGTACCAGCACGTATGATGGTATGGCATTGGCCCAGGCAATGATCGAATATATCGCATCCTGTCTTCATGCCAAGACGATGTTCAGTACGCATTATCATGAACTGACAGCTTTGAGCGACAATGTTCCAGGTGTCAGAAATGTTCATGTGGCGGTCAAAGCAGATGACGAAAAGGTAACTTTCCTGTATAAGATAAAAGACGGTGCGGCCGGCCGTTCTTTTGGCATCAATGTTGCGCGGCTTGCCGGTCTGCCGGATTCTGTGTTGGATCGGGCCAAGGATCTGCAGAATGAATTGGAGAGCAGAAAGCGTGTTGTTCAGCAGAACTTCCAGGTCGTTGAAATGAAAAAGGAAGATGCCCAGGCAGATGCGTTGAAAGAAAAGCTTCTGATGGTCAGCCCGGATGATCTGTCCCCTCATCAGGCATGGGAGATGCTGAATGATCTGTATACGGAGGCAAAGAAAAAGTAATGGAACAAGATAAGATCATTATCCGCGGAGCCAAAGAGAATAATCTGAAGAATATCGATCTGGATATTCCGCGGAATAAACTGGTCGTCATGACAGGCCTTTCGGGATCCGGCAAGACCTCACTGGCCTTTGATACGATCTATGCGGAAGGGCAGAGAAGATATGTAGAATCATTGTCGGCCTATGCCAGACAGTTCCTCGGCGGCGTCGAGAAGCCGAATGTTGAACTGATCGAAGGCTTGTCGCCAGCGATCTCTATCGATCAGAAAACAACCTCCAACAATCCCAGAAGTACGGTAGGAACGGTCACGGAGATCTATGACTACCTGCGCCTTTTATATGCGCGCACAGGAACGCCTTACTGCCCAGAGCACAATATTCCGATTACCGGCCAGACGGTGCAGGAAATGGTCGACAGCGTGATGAAGAAGGAAGATAAGACAAAGCTGACGATCTTGGCACCGATCATTTCAAATAAAAAAGGCACCTTCAAAGATACGTTTGCGAAACTGCAGAAAGATGGCTATATCCGAGCACGGGTCGATGGTGAGATCAAGATGCTGGAAGATGACATCGAACTGGAGAAGAATAAGCGCCATGATATCGATGTTGTAGTAGACCGTATTGTAAAGACGGCAGACAGCCGCAGCCGGATCCATGATTCCATTGAAACGGCGCTGAATTTAGCCGAGGGCAGAGTGAAAGTATTGGCAAACACGGAAGAGAAGCTTTTCTCTTCGGTCTATGCCTGCCCGATCTGCGGTTTCTCCGTACCGGTGCTGGAGCCAAGACTGTTCTCCTTCAATGCACCGATCGGGGCATGCGATGTATGCCATGGCTTGGGCTTTACGGAAGAAGTGGATGTGGACAATCTGATCCCAGATCGTTCTCTTTCCATTATGGAAGGCGGGATCCGCTACTATAAGAACATTGTCGGTACAGACAATATTGAGTGGCAGACCTTTGCCATCCTATGCAGGAAATATAAGATCCCGATGGATAAGCCGATCGCTTCTTTTACGGCAAAGCAGCTGGATATTATCCTGCATGGATCGGATGCGCCGGTGCGCTATGAACTGCAGTCCAGTTCCGGCAATAAGTATTCCCGCAATGATTATATTGAGGGCGTCAAAGATCTGATCGAAAGAAGATACGGTGAAACGACATCTTCGATGTCACGGGATTGGTATCATTCTTTCATGGTCGAGAGCGAATGCCCGAAATGCCATGGCCGAAGATTGAATGAACAGGCACTGTCCGTGCGGGTAGGTGATAAGAATATTTCTGAATTTACGGCGATGTCGGTGACCAAGGCACTGCAGTGGATCAAAGACCTGAAATTGGATACAGAGAAAAAACAGATCGCAGATCTTGTTTTAAAAGAGATCACCAATCGTTTGGAATTTCTGCAGAATGTTGGCTTAGATTATCTGACTTTGGATCGCTTGGCCGGTACATTGTCCGGCGGTGAATCGCAGCGGATCCGCTTGGCGACCCAGATTGGATCGCGGCTGTCCGGTGTACTGTATGTCATGGATGAACCATCGATCGGTCTGCATCAGAGAGATAATGCAAAACTGATCAATACAATGAAGTCCATGCGCGATCTCGGCAATTCTTTGATCGTGGTAGAACATGATGAAGAGACGATGCTGGCAAGTGATTATATTGTGGATATCGGACCTGGTGCCGGCATCCATGGCGGTCAGGTGATGGCTGCTGGAACGCCGGAAGAAGTCATGCATGCAAAGAATTCCATTACCGGTGATTACCTGTCGGGACGCAGAGTCGTTCCGATGCCGGCAGTCAGAAGAAAAGGAAATGGGAAATGCGTAGAGATCAAAGGCGCTGCAGAGCATAACCTTAAAAATATCAATGTGAAGATCCCGTTAGGAAAGTTCGTTTTAGTGACGGGCGTATCCGGATCCGGCAAATCAACGCTGGTCAATGATGTCTTTATGAAAGCTGTGCTGCAGGCACTTGGCAGACAGAAGATCCATCCGGGGAAATATAAGACGATCAAAGGCTTAGAGAATATTGATAAGCTGGTGGAGATCGATCAGCAGCCGATTGGGCGCACGCCGCGTTCCAATCCAGCAACGTATACGGGTGTCTTTGATGATATCCGCGATGTCTTTGCCAAGACACCGGAAGCACGGCTGCGGGGCTATGACAAAGGCCGCTTCTCTTTCAATACAAAGGGAGGCAGATGCGAAGCATGTCAGGGAGATGGCGTGAAGGTGATCTCAATGAACTTCTTACCGGATGTGTATGTGCCGTGCGAAGTATGCCATGGCAAACGCTACAATGAAGAAACACTGCTGTGCACGTATCGCGGCAAGAGCATCTATGATGTCTTGGAAATGAGCGTCGAAGAAGGACTGCAGTTCTTCCAGAATCATCCGAAGATCAAAAACAAACTGCAGACGCTGTATGATGTGGGCTTAGGCTATGTCAAGCTGGGCCAGTCTTCAACAACCCTGTCCGGCGGCGAAGCACAGCGGGTCAAGCTGGCATCGGAACTGCAGAAGAGACCGACAGGGAAAGCTGTCTATATCCTGGATGAACCGACGACCGGTCTGCATACAGATGATGTCAAAAGGTTGGTCGAGGTCCTGGAAAGGATCGTGGACAACGGCGATACCGTCGTGGTCATTGAGCACAATATGGATGTGATCAAATGCGCAGACTGGATCATTGATCTTGGCCCGGAAGGCGGCGATAACGGCGGTACGATCGTAGCCCAGGGAACACCAGAAGATATTGTCAAAGTTCCGGCTTCCTGGACCGGACAGTATCTGAAGAAAGCAATTGCCTGGACAAAGAAATATCAGAAGAAGGGGGAATGACCCCTTTTTTGGTCTTGTTTCCTTGTTTTTGACACCATGGTATAATATTCCACAGATTGGAGGTATGTATGTCCGAAGCGAAATATGACAAAAAAGTAACTGTCAGAGAAATTGTTGATTTTTTCAAATTTGAACAGCTGACAGGCGATGACCATTCTTTAGATCGCTGGACGGTCGTACCAGATATCAATCGTCCTGGATTTGAACTATGCGGCTTCATGAAGAAAACAGATCCTAGAAGAATTGTTGTCATTGGCAATAAAGAATCAGAATTTATCAGATCCATGAGCGAAGAAGATCAGAGGGAGCGCTTCCCGCAGATCACGGATGGACTGACGCCGACATTGATCATTACCAAGAACAATGATCTGCCGCCGATATTGAAAGAAGTGGCAGAAGCTACAGACTTCCCGATCCTGCGGACAAATCTCGAGACCTATCGTCTGCAGACAGATCTGATCACATACTTGGATGAAAAGCTTGCCCCTGAAGATACACTGTCCGGTGTATTGGTATCTGTTCATGGCACCGGTGTCCTGCTGCTGGGTGAAAGCGGCATGGGAAAATCAGAAACGGCTCTGGATCTGATCCGCGATGGACATATTCTGATCGCAGATGACCGGGTTGATGTACAGCATATCCACAATGCGATCTATGGCCATTCACCATCGATCATCAAAGGGCTCTTGGAGATCAGAGGCATCGGTGTCATAGATGTTGAAAAGATGTTCGGATCTGCTTCCTTAAGCGACAGTATCCGTATTTCACTGGTCATCAAGCTGGTGCCGTTTGAAGCAGCTGCGGAATACAACCGCATCGGTGATGAGACGCAGAGATTCACCAGAATATTAGATGTATTAATACCAACGATTACACTTCCTGTAAGTGCCGGACGAAATGTCAGTGCTTTGGTAGAATCTGCGGTCATTAATTATAAGATGCAGCAGAAGGGCTACAACAGCGCAGACGAGATCCGAGCTAGATTCCGGAACGCTGCCGGCAAGGAGGATAAATGAAATTTTTCCCAGACACAAGTACGATCTTTACCATTGGCAACTTCGGCCTGACGTGGTATACATTGACATTCTTGGCAGCCTGCGTATTCGGTTTCTTAGCAGAATCCAAAATGATGACCAAGCATGGCTATAAACAGAAGGTATCTGATGAGATCTTTACCCTGGCTTTAGTCGGTGCTATTATCGGCGGCCGCATCGGCTGGGTGATAGAGAACTTTCATGAATATTATTTGTATGCATGGTATGTGCTGAGACTGACAGACGGCGGTCTGGAAGTGATCACAGCTTTATTAGGCACCGGCATTGCCTTGTATTGGTACTGCCGCAGACATCACATGTCATTCTTCCGCACAATGGATACCATTGCCCCGATCCTGATGGCCAGTGCTATCATCGTGCGCATCGGCAGATGCTTTACACAGCCGAAAGTATTATGGAGCGTTGGCACCAGCACAATTATTCTGCTGCTGATCTGGTTCGTCTACCGTCCTTACAAGATGGGACATAAGCGCGGTGATATTACCGCTGTTGTCCTGCTGTGGCTGGGCGTATCGAGGCTGATGGCGCATGTGTTTAAAACGGATGACTTGGCAGCGAACTGCCTGCTGATGGCGATCTGTGCAGAAGTCGGCGGGCTGATCCTGTATATCCGCAATCGGAAGTATGTGGCGCAGAAGCCAACGATCCTGTTCGACTTGGATGGTACGATCATGGATTCTGAAGGCATGGTCATTCACTGCTTTATGTATCTGTTTGAAAAATACGGAGATCCAAAAGATTTCACCCATGAAAAGCAATTGGAAGTCTTTGGCCCGCCTTTAAAAGAAGAAATGGCAAAACTGTTCCCTGACCGTGATCCAGAAGTCATGGTGCAGGAATATCGGCAGTATCAGAACACACTGCCGGAACAGCATATCGTTGAACTGCTGCCGAATACGGAACTTGTACTGCGGGAATTGAAGAAACAGGGATATCAGCTTGGCATTGTCTCTTCGCGTTTAAGTGAATCCTGTGAGATGTGGCTGAAGGAATTCAAGATCTATGACCTGTTCGATATCGTCCTGGGCAGAGATCAGTTCATGGCACCGAAACCAGCACCGGATGGCATCCTGAAGGCATGTGAAATGCTGGATCATGGCCATGATTCCTGCATCTATGTGGGCGATAATGCCAGCGATGTGGAAGCGGCCAAGCGGGCCGGTGTCTATGCTGTTGCATATATATCAAACAAAGAAAAGCTTCCGGTCATCAAGGCTGCGGCTCCGAACTATGTCATTATGGGCTTGGGCGAACTGCTGCCGGAATTGGAAAGCAATCATGCTTGGACTTACGAGAAGATCTGAACGATCTTCTTTTCTTTCGGCACAGTTCTGCAAATGCATGGCAGGATAGGGTGAAAGCGGCAGTATCTTGGGGAACCGTCCCGCCAAAAGGGCAGACCGTCCCGCCGGGGATTGCAAAGAGAGGATCTATTCGCTACATTGAGATAGGAAGCAATCACGAAACATGCATGTATCAGATAGGTACTTCTGAAATATAAAACGACCGATGATTCATATTCTCCTTCTGAAAAGGGCGGCAGTGCGATGACTGCGGTCTTTTTCGTTAGGCACACTGAAATGCGTTGTAGGTCTGACAAGAAGTTGCTAAAATGATACTGAGGTGAGCGATCATGGAGAAAACAAAGCGTGTCATTCTAGTATCAGGAATGTCGGGAGCTGGGAAAAGTACAGCGACCAGGATCCTAGAAGATATGGGCTATCATATTATCGATAATTTTCCGGTGCAGCTGGTGTCTCTGTTAGTGGATATGATCGAGACCAGTACAGATCCTAGATACAGCTATATTGCTTTATCGACCAGTGCCCAGGATTTTGCACTGTTCCTGAGCGGGCTGAAGGGAGAAGGCATTGAAGTACAGGTCATGTTCCTGGATGCCAATGATGCAGTTCTTCTGCATCGCTACAAGAGCACAAGAAGAATGCATCCGCTGCTTCTGAGCAATACATGCAATACATTGGAAGAAGCTATTTCCGTAGAAAGAAGCATGTTCTCGCATATTGCAAATAATGGCAGCTTTGTGACCATTGATTCTTCTTTCTCGGATGAGAAAGAATTCCGCAAGAAGATCGAACAGTACTTTTCAAAGAGCAGTGTGCCGACTTTCTCTATTTCTTTTATTTCCTTTGGCTATAAATACGGCGTGCCAATGGATGCGGATATGATGATCGATGTGCGTTTCCTGCCGAATCCTTTCTGGGTCGTGAAGCTGCGTCCTTACAGCGGCAATGATCCGCAGGTCTATAACTATGTCATGGATAAGCCGGAGACACAGGAATTCATCAAGCGCCTATTGGCCTTTACAGACTATGCTTTTGAGCAGTACGTCAAGGAAGGCAAGAATCACTTTACAGTTGCGATCGGATGCACGGGCGGACAGCACCGCAGTGTGACCATCACCAACTTCCTGTATGATCACTATAAAGAAAAATACAACTGCTACAAAGAGCACCGCGATGAGAAAGAGTGGATCCGCAATGAACAGTAAAAAGAATGTCGTGGTCATTGGCGGGGGACATGGCCAGAGCCTGATCTGCCGCAGCATTAAGAACATTCCGGATATCAGCATTACGGCAATTGTGACGGTCGCCGATGACGGCGGTTCTACCGGCCGATTGAGAAGACAGTTCCACATTCCGGCCATGGGAGATATCCGCAATGTCATGGTGTCGTTAGCGGAAAGTGAATCGCTGATGTCTTCCCTGATGAACTATCGTTTTGATGATCCGGATGGTGAAGAGAAAGATATTGCCGGACACAATCTAGGCAATCTGATGCTGACTGCACTGACACAGCAGTGCGGTTCCTTTTTTGAAGCCGTGCAGAGGATCGGCAAGGTCCTGAATGTCAAAGGACAGATCATCCCAGCAACGACACAGGTCATTTCACTGTATGCCATTATGGAAGACGGTGTCATTGTCAAAGGAGAGGCCAATATACCGAATCGGGCCAATCATATCCGGCAGGTATTCTATGAGGAAGATGTATCGGCGACACCGGAAGCGATTGAAGCAATTAAAAAAGCTGATCTGATCATCTATGGCATTGGGTCAGTCTATACAAGCATTCTGCCGAACATCATTATTCCTGATATTCAGGCAGCTTTGGATGAGACAAAAGCGAAACGTGTTTATTTCTGCAATGCAATGACCCAGCCTGGTGAAACAGATGGCTATTGTGTGGAAGATCATGTCAAAGCACTGAAGCGCCATGGCGCACCGGTCGATGCGGTCATGGTATCAAAAGATACGATCCCTGCTTCCATCTTAAAAAGATATGAGCAGGAAGGAAGTACGCAGGTTACCCTGAAAGAAAAGGAACATGCCTATGAGATCATTGAAGAAGAGCTCTTATCTTTTGAGAATGATCTGATCCGTCATGATGCAGCAAAAGTAGAAAAAGCAGTGCAGGATATTGTGGAGGGCCTTTGATGTCATTCTCAGCAGAAGTCAAACAGGAAGTGGCGCAGAAAGTCATGGAAGGAAACGATGCCAGAGCAGAGCTCAGTGCATTGATCCAGATGACTTCTTCTTTATCGTTCTCTTCCCGCGGGATGACGATCTTGGTAACAGTTGAAAATGCGGCCGTGGCCCGGACGATCTATCGCCTGACAAAGAACCGGTATGGCGGCGAGATTTCCCTGTTTGTCAAACGGAAGATGAATCTGCGGAAGAATCGGGTCTATGGACTGCGGATCTTATCAGGAGCACCGATCATTTTAACGGATCTTGGCATCTACTCCAACCGCGGACTGCTGCCCAAGCCGCTGAAAAAGATCGTAGAAACAGACAACAATGCCAGGGCATATCTGGCCGGGGCTTTCTTGGCATCCGGTTCGATCAATCCGCCGGAAAAGACCAGCTATCATATGGAGATCACCGCAGCCAGTCAGGAACATGCGGACTTCTTAATTGAACTGCTGGCAAGATTTCATATCAAAGCGAAATCCATTGAGCGCCGCGGCAAGATCATCGTCTATGTCAAAGCAGCGGAGAAGATTGCAGATTTCCTGCGGATCATTGAAGCAGATGCACATCTTCTAGCCTTTGAAAATGTTCGGATCTCCCGAGACTTTACCAATTCGATCACTCGGCTGAATAATATTGACGTTGCCAATGAAGTAAAGACACAGGCCGCTGCCGAAAAACAGCTGGCAGATATTCAGATGATTGAAGAAGATCATAAGTATGACAGTTTGGACCAAAGACTGAAGGATGTGATCCAGCTGCGCAAGGAACATCCCGACAGTTCGCTCAATGAACTGGCTGAGATATTAGAACAGAAGACAGGAAAGCCGGTCTCGAAATCAGGCATGAAGCATCGCTTTGTCAAGATCCATGAGACGGCAGTCAGAGGACATCGCGATGAGCAGGAATGAGTGGATCGGACTTGGCATCTATGCAGCAATACTGGTGATCTTATGCATTGTATTTGCATCCTACCAGATCATTATCGCTATTTTGGGCATCATGGGATTTACCGGCTATATGCGGACAAGACATCTTGTCCATAAATATGAAAAGTAAAATGCCGTATAATAAAAAAGAAGGAACAAAACTATGATAACAAAAGCAAATGAGCAGCAGACAGAAGAGATCAAAGAGATCTGGCGGATCTGTTTTCCAAAAGAAGATCCAAGGTACGCAGAGTATTTTTTCAAGAGCCTTTATCAGCCGGAGAATTGCTATGTATATATGCTGGAAGATAAGGTCGTGTCATGTCTGATCCGCAATCCGCATGCCGTGATGTTCAATGGCAGAGTGCTGCAGGCATCGATGATCGTAGGTGTAGCAACACTTCCAAAGTATCGCCAGAAGGGATACATGCATGCACTCCTGGATCTGGTGGTAGATGCATGCGCGCATACAGAGCTGCTGACCTTGATCCAAAGTGAAGAACCGGAGATGTACCGCAACTTCGGCTTCCGTTTGATGTACGAGAGGGCACAGTATACTCTGCAGAGAGCAGACTGCCGCCGTACGACCAATTTCGGCTGCAGCTATACGCCGACCGCTATTGATCTGCTGAAGGTATACAGTGCGTTCATTGCAAGATTCAATGGTTTCTATGCCAGGGACTTAGAGTACTTTGTAAAATATCTCAATGAGATCCGAGCAGAAGGCGGCAAGATCGTTGCGTACTTCAATGGCAAGGATCAGATCCAGGGATATGCTTCTTTGATCCCGGAAGGCGATGAATGCATTATTGAAGAATGCATCTACTTAGATTCCATGTCATTGACGAAGCTGGTCAATGCGGCCCTGCAGGAAAAGAGGACCGTAAAGCTGCTGGTCAGTGAAGCAGAAGATCTTGGTCGGATCTTTCCAAGAGCCGATCGCAAAGTATATGCATCGACTATGGTGCGCTTAAATGATGGGAAACTGTTCACCAAACTGTTCGGCCGAAAAGTAAGCAGTATTGAAGATGTGATCAGGATCTCACAGAAGCCTCTGAACCTAAATGAATTTGCCTAAGAGAAGGAAAACCTTCTCTTTTCTGTGCCTTTTTCACAAGTAAAGAATGGTGATGAAAATTCTTTGCAGAAAGAAGGCCAAAAGAAAAGGTTCTCAATTGACGATAGACCAACTTAATCTTATAATTTATACGCAACATAAGGAGGTCTATAAAGACTATATGACAGATGTAAGAGTTGCTATTAACGGATTTGGCCGTATCGGCCGTCTTGCATTCAGACAGATGTTTGTATCCGAGGGTTATGATGTCGTTGCTATCAACGATCTGACAACACCTTCCATGCTGGCTTATCTGCTGAAACACGACACAACACACGGCAAGTGGAATCATGAAATCTCCGCAAACGATGAAAAGGGAACAATCACTGTTGACGGACATGAAATTACAATTTACAAGGAAAAGGATGCTGCTGGACTGCCTTGGGGCAAGCTGAACATTGATGTTGTTCTGGAGTGCACAGGCTTCTACACATCGAAGGAAAAGGCTCAGGCTCATATCACAGCTGGTGCTAAGAAGGTTGTTATTTCCGCTCCTGCTGGAAATGATCTGCCTACAATTGTTTATTCTGTAAACGAAAAGACACTGAAGCCAGAAGATAAGATCATCTCTGCTGCTTCATGCACAACAAACTGCTTAGCTCCTATGGCTAAGGCTCTGAATGACAAGTATCAGATTGTTTCTGGTATTATGTGCACAGTCCACGCTTATACAGGTGACCAGATGATCCTTGATGGCCCACAGAGAAAGGGCAACTTCCGCCGTTCTAGAGCGGGTGCAGCAAACATTGTCCCAGCTTCTTCCGGAGCTGCTAAGGCAATCGGACTTGTTCTTCCTGAACTGAATGGCAAGCTGATCGGCGCTGCTCAGCGTGTACCAGTTGCTACAGGTTCTACAACTCTGCTGTTCGCTGTTGTCAAGGGCAAGGATGTTACAAAGGATTCTATCAACGCTGCTATGAAGGCTGCTGCTTCTGATTCCTTTGCATACAATGAAGAAGAGATCGTTTCTTCTGATATCATCGATGAGACACATGGTTCCATCTTTGATTCCACACAGACAATGGTCAACAAGGTTGATGACGACACATTCGAAGTACAGACAGTTTCTTGGTATGATAACGAGAACTCATATACTTCACAGATGGTTCGTACAATCAAGTACTTCGCTAACGTTAAGTAAGCGAACATCTCAGAATACAGAAGGCACTCAGAAATGGGTGTCTTTTATTATGCCTGAAATGGCAAGGTTTCACTTTGAAACAGTTGAATGCAGGGGGCATTTCCTATAAAATGTTGTGAGCAGGAGGATTTTTGGGATCATGGTGAATAAACTACCGGAAAAGCTGACGCTTTTACGTAAACATTACGGTTATTCTCAGGGCGATATGGCAAATAAGCTTCATATTCCTGTCACTGAGTATATGAATTGGGAAAATGGCAATACAGTATGCGGCATTCAGCAGCTGAAGGTATTGGCGGATATGTTCCACGTATCTTTGGATGCAATGGCAGACAATGCAAAAGATATTGTGATTGCAGCAGATAATTTAGGAGATTCTGTAAATATTCCTTTCCTGAATGGAGCTTCACAGTCCATGACGCAGCAGATGGATGTGGCAGATAATATGATGCCAGTATCCAGTGTGCTGCCTGCGGATACGCAAGAACAGACAATGAAAGTAAATACGCTGAATGGCGATGCGACCAGCGGAACGAAAGAAATGGGCAAAGTCAGCGATGCTGAAACAAAGAAGCCGGCAGAGAAGCCTTCCAGCTCCCGCGTATCCAATAAAGCAGCGCAGGATAAAAAGAAAAAGAAGATGATGATCCTGATCGGCAGTATCTGTGCCGCAGCGATCGCCATTGTCGTGATCCTGATCTTAGTGCTGAATAGCGGAAATTCTTCCGTATCTTTAGGTGCAATCAATCGTATCGCAGAGGGAGATAAGTATACTCTGTTCATTGACAATAAAGGATCTTTAAAGACATACGGAACATTTGATGATGCATCGTCCTTCAAGAATGTCGTACAGGTCAGTGCATATGGCAGCCATGCCGTAGGTCTGACGAATAAGGGCACCGTTGTTACCAATAATGGCGACAGCGAAGTATCCGATTGGAAGAATATTACGATGATCGCAGCCGGCAAAGAACATACGGTCGGCCTGAAGAAAGATGGAACGGTCGTCTGCAGCGGCGACAGCAATGCCTGTGAAGTCAGTGATTGGTCCAATATCAAAGCAGTCTATGCGGGCAATGGCGTGACCATCGGCTTAAAGTCAGACGGCACCTTGGCAGCAGCAGGATCCAGCAGCAGTGCTGTGATCAACCAGTCTGGCGTTTCTTCTGTATCCATGAGCGATGACTTTGTCAGTATTACAAAGAAGGATGGAACAGTTACATCCTTTGCGATTGGTTCAAAAGCAGTGATCAGTACATCAAGCTTCTCCGGTGTTTCTTCAACCGCGATTGGCACGACCGGTATTCTGGGCCTGAAGTCAGACGGTACTGTAGCTGTATCCAGCAGTGATACGGATTTGACAAGTGCAGTCGGGGAATGGAAGAATATCAAGTATATTGCGGCCTATGGCAAAACATATGTAGCAGCGGATGCCAGCGGAAAAATCTATGGCACTGGTGACAATACATACAATCAGTACGAGGCCACAGCCACAGCTTCTGCTTCTGCCTCAACTGCAAAATTGGATTCGCCGAAGAATATCAAGACAGATCTGACGACCGGCAACCTGTCGATCAAGTGGGATTCTGTTGAGAATGCCAGCTACTATAAAGTGAGCGTTACCGGTCTCGATGAGATCAAAGCAGCGAGCAATTCAACCAGCATTCCAACGACCAGTCTTGAAAATGGCAAGGAGTATACGATCTCGATCGTTGCCTGCTCCGATAAGCCGGAGACTCATCCGGATTCCGATGCAGCGACAACAACGTATACATATAAAACACTGTCTGTGAAGCTGGATGCGCCAAGCAATGTCACCGGTTATGCCTATACAAATGAAGGAACCAGTGAGTTCATCATTGATTGGGCTGCGGTTGCCAATGCGGATTTCTATACCGTCAGTATTCAAGGCGGCCCAGATCAGACCTTCACGACCAATGAAGCAGTGATCAGCTTGGATCACACTAACATTACCGAAAGCACGACAACGATCAATGTACAGGTGACAGCTGGTTCGAACAGTACAGCATATACGGCAAGTGATACCACAAAGGTAGCACTTGGATATAAGGTCGAGAAGAAGAGCGTAACGATCAGCTATAAAACAGAAGATGGCAAAACGGCAGGAACAGCACAGACTCTTCTGCTGCCATATGGCAAATATAAAGCATCCTCATATCTGCCAAAAGATCTGCCGGCAGGACTTGTCCTTGAGAATACAGCTGAATCATTTGAAGTAACGTCATCAACGGAAACATTTTCATTTAAAGTGATCACAAATCCAGGTGTATGATCGAGAAAGGAAATTGATATGGATAAAATCTGGTATTATATGAAACCTGATCAGAAGAAATACGGTCCTTACTCGGAAGAGGAACTGATTGCACTGATCAAACAGGGCATTCTGAACGAGAATGACTATATCTGGATGACAGATCTTGAGGGATGGCTGAAAGTTGGCAACAGTTTATATGCCTTCTATCTGCCAAGCAATGCAAAACCGAATTTAGATTCAACCATGCAGTAAACGATAGGCATCCATATGGATGCCTTTTATGATATCTTATAGTTAGAATGAAAAAGTATTTCAGGCGCAAAGAAGATGTGTATGAAGCCGTACAGGAAGCTGGTTTTCTGCCGTTCTTTCCCTGCGGGATCAAAGGACTTTCTATTGAGGAACATACACCGGAGGATCTGTGGTTTGGATCGGAACCTGGTCCTTGGGAATGGAAGGGGCCAGTACTGCGGATGGGGAACTGCGTCTATGGCAAATTCTTTGATAATAAAGCAGGGTATATCAGTACGAAATGGTTCCGTGATTTTGCCAATTGGCGGCGGAATGGATATGACTTTGATGCACGGTTCAATGACAATCTGGCATCATATGAGGATCAGTATCTTTACAATATCATCAGCAGCCGCAGTTCTATGCTTTCCTATGAAGCGAAGGGATTGGGCAATTACTGCAAAGGCGGAAGAAAAGGCTTTGACATGCATATCACAAGACTGCAGATGCAGGGCTATGTGATCGTCAGTGACTTTGAGTATAAGCAGGATAAGCACGGCAATGATTATGGATGGGGCATCTGCCGCTATGCACTGCCGGAGAATTTCCTGGGAAAACGTTTTTCCAATCATATATATACGCATACACCGGAAGAAAGCAGAGAGCGGATCCTGAAATATCTGCAGCAGGAATTTCCGCAGGAAGATGTACGCGATCTTGTCAGACTGTTAGGGAAACAATGATCCTAGGGATCAGGAAAGGATAAAAGATATGGCTCTGAGAAAAGATTTCTTATGGGGAGGTGCACTTGCGGCACATCAGTTTGAAGGCGGTGTCTTAGGAACTTCGAAAGGACTGTCTGTGGCGGATGTCATGACTGGCGGTACGGTGGATCAGCCGCGGATGATCACGGATGGCATCATAGAAGGACAGTATTATCCGAATCATGTCGGGATTGATTTCTATCATCATTATAAAGAAGATATTGCGATGTTTGCGGAAATGGGATTTAAGTGCTTCCGTACTTCCATTGCCTGGACACGTATTTTTCCGCAGGGAGATGAAGCAGAACCGAATGCGGAAGGACTGAAGTTCTATGATGATGTGTTTGATGAATTGCTGAAATACAATATTCAGCCGGTCATTACACTGTCGCATTTTGAAATGCCTTATCATATTGCGAAAGAATACGGCGGCTTCATGAATCGGAAAACGATCGATCTATTTGTGAAGTTCGCAAGGGTATGCTTTGAACACTATAAAGGAAAAGTAAAGTATTGGATGACCTTCAATGAGATCAACAATCAGATGAATTATAAGAATGATATCTTTGGCTGGACGAACTCAGGTGCTCATTTCGGTACCTATGAGGATCCGGAAAAGGCAATGTACCAATGCGGTGCGTATGAATTGGTCGCATCCGCCAGAGCAGTGAAGATCGGACATGAGATCGATCCGGAGAACAAGATTGGCTGTATGATCTCGATGGTCCCAATCTATCCATTCTCCTGCCGGCCAAGCGATCAGGTCTTAGCACAGCAGATGATGCATCAGAGATATTTCTGGTCGGATGTGCAGTGCCGCGGGCATTATCCTGCTTATGCGAAGAAGCAGTTTGAAAGAAAAGGATGGCAGCTGGATATCACTAAAGAAGATCAGAAAGATCTTGCGGAAGGGACCGTGGATTATATCGGCTTCTCTTACTATATGAGCAATACTGTCGACAGCCAAGCGAACAGAGATGTATCGAAAGCATTGGATGGATCTTCAAAGTACTCGGTTGCCAATCCTTATATCAAAGTATCTGATTGGGGCTGGTCGATCGATCCGGAAGGCTTGCGATATGCTCTGAATGCTTTCTATGAAAGATATGAGAAGCCTTTGTTCATTGTGGAGAATGGCTTTGGGGCGGTAGATCAGAAGGAAGAAGATGGTTCCTGCCATGATGACTATCGCATTGCCTACTTCAGAGATCATATTGATGAAATGAAGAAGGCAGTGGAAGAAGATGGTGTCGATCTCATGGGCTATACGCCATGGGGATGCATTGACTGTGTTTCCTTTACGACAGGTGAAATGAAGAAGAGATATGGCTTCATCTATGTGGACCGGAATAATGATGGCTCTGGTACTTTGGCAAGATCAAAGAAGGATTCCTTTGCCTGGTATAAAAAAGTGATTGCGTCAAATGGGGATGATCTGCAGTAAATTAAAAATGGCGGGAGCTTTAGGCTCCTGCCAATTTATTTCTGATCTTTGCTGCTGAGGAAACTGTTCAGTGCATTCTTTGCTTTGCTGCCAAGCTCTTCTGCCTGCTGCTTCAGACGCTGCTTGTCGTCATCTCCGAATTTTCCATCGTCACCGAGAACAGCGGTCTTAGCTTTGCCCATGGCAGCACCGGCATCGTTCTTCAGACGCTCGGCGTCATCTTGATCAAGCTTTCCATCTTCGCCGAAGACTTCTTTCCCAGCACTGCTGTTCTTGAAGGCATCGTACGTTTCTCCGCCAACTTTCTTGACGGTGTTCAAGGCTTCTTCAGCCTGTTCCTGCAATGATTTCTGATCTGGCATATTGAGATCTCCTTTATCTATATTCAGTATATTCTGGAAAAAGACAAAAGGGCAGGAAATTGTGCGAGATGCTTTTAGAAAAGTGATTTGTGTTCTATACTTATGAAAACTGATGAAGGGAAGGAACTCTTTCAAAACATCTGCAGAGAGGAATGAATTGGTGAGATCATTCTGATAAGAGGAAGAGAGAAGCAGCCCGGAGGGTCCTGAACAAGGAACGTGACCTGCGTTAAAGGAATGAGAACAAAGAAAAGTGGGACCGCGCTGAGGCGCCTTTTTGAGAAGGCGTTTTTATTTTGGAGGAGAGAGATATGATCAAGCTGTATAACACAAAAGATCTGAAGATCGAGGAATTCAAACCGATCAGAGAAGGACATGTAAGCATGTATGTATGCGGGCCGACCGTTTACAATTATGCACATATTGGCAATGCCCGTCCGATCGTTGTCTTTGATGTACTGAAGAGACTGCTGGAAGCAGAAGGCTATCAGGTAAAGTATGTTTCCAACTTTACAGATGTGGATGATAAGATCATCAATAAGGCCATTGCGGAAAATACGACGGAAGAAGTCATTGCACAGAGATATATTGATGCATATCAGGATGTACGCAGAGGACTGCATGTGGAGTTCCCGGATGTCATGCCGCAGGTGACCAAGACCATGGATGGCATCATTGCTTTCGTGGAAGATCTGGTCAAAGCAGGCAGTGCCTATGTGGCGGAGAATGGCGATGTGTATTTCTCAGTGGACAGCGATCCGAAGTATGGCGAGATCTCACATCAGAAACTGGATTATCTGGAAGCGGGTGCGCGCATCGATGTCAATGAAGGAAAACGCAATCCTTATGACTTTGCTTTGTGGAAGAGAACAGATAAAGGGATCCAATGGGATTCGCCATGGGGCAAAGGAAGACCAGGCTGGCATACTGAGTGTGTCGTCATGATCAATGAGAACCTGGGCGAGAAGATCGATATTCACGGCGGCGGCGCAGATCTGCGGTTCCCGCATCATGAAAATGAATGCGCACAGCAGGAAGCACTGCATCACAATGCATTGGCGAACTACTGGGTGCACAATGCGATGATCAATATCGATGGGCAGAAGATGTCCAAGTCCTTGGGCAATACGCTGTGGGCAAAAGATGTCATCGATAAGCTGGGAACGAATCTGACGAGATGGCTGATCTCATCTGTGCATTACAGAAAAGAACTGAACTTCTCGGATGAAACAATTGAAACAGCCCGCAAAGAATTGGAGAAGGTCACAAATCCAATGAAGCAGGCGGAGATCAAAGCAGCGCTGGCAGGAATTGAGATCGGCGATGCCTATGAAGAAGAGAGCTATCGTGCGTTCTTGGATCAGATGGATGATGACATGAATACGCCGAACGCATATACAGTCATCTTTGATACGGTGAAGAGATTGAATCAGGCGGTGCGCACGAAAGAGATCGATTGGCAGAATGTTGGCAGACTGATCGTCAGTGTGGAGAAAATGTTGGCAATCCTTGGCATTGAGGTGGAAAGACCGGTGATCACACCGGAGGATCGCGAGATGTTTGCCAAGTGGAAAGAAGCCAAGCAGGCCAAGGATTTTGATCAGGCAGATGTGTATCGCAAGGCTTTGAGCGAGAAGGGACTTCTGGCATGAAGATAAATGAATGTTCCGGCCGAACGCTTGCCTTTTTGGGCGATGCGGTCTGGTCGCTGCTGGTCCGCAGTACATTGATCGAAGACGGCGAAAGCAAAGGGAAAACACTGCAGAAGAAGAGTATTTCCTATGTTTCGGCCAAAGCACAGAGCGCTTTCTATGATCAGCTCCATCAGGAGAATTTCTTTACCGAAGAAGAAGAGGAAGTCTATCATCGGGGCAGGAATTCTGATTCTGGTTCCGTGCCGAAGAATACCGATGCGCAGACCTATCGGATGTCAACGGGATTTGAGGCCATGCTGGGGGCTTTGTATCTGGAAGGAAAACAAGAAAGAATTAAAGAGATCTGGGACAGAATCCGGACTCAGAAATAGGAGAGACCATGTCACAATTTATATACGGGAAGAATGTTGTAAAACAGATCCTGATGGATGATGCCTCCAAATGCCAGATGCTGTGGCTTGCGGGCAGCGACAGAGAAATGGAAGCGATGGCGCAGAGATACCATGTACGGGTCAGATCGACAGATCGAAAATATCTGACGAAAGTGACCGGCACGGATCGTCACCAGGGCGTTGCGGCGGAGATCGATGATTACAAGACCTACAGTCTGGAAGAGATCATGGCCAATGTGCCTGCTGGGGAACATGGCCTGATCATCCTGCTGGATGAACTGGAAGATCCGCATAACTTAGGTGCGATCCTGCGGACTGCAGATGCGGTCGGGGCCAGCGGCGTGGTGTTCAAGAAGACACATGCGGTAGGATTGACACCGACCGTGGCGAAAGTCAGTGTTGGGGCAATCGATACAGTCAAGTGCTGTGAAGTTACCAACTTATCCAGAGCTGTCGAAGAACTGAAGAAAAAGAACTGGTGGATCGTAGGTACCGCTATGGATGGGCAGGATTATCGTTCCCTGAAGTATGATATGAATACGGTCCTGGTCATTGGCAATGAAGGAAAGGGGATCTCGCGCCTGCTGCGGGAGAACTGCGACTATGTCGTTTCTCTGCCAATGCGGGGGAAGATCGAATCCCTGAATGCTTCTGTTTCAGCCGGCATCCTGATGTATCAGATCTACAGTGCACGCTTCCCTCTTTAGGAGGAAATGGCATGGAATACAATCCGTATGAATTGATCTATATGAGCCGCATGGGGGATTCGATTGCCCTCACGGCTCTTTTTGAGCAGTATCAGCCTTACTTTGTCTTTCTGCGGAATCTGGTCATTGCAAAATCGCGCGGATATGGCGGGGCAGAAGAAGAAATCATTCTGGAGATGCGGATCGGTCTGATGGATGCGTGCGAAAGGTATCGGGAAGACTGCGATGCCAGCTGGCGTACGTTTCTGACGCTGGTACTGAAGCGAAGGGCAGCCAATGTGCTGCGGCGGGCAGACAACCGCGATTGGCTCGAGCATACCATTGCCTTTGATGCGGTCGTAAAAGAAGAAGATTCTCCCTATGATTTCTTTGCCCAGACAGATCCTTTTGCAGAGCCGGAATATTATTTGAAGTACCATGAAGCGAAGAACCAGCTGGAGCGGACCGTGCAGAAAATGAATGAAGAAGAAAAGACCTATGTCTATCTTTGGACAAAGAATACAGCATCCCGTGAAGCAAGTGCACAGATGAACTGTACGGCCAAGCAATGGTATAAACGGATGGAAAAGGTACAGCAGAAAGTAAAGAAAAGCATGAAGGATGCTGGATAATGTTCAATTGACCGAAGGATAGGTCTGTGTTAGAGTATATGAGCATTTCAAGGAGTTTTTTGTTATGGCAAAAGATGATAAAGTTATCTTGGCATGCGAAGTATGCATGTCACGGAATTACACAACGCATCGTTCTAAGAAAAACAGCAAAGAAAGAATGGAGCTGCGGAAGTACTGCCCAAAGTGCGGCCGGGTAACGCTCCATAAGGAAACAAAGTGAGCAGGAGGTTTCCAATGACAGAAACAGATAAGAAGGCAGACAAACTGGCTGCCAAAGAAACAAAGAAAAAAGAAAAAGCAGAAGCGAAAAAGCAGCGGAAGAGCCAGGCCGCAAAAGACAGATGGTTCTCCATCAGCGGCATCAATAAAGAAGCGAAGCGTGTCAGATGGCCGCATTGGAAGAGCGAAGGAACGAATAATCCTGGCATTCTTCAGAACAGCGGAGAAGTCATTCTGTTTACAGCATTCTTTGCGGTATTCTTTGTGCTGTGCGATCTGCTGGTCACATGGCTGCTGACGTTTGTTGCATAAGGAGAACAAAATGACGGAAGATAAAAATTCAAGCGTTGTAGATGATGAAAACGAAACGCGCTGGTACGTTGTAAATACTTACAGCGGACATGAGAACCGCGTTAAGGATAATCTTGAAAAGAGAGTTGAGACCATGGGCATCCAGGACTCTTTGTTCCGGATCGTGGTCGCGGAAGAACCGGAAATTGAGATCAAAGGAGACAAGAAAGTAGAGAAGATGCACAATCTTTTCCCTGGCTATGTCTTTGTTGAAATGAAGATGACAGATGAAGCTTGGTATGTTGTTCGTAATACACCAGGAGTCACTGGATTTATTGGATCTTCCGGCGGCGGCGCAAAGCCGTTCCCCGTTGCTCCGGATGAAATGGAATCCATTCTGAAGAGAATGGGACAGAGCGATAAGAAGATTGTTGTCGACTTCAAGATCGGTGATACAGTCAAGATCCTGACCGGACCGTTTGTTGGAATGGAAGGCCGTGTCAGCACAATGAATGATCAGTCGCAGATTGCCAATGTTCTCTGCATGATCTTCGGCCGTGAGACACCGACGGACATCAACTACAGCGATCTGGAAAAAGTAGAACAGAACTGAGGCCGCATGATGACAGAAACAATGAAGATCATTATCACATGGGCAATCTTCTATCTTGTCTGGTATATCCTGAATGCTTTGGGATATAAGGGCGAGTTCAAGAAAGCAGGCGTGTCGGAAGGAAAAGCATTTATTCCCTTTGTCCGCGAAATGGAAGTATATAAGCTCTGCTGGAATAAAAAGAATATCGGCCTCTATTGGCTGTTAGCAGCGGTGCTTGGCATCGTGATGCTGTTTGCTGGATCCATGCTGAAGATACAGGTCATTGCCTGGGCTGGATTTGTGCTCGTGATTGCTTCACAGGTACTGCAGATCATGCGCTGTTTCCATCAGTCAAAATCATTTGGCCGTACGGGCGGAATGACCGCAGCTCTGATCCTTGTCAATCCGATTGCAAATTTAATCTTAGGCAGATCAGTATCCGAGTATAAAGGAATTGTAAAGGCATAAAACTGTACATGTTCCTGCTTTATGCGGAGACGTACAGTTTTTTTATAAATACGCAGAATAAAATCTGACACATAAGGGGGAAAGCATCTACCATGGCTAAACTGATCTTAGAAAACATAGAAAAATCATTTGATGAGAAGAAAGTTTTAAAAGGAGCTTCTTTTACTTTTGAAACAGGAAAGATCTATGGCTTGATCGGCCGCAACGGAGCAGGCAAAACGACCCTGTTCAACTGTATCAATGAAGATATGGATAAGGACGGCGGTACGATCCAGATTGAAGAAGACAATAAGAAACGTCCGCTGCAGGCAGAGGATATTGGCTATGTACTGTCATCGCCGACGGTACCGGAATTTCTGACCGGCAGAGAGTTCCTGAAATTTTTTATGGAAGCCAACCCGCAGGCAGATCATACCAAGAGCATTGATGCGTACTTTGATATGATGAGCATTCAGGAAGAGGACCGGGATCGGCTGATCAAGGACTATTCTTTCGGCATGAAAAATAAAATGCAGATGCTGACAGCACTGATTGCAGATCCCCAAGTTCTTCTGCTCGATGAGCCTCTGACTTCCTTTGACGTTGTAGTTGCGGAAGAGATGAAACAGCTGCTGCGCAGGGTCAAGACAGAGCACATCATTATATTTTCAACGCATATCATGGAATTGGCTTTGGATCTCTGCGATGAGATCGTGATCCTGAATGAAGGTGTTCTGAACGAAGTGAAAAAAGAAGCTCTGGATGACCATGCCTTCAAAGATAAGATCATTGCGGCACTGAAGGGTGAAGAAGATGCTTAGAACATTTCTTCTGTCCTTTCGTCTGCGGAATACCTATCGCGCCAATGGTTTTATTTACAGCATCAGATCTCTTCCTTTGATCCATAAGATCCTGCCAAGCAGACTGTATGCATCCCGCGGGCTGAAAAAACTAGCCAATGCAATCGGTATATTGGCTGAGATATTTACGGCACTTTTTGGCAAGCTGATCTATTTTCTGATCCTGCTGTTCCTTGTGCAGAAAATGAGCACGGATCCATCTTCTGCTTTGCTGCATATGCTGTTCTTTACAACGATGATCGGCGGCCTGCTGAATACATCTATTTTTGAACCAAGCAGGGACAGATATTATGGGATCATCCTGCTGCACATGAAGGCATCAGAATATGTCATATCCAATTTCTTCTATACGCTGCTGAAAACGATGGTTGGCATGGGACTATTTGCTTTGCTGCTTGGTCAGGCTATGCAGCTGACATGCATGCAATGCCTGCTGATCCCGCTGTATATTGCTGAAGTGAAGCTGACGGTGACCTTGTTTGAATTGAAGAAGTTCAGCCGTGATCATCGCATTCAAGCAAGCAATTTGAACAATTTCATCCGCTCTGCATCTGCCTTGGTTCTATTGGCTGCTGCCCTTCTGCCGCCGTATTTCGGCTGGACAATACCAACATACAGCATGGCTGCAGCATCCGCAATCCTGATTCCGTTCAGTATCTATGCCATATTCTATATTCTTCGCTTTCCATCCTATGCAATGATCTGCCGAAAAATGCTTACACCGGAAAATCTAATGATGACGGATGCATCTTCAATGGAAAAGATCCAGCAGACTTCTCTGCAGAAATCCATTAAGCTGGACAGCAAAGAAACAAGCAGTAAAAAAGGATATGCATATTTCAATGATCTATTTGTAAAGCGCCATCGGAAACTTCTGCTGAATTCAGCTGAAAGGATTGCGGTCATTCTTCTGCTTGTCTTGGCAGCTGCGATCATCAGTACGCTTTTTTTTGCGGATGTGAGATATCATCTGAATCAGATGATGCTGACATCATTGCCATATATGGTCTTTATTATGTATCTGATCAATCGCGGAGAAACTGTAACCCAGGCAATGTTCATGAACTGCGATCACAGTATGCTGACGTATCGTTTCTATCGTCAGCCAAAGGCTGTCCTGACACTGTTCCGCTATCGTTTGATCTCTTTGATCAAGATCAATCTCATTCCAGCATCTGTACTTGCCATAGGTCTGCCGGTTCTTCTATGGATCTCCGGCGGTACAGAGCAGGCGGGGAATTATATTGTCTTATTTATTTCAATTCTGCTGATGGCTGTTTTCTTTTCGGTTCATTATCTTGTCCTTTACTATCTTCTGCAGCCATATAATATCGAGCTGGAATCTAAGGGCACAATGTATACTGTCATTAAGTCATTGACTTGGCTTGTATGCTACTTTGCTATCAGTCAGAAAGTATCAACACTGTTCTTTGGTATTCTGCTGTCAGTTTTCTGTGTTCTGTATATTCTGCTTGCATGTATTCTTGTTTACAGATATGCACCGCGGACATTTAAACTGCGCTGAAGAATAAAACAGATCATAAGTAATCTCTTGAGGTGTCGAAATCATTCGGCACTCTTTTTTATATGGTGCACCCTGCATGATAAATATCTGAACAGGATTGAGAATTATTCACGAAGCAAATGGAAACCGTCCCGCCAAAGTGGCATTCCGTCCCGACTGGTATTGCGGTAATATCGCAAGTTTGCTATTTTAATCGAAGAAGCAAGGACTATTGTTTGGCTCTAACATAATTGCTGTTTGTATATTTACGATCATATCCGCAGCATGTATTTACATAGTAAAAAGAAACATAAAAAGCAAGTGGGATGAAGCACGAAGAGATTGCATGATTTGCACGGGGATGGGACCCGACAGCAAAGATAGAATAGATCTGCTGAAAGGGAAAAGGGGGAGGACAATGAAAAGACAGCGGTATAAGAATGGCGATTTGTCAATGCAGATATGCATGCCAAATGATATGCGATATCTGCATGATAAGAAGCAGTAAGAGAATCTTTGAAAAGAACAGCGATGTCAGAATATTTTATAAAAACAAAGACCATGCCGAAACTATAGAAAGAGAAAATAATGAAAAACAAAATCATGTGTATTGCAGGTTTTGCCTTGCTATGCATATCACCATTAGGGATATCGCTTCATTTGTGGTTCTGCAATTTATGCTTTTCAGGGTGGATCAATGTGCTCAGTGATACCTTTGTGGTGACAATGGTCATTCCGACAATTTGGATCATCGGGATTGCCTTGATCGTGCTGTCTCAATACAGAGAATACATAGGAGAAAAAAAACATAAATAAACTTTATAAATCAATGATTGCGTTGGCAATTTTATTGTGTGTGGCACCGATACATCAAGTGCATGCAGAGAGTCAGGATCATAATTCTTCAAAGAACAAAATGGATAGTTCATTCAATGTATCAGTCAGTGAGGCGATGACGGAAGATGAAATGGCCAGGAGATTTGCAGACGAAAATAATATTTCATTTGAAGAAGCATACACAGAATTATTTCCAAATCAATATGAAATCCAGCCGCTTGCCGCAAATCAATTATCAAATACAACAAGGGAAGTTGATGTAGTATTGAATGTAACATCGGAATATCATCCATATATTGCATTTTTCTGCTATACATCTGAATCGGGTCAATACTGTGGCATTCAGTCAATCTACTACGTAACTTTAGTCAGATCATATAATGGAAGGCCAAAAATATTCACAGGCGATGTGCAGGCATGGCTAAGAAGTTCATATCAAATAGAATTCCTCATCAATGGAGATTTTTACAACACTTCAATTTCAACAACTGGTGGATCGATCAGTGGAAGCTTCGGAATAAATCAACAAATTTCATTGCAGCTAGGCGCATCCGGAACAAATTCATCAAATTACTATAAGTATTATTATGAACATGGGACAGCCAGTTTCCAGAACTGACTTGATGAAGAATAAATATGCGATCACGTTTGAACCTGTGGGTTCAGATACGGAGCTCAGGTAATAAAGGAATCAAACGGAGTTACATCAAATGCATGCCTGCACGTATATGTGGACATGCATTTTTATCTGAATATTGAAATGGTCTAGCTGGATGCTGGCAGCATGATCTGCGATGTTCAGCAGAAATGGGCACAGGTGCATTTTTCAGTTGACGGACATCCAGGGATGCCTTACAATAATTCTGCACGCTTTTTGTGTGCACCATGCGTGGGAGGGTGAGCAAACATCCATTGAACCACTGCATGTGGATTCTATATATAGGAGGAAAGCCACATGGCAAAGAAAATTGCAAAGGTTTCAAAATTGCAGTTCCCTGCTGGACAGGCAAAACCGGGACCGGCATTAGCTGCTGCCGGCATCAACATGCCTAAGTTCTGCACCGAATTCAACGACAAGACAAAGGATCGTCACGGCGATATTGTCCCAGTCATCATCACAGCATATGAGGATAAGAGCTTTGATTTCATTCTGAAGACATCCCCAGCAGCTGTACTGCTGAAGAAGGCGGCTGGTGTCGCTAAGGCATCGGGTTCACCTAAGACAGTCAAGGCTGGCAAGATCACACAGGCTCAGTTAAAGGAAATCGCTGAGTACAAGATGCCTGATCTGAATGCAAATGATGTTGAAGCAGCAATGAAGATTGTTGCTGGAACAGCACGCAACATGGGTATTGAAATAGAAGGCGAGGATAAGAACTAATGGCAGGAAAGAAATATACAGCTGCGTTGGCTCAGGTCGATCGCAAAAAGACATATGATTACAAAGAAGCAGTTGCATTGGCTAAGAAGATTGCTGATACAAAGTTTGATTCTTCTGTAGAAGTAGCGTTTGCTCTGAATGTTGATCCGCGTCAGGCTGATCAGAACATCAGAGGTGCTATGGTACTTCCGAATGGAACAGGCAAGACACAGAAGGTCTTGGTTGTTACACAGGGTGCTAAGGTAGATGAAGCAAAAGCAGCAGGTGCTGACTATGTCGGCGGTGCTGAACTGCTCGCTAAGATCCAAGAGGGATGGTTTGACTTCGATGTCATCGTCGCTACACCGGATATGATGGGCCAGTTAGGTAAGCTCGGAAGAGTATTAGGTCCTAAGGGATTGATGCCTAACCCTAAGACAGGAACTGTAACAATGAATGTTGCAAGTGCTGTCGAAGAAATCAAGAAGGGCAAAGTTGAATACCGTGTTGATAAAGATGGCAACGTCAATGTCATGATCGGCAAAGTATCCTTCAGCGAAGAAGCTCTGGCTCAGAACTTCAAGGCTCTCTATGATCAGCTTGCTAAGATCAGACCGAATTCCATCAAGGGAATTTATATGAAGTCTGTAACAGTATCCACAACAATGGGTCCTGGCATTAAAGTTACAATTGCGTAATGAAATGAGAAAGATACTGCGGTGAGAACTGCGGTATTTTTTTTTGCAGTGAAAAGGTACATAATTGAGACCAGTAAAAAAAGGAGACATGTATGCCAGCATATTATGAACATCCGGAATGGAATGAATTGGATACAGCAGTAAAAGAGACCGTTGCATTGGGAGACCAGATCTATCTGCGTTTTGAAGATACCATTTTCTATGCACAGGGCGGCGGACAGAAGAGCGACCGCGGTAGTATTTCGGCAGAGGGAACGGCATATCCGCTGATCAAATGCATCAAGGATGAACATGGGGATCCCTTGGCTTTGATTGACAGCGAACACCCAGAAGAACTGCTGGGGAAGAAGGTCCATCTGACTTTGGACAGACCTTTCAGGGAAACGCAGATGAAACTGCATACTTCTCTTCACCTGCTGCATATGCTGATTGAGAAGCATCTTGGTCATGATATTGAAAACCCAATCACTTCAGATATTGAAGAGGATTTTGCCTTCAATAAGTATAAAAATGCTGTCGTGGAAGGCGTTGATTTTCAGATGATCGCACAGGAAATGAATGAATTGACAGCACAGGATATTCCCGTTGTGACATGGTCGGATGAAAAAGATCCGCATTTTCGCTATTGGAAGTGCATGGATACGACGATTCCCTGCGGCGGCATTCATGTGAAGAATCTCAAAGAGATCGGCCCTGTTTCACTTGTTTTCCACAGCAAGAAGGGAAATATGACAGTACAGGTCAGGCTCGGCTGATGAGTGAAGGTGCAGGACTGTTCTGCTGATACAGCAGCATTATAATTTGTGCAGTGGAATGCATAAACTTACAAAAATAAAAAGTTTGTGCACTGCAATGCATAAACTTGTGGTCATTGTTCTGCTCTGTCCGTATGCTTATTGGACGCTTAAAAGCTCGCTGTAATCGTGAATTGTATAATCAGATCCAAGCACGGGAACAGCAGAATTGCTGGCATACCAGATCGAAGTGACACCGGCATTCTTGGCTGCGTCAGTTTCGATCTGACGGTCGCCGATGATAATGACTTGATCAGCGGAGGCATGGTGCTGCTTCATGACAGTCAGAACGGAAGTCGGATCTGGCTTTCTTGGATAGCCGCTCTCAGAAGTGACATAGGACGCAAACAAGTGATCGATGTCTTTGTCTTTGATGGCTTCAAGAGCGGAATGGCCGCGATGGGTGAGCAGATAATTATGCCCTCCCTGCTGTACGATGTATTCCAACACTTCTCTGACATGAGGGTAAAGCGGATAGCTGCTGGGATCGATATCATTGAGTGCCTGATTGAATTCATCCAGGGTACATGCATCAGGATATGCCTTGATGATCTCTTTCAAAGCGCTGGACATGGTCGTCATCATGCGTGCATATAGATGCTCATCTGAGATATCGATACGGTGAGAATGAAGTACCTTCTGAATGGCCTGGACACAAAGCGGATAGGAATCGAACAGGGTCCCGTCAAAGTCCCAGAAGACTTCTTTTTTCAGCAGCGAAATATTTTTCATGCGTTCAGTGTAGCACATGCAGGAACAAGGCGCAGAAAAGAATATAATATACAGCAGGAGGAATACTATGCTGAATCAGGAAAGAATGGAACGTGTATTGAAAGCAATGGATGCGCAGCAGATGCTGATCTGCGATCCGAATGCGATATTTTATCTGACTGGGAAGTGGATCTTTCCGGGTGAGAGGTTCTTAGGGCTATTGGTCAGACGCGGACAGGAACCGGTGCTCTATGTCAATGAACTGTTCCGCTTTGCCGAGGATCTTGGCGTAAAGAAAGTCTATCTGAAAGATACCGATGAGATTGCTTCTGTTTTGGCACAGGAGGTCGATGTTCATGAAGTGCTTGGCGTAGATAAGACTTTGGAAGCACGTTTCCTGCTGCCGATGCTGCAGATGGGCATTGCCGAGAAGTTCATCAATGGATCTTTGGCAGTGGACCATACAAGAGCAGTGAAGGACGCCGCAGAGATCGCTTTGATGAAACAGTCTTCTTTGATCAATGATCAGGCGATGGTACAGTTCAAAAAGCTGCCGCATGAAGGATGCACGGAAAAAGAATTGGCAGATCAGACACTGGCCATCTATCAGAGCTTAGGCGCAGAAGCTTTTTCCTTTGACCCGATCGTGGCCTTTGGCAGAAATGCAGCAGATCCGCATCATATGCCGGACAATACTGTATTGAAAGAAGGAGATGCTGTCCTCTTTGATGTCGGCGGAAAATATCAGAATTACTGCTCGGATATGACAAGGACCTTCTTCTATAAGAAAGAGCCAAGTGCGAAGCAGAAAGAAGTATATGACTTGGTCAGAAAAGCAAATGAATCAGCCGAGGAATATGTGAAGCCTGGCATGCGCTTATGCGATATTGATGCCAAGGCAAGAGATGTGATTGCTCAAGGCGGTTTCGGCAAAGACTTTACCCATCGCTTAGGTCATTTTATCGGTATTCAGGATCATGAATATGGGGATGTCAGCGCGGCTTTTGCGGATCAATGTGTCCCGGGAAATATCTTCTCGATCGAACCAGGCATTTACAATCAGGAGATCCTGGGATGCCGGATCGAAGACCTGATCCTGGTCACTGAGAATGGCCATGAAGTACTGAATCATTATTCACATGAGATCGAAGTCATTGAATGAGGAGAGATCCTCATTTTTTATATGCGGAAACAGAAACGATTAGACAAAAGTCAGAAGATACTGTCTTTCATCACAGATAAAAGAATGATATATAATGAAATCAGGAAAGCATGTTCAGGAAATTGACTGAAATGCGTCGATCTTTGGAAACAGAAAAAGATCAAAAGGAGATATCATGAATCAGAAACAGTATGAACGGATGCACACAGGAAAAGGTTTTATTGCAGCATTGGATCAAAGCGGCGGCAGTACGCCGAAAGCATTGAAAGGATATGGCATTGAAGAGAGCGCGTATCATAATGAGGATGAAATGTTTGCTTTGATTCATCAGATGCGCAGCCGGGTCATTACCAGTCCGTCTTTCACATCAGAACATATCTTAGGAGCGATCCTGTTCCAGAAGACAATGGAAGGCAAGATCGAGGGCAGGCCAAGTGCGGACTATCTGTGGGAAGAAAAAGGCATTGTGCCATTTCTGAAAGTAGATAAGGGATTAGCGGAAGAGGCAGATGGCGTACAGGTCATGAAACCGATGCCGAACTTGGATGATCTGCTGAAAGAAGCAGTGGATGCACATATTTTCGGCACGAAGATGCGTTCAGTGATCAAAGCGGCCAATCCGGTCGGTATTCGAAAGATCGTTGACCAGCAGTTTGAGATCGGCAGGAAGATCTGTTCTTATGGCCTGGTCCCAATTCTGGAGCCGGAAGTAGATATTCATATTGCGGATAAGGCGGAGGCAGAAGAGATCCTGCTGAAGGAAATTGATGCGCATATTGTAGCTCTGCCGGAAGACGTGAAGCTGATGTTCAAGGTGTCTATTCCGACAAAGGCAGGCCTGTACAGCAGACTGATGAAGGATCCGTGTGTGGTCAGAGTGGTTGCTTTATCCGGCGGCTATGCCAGAAAAGAAGCAGATGAACTGCTGGCGGAGAACCCGGGCCTGATCGCCAGTTTCTCGCGAGCGCTTCTGTCCGATCTGAATGTCAAACAGAGCGACGCAGAATTCAATCAAGTACTGAAAGAGACCATTGCGGAGATCTATAACGCATCAAATAAGTAATATAAAAGGCGCGGTGTGCGCCTTTTTCTATGCCTGCAGGAATTCTGCGTCAGGAATTGCTTTGAATTTTTTGGCGACGAGGAGATCGATCAGGAATGCTAATACTATGCCGGTGACAACATCAATGATGCTGTGCTGCTTTACAAGCATGACACCGATGCAGATGGAAAGATCCAGCAGATGCAGCAGGACTTTGACCCAGCTGCGTTCTTTTAACAATGAAGAATGGCTCCAGGCAAGGTCCATACTGACGCTGACGTAAACGTGCAGCGATGGGCAGACGTTGAGCGGGGTATCATGTGCATAGATCAGCTGGACAAGCGACGCGAGAAAATCATTCTGCGGTACAGAAGCAGGTCTGAGATCAAGTCCATTCGGTACAATGCAGTAGAAGATCAGGATCAGTGTCATGCCGGTATACATGGCAAAGCATGCATGCAGATATTCTTTTCTTGGTCCCCAGCGGAGCAGACCGACAATGGTAATGACGATCCAAGGGAACCACAGTAAATAAGGAATGATGCCTAAAGCGGAGAAAGGGATCATGTCATCAATGGCACTGTGCACAGTCCATACCGGCACGGTAATAAAGTGCTCACAGATCGCAAAAAAAGCTAAATAAAAGATAAAGTAATAGATAGAAAACAGATAGGGATGCTTGGCACACCACTTGATCATGGACGTTCCTCCTTAAATCATGCAGTGTCCATTCTAGCAGAAAGCGAGCTGTCATAAAACAGTTGACAAGGAAGCAGAACACCTTTATCATTGTTTACGTTATCAAATACCATAGACAGTAACGGCGGAAGCTTAATCATGTTACCGAGGTAGATTGAAAGTTATAAAAACTTTTATTCCCTCGCATGAAGACCGCGAGGGTTTTTCTATGATGTGTAATTGATAACACAGAATAGGAAGGTGAAGAAATGAATCAGACTGTATTAGAGTCGAAAAAGAGCGTTGCTTCTGAGATTCAGGACAAGTTCCAGAATTCTTCATCCACTGTTGTTGCAGAGTATCGCGGCCTTAGCGTAGCTGAGGTCACACAGCTCCGGAGAGCATTGCGTGCAGAAGGCGTCGAGATGAAGGTCTATAAGAACACTCTCGCTGCTAAAGCTGCAGATGCTGCCGGATATGGCGATCTGAAGGATGCATTGACAGGACCGAATGCGTTGGTATTTGGTCAGGATGAAACGGCGGCTGCTCGTGTCTTGGCAAAGTTTGCTAAGAAGCACGAAGCGCTCGTTCTCAAAGGCGGTGTTGTCAGCGGCAAAGTAGTTGACGTTGATACAATTAAATCACTGTCTGCATTGCCAAACAGAGAAGGCATGCTTTCCATGCTGTTATCTGTATTGAACGCACCTGTCTCCAGCTTTGCTCGTGTAGTGAAGGCTGTTGCTGATGCAAAACCAGCGGATGGAGCTGCTGCTCCGGCTGCTGAAGAAACAAAGCCAGCTGAGGAAGCTGCTGCTTAACCATTAGAAAAAGGAGAAAATTAAAATGGCAATCACAAAGGAAGATATTCTTGAGTATCTTGATTCCGCTACAATTCTTGATCTGAATGATCTGGTCAAGTCTATCGAAGAGAAGTATGGTGTTACTGCTGCTGCTCCAGTTGCAGCTGCTGCTGCTCCTGCTGAAGCTGCTGATGCTGCTCCGGCTGCTGTTACCGTTATCCTGAAGGAAATCGGAGAGACAAAGGTTGCAGTTATCAAGGCTGTTCGTGCAATCACAGGCCTGGGCTTAGTTGATGCTAAGAAGCTTGTTGATGGCGCTCCAGCTGAGATCAAGAAGGACGTTGCTGCTGATGAAGCAGAGCAGATCAAGGCTCAGCTGACAGAAGCAGGCGCTACTGTTGAATTCAAGTAATTCGCTTAAATAAATTGAATTGATGAAAGCCGTATGTCTACGGCTTTTCGCCCCTAAGAAAGGATGTGGTTTTACGGCACATTATTTTACCGACAACCGCAATCTTGAAATGAACCGGAAAGAACACTCTTTCCGGTTTTCGGGGCATTTGTACACTTTTACAACCGACAATGGCGTCTTCTCTAAGACCGGTGTGGATTATGGCACGATGGTCTTACTGGAGGCTGCTGCTGACCGGCCTCTTTCGGGATCGATATTGGACCTCGGATGCGGATATGGAGTGATCAGTGTGGTACTGAAAGACCTGTATCCAGAGAGTGCTGTGACGTCGGTGGATATCAATCCAAGGGCAGTCGAGCTGACACAGCTGAATTGCGACCAGAACCATACGGAAAGCCGTGTTCTGGTGTCAGATGGTTTCTCTCAGCTGAAGGAATCCTCATTTGATGCGGTCATTACCAATCCCCCGATCAGGGCAGGTAAGAAGGTCATTTATCATTTATTCGATGGTGCATATGATCACCTGCATAAAGATGGCAGGCTGATGTTGGTCATCCAGAGAAAGCAGGGTGCGGAAAGTGCTCTGAAAAAACTGGAAGAACTGTTTGGAAACTGTACCGTAGTATCCCGCGATCGTGGGTATTGGGTACTGGAAAGTCATAAATTGACGGATTGAGGCATTGATGTTAATATTGTAATTTGTACAAAAGTCGAATTTAGGGTAAGGGAACATATGCCCTTTTTGGCGTTTAGGCAATGCAGGCGAAAGGATGGCGGAAATGGAAAATAAGCAGACATACCACGTTGTGCATTACGGCAGCAAGGCTGTTCGTAGAGATTATTCTAAGGTTTCAAGTTCATTGGAACTGCCGGATCTTACAGGGATCCAGACAGATTCTTTTGACTGGTTCATGAAGGAAGGCATCAGGGAAGTCTTTGATGATATTTACCCAATTACCAACTATGCGGGCAATATCAAACTGAAGTTCCTGGACTATGAATTTGATGAGCCGAAGTATTCCGTTCAGGAATGCGTTTATAAGGAGACAAACTACTGTGCTCCTTTAAAGGCAAAGATGGAACTGGAAGTCATGGATACCGAAACAGGTGAAGTCATGACCAAGTGGGAAGATGTCTTCTTAGGAGACTTCCCTTTAATGACACCGACAGGCACATTTATCATCAATGGTGCAGAGCGTGTCATTGTATCTCAGATCGTCAGATCCCCAGGCGCTTATTTTGATATTCAGACAGAAGAGCGCACAGGACATGATACCTTTTCCTGTGAACTGATTCCAAGCCGCGGAACATGGCTGGAGTTCATGTCTGATGACAAGAAGGCAGCTCTTGGCCGTATTATGAATGTATCGATCGACCGTAAGAGAAAGATCCTTTCTTCGGTTCTCTTTAAAGCTATCGGTATGTCACTGAACCTGGAAAAGGGCGAGGATGCTTTTGATACAACAAAAATGAAGAAGTTCCTGAAGGCATTGAACAGAGATGTCTATGAGGATGTTGTTGTACCGGAAGAGGATCGTGAATTTCAGAATGACTATATGCTTCTGTATACTTCTGTCTTTGGAAACTATGAAGAAGTCAGAAATACATTGGCTGCAGATAAAACAAAGACAGCGCATGATGCATTGATCACTGTATATGAGAACCAGAGAGTGGATGAAATCGCTACTGTTGATGGTGCTCTGAGCTTGATGGATGCGAAGTTCTTTGATTACAGAAGATATGATCTGACAAAGGCTGGCCGCTATAAGGTCAGAAAGAAGCTGAATATCCTGGACCGTATGGAAGGCAATGCAATTGCTGAAGACTTGATCGGGGCCAATGGAAAAGTGCTCTGCAAGAAGGGCACAGTCATCAATAAGGCAGAACGCAATGCATTGAGAGATGAGATCAATAAGGGCATCAATATGAGAGCTCTTCCTTTCGTGCATATGTTCTCGCATCCTACTGTTGCAAAGATGGACGCTAAGGGAACGGCTGCTTTGATTGGCCATGTCTTAGCGGAGGATCTGAATGGATCCAATGTTGATCTTGAAATGGGCACGGTCATTACTGAAAAGGATGCCAAGGCAATTGCCAAGGACTGTGATGAAGTAGCTGTATATTCAGGTATCTATGCGCAGGAAGTCAAAGTCAATAATGACAATGTCAATGCCGTATTGGATCTTGGTACGAGACTGTATTCTATCGGCAGAGTTACTAAGAAGGATGAAGATCTTGTCGGTGAAGATGAAGAACCGCTGATTGAAAGATATATTCCGGATATTGATCTTGCAAAGATCACTGTTGCGGTGCAGGAACAGATCGTTTCGGCAGCGACAAAGTCGAAGGATGTTTCTATTTGGCTGGTCGGTGCAGGTGTGCAGGAGATCAAGGTCATCAATGAGGCTGGCACAACAGTCGATCTGATCGGCATTGACCCATTGAATGATAAGCATACGATCACGATGTCTGATATGTATGCACTGTATAACTATGAATTGACAATGCTTGACGGTGTTGGAAGTCAGGATGATATTGATATGCTGGCAAACCGCCGTATCCGTACTGTCGGCGAACTGATCCAGAACCAGTTCCGTATCGGTCTGTCCCGTATGGAGAGAGTTGTCAAGGAAAGAATGTCCATCAGTGAGATCACCAATCTGACCCCGAAGCAGCTGACAAATACACGTCCGCTGACTTCCGCGATCAAGGAATTCTTCTCATCTTCACAGCTGTCACAGTTCATGGATCAGGAAAATCCATTGGCTGAGCTGTCCAACAAGAGACGTATTTCCGCATTGGGCCCAGGCGGTCTGACACGTGAAAGAGCTTCCTTTGAAGTTCGTGATATTCATAACTCTCACTATGGCAGAATCTGCCCGATTGAGACACCTGAAGGACCGAACATTGGTTTGATCAACTATCTGACAACGTATGCGAAGGTCAATGAATATGGATTTATTGAAACACCTTACCGTAAGGTAGATAAGAACGGCATTGTCACAAATGACATTGTTTATATGGATGCTGCGGAAGAGTATGATCATACGATTGCACAGCTGGACAACCTGGCGGATGGCAAGATCGTCGGTGATAAGATCGTTGCCCGTGTTGCGGGCGAAACGGTCATGGTCGATCGTGATCAGGTAGACTACGCAGATGTATCGCCTAGACAGGTCGTATCTGTTGCTACTGCATGCGTTCCTTTCTTGGAGAACGATGATGGTCACAGAGCCCTGATGGGTGCCAATATGCAGAGACAGGCTGTGCCTCTGCTGAATCCGCACAGTGCTTATGTAGGCACTGGCATGGAACATGCGATTGCCCGCTATTCCGGTGCTGCCTGCACGGCTACAGCAGATGGTGTTGTAACGTATGTTGATGCAGATAAGATCGCCGTTACAGAAAATGATAACAAAGAACATATCTATACACTGACAAAGTATCAGAGATCCAATGCTTCGACATGTCTCAACCAGAAACCGATCGTAGTCGATGGTGAGAAGGTCAAGGCAGGCGATATCTTAGCAGACGGTCCTTCGATGGACAATGGCGAATTGGCATTGGGCCAGAACGTGACCGTAGCCTTTATGACATGGCATGGATACAACTATGAAGATGCCATTATCATGTCTGAGAAGATGCAGTCAGAGGATTACTATACTTCTGTTCATATTGAAGAATATGATATTGAATGCCGCGGCACAAAGCTCGGTGCAGAAGAGATCACCAGAGATATTCCGAATGTTTCCGAGAGCGCATGCCGCAACTTGGATGGCAGAGGAATCGTTATGGTCGGTGCAGAAGTCAAGGAAGGCGATATCCTGGTCGGCAAAGTTACGCCGAAGGGACAGAGCGAGAACTCACCTGAAGAGAAGCTGCTGCTTGCTATTTTTGGTGAAAAGTCCAGAGAAGTACGTGACAATTCATTGAAGGTACCGCATGGCGGAGCCGGCATTGTCCACAGCATCAGGATCTTCAACAGCAAAGATGATCATGAGCTCCCTCCAGGAGTCAATGAGATCGTCAAGGTCTATATTGTCCAGAAGAGAAAGATCTCTGAAGGCGATAAGATGGCTGGCCGTCATGGCAATAAGGGCGTTATTTCCCGGATCAATCCAGTGGAAGATATGCCGTATATGGCCGATGGTACGCCAATCGATATTATGCTGAACCCATTCGGTGTTCCTTCTCGTATGAACATCGGACAGGTACTGGAACTTCATTTAGGCATGGCTGCACGTCAGCTGGGCGTGAAGTTTGCAACCCCGGTCTTTGATGGTGTTTCTACAGAAGATCTGAAGGATATCATGGCGGAAGCCAAGGTCTCCCCGGATGGCAAGTATGTCCTGCATGATGGCATGACAGGTGAAGCTTATGATGAGCGGATCGCCGTCGGTGTCATGTATATGATCAAGCTTGCCCACATGGTCGATGATAAGCTGCATGCACGTGCAACAGGTCCATATTCCCTTGTTACCCAGCAGCCATTAGGCGGCAAAGCGCAGAATGGCGGCCAGAGATTCGGCGAAATGGAAGTCTGGGCACTGGAAGCATATGGTGCTGCCCATACACTGCAGGAGATCCTGACCGTGAAGTCGGATGATATCATGGGACGTACGAAGACGTATGAATCCATTGTCAAGGGCAGAAATCTGCCTGAGCCAGGAATCCCAGAGTCTTTCCGTGTCATGGTACATGAACTTCAGGCATTGGCACTTGATGTCCGTATGATGGATGATGATGGCAATGAGATGGATCTGAAGCAGATGGAGCAGGAAGAACTGAAGGAAGAAACAAGCTTGGATATGAGCCATCAGGCCTACGTCAATGACGCAGAGTCCGAAGGTTCACTGACAATTAAAGAAGGTCTGGAAGAAGACGAAGCTCCGGAAGCTGCCGTCGTCGGATTTGATTCCGAAGATGACACCAGCGGAGAGGATCGATAAGAGGAGGGCGCAAGATGAATATTAATAACTTTACAGCGATCAAGATTGGCCTTGCCTCACCTGAAAAGATCCGTGAATGGTCCTATGGCGAAGTCAAGAAGCCAGAAACAATCAACTATCGTTCTCAGAAGCCTGAGAGAGACGGTCTGTTCTGTGAGCGTATTTTCGGTCCGACAAAGGATTGGGAGTGCGCCTGCGGAAAGTATAAGAAGATCCGCTATCAGGGCGTCATCTGCGATCGATGCGGTGTTGAGATCACCAAGTCGTCTGTCCGCAGAGAGAGAATGGGCCACATTGAACTGGCTGCTCCGGTTGCACATATTTGGTATCTGAGAGGCATTCCTTCACGGATGGCCCTTCTGCTGAATGTTGCACCGAAGGCTCTGGAAGAAGTTGTCTACTTCGTTTCTTGGATCGTTACTGATCCAGGCGATACGAAGCTGGCATATAAGCAGATCCTGTCAGAAAGAGAACTGCGTGAGAATAACGCGATCTACGGACCGGGCTCTTTCAGCGCACAGACAGGTGCAGAAGCAGTAAAGACATTGCTGGAACAGGTCGATGTCGAAAAAGAATACAAAGAGATCATGGATGAACTGGTCAAGGCAAGCGGTGAAAAGCGCAAGAAGCTGATCAAGCGCCTTGAAACAGTTGAAGCATTCCGCAATTCCGGAAATAAGCCGGAGTGGATGGTACTGACCGTTCTGCCAGTCATCCCACCGGATCTGAGACCAATGCTGCAGCTGGATGGCGGCCGTTTTGCGACCTCCGATCTGAATGATCTTTACAGAAGAGTCATTACCAGAAACAATCGTCTGAAGAAGCTTCTGGAACTTGGCACGCCTGCAATCATCGTACAGAATGAAAAGAGAATGCTGCAGGAAGCAGTTGATGCTTTGATTGATAATGGACGCCGTTCCAAGGCAATTACCGGTGCCGGCGGCAGACCGTTAAAGTCACTGTCTCATTCCTTAAAGGGAAAACAGGGACGTTTCCGTCAGAACTTATTAGGCAAACGTGTCGACTTCTCAGGTCGTTCTGTTATTGCTATCGGACCGACTCTGAAGATGTGGGAATGCGGACTGCCTAAGGAAATGGCAATTCAGCTTTATAAACCATTTGTCATCAATGAATTGGTCAATGAACAGATCACAACAAATCCTAAGACAGCTGAAAAGCTGATCATGCGTCAGGATCCAAGAGTCTGGGATGTTGTTGAACGTGTCATTGCCGATCATCCAGTTTTCCTGAACCGTGCACCTACCCTTCATAGACTGGGCATTCAGTCATTTATGCCGAAGCTTGTCGAAGGACGTGCAATCCGTGTCCATCCGCTCGTATGCCCAGCGTTCAACGCTGACTTCGATGGTGACCAGATGGCTGTCCATCTTCCATTAGGTGAGATGGCAAGAGCTGAGACGGAAATACTGATGCTTGGTGCCAATAATATCCTTGGTCCTAAGGATGGCAAACCTATCGTTACACCAGGTCAGGATATTGTTTTAGGAAACTTCTATCTGAATATGGAATGCACTGCCCAGGAATTCTATGACAAGGCGGATGCATTGGATAAGCTTGGCGAGAGTGTTGAAGCAGAGAGATGGAGAAGATACGGCGACAATGAAGCGCATGTCTTCAAGGATCCGAATGAAGTCCTGATGGCTTACCAGACGGGCGTTGTTCATCTGCATTCAAGAATCGCTCTGCCAGCCAGAACATTGAAAAAGAGCTGCTTTACCGAGAAACAGAATGAGCAGTATCTTCTGACAACGGTAGGAAAGATCATCTTCAATGCAGCAATGCCGGCAGACTTCCCATATCTGAATGAAACAAATGCGAAGACACTGAAGGCTACACCGGATTCAGAATTTGTGCCGATGGGAACAGATCTGAAGAAGGAAATTGAGAAGAGACCGATCCATGATGAGTTCAAGAAGAAGGATCTGGGAAACCTGATCGCTGCTATCTTTGACCGCTATAAGAATGGTGACGGATCGATCCATTCAAAGACACCGCGTACGTCTGATATCCTGGATCATCTGAAGGATATGGGCTACCAGTATTCCATGATTGCCGGTATGACAATTGCCTTGAGCGATATCACATTGGCTCCTCATAAGGAAGAAATGGTTGAAGAGGGACGCCGCAAGGGTGAAACTCTGAACCAGTTGAGAGACAGAGGTCTGTTAACACCGAAGGAGTGGGAAACTGCTTTCAATGCTCTGTGGTCAGGTGTCAAGGATAAGATCGGTGATACACTGATGGCTTCCTTGCCAAGAATGAACCCAATCAACATGATGGCTATTTCCGGTGCGCGTGGCAACAAGAACCACTTCACACAGCTGGCTGGTATGCGTGGTCTGATGGCCCGTCCTACCCAGTCTAAGAACAGAAGCGGTGAATATCAGCCTTCTATTATCGAAGTCCCTATTTATACATCATTCCGTGAAGGTATGACTGTATCTGAATTCTTCAACTCTTCCCATGGTGTTCGTAAGGGATTGACTGATACTGCTCTGAAGACAGCTGAATCTGGATATCTGACAAGAAGACTTGTCGATGTTGCTCAGGAAGTTGTCATTACCGAAGAAGACTGCGGAACCGATAAGGGATATCTTGTATCTGATATCGTCAACCACAAGGACAATACGGTAATTGAAAAGCTGTACGACAGAATTGTCGGACGGTACACACATACGGATGTTGTTGATCCTAAGACAAAGGAAGTCATTGTTGAAGCAGATCAGTACATCACGGAGGATATTGCTCAGAAGATCGTCAATGCAGGCATTAAGGAAGTCTCGATCCGCAACGTATTTACATGCGAAGCAGAGAAGGGCATCTGCCGCAAGTGCTATGGACGCAACATGGCAACAGGCAATCTGGTCGAAGAGGGCGAAGCAGTCGGTATCATGGCTGCTCAGGCTATCGGTGAACCAGGTACCCAGCTGACGATGAGAAACTTCCATGCCGGCGGAGCTGCATCTACCAGCGGTGATATCACACAGGGTCTTCCTCGTGTTGAAGAATTGTTCGAAGCACGTACACCTAAGGGTGTCGCTGTCATCTCGAAGATCGATGGCGAGATCACAGATATCCGTGAGAATGATTCTCATACCGGACAGATCATTACGGTAACAAACGAAAAGGAATCCATTGAACATAAGGCAAACCTGACGCAGATCATCCGTCCTTGGATGAAGGTCGGTGTCAAAGTCACTGCCGGTGAGAAGCTGACAGAAGGTCAGATCGCACCTAAGGAGCTCCTTGAAGTTGCCGGTGTCAAAGCGGTTCAGGAATATATCCTGAAGGAAGTCAGAAAAGTATATACTGGCCAGTCTATTGATATTTCTGATAAGCATCTGGAAGTCATGATCAAGCAGATGATGAAGAAAGTTGTTGTTCTCGAAGGCGGAGATTCCAGCCTGAGCGCAGGGCAGACCCTGTCTCTTGCAAGGATCAATGCCGTCAATGAAGAATTGCTTGATGAAGGAAAAGCACCGGCGAAGTTCGGACCGGTACTGCTTGGTATTTCCAAGTCTGCAGTTGAAACGGATTCCTTCTTATCCGCAGCATCTTTCCAGGAAACAACACGTGTCCTGACCGATGCGGCTGTTCATGGCAAGGTCGATCATCTTGAAGGCTTAAAGGAAAATGTCATTATCGGCAAGCTGATCCCAGCTGGCACAGGCAGAAACTTTGACCGTGAATCGACCCGCAGGATCGAGGAGAAAGCAGCTGAGCTGAAGGAGATCCGTGAAGAGAAGAATCGTGCTCTTGCGGAAGCTACGGCTACCAGACTGCCGGAAGAAATTGTTGGAAGTGCATCTGAAGAAGGCGAAGAGCCGACCGAAAATAAGCCGACCAACGAATAATGCAATGGAAGAGAGTCCTAGAAATAGGGCTCTTTTTCTATGCGGCAGAGAGAAACTATGCATGCATGATACAGAAAGGGACGATGCTCAGTATGAATTGTGATAAAACTGGCATGAAAAAAATCTTTTCATGGGAAAACGATGATGATAAAATTTCACTTGATTGGAGGCTTTCTATATGTGTGGAATTGTTGGATACAATGGAAATATGGAAGCTGCACCGATCCTGTTAGAAGGATTGGCGAAGCTGGAATATCGCGGATATGACTCGGCTGGATTGGCTGTCAGAAATGGAACGGCTGACGCAGAGATTGTCAAAGCAAAGGGCAGACTGAAGATCTTAGCCGAAAAGACAGACAATGGAAATTCATTGAAGGGGCAGATCGGCATCGGCCATACAAGATGGGCAACGCATGGCGAACCATCCGAGAACAATGCACATCCGCACTGCAGCGATGATCACAATGTCATCGGCGTGCATAACGGCATCATTGAGAACTACCAGGAACTGAAAGAAAAGCTGACACGCCATGGCTATACCTTCTATTCCGAAACAGATACAGAAGTAGCGATTAAATTAATTGATTATTATGATAAGAAATATGCCCAGGGTCCGCTGTATTCGCTGACCCATGCCATGACGAGGATCCGCGGTTCTTATGCGCTGGCTGTCATGTTCAAGGATTTTCCGGAAGAGATCTTTGCGGCAAGAAAAGATTCACCGATGGTCATTGGTGTCAAAAAGGGAGAATCTTTTTTAGCATCCGATGTAACACCGATCATCAAATATACAAAGAATGTTTATTATATTGGCAATGAACAGGTAGCCCGCTTAGGCAAAGGCACCGTCTCCTTCTATGATATTGATCAAGGAGAAGTGACGATCGAACCGACCGAGGTCCAATGGGATACAAACGCTGCCGAGCGCGGCGGATATGAGCACTTCATGATCAAGGAGATCCATGAACAGCCTAAGGCAGTGTCAGATACGATCAGCAGTCTGGTCAAAGATGGCAAGATCGATCTCAGCGGCGTCGGCATCGATGAAAAAACTGCCCAGAAGATCCAGCGCATCCATATTGTTGCCTGCGGATCTGCCTACCATGTCGGTGTGGCTGGCCAGTATGTGATTGAAGACCTGGCGCGGATCCCCGTCAGAACAGAACTGGCTTCAGAGTTCAGATACCGCCGCCCGATCCTGAATGAAAATGATCTGGTGGTCATTGTGTCGCAGTCAGGTGAGACGGCTGATTCATTAGCGGCACTGCGTTTGGCGAAAGAGAACCATGTCATGACCTTGGCCATCGTCAATGTTGTGGGCTCTTCCATTGCCAGAGAAGCAGACCATATCTTATATACATTGGCCGGTCCGGAAATCGCGGTTGCCACAACAAAGGCATACAGTGCACAGCTGATTGCTATCTATGCGCTGGCAATTCAATTGGCTTTCTATCGCAGCAGCATTGATGTGAAGAAATATGATGCATTGATCGCGGAGATGAAGACTCTGCCGGACAAAATGCAGAAGGTATTGGAAAACAAAGAGCGCATCCAGTGGTTCGCTGCCAAGTACGCCAATGCACAGGATATGTACTTTATCGGCAGAGGGCTCGACTATGCAATCTCTCTGGAAGGCTCTTTAAAGATGAAAGAGATCTCCTATGTGCATTCAGAGGCATACGCTGCTGGTGAGATCAAGCATGGCCCGATCTCGCTGATCGAAAATGGCACGCTGGTCGTCGGTGTGGCAACACAGTCGCATCTGTATGAGAAGACGAGATCAAATATGGTAGAAGTAAAGTCCAGAGGTGCGTATCTGATGGGCCTGACAAACTATGGCAATTACAGCATTGAGGATACGGCCGACTTTGTCGTCTATATTCCAAAGACAGATGAGCACTTCACAACATCGCTCGCTATTATCCCGCTGCAGCTGCTGGGCTACTATCTCAGTGTTGCCAAAGGATTGAATGTGGATAAGCCAAGGAACCTGGCGAAATCAGTTACAGTCGAATAAACCGAATTCTATTGATATGCAGCAAGCAAAGTCCTCTGAATAAGAGGACTTTTTGAGTATGAAAGAGTAATGCTCAGTTTGAAAATCATGAAAAGAAAGGGGTATGGTAAACTTATTATTAAGAAATATGTTTCAGAAAAATAAAATTGCATTGATGAACCGACAAATTGCTTTAAGGAAATGATTTCGAGGTAGAAAGTCTATGAACTATTTAAGAACACTGACACGCAGAATTGTCACCGGGATCCTTGCTTTTATTATGGCGTTTACACTGATGCCTGTCAGTGTAAATGCAATAAGCCTGAATGAGACGATGACAGTAAATCCAGATACGATACGGGCCACCATAACAGATGGATCTAGAGTGATTGTATATAAAAGAACGGATCCTCAGACAATGGAGGACATATGGCAAGAATTCGTAACATACCATATAGCTGATTCCAATGATCAAACGTCTTTAGTGCTGAAGCTTTATGAGAACTGGAGTACGAGTGATGTCTTGGTGGCAGATTCAACCTATTATAATTTGATGGTGGATCTGAATGGCAAGGCGATTGTTCGTACAGAATTCAGCACAGAAGATGAAGAAGTGATATTAGTTGATAAAGGATGCAGTTTATCAGTTTTTGACAGCTCAAATCGTAAAGAGGGTGCTATTGCGGGGGGACGTGATAGTGGTGTCAAGATTGAGGACGGGTTATTTGAACTGCGGGATGGCAGAATCACAGGAAATGATTCCACAGCTGGCGGCGGCGGTGTCACTCTGAATTCACTGTCTTCGGTCTTCAACATGTATTCCGGAAGCGTTTGTGATAATACAGCAGAAAATTCCAACGGCGGTGGCATCCTGATTCATAATGGCGTCGCCACTATTTCCGGCGGCACTATTTCCGGCAACCATGCAGACAATGGCGGCGGTATCTATATTGATACGAATCAAGGCGGCGATGCGTTGATTTTCACGTCAGGAAAAATTTCAAATAATACAGCAAACAATGGTGGCGGAATTGCGGCAATAAATGGCGCCAGCACGATCAGTGGTGAAATCACAGGCAATCGAGCAAGCAATGGCGGCGGCATCTACTCAGAAGATAAGCATTCAGGCTCCACCAAAATCGATGGGGCGAGTATTATCGGCAACAATGCATCGAGCAATGGCGGCGGCATTTTTGTTCTCAGAGATTGCAACTTGAGCTTGATTGGTGCGACAGTAACAGGGAATTCAGCATATAAAGGCGGCGGCGGTTATGTGGATGATTATAGCCAAGTTACGCTTGGGCCTAATAAAGTGATCGTTGTACAGGATAATACAGCTAGCTACGCCGGCGGCAACCTTTATCTGTGCTCGACTGCACCGCTGATATCTCCATATGAGGTTGCGGCAGGCTCAGTGATCCATGTTGATGCTCAAAGCCCAAACCGTTTTGTCGTTGCACGGAATACGACAAGCACTGTGGCACCAGGAATTGCCATTGGACAGCTAGTCGCGGATAATACTGGATATGTTCTTGCCTATTCGCCTTCTTATGACGATGATCCGCGGATTCATATGGTGCAGGGAACAGTGGAGGAAACAGCTGTACCGGAAACATTTAATGGTCAAACATTGCAGAAAGGTACCTTTATGTATGCTTCTGCGTCAGGATCATCTGCGGATCGAGCGGCAACATATTATTACAGCGATGGTTATTTCATGAAAGGCACCGGAGCAGATTCCAACGGTGATGCCAATGACTATAATGAGCATTTGGCGACTCTTTCTATATGCATGGCAATGGCATCCTTCGGAGCTAATTCAAGCGGATCAAGCTATGAAACGAAATCGAAGAATGTAGAAGAAATGTTCACTGATATTGGTATGAAAGATTTCTATGCGAATGAAGACTTTCAGAAAGAACCTGAGACTGATACCATGGGCGTGGCAATGGCGCACAAAACACTTTCTGATGGATCTACTTTAGTTGCAGTTGGGCTCCGTGGGGCTGGATATGGTGCAGAGTGGGCCAGCAATGTGACTCTTGGCGCAACGGGAGAGCATAAAGGATTTTCAGATTCAGCAACTATTGTAATGAATGAGATCATTGGCTATCTTGCCAATGAGGATCTTCAGGATGCTGTAGAAAATCATACCATCAAGTTTTGGATTGCTGGGTTCAGCCGTGCCGGAGCAGTGGCCAATCTGACCGCGAAGAGATTGAATGATCGTTATGATATTGATGGGAAACGAGTATTTGCATATTGTCTGGAAGCACCGCAGGGCGGTGTGTATGGAACTACAGGCTATATGAATATCAAAAACATGATCAATCCAAACGATATTGTTCCGCTGGTCGCACCGACAAGCATGGCTGGTGTAAATCTTTTCGCACGCTATGGTGAACAGCATGATCTATTTACAGGAAATGTTGGAGATGCAGATTATGAGAGCCTGAAAGCGGAAATGATGAAACAGCTTGGTGCTGTCAACAGTTCAATTACCTTCAGTGATCAGATTGAATCTGCAACGATGGCATATTTCTCCGGCGGTGTATTGTCTGGCATATTTGGCAAAATTGCATCCTGGACAGAAGACTATAATAATTTGTACGGAGTTGATGCACTTAATACACTATCCAAAATCATGAGAGGAACGAGTCTTATTAGTAAGGATCAAACATCTGCATACAGCTCTGTTGCGAATTATAATAAAGTACTCGTTGATGCGATTCAATATACAATGACAAATTTATTCTATAAGGGTGATGGTTCTGGCACGAGCGGAAGAGAATTCTATGCGAATACAAATCCAGTATTCACTGATTCACAGTATTCCAGCCTGCAGACAGCATTACGTGAAATTATTGCTTTGGTTCAAACGGCGCCTAGCGATGTGATGGCAAAATATATGTCAGCAGCGGCAACCGCGTTTATGAACTTGCCTATAAGTAGTCTAAATAACTTATCTCTTGATGATCTCTATCAGGATGTGATTGGCGGATTGCTAAGCACTGGTTGGCTAAATTTGGAAATGGGCACGGATCCACTCATAAGTACCTGCAAGCCATGGATCATTTATAAAATACGCATGCTTATTGCAGATAATACAAGCGGGCCTGGATCACTGATATCGAAGGACGCATGTGATAAGCTGAATCAGTACCTGCCTCCATTATTGTGGCGTTTATTCTATTTTGTTGCGTGGGATTATGACACGACCGAGAATCGTCTGCTGGCTACGCTTGCAACAAATGCGGATACCATCTTGCAGGCCCATTATCCAGAAGTGGACTTCTCTTGGATGAGAGCGAGCGATTCTTACTATCAGAATCATGATGGTATCGTTCCGGCTACTGAAAAAGAACTGGAGGCACCAGTTTCGAATATAGACGAAGGTGAGTATTCAAAAGCACTATCCAATGTCAAACTTACAGCTTCGCCAGCTGATGCTGAAATTTACTATTACGTATCAAATTCATATCAGCAGCCTGACAGTTGGTGCTGGCAACAAGCAAAAAAATATACTGGGGCTTTTGAACTGCCACAAAATATGTCTACGGATATGAATTATCGCGTATTTGCATATGCTAAGAAAGATGGGCAGGTGAAGAAACGAATCTTTAAATATTCAATTTACCAAACGCAGAAAGTGCTTATTTATACACATATAGATATACCGGGAAATAATGGGACAATTCTATATAGAGCTGATTCCTGTGCCGAAGGTCAGCTCTCATCTATAGAGGCAACTAATCCAACAAGTGCAGCAAGTGTGAAATTTAATCATTGGAAATTGACAAAAGATGATGGAACAGATGTGACAGATACGCTTTTGGAAATAAATCCTGTAACGGGCAGAGACGAAAAGTTAGATCAAGCGACATCATTTAGGGTGCCAAATTATAATGTTCATGCAACAGCAGTATATGAATCTCTGATTACAGAAATTGATCTGAAGTATGGTTCTCCAGATGCCGAACAAAACTTGCATGCGGAGTGGATGGTCAAAATGGGAGATCAATATTATACCAGTGCTGGCTATTGCAATAGTGGGGATTATACAGATGCCTGCAATGCGTATGGAAATAATGTAAATAAAGATTGGTTAAAACCAATGTTTGTTTCTTGGAATCAGAAAGATGTCAACAAGACAACTGCTACGGCTGCTTTTAACGTGATTCAATATCTGAAGGATGAAGATGCTGCCCTTGCGATTGCGTCCTTTACGTTTGATAAGAATAATCTGAAGATTTCTGTTAACGGAAAAACATCAGAACAGGACAGTAATGTTTCGCAGCGTATATACAGCAATCTGGTTAAGGTATCCCGTGATTTCACTTTCATGCCGACAGCGACAGGCATTGCTAAAAGTACGATCAATGTGACAACTTCCACGACGATAGATCAACTGAAGCAGATGTTACCAAGTACTGTAATGGTCCAGACCAAGACAGGTGATATTGAATACAATGTAACGAACTGGGATACTTTATCATTTGAGGCTGGCACAGCTGGTTCATACGTGATGACCGGGACACTTGGCACCAACACTAAAGGCATAGAAGTTGATTTGAGTGGGCTGGATGACAAGAAGGTATATGCAGATGTCAATGAAGAGGCTGTAACAGTAGCAAGGCCAACGGCAGATTTGCCAGAGTTGCCAAGTGGTACAGCTTATAAGACGGATCAGAAAGTATCGCTGTTTGCTGAGACTGGAGCAACGATTTACTACACAATCGATGGAAATACTCCAACTGTAGATAATGATCATCTATATGATGCTGCAAAAAAGATAGATTTAAATACTGAAAATGCTTATACAATCAAGGCGATAGCTGTGAAAGATGGGACATCTAGTGAAACGGCAACCTTCAGATATACGATCAATTATCCACAGACAATCACTGTGAATTATGTAGATAAGAGAAAGACGTATGATAAACTCGATAGCGATCCAATAAGTAAAGACCTTGATATAGATCCAGATACCGATGGCGTTCAATCTAGTCTTACGTATAATGTAGAAGATATTACTGAAGATGGATTGACTACATTAGTAGCACCATTTATTGAGAATGAAGATTTTAGAAGTTGGACGATCAATGAAACAGAAGGTATTGAATTAAGCAATACATCTGATTCAGCAATTACATTTAAGATCCCGGGCACAGTCACAAAGAATATTTCGATTCAGGCAAACTATGTTCCTATTGTAACAAAAGTGGAATTCAGAAATGTCGATCCAAACCCATCTATTGGCAGTACATTCCCAAGTGGATATTTGGGATATCCTTTATTTGCAAACATAGTATGCAAGCTGACCTATGCAGATGGAAGCTCAGTGGATCTACCTGTTGCTAGTACTATTGAAAAAAATATTACAGGGGACTTTGCTTGGGGCTTCTGGCTGAATACGGATGAAAAAGTACAATATGCAAGCGAATATGAATTGTTAGTCCTAATTAATACTGAGGTTGATAAGCCTGAGAATCAAACGCTGTATTCCATAAATTCGGACACGACTGTATTGATACATGATACAGCTTTACCTGAAGAAAGTATTATCTTTGATGGACTACAATATCCATGCGTTATAGATTACATTTATAAAACACAGAAACCAAAAATTACGAACATCAGCGCAATTTCTGCAATAACGAATATTGATAATGGGACACTTCCTGGAGATTTGCCGCTGTCAGAAAAGGCTCAGATTAAAGCTGAAGATGGCAAGTACTATTATGCTGATGTGGCGTGGGATCTGAACTCTTTAGACTATGATCCGACCCAAACAGGAAAACAGACCTTTACAGTGAAGGGAAATCTAACATTGCCAGATGAAGTCGATGATGACCCTTCAATCAGTAAGGAAGTCAGTGTGGATGTGACAGTGAATGCTAAGAAAGTTGCTTCTCCGATATCATCTTATGCTTCAGGGCATTATAGACAGTCCTTGAATTTGGAGCTGGCAAGCGCTACTAAGGGAGCATCTATCTACTACACGCTTGATGGAAGTGACCCGGAGCCAAATGAGATCAATACGTTCTCTCTTGAAGAAGAACAGACCGTAACGAACGGTACACTCTATTCGGCAGCTATTCCTCTGGCGGAAGAAGACGGGAAAGTGAACGACTATGTTATCAAAGCAATCGCTGTTAAGGAAGGATGCCCGGCAAGTGATATAACTACATATAACATAACGCTTGACGCGCATGCATCGGCTGCAGATCCAGCTGCGTCCTATGCATCTGGCCGATATGAAGGAACAATATTTCTTGAATTGACAAGTGATACGCCGAATGCAGATATCTATTACACTCTTGACGGCAGTGATCCTGACGCACAAAGCACACGTTATGAGGGTATTATCCAGCTGAATGCAGTTAAAGGTGAAACATGGAAATATACAGTTAAGGCAGTTGCCGTGAAAGATGGATATGAACCTAGCAATATCGTTACTTATACATATGAATTGTATGTAGCGAGCGGGGCAGATGATGATGGCTATGTGGTCGTGGATACAGGATGCCGCAGTGTCCATCCGGCAGTAACGGGCTGAAGACGATCATCGTCATTTATTCAATAGATAGTATAAGACCGCTGTAGAGAGGCTTGATGCAAGCCGAGCTCACTGCGGTTTTATTATGGGCTCTAATATACTGTATATATGCATGCATGATAGTGCCAAGAAAGAAAGCGCATACACAAAATACTTTGAAAATAAATGAAAATAATTGTTGCACGGAGCCGAAACTGTGGTAATATCAATGAGCCGCAGATGTGAAGCGTCAACACAATTCATACGGAAAACAGAAATGAATTTCGTACGGAACTGCTAAAAAATGTTTGAAAAATATTTGTTGACAGCGAAAAGGTCATGTGGTATGATTTATCAGCACGCTTCGAGAAGAGGCGAGCGAGAAGCTCTTTGAAAACTGAACAGGAAATAAGAAAAAGAATAAAACACACACATTATTAATAAACGAACGTCAACATTTTATGTAAAGAAATCAGACAAGAAGTCTGATGGATAAAGAGTCAATCAAATGAAGAGTTTGATCCTGGCTCAGGATAAACGCTGGCGGCGTGCCTAATACATGCAAGTCGATCGCTGGAAACCTAGCTTGCTAGGTGGAAGGAGAGGCGAACGGGTGAGTAATACATAAGCAACCTGCCTACAAAGACTGGGATAATCCCTGGAAACGGGGACTAAAACCGGATAGGTAACGAGACCACATGATCTTGTTATTAAAGGTGAGAAACACTAGTAGATGGGCTTATGGTGCATTAGTTAGTTGGTGAGGTAACGGCCCACCAAGACGATGATGCATAGCCGGGCTGAGAGGCTGAACGGCCACATTGGGACTGAGACACGGCCCAGACTCCTACGGGAGGCAGCAGTAGGGAATTTTCGGCAATGGGGGAAACCCTGACCGAGCAACGCCGCGTGAGTGATGAAAGTCTTCGGATTGTAAAGCTCTGTTATAAGGGAAGAACGTCCTGGATAGGATCCAGGAGTGACGGTACCTTATCAGAAAGCTACGGCTAACTACGTGCCAGCAGCCGCGGTAATACGTAGGTAGCGAGCGTTATCCGGAATTATTGGGCGTAAAGGGTGCGTAGGCGGCTTGCTAAGTTTAAGGTGAAAGCGTGGGGCTCAACCCCATATAGCCTTAGATACTGGCAAGCTAGAGTACTGGAGAGGGTAGTGGAATTCCATGTGTAGCGGTAAAATGCGTAGATATATGGAGGAACACCGGTGGCGAAGGCGGCTACCTAGACAGAGACTGACGCTGATGCACGAAAGCGTGGGGAGCAAATAGGATTAGATACCCTAGTAGTCCACGCTGTAAACGATGAATACTAGGTATCGGGGCGACCCGGTGCCGCAGTTAACACGATAAGTATTCCGCCTGTGGAGTATGCACGCAAGTGTGAAACATAAAGGAATTGACGGGGGCCCGCACAAGCGGTGGAGTATGTGGTTTAATTCGACGCAACGCGAAGAACCTTACCAGGCCTTGACATCCCTTGCAAAACTGTAGAGATACAGCAGAGGTTATCAAGGAGACAGGTGGTGCATGGTTGTCGTCAGCTCGTGTCGTGAGATGTTGGGTTAAGTCCCGCAACGAGCGCAACCCTTGTCTTCAGTTACCAGCATTAAGTTGGGGACTCTGAAGAGACTGCCGGTGATAAACCGGAGGAAGGTGGGGATGACGTCAAATCATCATGCCCCTTATGGCCTGGGCTACACACGTACTACAATGGCTATTACAACGTGAAGCAACATAGCAATATGAAGCGGAACACTTAAAGATAGTCTCAGTTCGGATTGAAGTCTGCAACTCGACTTCATGAAGCTGGAATCGCTAGTAATCGCGGATCAGCATGCCGCGGTGAATACGTTCTCGGGCCTTGTACACACCGCCCGTCATACCATGAGAGCTGATAATACCCGAAGCCGGTGGCCTAACCGCAAGGAAGGAGCCGTCGAAGGTAGGATTAGTGATTGGGGTCAAGTCGTAACAAGGTATCCCTACGAGAACGTGGGGATGGATCACCTCCTTTCTAAGGAGAAAGATGTACAAACACGTTCGGACTTGGTCGTGTGGATTATTCTAAGGATTAGATCCTGTTCAGTTTTGAGGGAGCTTAAAAGCGAACTCAGAAACAGACGTTCTTTGAAAACTGAATAACAAGAAAGACATAACAGATAAGAAATTATCGAATGTAAAATGAGAAAAGATATTATCGAGAAAGGTCTTTCTGAAAAGTTGTGATAACAAAAGATTAACTAAAAATATAAGTTTGCATGTAAATGCATATTTACTGAAAATAGTTAACAGTTCTCAAGTAAAGTGATTAAATGAACAAGAGCGTATGGCGAATGTCTTGGCATATAGAGAAGAAGAAGGACGCAGAAAACGGCGAAACGCCGCGGGGAGATGTACACGATCAACGATCCGCGGGTATCCGAATGGGGCAACCCGGCCAGGCTGAAGAGCCTGACCATCCTCTAGCGAATACATAACTAGTGAGAAGTCAACCCAGGGAATTGAAACATCTTAGTACCTGGAGGAAGAGAAAATAAAACAATGATTCCCGGAGTAGTGGCGAGCGAAACGGGAAGAGCCTAAACCAGCTTTCGAGCTGGGGTCGTAGGACCGCAACATGGTATTCTGAATGGTAGTCGAATGAGATTGAAAGCTCAGCCGCAGGAGGTGCAAGCCCTGTAGACGAAACCAAGAAGAGACCTAGCGGTATCCTGAGTACAACGGGGCACGAGAAACCCTGTTGGAATCCACCGGGACCATCCGGTAAGGCTAAATACTTCTATATGACCGATAGCGAACCAGTACCATGAGGGAAAGATGAAAAGAACCGCGGGAGCGGAGTGAAATAGATCCTGAAACCATATGCTTACAAAAAGTCAGAGCACATTAAAGTGTGATGGCGTGCCTTTTGTAGAATGAACCGGCGAGTTATCCTTGCATGCGAGGTTAAGCAGACAATGCGGAGCCGCAGCGAAAGCGAATCTGAATAGGGTGAACAGTATGCAGGGATAGACCCGAAGCCGTTGTGATCTAGTCATGATCAGGTTGAAGACTGGGTGATTCCAGTTGGAGGACCGAACCGACCCCCGTTGAAAAGTTGGCGGATGAATTGTGATTAGCGGAGAAATTCCAATCGAACACGGCGATAGCTGGTTCTCCCCGAAATAGCTTTAGGGCTAGCGTTGAACGAATTACCTTGGAGGTAGAGCACTGAAATCACGCGGGTGGCATCTAGCCATACCAATTGATATCAAACTCCGAATGCCAAGAGTAAATATTCAGCAGTCAGACTGTGGGTGATAAGGTCCATGGTCAAAAGGGAAACAGCCCAGATCATCAGATAAGGTCCCAAAATCTATGCTAAGTGGAAAAGGAAGTGGAGACGCGCAAACAGCTAGGAGGTTGGCTCAGAAGCAGCCATCCTTCAAAGAGTGCGTAACAGCTCACTAGTCGAGTATCTCTGCACCGAAAATTAACCGGGGCTAAAGCATAGTACCGAATCTATGGATTTGTGCAGCAATGTATAAGTGGTAGGGGAGCGTTCCTGTCAGCATTGAAGCCATACCGTAAGGAGTGGTGGAGCGTCAGGAAGTGAGAATGCCGGTGTGAGTAGCGAAATGTAAGTGAGAATCTTACACACCGATTGACTAAGGTTTCCAGGGGAAGGTTCGTCCTCCCTGGGTAAGTCGGGATCTAAGGCGAGGCTGAAGAGCGTAGTCGATGACCAGCAGGTTTATATTCCTGCACCCGCGATATCAGTGATGGAGTGACAGACAAGGATAGATCAAGCCCTTAATGGATTGGGCAAGGCAGCGAGGAGACAGCATCAGGCAAATCCGATGCATACGTCAAAGCGCTGACTCGAGCGAACGAGCGATCAAGTAGCGAAGAGAAGGATTCCAGGTCTCAAGAAAAGCTTCTAGCGTTAATGATATAGCGGCCCGTACCAAAACCGACACAGGTGGTCAAGGATAAATGTCCTGAGGTGAGCGAGAGAACTGTTGCAAAGGAACTCGGCAAATTGACCCCGTACGTTAGCTATAAGGGGTGCTCGAAAGAGCCGCAGTAAATAGGCCCTAGCAACTGTTTAACTAAAACATAGCTCTCTGCTAAGCCGTAAGGCGAAGTATAGGGGGTGACACCTGCCCGGTGCTGGAAGGTCAAGGGGATTTGTTAGGCGTAAGCCAAAGCATTGAACTGAAGCCCCAGTGAACGGCGGCCGTAACTATAACGGTCCTAAGGTAGCGAAATTCCTTGTCAGGTAAGTTCTGACCCGCACGAAAGGTGTAATGATTTGGGCACTGTCTCTGCAGCAGACTCGGTGAAATCTTAGTACCTGTGAAGATGCAGGTTACCCGCAACTAGACGGAAAGACCCCATGGAGCTTTACTGTAGTCTGCTATTGAGTTTCGGTTAAGTATGCACAGGATAGGTGGGAGGCATTGAGACTGGCACTTCGGTGTCAGAGGAGCCACTGTTGGGATACCACTCTTACTTAACTGAAATTCTAACTTATGGCCATAATCTGGTCAGAGGACCGTGGCAGATGGGCAGTTTGACTGGGGCGGTCGCCTCCCAAAAAGTAACGGAGGCGCGCAAAGGTACTCTCAGAATGGTTGGAAATCATTCATCGAGCGTAAACGCAGAAGAGTGCTTGACTGCGAGACATACAAGTCGAGCAGGGACGAAAGTCGGCGTTAGTGATCCGGCGGTGCAGTATGGAATGGCCGTCGCTTAACGGATAAAAGCTACCCTGGGGATAACAGGCTGATCTCGCCCAAGAGTTCACATCGACGGCGAGGTTTGGCACCTCGATGTCGGCTCATCGCATCCTGGAGGTGAATTCGCTTCCAAGGGTTGGGCTGTCCGCCCATTAAAGCGGTACGCGAGCTGGGTTCAGAACGTCGTGAGACAGTTCGGTCCCTATCTGTTGTGGGCGTTGGAAATTTGAGAAGAGCTGCCCCTAGTACGAGAGGACCAGGGTGGACGTTCCTACGGTGCACCAGTTATCACGCCAGTGGTACAGCTGGATAGCTGAGAACGGATCGGATAAACGCTGAAGGCATCTAAGCGTGAAACCGACTTCAAGATAAGATTTCCCATCAATTCAATTGAATAAGACCCCTTAAAGACGATGAGGTTGATAGGTCAGAGATGTAAGTGCTGTGAGGCATTGAGTTGACTGATACTAATAGGTCGAAGGTTTATTCACACGAGAGAACTACGTCCAACGAAGTAAGAAAGACTAAGAGTTAAGTCAAATTGTTATTCAGTTTTCAGGGAATGTAAAATTCACTGAAGCAGTAGATATACTGCATATCTGGTGGTTATAGCGGAGTGGTCATACCTGTTCCCATCCCGAACACAGAAGTCAAGCACTCCCGCGGCTGAAATAGCCTTCGGGTGAATCAAGCTCGCTGCCAGGTCAAAGAGAGAGACTCGTTTCTCTCTTTTTTTTCGTTCGTCAGCAAA
>JAKVKC010000012.1 GCA_022486705.1 Solobacterium sp. | reverse complement strand
ACAGTATGGGTCTATTAGGAAATTTATTCAATGTGGATCAGAAAGAATTTCATCAGGCGGAAAAAACAGCGCAGAAGATCTTGGCGAAAGAAACTGAATATGCGAATAAAAGCGATGATGAGCTGAAAGCAGTCACCGCTTCTTTAAGAGAGGAACTTGCCCAGGGAAAGAAAATGGATGCGATCCTGCCGGATGCCTTTGCGGCAGCGCGGGAAGCGTCAAAAAGAGTCATCGGGCAGTTCCCATATCCGGTGCAGGTATTGGGCGGCATTCTGCTGAATGACGGCGATATTGCTGAGATGAAGACAGGTGAAGGCAAGACATTGACAGCCGTCATGCCGATCTATCTCAATGCCTTGGAAGGAAAAGGTGCGCATGTTATTACGGTCAACGAATATCTGGCTGACCGTGATGCAAAGTGGATGGGAGATATCTATCGTTTCTTAGGACTGAGCGTTGGATGCAATCTGCATTCTCTTTCACCAAGTGAAAAGAGAGAAGCATATGCATGCGATATTACATATACGACCAACAGTGAACTGGGCTTTGACTATCTGCGTGACAACATGGTCATGGAGCCAAGCCAAAGAGTGCTGCGCGGCCTGCATTATGCAGTCTTGGATGAAGTAGATTCTATTTTGATCGATGAAGCAAGGACACCGCTGATCATTTCCGGGCCAGGCGAGATCCTGGATGAGAACTATATCCATGCGGATCGTTTTGTCAAAGGGCTGAAGCGAGATACAGATTTCAGCATTGATCAGGAAGATCGTTCTGCCTCCCTGACAGAAAAAGGCATCCGCAAGGCCGAAAAGGCATTTAAGATCGAGAATATCTACAACGGCAGAAATGCGGATCTGGTGCATTATATCCAGAATGCTCTGCGGGCAAACTATATTATGAGCAGGGATGTGGAATATGTTGTCGGCGATGATGAGATCATCCTGGTCGATCAGTTCACCGGCAGAAAGATGGAAGGCCGTGAGTTCTCAGATGGCCTGCATCAGGCGATCCAGGCAAAAGAGGGTGTCGGCATCAAGCAGGAGACCCAGACTTTGGCGACCATTACCTATCAGAATTTCTTCCGCCTTTATACGAAGCTCTCCGGTATGACCGGTACCGCAAAAACGGAAGAGAATGAATTTTTGGATACGTATAACATGCGTGTCTTTGAAGTGCCGACGAACCGTCCGATCATTCGTACCGATGAGCCGGATGAAGTCTTCCGCACGAAGAAAGAAAAGTATGATGCTTTGATCAATGAGATCGTTCGTCTGCATCAGACGGGACAGCCGGTATTGGTCGGTACGATCTCAGTATCCGTCAATGAACTGCTCTCCAGCATGCTGAAGAAAAAGAATATTCCCCATACTGTGCTGAATGCACGCAATGATGAGAATGAAGCAGAGATCATTGCCCATGCCGGACAGATGGGAGCTATCACGGTAGCGACCAATATGGCAGGCCGCGGTACCGATATTAAACTGGGCGAAGGAGCAGCTGAACTGGGTGGTCTTGTGGTCCTGGGCAGTGAGCGCCATGAAGCAAAGCGCATCGACAACCAGCTCAGAGGACGTTCCGGCAGACAGGGCGATCCAGGTGTATCCCGCTTTTATGTATCCATGGAAGATGACCTGATGACACAGTATGTCAGTGAAGAAAGCAAAGGTGCCATTGAAGACTTTATCCATGGCAAAGACAACGCAGATAAGATCCGTACGATCATTGATAAGACGCAGGAAAGAGCGGTTGGCCTGCACTATGATTCCCGCAAGAATACATTGGAATTTGACAATGTGCTGATGCAGCAGAGAACGGCAATCTATGCCCAGCGGGATCAGGCATTGAATATGGAGGACATCAAGCCTCTGTATACCGAACTTGTCAAGCAGGATCTTGCGCAGTCAATTGAATGGGATGAAGAGTCTTTCCGCAATCATCTGACTGCTCTGCAGATCAATGCGGATCTTTGGAATGGGAGCCGTTCACACAGCACAGTGGAAGTGCTGAGCGAAGATGTGCTCAATGCTTATGAAGGACGGATGAAAGATACAGATCAGAATATTCGCCATCATATGGAAAAGAGCATTTTCCTGCAGATCCTGGATCATGAATGGATCCAGCATGTGGATGCCATGGAACATCTGAAAGTCAGTATCCATCTGCGCGGATATGCACAGATCAAACCGGCAGATGCCTATAAAGAAGAAGGCTATGAAAGATTCAACAATATGATGAGCAATATCCGTGAACAGACGGTCATGGCTCTGATGAATCTAAGAAAATGCAAGGAAGAGGAACATGCAGAAATACAAAATTGAACTTCCCCAGAATGACAATGAGGTCAGTGAACATCTGGTCTCAGCTTTGGTCAGTGAGGAAGAAGCGGATCTTGTCACGGATCCAAGATATGTAAAGTTTGTGGTGAGCCCTTCTGCCGAGCAGCTCCATGGGGAACTTGGGGAAAAAGCAGCCGATGCGGATGTCACAGCATCCATTGCCAGGATCATTCATTTTGTCTATCTTTCGATGCAGGCAGATGATCCAACCGGCGCCCAGGCAGAGATTTTTCGGGAAACAATGGAACTGGCGATTGAAGATCCAAACTTCTGGGAAAAAAACAAAACGAAAAAAAATGAGCAGCAGGGACGGAAATGAACCGTCCTTTTCTGTATAATAGAAATAGAATAGCAGGAGGATCATTTATGAAACTGATCAAAAGAATAGCTTCGGCGGTGCTTGGCATTGCGATGGCAGTTGCCATGAATCCGATTTCCGTTTATGCAGATTCTGAGACTTCCAATAGTGATTTCGATGATTTCATGAAGAGCGAATTTGTCGATACGATGGAAAATGATTACACGACCATGCATTTCTCCGTGGCGGATCCAGATGCCTATGGGATTCAAAAGGGCGATGTCAGTATCGGCAAGATCGAAGACAAGGATACGATCATCTCTGAGAACCAGGAGTCCTTGGATAAACTGCATAAGTTCGACTATGACAGTCTTTCAGATACCCAGAAGGAAGACTATAAAGAGTATGAGAATCAGCTGGAAGCAGCGATTGATCAGGCACAGTATATCGACTTGGAAATGCTGTTTGAGCCAAGCTCAGATGTAATTTCCAACATCGTTACCAACATGACTGAATTTGTTCTGCGCAGCAAAGAAGATGCCCAGGATTATATTACGGTATCGAAGTCGATCCCGGATTATCTTGATCAGGCGATCAAGCTGACACAGGAACAGTCTGCGAAAGGAATCTTCCTGACGGATACCATGCTGGATGAGATTGAAGAATGGCTCGATGGATTTACTTCTAAAACAACGGACAATGCATTGATCGTTATTTACAGCAATCGTCTGAAAGCAGCTTCTTTTCTGAACGATGAAGAAAAAACAAGCTTGGATGCAGAGAATCAGAAGGTCGTACTGGAACAGATCATTCCTGCTTATCAGAAGGTCAGAGATGCATTGGAAGCATTGCGCGGTACCAGAAAATACGGCGACAGTGTCTTTGATCTGCCGAATGGAGCGGCGTATTACCAGGCTGCGCTGAAGGGCAAAGCATCTTCTGATAAAACAACGCAGGAACTGCTGGAGATCAGTGAAAGCTATCTTAAGGAAATGGTCCAGAAGCTTTCTCTGCTGCAGAATACGATGAGCAGTACCACGCAGAATGAAAAGGTATCCCTGACGACACCGGAAGAAGTTCTCAGTCACTTGGAAAAAGAATTGGGAAATGAATTCCCAACCCTTTCTTCCTTTACCTATCATGCGGAATATCTGGATGCGAGCGTCGCGACCGATGCGATTGTTGCTTATTATATGCAGTGCCCGGTGGATGATGCTGCAGAGAATTCCATTAAGATCAATGGCAGCAATATCAGCGATGAGAACAATCTGTATGAGACACTTGCCCATGAAGGTATTGCGGGACATATGTATCAGCGCAATTATTACATAAGCACAAAACCGAATGAACTGCGTTTGGTCATGGATACGCTTGGCTATACTGAAGGCTGGGCAATGTATGCCGAGAATCAGATGTGGAATTATTCAGGACTGTCTGCTTCGGCAGTCAGCTATCATCAATTGGAGACAAGCTTTGGATATACGATCGATGCGGTCATTGATCTGATGGTCAATGGTCTTGGCTACAGTGATAGCAAAGTACAGTCGTATTTCAAGGATCTTGGTGTCAATTCCACTTATGTGACAAACATCATTGATTATGTGAAGGAATATCCGCTGCTGCTGGTGCCGTATGGTGTCGGTCTGTCCTATTTCTCACAGCTGCGTGAAGAAGCAGAAAATGCGCTTGGCAGCAAGTTCAATGCGACGGAATTCAATACAGTGCTGCTGAACAATGGCAGCCGGAGCTTCAATCTTGTAGCCAGCGATGTTCAGAAGTACATTGAAGCGCAGGGCGGAACGGCTTCCGCTGATTCTGCATTGAATGAAACAGAGGATGATGTGCCGGCAACATCTGAAAAGGAACCAACGAACTGGGTCCTGTTCGGTTCGATCGGCGCAGGCTTAGCAGCGATTGGCATCATTGCCTTTATCGCCGGCAGAAAATTCAGAAAGGATGATCCATTTGGTGCATAATACTTGGTGGCCTTGGCTCCAGGAAGAATGGAAACAGCCATATTTTCAGAAACTATCAATATTCCTGCATGAAGAATATCAGACGAGAACGATCTATCCCCCGCATGATCAGGTCTTCGCTGCTTTTGAGAACTGCGATTATCCAGATGTCAAAGTGGTCATTTTAGGACAGGATCCATACCATGAACCGCATCAGGCACATGGAATGTGCTTTTCGGTGAATCCGGGAATTCCGATCCCGCCGAGCTTACAGAATATATATAAAGAACTGCAGACAGATCTTGGCTGTACGATACCGAACAATGGCTATCTGATGCCATGGGCAAAGCAGGGCGTCTTCCTGCTGAACACGACAATGACAGTGCGCCAAGGACAGGCAAACAGCCATGCAGGAAAAGGATGGGATGTCTTTACAGATCATGTGATCCAGAAGATCAATGAGAAACAGGATCCTGTTGTCTTTCTGCTGTGGGGAAGAAATGCAAGAAATAAAGCAGCTTTGATCGATCGCGGCAGGCACTTGGTATTGGAAGCGGCACATCCGTCTCCGCTGAGCGCATACAATGGTTTCTTTGGCTGTGCACATTTTTCGAAAGCAAATGCTTTCCTGAAAGAGAAAGGGAAAACACCGATCGATTGGCAGATCCCGGATCTTTGATCATGACAGAATATAACGAAGCGTGGGTGATGAGCCGCCGCAATCCGAATCATGGACTGGCACCGCTGAAGCGCGTGCTGGCGTCGATCGGCGATCCGCAGGATGCACTTTGCACGATCCACATTGCCGGTACCAATGGCAAGGGCTCCGTGACCAATGATCTGAAAGAGATCCTGAAAGCACATGGATATAAAGTAGGCATGTTCACCAGCCCGCATCTCGTGAGCCATCGCGATCGTATTCGGATCAATGATGACTGGATCAGTGAAGAAGTATTTCAGAAATATCTGGATGTATATCTGGATGCGATTCTCCGGGAAGATCTCGGTATGTTCGAGATCGACTGCCTGATCGCATTTTCCTGGTTCAAAGATCAGAAGGTGGATTATGCTTTGATCGAATGCGGTCTTGGCGGAAGATTGGACAATACCAATGTGATCGCGCATCCATCCTTGGCAATTGTGACGACTGTCGCATATGATCATATGAACATTCTGGGCGGCCGTCTTCAGCAGATTGCTTTTGAAAAGGCAGGCATCATCCAGAAAAGAAGTGTCTGTCTGATCGGTCATCTGCCGCAGAATACACTGCCGGTATTTCGGCGGAAAGCAGATCGCATGCAGGCATCCTTAGTGCAGTGTCCGCCCTTCTATGACCGCGGTCCGCAGAGATTCTGCTTTGACCAGGATGAATATGAAGTATCATCTTTCGCTGCCTATCAGAAGTACAATGCGGCTCTTGCCTTAGAGGGCGCCAAGCTTTTAGGCATCAGTATTCACACCGATTTAACAAAACAGGCATTGTACAATGCGCATTGGGCAGGCCGCTTTGAGATCGTCAGCAGAAAACCTTTGATCATTCTGGACGGTGCACACAATGAAGAAGGCATGCATGCGCTGATTGCTTCGATGCAGCCGCTGCCGCATCCCATCACAGCTGTCTTCAGCGCTTTGAAAGATAAGCCAGGGCAGGCGATGGCACAGATGCTGAAGGAGAACTGCGACCGTCTGATCATCACGCAGTTTGCCGGCACAAGAGCAGACAGCCTGGCCGATCTGATGATTGCCGGATGTGAAGCTGAGACATCCTGGCAGGACGCCATTGAAAAAGCAAAGCGAGAAACAGCACCGGAAGGAAGTATTGTGATCACAGGATCTTTGTATTTTATTTCTTTAGCAAGAAAATATTTAATGTGAAACAGGTTTTGAAAGAAATCTGTTTTTTTAATTTAATGAGGGAAATTCCTGATTTTCAATGAAAAAAATAAAACGGTACAGTGTATAATGAATTCAGGTAGTAAGCCAAATAATAATTGGGAGGCAAAATATAATGAGAGCTAACACAATGGCTGCAATGATTCTTGCAGGAGGAAGAGGAAGCCGTCTTCACGAACTGACAAAGAAAGTTGCAAAACCGGCTGTTCACTTTGGAGGGAAGTACCGCATTATTGATTTTCCTTTATCCAACTGTGCTAACAGCGGTGTATCGACTGTCGGTGTCCTGACGCAGTATGAATCTGTTCTTTTAAATGCATATGTTGCAAAAGATCAGTTCTGGGGCTTGGATGTCAATGATGGCGGTGTCTATGTACTGACCCCGAGAGAAACAGATGAGAGAGGATTTGAAGTATACCGCGGGACAGCAGATGCGATCACGCAGAATATTGATTTCCTGGATTCGATCGATCCTGAGTATGTACTGATCTTATCAGGAGACCACATCTACAAAATGAATTACGATAAGATGCTGGCATACCATAATCAGATGAAGGCAGATGCAACAATTGCGGTACTGCAGGTCCCGTTAAAAGAAGCCAGCAGATTCGGTATTATGAACTGCGATAAGAATGATATGGTGGAAGAGTTTGTTGAAAAGCCAGCACATCCAAAGAGCAATCTGGCTTCAATGGGCATCTACATCTTCAATTACAAAACACTGCGCAAGTATTTGCTGGCAGATGATAAGAATGAGAAATCGGATCATGATTTCGGCAAAGATATCATTCCGGCATATCTGAAAGATAAGAGAAGACTTGCGGCATATCGCTTCAATGGCTATTGGAAAGATGTCGGTACGATCGATTCCTTATGGGAAAGCAATATGGATCTGCTGAAGAATGATGATCAGCTGGATCTCGGCAATAAGAGCTGGAAGATCTATACCGAAGATGTCAATGCACTGCCGCAGTATATCGGTGACGATGCAAAAATAGAGAACTCTTATATTACTCAGGGAGCAGTTGTGCTCGGCGAAGTAAAGAATTCTGTGATCGGTACCAACTGCATTATTGCAAAGGGTGCGAAGGTCATTGATTCGGTGATCCAGCCAGGCGCAAAGATCGGTGAAGGAGCGAAGATCACACGTTCGATCATTGCGGATGATGTGGAAGTCGCACCGGGAGCGGTCTGCGGAAGCGCAAAGAGCGAGCATATCGATCTGTTTGCGAAGAAGTATGTTGAGTAAGGGGAGGATGAGAAAATGAAAGCATTAGGGATCATCAACTTTGAGAATAGCAATGCCAATATCGAAGGGCTCAGTGAATACAGACCTGTGCCGGCCATTGCCTTTATGGGAAGATATCGGATCATTGACTTTGTTCTCTCCAATATGACCAACAGCGGCATCTCCAGAGTGCAGGTATATTTAAAAGAAAAGCCAAGAAATTTAATTGAGCATTTGGGAGATGGCTCACATTACAATATCAATTCGAAGCGTGGAAAACTGCGGATCCTGTATGGTGAAAAGACATTTACTTCTGCGGTATACAATCATGATGTTGCCAACTTCATGCTGAACATGCAGTATATTGAAGAAGATGAGAATCCGTATGTCATTATTGCACCTAGCTATTTTGTCTACAGTCTGGATTTCAGCACTGTACTGCAGCATCATATTGAGAGCCATGCAGATGTAACATGTCTGTATTACAATGCGTCCGATGCAAAGGAAGCATTCCTGGGCTGCGATACGATCGCAATGGACAGAAGCAAGAGGATCACGGAATTCAGCACGAACCGCGGCAAGAAAAAGAATGCAGCAATCAGCTTGGAAGCGTATGTGATGAGCAAGAAGCTCTTCATTGATCTGGTCAAGAAAGCAGCCGCAACATCTTCACTGTATTGGTTCAAGGATATCCTGAAGGATTCCGTTGATGAATTGGATATTCGCGGATATGGCATCAAGGGATTTGTAGCATGCATCAACAATCTGCCGGAATACTTCCGCTATTCGATGCTGCTGAAGGACAGAGGTGTAGCCTCCGGTCTGTTCAAGCCAGGTTGGCCGATCTATACGCAGACCAATGATTCTTCCCCAAGCAAATATACAGAAGGATCTTCGGTGAAGGGATCTGTTGTTGCCAATGGCTGTGTCATTGAAGGAAATGTCAAAGATTCTATCATCAGCAGAAATGTAACGATCCGCAAAGGAGCGATCGTAAAGGACAGTATCATTCTTCCGGGTTCTTATATCGGAGAGAATGCAAAGCTGGATCATGTCATTGTTGATAAATATGCAATCGTACATCATATCAAGGAACTGAAGGGAACGAACGAAGCACCGGTCTATGTCAAGAGAAGAGACCGGATCTGAAGGAAAGAAGGTAAGTATGCCTAGATCAATATTGTTTGTGGCTGGTGAGGGATTGCCTTTCATTAAGACAGGCGGTCTGGCAGATGTGATTGGTTCTCTGCCGAAAGCATTGGCGAAGCGCGGCCATGATGTGCGTGTTGTACTGCCTCTGTATAAGAAGATCATTCAGAAGTACTATGGCAAATTGGAAAGACTTGGCACCGTGCAGATCCACAGCGGCTGGATCAATCAGCCGGCTACCTACTACACATGCAAAGTCGGAGATGTCACATATTATTTCATTGAACATCAGGCGTATTTCGAAAGAGACGGCCTGTATGGCTATGAGGATGATGGCGAGCGCTTTGCTTTCTTCCAAAGAGCAGTACTGGATATGATCTATTTCATTGACTGGTGGCCGAACGTCATTCATTCCAACGATTGGCAGACCGGCATGATCCCATTGATGTGCCATGCATGCTATGCGGATGATTACCGCTATCAGAATATCAAGCATGTATATACGATCCATAACATGGCTTTCCAGGGAAACTTCGGCGTGGATATGCTGCCGAGCTGCTTAGGCTTGGACTACAGCTACTTCGACAATGGATCGATCAAGTTCGATACGGGCATTTCCTTTATGAAAGCAGGTATTGTCTATGCGGATAAAGTGACGACCGTTTCGCCAACGTATGCCAATGAGATCCTGACCGAATCATATGGCGAAAGGATGGATGCTGTGCTGCGCTACCGCAGAGGAGATCTCTGGGGCATTGTCAATGGCATTGATACGACAGAATGGAATCCAAAGACAGATGCACGCTTGGCAAAGAACTTTGACGGAAGATCATGGGTATCTGGCAAAAAAGCAAATAAGACAGCACTGCAGAAAGAGCTCGGATTGGAAGAGAGAGATGATGTCTGCATGCTTGGCATCGTATCCCGTCTGACCAATCAGAAGGGCATCTATATGATCACGGATAAGCTCCGTGAGATCATGGGCATGGATGTGCAGTTCGTTGTTCTTGGCACCGGTGAAAAAGATGCGGAAGAATCCTTTAAGTGGATGGAAGAAGCATATAAAGGCAAAGGTGTCTACTATTGCGGATACAATGAGGATCTGGCTCATAAAGTCTATGCTGGATGCGATCTGTTCCTGATGCCTTCGCTCTATGAGCCATGCGGTATCGGCCAGCTGATTGCCATGCATTACGGTACATTGCCATTGGTCCGTGAGACAGGCGGTCTGAAAGATACCGTACAGCCTTACAACCAGTACACCGGTGAAGGAAACGGCTTCAGTTTCTGGGCAGCGAATGCAGATGATATGCTCTATACGATCCGCTGGGCAGTTGAGCAGTACTATGAGAACCGTCCGGGCTGGAAGGGCTTAGTCAAGTCTGCGATGAGCACAGATGTCTCATGGGAGAACAGTGCAGAAACATATGAGAAACTGTACTACACTGTCTGCAATTGGGGCGATAAGTAAATATGAGATACGAAGGGCAGCAGAGCAATCTGTCTGCTCTTTTTTAGTTCTGCTGAGTATGCAGAGTAATGCCCGCTTCATAGCTCACATTGTGACTGTGATGTGATTGTGTGCTGTTTAATCTTTTCTTAGCAGTATTTTTATATATGCGGGCAGAATTATGAAGATAAAGAAAGCAATGCACAAACTATTGCGTATCCTATCAGTGCTGATTCTGATGATCTTTTCTATGACTTTCTTTCCGCAGACAGTGCAGGCATCCAATGAAATCGCTGCATCGATCATTCCGGCTTCGGTGAACAGTATTGTGATCCAAAATTTTTTGATCTTGGATGCAACGGCATACGTACCGAATGCAAAGATCAGTTTTGCAATTCTTCCCTTGGCTGCAGCGGAAATCAATGACAGTACAGTTCATGCGACAAAGAGCGTAGGATCAGAAAGTATATCCGTCAAAGGCACACCAAGAATGGGATATGCGTCTTTCTCTTCGAATCAGGATACTTATACTGCAGTGCAGCAGTCGGCGGTTGGCTTGGCAGGCAATACGCAGATGCTGAATGATAACGTGACCCTGATGACAGGTGAGAAATATGCCAAAGCAGAAGTGAAGATCGATCTTTCCAAAGTGAAGTTCTATGAACCAGGCATCTATCGGTATGCTGTCTCTGAAGCAGAAATATCTGACAGCAGTATTACAGCAGAAAGTGATGAACAGAAATATCTGGATATCTATGTTGTATCCAATAATGAGAATGATGCATTGGCAGTATCAGGTTATCTGCTGAAGGATCAGACGGATGAAGGCCTGAGCAAGACGGCTGGTTTTGTGAACGTATATACAGCGTATGATCTGACCGTTAAGAATACAGTCAGCGGCAATCAGTCCAGAGATGATCAGTACTTCAACTATGTTATTAAATTGGTCGGATGTACGCCGAACAATCAATATGACATCACAACGATCTCGACCTATGCGGATCTTTCTGCCAATGCGACGAAGCTGACAGTGAAAAGTGACGGTACAGCCATCGGGGTCGTATGGCTGAAGGCAGGAGAAACATTTACAGTCTATGGCATGCCGGCAAATACGGTGTATTACACGTATGTTGATGAAGCAACCTTGAAAGAGACAGGCTATACATCAAAGCTGACATACATCGGACAGTCGCCAAGCGGCAAGCAGAGACAGGTGCAGGCAAAAAGCATCTCTATTTCGGAAGACTCAAATTCAACAGTCAGCCATACGCTTGTGGCAACAACGAACCTGATCATCAACAATGATAAAGCGGGTGTCATACCGACAGGCATTATCCTTAAAACAGCTCCATATGCAGCCATATGTGCTGTTGGAACAGTTGGATTGATCCTGTTTGCCCTGATGCGCCGTAAGAAAGAACATCAGGAAACAGAGCAGTAAATGAAAAATAGGGCTTCAATCGCAGAATCTGCCAATGACATGCAGAATTGATGAATTTATGAGTAATCATAATAACATGCGAAAATGGGAGATTATTGTGACAGTCCTGTGATGCTTCACTTTTTACCATACAAGTATAGAAAACCAAAATGGTGGCATGGAGGTATAAATATGTTGCGAAAGGTGAGAAATAATATTGTGGCATGGCTGGTCGTTTTCATGACAGTGTTGGGCACGCTCGGGATCAGTACAATTTCGGCAAAAGCGGCAGACGATACATGCTCGGTCAATTTTACAGAGATTGCGTATGACCTTGACAGCAGCGTATATACTGTCAGCGATCCTGTCGTAACTCTGCCAGCTGGAAAATCAGCAACCTACATTACCATTAATGTGACCAATGGCAGCTTTAATACGGCGGCAATCAGTTCATCATCCGTCGGCACGCATACTTACAACTACGGCGGCTCGCAGTACTCTGCTTTCAGTGATCTTCTGATCCTGAAGAGCCCGAACAACACAGCGGATGCCATTGAAACGATCCTGAAATCCATTAAGTTCACATACAATGCAAATATCAATTCAGATGCAGATAATCCTGGCATTGGCATTTACTTCACTTTAAGTACAAACGAAGTCAAGCTTCCTAGCGGCAGCAGCTATTATTTCTATCAGGTACCGGGTGAAAATCATTACTACATGTATGTAGACGCAGAGACGACCTGGCATGAAGCTTACAATGCTGCAAAGAGCCTCACCTTCGGCGGACTGAAGGGATATCTAGCGACGATCACTTCCTACGATGAAAACAAGATCATGGCAAATATCAACCGCAGCTATGCATGGATCGGCGGCACTGCAATTTATGTAGCTCCGACCGGTGTCTCTACCGGCTCGAAATTGTCCAGCTGGCTGATGATCGATGATTTTGATTCAGTGCCGAATTCTGCAGCAAGTATTGCAAACATGCTGACAACAGCAAAGTATGCATCTGCACATGGCATGACCGAATCTCAGTATGGCGGTTTGACTTCATCAACAATCTATACGGATTACTATTGGGCAGATGGTCCGGAACATGGCAATGTCATCGACAGCTCACTGTGGGCATCAGGGGAACCAAATTCTTCCGGTGAGCTATATGACAGTACGCTGATCAGAGCGGAAAATGATTACACAAGGACTGAAGACTGCGCACTTACAAACTGGGATGGCGGTCTGCTGAATGACTATGCAGAGACCCAGGAGATTGGATACTTCGTTGAATTCTCGGCAGATGAATCCTATGCCAATGGATTCGCTGATAATTACGATACATGGAAAAAGGGAAATTCGAATACGTACTTGATTGCGACCAAGAATGTTCTGGGACTTGAGACCAAAGATAATTCGATTGAGATCAATAAATATCTGATCATGGATGACAGTGCATCTGTACCGAATACGACCTTCTCCTTCTCAATCAAGGCTGGTACAGGTACAACCAATGGAACCGGTGTTGTATATGCAGGCAATGCACCGTTAAGAGTCAGCGGGACACCGACAATTGGCACGGCAAAGTTCACGACAGCATCAGTGACCTCAAAAAATGACACGACATATAATACGGTCAATCTGGAGGATGGTCAGAAATATGCGACCGCAAAAGTCAAAGTGGATTTCTCAAGTGTTGATTTCAGTGAACCGGGCGTCTATCGATATCTTGTTTCAGAAGTGAATCCGAATAAAGCATATATTACGGCAGATACAAGACAGCTGATCTTGGATGTCTATGTATCTTCCAATGATACGAATGATAAGCTGGAAGTAACGAACTATGTACTGCATACCGATCCAACAGATACTGTATACGGAACAGGTGCATTTACTTCTGCCAGCAAGGTCGATGGCTTTGTTAATACATATAAGACAAATACACTGACGATTGTTAAATCGATCAGCGGCAACCAGGCAAGAACGGATGAATACTTTGATTTCAATATCTCAATCTCGAATGCAGTAGCAGGAACGATCTACAAAGTATCTCCAGTCAGTGAGAGCTATGTTACACCGACCGGCAAGCAGAATACGACTTCAATGGTCGCCGGTACCAATGGTACAGCATCAGGCAAAGTCTGGATGAAAGCAGGAGATTCCTTCATCATCGAAGGCTTGGCAAATGGCACGGCATACACGGTTGGTGAAAATACCGAAACACTGAACAGTACAGGCTATGAATCTACCTTAGCTTCTGCTGTTGGTGACAATCAGAATGGAGCGGCGGCTCTGGCCATGGATGCGACAACAAAATTAGTCGCAGACAGCGGTCTGACAGCCAATACTGTATTGACGATCAACAACGAAAAGAAGGGCATTGTCCCTACCGGTGTGATCATTGCAGTTGCACCATACGCAGCGATTGGCTTATGCGGATTCTTTGGGCTCATCGTCTTTGCTAGACACAAGAAGAGCAAAGAAGACGATGATGAATAATTCATCTGAACAGAAGTAAGCATCATGTATCCGGATTGGAAACAGGGATGTGACTGAACAGTAAATAAGAAAGTACTTGGAAGCACACAATCATTCCACATCAAATGGAGGGATCAATATGAAAATAAACAGAATAGCAGCATCAGTATCGGCAGCGGCATTGCTGAGCACAGCAGCGATGGGAACAAGCATTACTGCAAATGCGGAATACAGTGTTGCCGGCGGCTCAGTCACATTTGCTTCCTATATCACGATGGACAAGGAAGCCAATGTGCCGAACGAGACCTTTGCATATACGATTGTGCCATATGGCACAAACGCATCGGAGAAGGCATCAGGCACACCGACCGTAGGCACAGCTGTATTTGATGCGGGGCAGACGACCTATACAGAACTTCAGACGATGTCGACAGCAATCACATCCAAGAATCAAAGTACGGCCGGTACCACGGATAAAGATGCGGTAACTTTAGCGACAGGGAAAAAGTATGCCCGTACGGAAGTGACAGCAGATTTCTCGGCCGTGACCTTCAAGGATATCGGAACGTTCCAGTATGTACTCCAGGAAACACCAGGGACAGAGCCATCAATTACATACGATCAGAAGCCTACTATCATGGAAGTGATCGTTGCTTATGAGACGGATACTTCAGGTGCTGTCATTATGAACAATGGTGTCGCGAACCTGACCGTGAAAGCATATGTCATGTATCAGGCATCCAGTGAGATCGTCAATGGCAAGACGGTCTATACGATCGACACAGCGACCAAAGCGGATGGGTTCACCAATGATTACGACACCGAGAATCTGACGATTGCGAAGAGCGTTGCCGGCAATCAGGCATCTCATGATGAATACTTCCAGTTCGATGTAACAATCACAGGCGCCAAAGAAGGAACGATCTACAATGTTGATCTGACCACAAATGCACAAGCACAGACAGAGATCAATGGTGCTTCTACGGTGATCCATGTCAACCCATCAGAGATGACGGCAGATGCCTATGGCGCAGTGACAAAGACATTCTGGATCCATCATGGACAGTCTATTGTGATCCAGGGACTTGCCAAAGGAACAGGCTATTCGGTCAATGAAAACAAGACAACGATCGACAGTGAAGGCTATACGGCTTCTGCTGCTGTGACTGGCGATAAGGCAAATGGCGGACTGAATGCACTGGTCAGCGGTACATACACAAATACCACTGGAACATTGACGAATACAATTACTCTGAATACCGATAAGACAGCGACTTTCGTCGCAGCAGATACCGCAGCACCGGCAAACAATGCGACAGTGAGTGGTACCTGGGCACAGAGTGGATATGGCATTACGATCACGGCTGGCAATGGCGACACGGGAACAATTGCTTACGCAATGAGTTCTGATGGAAAGACATTGACCGAGATCGGAACACCGACCATCGTTAAACTGGCTTCGATGTTTACCTCATCAGCTGCTTCGACAAATGCTGCCATGGATGGAACTGCAGTAGATATTGCGATGGATGAAAATACACTGACCGTTGCAGATACGAAGATCATTGATGATACAACAGTCACCTTCACCAATACGAAGCAGGGCACGATCCCTACCGGTGTCATTACAAATACTGCTCCATATGCAATTGTTGTATTAGCTGGCTTTGCCGGTCTGGTCTTCTTCCTGAAAAAGAAAAAGAACGAAGAAGAGTATGAAGGCTGATCAAGCATAAGCATTTCCTCCCTAAAGGCAGGCCAAACGGTCTGTCTTTTCTTTAGATGAGTAACGTGCGTAACATGCAGCATGCCTGTCAGTTTTGTGACTTTGCTGTGACAGACCGGACGCTACCATAAAAGTGGATAATAATAACTTTTTTCCTATGAAGGAGGGATATCATGAAACACACCATGTCAAAGATCATATTGATGTTCTGTGCGGCTGCGGTCGGTTTCAGCGGCTGGCAGCTATATCGCTATTACAATGATATCCACGCTGCTTCTGACAGTGTTTCCAATATGCTTGCACCGGTAAAAGCAGAGACAGTGGTCCTGACTTCACCGGTATCCTACAGTGAGATGTCCAGCAAGTATGAAGACTATCGCGGCTGGATCTGGTTCAGCAGCAATCTGATCAGTCTGCCGATCGTACAGGGAAATGACAACTATACGTATCTGCAGAACAATCTTGATCAGGAAAAAAGTCTTGGCGGCATTCCCCTGATAGATGCGGCGGATTCTCTGACCGATCAGAATATTACGATTTACGGACATGCCGTATTCACGGAGGATTCATCGCTTGTCTTTACACCTCTGCAGCAGCTGGTCAATCAGGATACTTACAGCAAGAACAAGCGTTTCTTTATTGATTGGGCAGAAGGCATCAAGACTTATGAGATCTATGCGGTATGCAACATTGATCGATCAAAGGATGACTGGAATTATACGCAGAATATTTTCCAGACGGATCAGGACTTCTATGCTTTTATCCATAATGCAAAGGATCGCTCGTCAATCTATTCCGATATAGATATCGCAGCTACAGATCATCTGATCACGCTGCAGACATGCACCGAATTGACTTCAGCAGAAAGAACCGTTGTCTTTGCGAAAGAACTGTAGACTATGAAAAAGGGAACATGGAAAAAACAGATGCACCGGATACTGACATGCATGACTGCTGCCGGTTTTATCATGTGTTCCTTTGATACCATTCATGCCGAAAATACTTCTGTAACATTGAAGAACGGCAGAAATTTCAATGCGGCATTGCAATCATTGGCATCTGGCGGTGAAGCAAAGATCACTTCGTTTGTACGCACAGCAGTCTATAACGAAGAGGCTTCTTCTGTTTCTCTCAGCGATGGTGAGAAAGCATTGGCTTGGCTGGATGGCAGCACAGTCTATTGGTATGCGGATACAGATACGGTCTATATGAATGCGGACAGCAGCGGGATGTTTGCGGGACTGACCAATCTGACGGCTGTGGATATTCATGGCTTGGATGCAACAAGGGTCACGAATATGAGTCATATGTTTGACGGCGATGCTGCTTTAGCATCGTTGGATATCAGTACATGGAATACGGCATCGGTAAAGAATATGAACAGCATGTTTGCCAATATGTCTGCTCTGTCATCGCTGAATATTGATGAGATGAATACAGCATCCGTCACAGACTTTGCGGAGATGTTTGCTCAGGATATTTCATTGACACAATTGGATCTCAGCTCCTTTGCAGTATCGGATAGTGCTGATATCACCGATATGATGAAAAATACAGTTGTATCGCGGATCTATATCAGCAGCCAATGGAACAAGGACACCAGTGCAGATGCACGGTATCAGCTGGTCTATCCGGCATACTTTGAACAGAATGTGACAATGGCATCTGATGCAGAGATGCAGGACATCGTTTTTGCTTACACAATTGCGCCTGGGACACCAATGGCCAGAAGCAGTGCAGGTGATGAAGTGAAAGCAGGCCTGCTGAATGAAACATGCATGGTAAAGCCAATCGCTTTCTCTTCCGCTGACAGTACGTCAATCGGCACACCGAACGATGCGTCTGCGAATGATAAAAAATACATACAGAAAACAGTAAAGATCCTGATCGATCCGTCTCAGTTTACAGAGCCTGGCATCTATCGGTATACGATCACCGAAAATACAGTATTGGAAGGCGTATCTGCCAATCTATTCCGTCTGGATGAGAATACACAGCGCACCTTTGATATCCTTGTGGAATATCCAGAGAACGGCATCTTGACAGCTTCTGCATCTGTCTTTCATCGCAATCCTGTAAGCATGAAAGGTATTACGCTCTCTTCGGAAGAGAAGAACAGCGGCTTCACAAATTCCTATCTGCTGACGACCAATGATCTGAAGATCAGCAATAATTATGAAGGAAATATGAGCGATACGCGCAGAAAGTTTACCTATCACGTGACCATTGAAGATGATATTCCCGGCCGTGTGCTGAAGGCTGTTTATTCCAGCGGCACTGTGACAGATGTAAATGTCGATGCGAATGGACATGCGGCTCTGGATGCCGTATTGACGGGATCACAGTGCGTTACCATCAAAGATATTCAGAAGCAGGCATCGTATTCCATCACTTCTGAGAAAGAAGAACTGGAATCTTTTGGCTTTTCCCTCACGCTCAGTTCTGCAAGTCCAACGGTATCGGTCGATCGTGATGCTGGATCAATGATCAATCCAAGTGTCAGTGAAGATGTAGAAGTAGTCTTCCGCAACTTCCGCGATGGCATTGTTCCAACCGGGATCATCCTTGATACAGCACCGTATACCGTATGCATGGGTCTGGGAGCGGCTGGCATTCTGCTGCTCAGAAGAAAGAAAAAAGTACATGAAATGGAGTCTGAATAATATGTTGAATGAGTAATGCAGGTAATGTCCATTTTTAGGAGATTTTTGTGACATTACTGTGATACTGCAAACCATATTATGAAATTGCATAAGAAAGGGTAGTTTGTTTCTCGTGAAAGGGAGGATAACCTCTATGAAAAAGAAGATAATCTCGATCGTGATGATGATCATGGTAGCACTGGCAATCATGCCGGTCTATACCGTTCAGGCAGAGGAAGTCTCTGCTAATCTGACATTGACAGAAGATCGAACAGAGCAGATCAAAATTCCTGCCGGAGCGACAGTTACTTTAGACTTGGCTGGATATAATATTACAGTTGCGGATGCTGATGCAATCATTAATTCCGGTTCATTGACGATTGTTGACAGCGGACGCAAAGTCGGTGAGACGACCGTATATGGAACTGTAACAGCTTCTACTGCAGTCCGCTCAGCAGTTCTATCGCTTCCTGGGTCAACAACAATCATCAATGGCGGAACATATACTGGCCAATATTATGTTGTCAGAGATTATGGCACAATGATAATCAATGATGGAACTTTCCATTCATCTACGGATTACAATACAACTGCATCAGGTGCAGGCGCAGCAATGATTCATGTTGGCTGGGAACTGGACAGCGGTGACAGCACAGATACAATCCTGACAAATGGTGGAAACATTGACCGTGGCAATACGGTTGCACAATTGACAATCAATGGCGGAACATATGATATTACAGGCAGCACTTCTACCATGTGCATCAAAGCAGTAGCGTACTCAAAAATTGTTATCAACGGCGGCGACTTTACGGGCCTGTCTGTGATGCATTCTTGGTGGGATGCAACAATCAATGGCGGAACATTTAAAAATGATGGTACTGCTGTTATAACTGGCAAGGGAAAAACAGAAACCAGAACTGAAAACCAAGGTGTTATTGTGAGCGGCGGCATTTATTCAGCACAATATGAACCTGCGGATTATTCACCGAAAATGGTAATCAATGGCGGTGTGTTTACCACGGCTCTTGCAGGAAACCATGTATTCGCTTATCGTCTCAATGATTCAATAACAACGATATATGGCGGCACATTCAATGGCTTGATAGGAGCGGGATTGGATGGCGCTGATCCAACAACAGTAGATATTTATGGCGGCAAATATACAACAACTTCAGATTTGACATCCTATATCAAAGGTGAGAGCACAACATCAGACGGTGTCATTACAGTATCCACAAGTTCTATTTCAACGATTACAAAGTATCTGATCTATAAGTCAGCACCGACAGATACAGAATTCACTTATACTATCAGCAATGTCAATGGCAATGAAACAGGTGATACTGTTCTTCAGGAAGCATCGAAGACAGGGACAACAACACTTGAAGAAGTTCGTGACGGTATTACACCGAGCAAGGTCAAGTTCACCAACAGCGGTGCATCCTCAACGACACTGAGCTTCAATGTCAATGACTTCAACAGCGGTGCCTTGGTCTCTTCCTTGGTAAGCCCGACTTTGGGTGCAGAAGCTGAAGCATTATATACAGCGAAGACATTTACGGTAGACTTCAGTGAAATTGCTTGGGCAAACCCTGGTATCTTCAGATACGCTGTTACGGAAACAAGCAATAATGAAAAGGTCCCTTCCAGCGGAAAACTGTACTTCGATGTTTGGGTCACCAGACTGAGCAGTATTCAGGGAACGGATGACTATAATAAATTCCATGTTACAGCAGTCGTAGCACATACCGACAATTTATTGGAATACAATACCGAAACAAAAGTCATCAGTGATAAGACTTCCTATCTGACAAGTACCAGCCGGGTCAAGGCGATGAACCTGACAGTTAAGCATTATGCGGATGGCAACCAGGCTTCTAAGACAGAAGAGTATACATATACTTTGAATCTTACGGGTGCGACCAAAGGATCAACGATCACTTGGATCAAGAGTGACAATACACAGGGGTCGATTACCGTTGACTCTGCCGGTGCTTATACATATCCATTCAAGCTGAAAGCAAGCGAGTATATCGTCTTCAAGAGCATCTCGGAAGATCCAGGCTATACGGTCACCGCAGATGAAGCAGTGATGAAGGCAGAGACATTGACGACCGTGACTTCCATCGAACAGGATTACAGTACAGGTACCGCTGCCGATTCGGATACAAAGACAGATGATCTGGGGGCCAATACAGATATTATCCTTTCTCCGAATACAGCTCCGAATACCAATATCAGCGATTCTAAGTATGCTATCTCTGATACATACATGCAGGCAAATACGACCGTGGCATTTACGATCTATAAGGTCGGTACAATTCCAACGGGTGTCATCGTCAGTGTTGCCCCATACGCAGCTGTTGCATTGGCTGGGTTCGCCGGCATCCTTGTCTTCGCGGCAAAGAAGAAGAGAAAAGACGACGACGATGAGTAAGATCATCTGAACGTTCATTCCTGATATCAAATGCTTAGGGAGCTGCGTGAGGCAGCTCCTTTTCAACACAATCAAATTGCCTTAAAATAGATCATAGAAAGAATAGGAGAAAATGATGCATTCCATAAGGAAAGCTGCATGCAGACATATCAGACATATCAGATATCATCATCGTCCTCCTTTCAATGCGCCTGTCTGTGAACAGAGAGTTCAGCGCAGGCCATACTGCCATACCGTCAGGAAACAGAACAGAACAGATTTCAGCAGCGCAGTGAGCACCAAAGCAGAAAGCCATCAGGGACTGTTTGGACGGCATTATGAAAAAGATCAGAAGAAATCTTTGAAGAAGAATTCTTCAAAGAAAACAAAGAAGAAGAAAAAGCATGGCAGGCATTATGATCTGAAAAAATTTATGGCCAAGCTTGTGATCGTGGGCATTATCATTTGGGCTATTCTGAAATATGTATTTGGTGTGATGATCCTTTATGGCAATTATATGTTCCCATCGGTGCGAGATGGTGATCTGGTCATTTCCTATAAGCTGCAGAGCCCGATCATCAATGACCTTGTCATGTATCGGCATAATGGCGAATTGCGAGTTGGCAGAGTTGTCGGCAAAGAGAACAGTATTGTCCGTTATAATTCGGAAACACAGACTTACAGCATCAATGGCATTACACCGTCAGAAGAGATATTTTATACAACAGTCAAGAATGATGATGCTGATATTGAATATCCATATACTATTCCATCAGGAAGTGTTTATGTACTGAATGATTTCCGCAGTGAAATGACAGACAGCCGAACATATGAAGCAGTTCCTTTGAGCGATGTTGAAGGCGTCGTTGTCTTTGTCATTCGCAGAAGAGGCTTCTGATGGGAGCGCTGTGGCACAGAGGGAATCTGAAGCAGGCTGTTCCTTTCCGCAGTGAAGCAGAAAAAGAAAAAGAGAGCAAAACAAAAAAAAGTTTTATTCATAGAGCAAACAAAAAAGATGATGAAGAAAAGCAGGACAAAGAGAAAGCGTTGGTGCCTATCAAAAAAATCAGTTTGGAACGGCGGATCGTCCGCTGGCTGGACCGCATTACCGATCGCATTCTGATCATTCTGTGCATTATTCTTCTGCTGCTTGGCGGATATGCTCTGCTGGATACCATTCATATCTATTATCATGCAAATGATAAGTCTTTACTGAACTATAAGCCGGAGGTCGATGAGAATGGCATTGTGAGAGATCCTGTATCGCTGCCGGGAGCAGTTGGTTGGCTGACGCTGGGAGATACTAATATTGACTATCCAATCATGCAGGGCTTGGATAATTCAGCGTATTTGAACAAGGATCCTTATGGGAACTATTCCCTCAGCGGTTCTCTGTTCCTGGATGCAAACAATGCCTCAGACTTTACAGATCAATACTCTATGATCTATGGGCATCATATGGAACATGATGCAATGTTCGGTGCTTTGGAAGAATTTTTGAATGAGGATTATTTTGCCAAGCATCGTTCTGGTTCTATCATCATTGGCAACAAATCCTATAAACTGATCCTGTTTGCGGCCTTGGAATGCAATGCGTATCAGAAAGAGATCTTTGATGTAAAATACGGCGGGGCTTTGACATATATTAAAGAAAATGCCGGGATCTACTATGATGGCGTAGCAGATGAGTACAGTCAGATCCTTGCCATGTCCACCTGCCAAGAAGCAGACAGCGACCAGCGGACAGTCATCTTTGCGGTCATTGTCGGCGGCCCAGGTACATTGAGCCCAGATGGTTCGCAGCACAGCACGACAACGATCATCAGCGGCGACGTCGATACTGGTCAGAGTGCCGGAATTTCTGTATATATCTATTGGACCGTGATTGCAGTGGCTTGTACGGCGGCTGGATATGTCTTAGTGAAGATGAAGAAAAAGAAGTGAAAATGATTAAATGCATGGCTGTGCTATCTGCTGGCTGAACCGAAACTAAGCTGTTTTCCGCGGGTTCGTGAAAACAAGCTAAAAATTAAGTGAAATTTTGCACAAAATCGAATTGCTTTCGTTTTCAGCTTGATTGGCGGGTGCTATAATAATACAGGCAATAAGGAGGAAAACTTTAAATGTCAAAGGTTACTGTTAAGGATTTAGACGTTAGAGGAAAGCACGTTATCGTTCGTGTTGATTTTAACGTTCCGCACAAGGGAGAAGTCATCACTGATGATAATCGTGTCCGTGCTGCTCTTCCAACAATCAATTATCTGACTGAGAATGGCGCAAAGGTTCTGCTTTTATCCCATCTTGGAAAGATCAAGACTGACGAGGACAAAGCAAAGAATGATATGTCCATCGTTGCTAAGAGATTGGCTGAGCTTCAGAAGGCTCCGGTACAGTTCGTCAACGCAACAAGAGGCGCTGAACTGGAAGGTGCTGTGAAGGATCAGAAAGAAGGAACTATCATTCTGATGCAGAATACCCGTTATGAAAAGGGCGAGACAAAGAATGATCCTGAACTGAGCAAGTATTGGGCAGGTCTTGGCGATCTGTTTGTTGAAGATGCGTTTGGTTCTGTACATAGAGCACATTCTTCAACCGTCGGCATTCCTGAAAATCTGCCGGCTGGATGTGCAGCAGTAGGCTTCTTAGTAGAGAAGGAATTGAATGTATTAGGCGGTGCTCTGAACAATCCGCAGAGACCGTTCGTTGCAATTCTGGGCGGTGCTAAGGTATCCGATAAGATCGGTGTCATTGAGAACCTCCTCAAGATCGCTGATAAGGTATTGATCGGCGGCGGTATGTCATATACATTCTCGGCAGCAGTCGGCGGCAAGATCGGTGATTCTCTGTTAGAAGCAGACAAAGAAGATATGGCTAAAGATTTCCTTGAAAAGGGAAAAGGCAAGCTGTTCCTGCCTGTTGATACAGTTGAAGCAAATGCATTTGACAATGCAACAGAAGTAAAGACAGTCAAGGCTGGTCAGGTAGATGATGGCTTCATGGGCTTGGATATCGGTCCTGAAACAGTTGCTCTGTTCCAGAAGGAATTGGCTGGTGCGAAGACGGTGTTCTGGAATGGCCCAATGGGCGTCTTTGAGAAGCCTGAATATGCAAAGGGCACAGAAGCTATCTGCAAGACTTTAGCTGGTCTTGATGGCGCAACAACGATCATCGGCGGCGGTGATTCTGCATCTGCTGCTAAGAACTTGGGCTTTGCGGATAAATTCAGCCACATTTCCACAGGCGGCGGCGCATCGCTTGAATTCATGGAAGGAAAGGAGCTCCCGGGTGTTGCTGTCATCCCTGAGAAGTAATTAGAAAAAATGTCAAGAAAACCTATTATCTTCGGCAACTGGAAGATGAACAAGACACCGAGCGAAGCAGTTGAATTCTTCAAGGGAATTGAAGGATATGTATCCGGCAGTGAAGCAGCAGATTACGGTATCGGTGCACCGTATGTTGATCTGGATATTGCCGTTAAGAATGCCGGCAAGGTCCTGGTCGCAGCAGAGAACTGCAATGAAGTAGATTCCGGTGCCTTCACAGGTGAAGTATCTGTACCGATGCTGAAAGAGATCGGCATCACATACTGCATCATCGGCCATTCGGAGAGAAGAACATATTACAATGAGACAAGTGCTCATTGTGCTGCTAAGGCAAAGAGATTGTTTGCGGACAGCATTACGCCAATTCTGTGTGTTGGTGAAACAGAAGCAGAGTATGATGCCGGCAAGACAAATGAAGTCATTCAGAAAGAACTGAAGGAATCCTTAGAAGGATTGACCTCTGAAGAAGTTTCCAAGATGGTCATTGCTTATGAGCCTATCTGGGCTATTGGCACTGGCAAGTCAGCTGATGTGAATACAGCAGAAGCTTGCTGCAAGCTGGTACGTGAGACTGTCAAGGGCCTCTATGATGAAGCGACAGCAGCCAACGTACGTATTCAGTACGGCGGATCAGTTAAGCCGAACAACATCAAGGAATATATGGCATGTGAAGATATCGACGGTGCATTGATCGGCGGTGCTTCATTAAAGGTCGATTCCTTCAAGGAATTGATCGACGCTACAAAGTAAGGTTTCAGCGGAATAACTTCCGTTAAATAGAAAAGGTAATCATAGGAGGAAATATAGATGCCTAATTTTATTGATCCAATTGCTGAAGTACATGCTCGTGAGGTATTAGATTCCCGCGGCAATCCAACAGTAGAGTGCGAAATTTTCACAGAGTCCGGTGCTTGGGGACGTGCTATCGTTCCATCAGGCGCTTCCACTGGTGAAAGAGAAGCAGTAGAGCTTCGTGATGGCGACAAGGATAGATTTGACGGCAAGGGCACATTGAAGGCTGTTGCAAACGTCAATGATAAGATCGGACCTAAGGTCATTGGCCTGAATGTCTTTGAGCAGAAGCTCATTGATAAGACAATGATCGATCTCGATGGCACAGAGTTCAAGTCGAACTTAGGTGCAAATGCAACATTGGCTGTATCTTTAGCTGCTGCAAGAGCTGCTTCTGATTCCTGCGGTCTGCCTCTGTATCAGTACATTGGCGGTACAAATGCTAAGGTCCTGCCAGTACCTATGATGAACGTATTGAATGGCGGCAAGCATGCTGATTCTGCAGCTGACTGCCAGGAATACATGATCATGCCAGTAGGTGCTAAGAATGTACACGAAGCTGTCCGTATGGGCGCTGAAACATTCCATGCTCTGAAGAAGGTACTGAAGAAGTATGGCTATGGCACAGGCGTCGGTGATGAAGGCGGCTATGCACCAGACAGCATCAAGGGCGGCAACGGCCCATTAGAGACACTCGGCAATGAAGGCCCATTGGCTCTGATGAAGGAAGCTGTTGAAGCTGCTGGATACAAGCTTGGTGATGATATCTGCTTCGCAATGGATCCAGCTTCTTCTGAGTTCTATAACGAAGAGACACATAAGTATGAGCTGAAGAGATCCGGTGAAGGCGAGAAGACATCTGAAGAGATGATCGAAATGTATTCTAAGTGGGTCGAGAAGTATCCGCTGATCTCTTTGGAAGATGGCTTAGCTGAGAACGACTGGGAAGGCTGGCAGAAGCTGAGAGAGACTCTCGGTGATAAGATCCAGTTAGTCGGTGATGATCTGTTTGTTACAAATACAACATTCATCAAGAAGGGCATTGAACTGAAGGCTGCCAACTCTGTATTGATCAAGCTCAACCAGATCGGTACTCTGACAGAAACTCTGAATGCTATCGAAATGGCTAAGGAAGCTGGATGGACAGCTGTTGTATCACATCGTTCCGGTGAATCTGAAGACAGCACGATTGCTGACCTTGTCGTCGGTGTCAATGCAGGTCAGATCAAGACTGGTTCTATGAGCCGTACAGATCGTATTGCTAAGTACAATGAATTAATGAGAATTGAAGAAGAACTTGGCGATGTTGCTGAATACCGCGGCAGAAAAGCTTTCTACAACGTTAAGGCTGTAGCAGGCAAGTAAACTTATTTACATGGAGACCTCTGGCAGAAGTGTCAGAGGTTTTTTTCTTGTCTTCGATATGTATTGCTGTTAATCTGTTAGCAGATAAGGATATAAAGAAATGGCATATCAATATAAAGACTGTCCGCAATTGCATGAAGTAAATAGACTGATCCATGCATATTATGAAAAGGGCGATTATGAAACCTGCTTTGCCGGATGTTTAAAACTTGCCGAAGAGGGATACAGTTTAGCACAATGCCAAGTTGGATACTTTTATTATATGGGGCAGGGAGTTGAAAAAAATCTGCAGAAAGCATATGAGTGGACCGCAAAAGCTGCGGCTCAAGGGGATCCTGATGCACCGGAAAATCTAATTGAAATTGCAGAACTGCTTAAGCAAAGAGATGTTTCATTGCAGGACTGATGTATCTTGACAGTGCTCAAGTTCACCGCTATATTATGGGTGTTAAAGGAAATGATCCACACAAAACAAAAGGGAGCAAGCTACTGCTCCCTTTTGCGTTACTTGGCTGGCCGGTCATCGTCTCCATCCAGCCATTTGCAGATATAGTAAGCTGCGATACCTGCCACGATGGAGATTATGAAGGAAATGAGATATTCCACACTTTTCACCCCTTTCTAGAGGGCTCTGTTATATGCCGACTGTTTCGGTATATTGGATTGACTGAATAAAGATAGAGCCAAAGATGATGAAAATATATGAGGCTGTTTTACCTTCAAAAAAACGACAAAAGTATTGAAGAATTTAGAAAATTCCCCTTGCATATATTCCGTATCTTGGAAATACAGGACAGATAAAATGCATCGTTTTCAGAGATGAGAATGGGGCTCAGTTGCACCCTTGTGTGAAGTATGTGAGAATGTTTTACGAGGTGAAGAATGAATAAAAAAATGATGACAGGAATTCTGGCAGGTGTTCTGCTGCTGGGCGGATGCACACAGAATGCAGCACAGCCGACTGCATCTGCTTCGTCTTCGGCAGAGACAGAAAAGAATCTGAATGCAGAATATACGCAGCTTCCGGAAGAGAATGCTTTTTATTATTTAGAAAAAGATGGCGTGGAGACACTTCTTATGCATGGCACAGGGATCCTTTATTTAGGCTTTCCAGAGTGCCCGTGGTGCCAAGCATATGTTCCGCAGCTGAATACTGTACTGCTCGCTAATGAAGCAAAAGCAGCCTATTACAATATCCATACGGATAAGAGCAATGATCGGGCATTCTATGATCAGATTGCCAAGGATATAGAAGATGTCAATGATACAGGCAGTACTATCATACAGTATGACAATGATGGAAAGGCTGTGATCTACATGCCGTTAGTACTGTTTGTAAAGAACGGCAGGATCATTGCATACAACAATGAAACATGCATGGAGGATTCCTCTGTGATCAAACCAGAAGCGTATTGGACGGAAGAAAAGAAGAATGCGCTGCAGACGACATTGAATACACTTGTATCAGAGATCAAGACAGCACAGAAAGAAAATGAAGCCAAAGGGTGTGACAATGGCTGCAAAGTAGACTAAACTTTCAGTAAAGCATTGCATGATCGATGCTTCTGCATCAGAACAGAACGTTCATCATTCAAGGGGGAATCAACATGAATAAGAGATTGCTGACTTTTCTTAGTACACTGACAGTGACTGCCTGTATGCTGCCGGCTTTGATGCTGTCGGTATCTGCCGAGGGCACAGGTGATTTTGGTGATGATCCGGACAATGGCGGATATAGACCATACACGGAACGCTATAATGCTGCTACGCAGGGCGAGGATCGTCTTTCTGTAATGCATGTTTACCTGAATAAAGGTGAAACAGTTTATTTTGGCACAAGTGTATCCAATGCAAAATTGTATGAGATACAGGATAATAAGAACTCTGGCTATCTATTTTCAAATGAGGAAATGGGCACGAACTTTTCTGATGCTGAACTTTCCTATTTGAATACCGCAGATATTTATGTTGCTAAAGGAAATCTTTCTTCGGTAACAGATGCCTTGCCATATGCAAATGGTTCTGTGAATGCAGATGTGTCATTGATCGATCTGCCGGACAATGCGAACAATACAACACCTGGCTACATCTATGACTCTGTACAGGAAGCAGGCGGGGGTGGACCTTAACGGCAGCGGAACTGGCTATAAAGTAAAGACAGATAACAGCATTGTACCGGTAGGAAGTGTCTCTTCCAAGGCAAAGACAGATGCCAATGCAATGACGGCATCCTCGGATGGCATCTATACAGTTGTCTTCTTCTCATCAAAGCATACCAATGAGAATCCTTCGAAAGTACTTATGAGCGATACAACGCCATTTGCCCAGACACAGAAGGGCGGTACGATCGCTTCTTGGGATATCTCAGTATATCAGGGAGATACACTGCAGACAGGGCGTGTATTTACAAATACGCTCTTTCTGAATATGGGCGGGAATGTCCTTGGCGGCAAAGATGCGCTCAATATGGATATCTATGCAGTCACAAATGATGGCTATAAATACAAAGTAGACTTCAATGGCATGGACCCATATGGTTTCATGTTCTTTGCGAACAATCGCGGTCTATTAACAACATCCACAAATTCATCTCTGTATCACGGTGTCAGATCAAACAATAACCAGCTTTCAGATATTGCAGATCATGATATTACGCTGAATGAAATACCTTATGACAGTACTTTGGATTCTACATACAATTTATTCTTTGAGAATCCTTCGACAGATGCTTTGAAGGCTCTTAGTATTTCTGATCCCGTCAGCGGTACGGGCGGAGCGACCAATCTTACCTTTACCGGAAATGGCGATGCAACAAAGAATGAAGGATATGCTGGCAAAGGCGGAACATTCAGCTTTGAAGCTTCACCAGATATCAGTGCCACATCCTATCAGATTGAATTGGATTTTAGCTCGATCGGCGGCGGAACAGTTATACTTTCAAACGCTTTGGAGAAAGGCACGATCAATCAGATTGCCTGGGATGGCAAAGATGCCAATGGCAATGAAGTGCCTGCCGGAACATATAAGACGCTCAATGGAAAGCTGAAGCTCAAAGGCGGCGAAGTCCACTTCCCATTGCTGGATGTGGAACAGAACCATGCCGGGATCAAGATTGCGCGCATCAATGGACAGGGCGCTACGGAATCAGATCCTGATTGCACGGTCTACTTTAACAATTCAACATCAAATGCCGGTGATGACAGCAGTCCGTGGACTCTCGATAAGAACTGGACAGCTGGCAATGAAACAGATGCGACAGCAGGTGTCAGTTCAGAAAACGGTGCAATGGCCTTCATAAATGTGAATACAAAGAACAATGGCAAGGAAATGAATCTGGCAGGGGATGGCGATCAATGCGCCCTGGATGTATGGGCATATTACAACCGCACTGTAGATGTATCCAGTTTCAGTTTTAAGCTTGTTGATACCAGTTTTACGGTCACTAAAGAATGGGAACGCGGAACAGAAACGAGTCCAGCAACTGTCACGATGACATTATTGGACAGCAGCAATCAAATAGTTGAAACAGATGCGGCTGGGCAGGCTTTGATCAATCCTGTTACCTATGATACTTCAGCAAATGCAAGCTATACGTGGGAACATTTGGATGCAGCTAAGACATATCATGTCTCTGAAACAGGCATCAAAGGATATATGGCTTTCTATGGAACTGTAACAGGGAATGCTGCCGATGGGTATGTCCAAAAAGTGAAAAACACGCTCAAACTGACAAGCCTGACCATCAACAAAGTATGGAATATGAACGGATCGACCGTAGCACATCCAAGTTCTGTCAACGTTCATGTATATACAGATGAAGCAAATACAAATGAGATTACGGGCTCACCATTTACGCTGAATGATACAAATTCATGGAGCATTACGATCAGCGATCTGGATCCGCTTCTGAACTATTACGTTAAAGAGGATAGCGTTAATGGATACAGTGCATATGGAGCTGGGCTGGTATCCGGCACAGCAGATACCGGCTTCACTTCCACCATCACCAATACATTCAATTCTGGTGATTATATGTCAGTCGCTGTTTACAAGATTTGGAAAGATGGCGATCTGTATACAGACTATCAGCCAAGCTCCGTAAAAATGACGCTTCTAAAGGATGGACAGAAGGTCACGCAGAATGCACTGGGGAATGCAATCACGAATCCAGTGACATTGAATGATGCAAACAGCTGGTACTATATCTGGCCGGCGCTTCTGCCTAAAGATACAAGTGCGACAGGCTATTCAGTCAGTGAGACGGACAGCAATGGCAATGAACTGTCTGGCTATGATGCGAAAACTGATGGAGCGACCTTCCTCCATAATTTTGGCTTCCTTGGCATGAGCAACACTTATAAGACAGTTTCATTCACAGCAGACAAGATCTGGAATCATGGCACGCAGTCGGAAAATGAATGGCCGGCTTCTGTTTCAATACAGCTTCAGCAGTCGCTTGATAATGGCGTAACATATACAGATTATGGAAACGCAGTTGACTTGAGAGCAGACAGCAGCTGGAAGAACACTTGGTCCGGACTGCCATCTTATACAGCTGACAATAAACAGATCCTTTACAGAGGCGTGGAAACATCATCAGATGGCTATGCTTCTTCCAGCGGTGCGGTCACTGGTTCAGCTGAGAATGGCTATTATCAGACATTTACGAACACATATCAATATACCAATCTGACGGTGTCCAAAACATGGGATCATGGCACTCAGCCAGAGAACAAATGGCCGGCCAGTGCCACAGTCACGCTTGAAAATAACGGCACCGCTGTTGGCTCCTGTGTGCTCAGCAGTGAAAATAACTGGACATATACTTTCTATGAACTGCCGGCGGATGGAACTTACTCGCTTACAGAAAATGCCATTGATGGTTATACACAGACGGCATACAGCCTGAAAGGCAGCAGCTCAGATGGCTATACAGCATCTTTCACGAATACATATCAGCCGACTTCTGTAACGGTCACAAAGAAATGGGACCATGGAACGCAGGCAGAAGCAGAATGGCCATCATCTGTGAAGATCCATCTCTTTGCCAATGGCAAGGAAATTGACAGCTGCACACTGAACAGTGCTAATAACTGGACGTATGCGTTTGATGGTCTATCGCATGGATATAACTATACGATCACAGAGGATGATGTCACTGGATACAGCAGCGCAATGGGAGCCCTCACAGGCACGGATCAGGCAGGCTATACGGTTTCCTTGACGAATACCTATAACACGCCTGCACCTAAGCCAACGCCAACACCAACGCCAACGCCAACGCCAACGTCTGAGCCGCCAAGTGATACTTATACCGTACCTCCTACCAGTGTTCACACCAATTCCTCCGTGATACTGCAGATATTCTTATGTTTGGCGGGCATTTCTCTGGCTGGCTGGGAGCTGAAACGCAGAAACAGCTGAATTTCACAAAGTCGATTGGAATTGCATGACAAAACAGGGAATGCTATAATAATCCGGCAGGCGAAAGGAGTACTTTATGCTGAACGCATTATTAATGATTGATTCTGCAATGATTATTATCCTATCATTGCTGCAGAGCGGAAAAACAGATGGTATGTCAGGGGCCTTCACTGGAAACGGTGGATTGAACCTGTTTGCAAATGTTAAAGAAAGAGGATCTGAAAAGGTCGTATCAAATTTAACTCTGGTACTTGGAATATTATTCTTTGTATTAGTGATTGCAATCCGAATTGTTGGTTAAACCGGGATAATTCCGGTTTTTCTTTTATATAGTTTATAAGGAGAAATGTATATATATGACAGAGATCAGAGATCAGATCATTGCATATCTGCAGGGACATGCAAAAGGAAAAAGAAAAATAAATAACATCGCAGATGAATTGAAGATGAACAGTGAGAAGGATACGGCATCCTTAAAGAAAGAATTGGATGCCATGGAAGCGGAACATCAGCTGTTCCATACGTCAGAGAATCAATATGAGACGAGAGAGCAGGCTGGAGTCTTTGAGGGCAGGATCTCCATGAATCGTGCCGGTATGGGCTTTTTAGACCGTGAAGATCAGGACAGTATCCGTATTGAAAGCAAAGAACAGAATACGGCTTTGGATGGCGATACGGTATTGGTACAGTGCCAGCCATGGGAAGCATATGGCAGAGTCATAGCCGTTCTGCAGAGAAACAAGGATCATGTGATCGGGACGTTCGTGAATGGAGCCCAGGGACTTGCTTTCCAGCCGGATGATGCCAAACTGCAGGGCAGACTGATCAAGATCATCTGCGGCAAGGACTTTACGCCGATCGAAGGCATGAAGGTCCTCTGCAGCATTGTCAGATATGGAACACCGCTGCAGCTGAAAGTCGATCAGACAATCGGCTACAAGGATGATCCGGGCGTTGATATTACTTCGATCCTGTTGGATCATGATATTGAAGCGGCCTTTCCTGCGGAAGTGATGGCACAGGTCCATGATATTCCCCAGGAAGTGCCGGAAAAGGATCTTGCGGGCAGAACAGACCTTACGAAGGATATTACCGTCACTATTGATGGGGATGATTCTAAGGACTTTGATGATGCGGTATCGGTCGTTAAAAATGATAAGGGATGGGTGCTGAAAGTATCCATTGCGGATGTATCGCATTATGTGACTTGGAACTCACCGCTGGATCTGGAAGCGAGAAAAAGAGGATGCAGTACTTATGTGACAGACCGTGTTGTACCGATGCTGCCGCATGAACTGAGCAATGGCATCTGTTCTTTGAATCCGCATGTAGTGCGTCTGACTTTGACGGCAGAGATGCAGATCAATAAAGCGGGTGAAGTCAGGGACTATAAGATCTATCCTTCCTATATTCGTTCAACCGAGAGAATGACATATAACAATGTCAATAAGATACTGGATGGCGATGAAGAACTGCAGAAGAAGTACAGCAATCTTGGCACGATGCTGAGCGATCTGGCGGATTGTGCAGACAGCATCCGCAGAGAAAGAAAAGCCAAGGGCGCGATTGATTTTGCCTCTACCGAAGCAGAGATCAAAGTAGATGAAAAGGGACATCCGATCGACATTGAGCCGAAAGAAAGAGGCCATGCTGAAGAGATGATCGAAGACTGTATGATCGCTGCCAATGTTACGGTAGCGAACTTTCTGAAATGGCAGGAGATCCCAGCTATCTATCGTATTCATGAAGAACCGTCGGCGAAAAGGATCAAGAACTTTGTCAATATGAGCGAGCAGATGGGACATAAGCTGGTCATTGGCAAATCGGATATCTATCCAAATGAACTGCAGAGATATTTGGAATCTGTGAAAGATACAGATGAGTATCAGGTATTGAGCATGATGATGCTGCGCTGCATGCAGAAAGCCAGATATGATTCTCATTGCGTGGGACATTTTGGCCTGGCTGAAGAAGAATATCTGCACTTCACATCACCGATCCGCCGGTACCCAGATCTTGTGGTCCATCGGATGCTGCGGAAGTATTCCTTTGAACAGTGCACCGATGCCGAAGAGAGAAAAAATGATGAGCAGCTCTGCCAGCAGTACGCTGATCAGTCTTCCGTCAGAGAAAGAGAAAGCAGCGATGCTGAATTTGCCTGCGATGATATGAAGAAAGCAGAATACATGCAGGATCATATCGGAGAAAAGGGCGAGGGCATTATTACCGGCGTCACGGGATATGGCTTCTATGTAGAGCTTCCGAATACAGTAGAAGGCTTGGTCCGTCTCAGTGAAATGCATGATGACTATTATGCCTACAATCCAGATCGCATGGAACTGGTCGGGCAAAGATCAAAGCGCACGTATCGTATGGGCATGAAAGTAAATGTCATTGTTTTAGCAGCGAACAAAGAAGACAGTACCATTGACTTCGGCCTGCGCGGAAAGAATGGCAAGGTGTTTGCCAATCATAAAGATCCAAGAGATAAAAGAGATGCGAGAAGAAAACAGCGCCGGAATGTGAAAGAAGGCAGGAAGAGAGATGGCAGAAGGAAGAGACACTAAAGTAAAACTGGTCGCAGAGAATCGCAAAGCCCGTCATGACTACTTCTTGGAAGAGAACTTTGAGTGCGGCATTGTGCTGACTGGGACTGAGATCAAATCGATCCGGGCTGGCAAGGTGCAGTTCAAAGATGCGTATATTTCAATCTATCAGGGCGAAGCCTGGATCAAGGGCATGCATATCAGTCCCTATAAGCAGGGAAATATTTTCAATGTCGATGAGACCAGGGATCGGAAATTGCTGATGCATAAGTTCGAGATCCAGAAATTATTTATGAGCATCAAGACGGATGGATATACTTTGATCCCAACGAAGATGTATTTAAAGCATGGTCGGGCAAAACTGGAAATTGCTTTAGCCAAAGGAAAGAATCTTTACGATAAGCGTGAAGATTCAAAGGTCAGAGACGCACAGCGGGAGATGGCAAAGGCTCTCAAATTTCACGGATGAACGAGAAAGAGACAGAAGTATTTCAGATTGTTAAAAAGCATTTGGAAATGTATCCATTGATGCAGCCGCAGGATGTCATGAAGCTGCTGTACCAAAGGAACTATGGACCAGAACATGCTGTTGAAGATCCGCAGCAGTCACTGCAGATGCTTGAAGCAGAAGTCAAGGACGTTGCTGTATCAGCAGATGCACCATTGTTCACACCAATTGGCAATGCTTTTGTCAGACTGAACCTGGATCGTGCTCTGCATGACTATACAGCAGAACAGGTCAATGACATGTTTATCCGCAGTGCCGGAGTGATCCATGGATCATTAAGTCAGTTCTTAGCAGATATCAAACTGATCCAGCGGAACTTTGACGGCTTGAAAGCAGACTTCACTTTGGCCGACTATGAAGAGTATCTCAGCTGGTACCGTTCGCAGGCATATCCAGCTGTTCATCACAGTCCGATCTACCGTCAGAACTATGCACCGCATTATCGTGTTGTCTTCAATCATATCTGGAATGCACTGGATTGATCTGCTTGCAAAGAAAAGAATCGCATGCTACATTACCTATGCATTCAATCATGGGGCTGTAATGGTTTCGACAGGTCTTTGTTTGATTCAAGCTGCAGTGGAGCGATGACCATATCATCAAACAAATTTAAACGCTAAAAACACAAACAGAGGCGCAAGCCTCGCTTTCGCTGCCTAACAACGCTTGATGCGCTGACAGCGCCCCAGCAATTGCATTGCCATTTGGCAGCTGCTGTGTAACTTAAGTGGATAAGGTGAAGCTGACGACTGTAGGCTGATCCCGACAATCTTACAGATCAATTCAGTGAGAGGGTAGTCTGCTGTCATTCTCACTGTCTTATCAATCAGCAGGACAAACTGTAGACGCTTGAATGTGGGACAATTCTTGGACAGGGGTTCGATCCCCCTCAGCTCCACTAACAAAAGCATCGGTCAATCGATCGGTGCTTTTCTTTTATAAACAATGCTATACTGATATTCATATTGATAGATTGGAAACAGCAGGAAAGGCACATGGCAATGGATCGCAAATATTTAGCGGAAACAAGGATGCTGGATTTCTCAGATCAAAGCATCAGAGATCTTGTTGCTGGGAGAAACTGGCAAAGTCTGGATGACTTTTCTAAGATTGGCGAAGTCTACAATTTTGTGCGGGACGAAATTCTTTTCGGCTATAACGAAAGTGATGATATATCTGCTTCAAAAGTACTGAAAGAAGGCTATGGGCAATGCAATACGAAAGGAACTTTGTTCATGGCACTGCTGCGGTCGGTAGAAATACCATGCCGCATACATGGATTTACGATTGATAAGAAACTGCAGAAGGGCGCAATGACCGGATTCGTATATCATTTTTCACCTGACAATGTATTCCACAGCTGGATCGAAGTTTTCTATAACAATCAATGGTATGAACTGGAAGCTTTTATTCTTGACCGTACATATTTATCAAGGCTTCAGGATCAGCACGCTGAATGTGAAGGAGCGTTCTGCGGCTATGGGGTGGATGTTAAAGATTTCAGAAATCCAGTAATTGACTGGCATGGAAACAATACATATATTCAAAGCGAAGGGATTAATCAGGACTTTGGAATCTACGCTTCACCAGATGATCTGCTGAAAGAACATGGGCAGGAACTGTCACCATGCAAAGAGTTCATATATCGTCATTTGGGAAGGCATCTAATGAATCATAATGTGAAGAAGATCAGAGATCATAAATAATGATTCCTATGATTTAGAAGGGATATATCAAATGAGGATCAGAGAATATCGTGATGAGGATGAAATGCAATGGGTGCGGTGCCGGACAATTGCTTTCCTGGATTGTTCTTATTGGGATGATATCAAAAGAAAGAAAGATAAATTTAAGGGCTTTAGTATCAGTCTGGTGGCAGAAGAACAGGGGAAAGTAATTGGCTTTATTGATGCTGAGATGGATTCTGAAGATGTCAGCTGTAGCAGACATGGGGAACGGAATGCGGTCGTTTGGAATTTAGGAGTTCTGCCGGAGTATAGAAAGCTTTCGGTCGCAAAAAAACTATGGGAAGAAACAAAGAGAAGATTGCTGGCTGAAAATATCCATTACTGTGAAGTCTGGACGCAGGAAGATATACCGGCGAACAGCTTTTACAGGAGAATGGGATTTTCTTTAGAGAAGGAACACTCCTGGCTGAGATGCTACAGTCAGGGACAGCAGTGTGCGTCTTTGCTTAATGAGAAGATCGGTGATATTTATCGGCCGGAACAATTGATTTTCAATGCACCGATCAGCCGCCGAGAGGAACTGAAAGATATCTGCTGCCGCATAGATGAAGTCAGACTGTACAGTTTGAGATTTTAGGGATTGTTAAAAGAATATAGCTAAGTTCAAGAATGATCGGGGGATAATGGAATCATGAATACGCCAAAAGGGAAAAGCAAATTTAAAATCTGGATCATTGCATGTTCTGCCATCGCCATTGCACTGCTGGGAGCAGCTGGCTATTACTTCTATGATCAGGATCAGAGAAAAACGGCATACAAGAATGCTTTGGATGCATTGTCAATGCAGGTCGATACGCAAATGACGACAGCAGAATATGGATCGGTATATGATACTTCTAAACTGGTGCTGGATCATACCGGAACGATCGCTGCTGAAGGAACTGTAGATACGAAGAAGATCGGTGAACAGACGATCACGTATCAGCTGCAGGATACAGATGCCTATGGCAAAGAAGTGGACAAAGAATTTTCGTATACTGTCAAGGTCCAGGATACACAGGTGCCGGTGATTGCTTTCAATGAAGACAGTCTGACGCTGGCGCAGGGAGATGCTTTTGATCCGCTCAGCAATATCGCATCTGTTAAAGATCCTGTGGATGGAGATATTCCTAAAGCAGATGAGCTCAAGGAAAATACATATACTGTTTCAAGTGATGTCGATACGGATACAGCAGGTGAGTATACCGTCAGTGTCAAAGCAAAAGATCAGAATGGCTTAGAAGCAGATGGTTCGTATGCGGTAACTGTGAAACAGGCAGTGCAGAAGCAGATAGAAGAAACGGCGGTCAGTTCATCTATGCCATACCTGATCCGGATCAACCGGGCAGCCAATACGGTCACAATCTACACAAAAGATGAAAAGGGAGACTATACGGTCCCGTATACTGCTTTTGTCTGTTCAACCGGAGATGCAACACCATTGGGCACATATGCTCTGAGCTACAAATATCGCTGGAGAGCTTTGTTCGGCAATGTTTATGGGCAGTATGCTACGGTCATTACCGGCAATATTCTGTTTCATTCTGTTCCTTACTATGCCGAAGGATTGGATCAGCTGGAATCGGAAGAATACAACAAGCTTGGGACAGCCGCATCGATGGGCTGTGTCCGGATGTGCGTTCGAGATGCAAAGTGGGTCTATGACAATTGTGACAGCGGTACTGTCGTTGTTTTCTATGATGATGCTGCCAATCCAGGTCCCTTAGGGAAGCCTTCGCCAATCACGATTGATCTGAATGATGCCAGAAAGGGATGGGATCCTACCGATCCTGATCCATCCAATCCTTGGAATTCTTAAAGATCGTATATTGTGATAGGATAGACTTTCTCTGAACAGTCCGCTGGATTGTTCATGCATGCATAAAACGATGGAAACATGCTATACTGTTATGCATATTTGCGGAATGAGGAGACGGTATGAAGACAATCATCTTGATGCGCCATTCGATCCCAATGAAAAAAGATCTTCCGACAGAGAAAATTCCGCTTTCATCGGAAGGAAAAGAATTGGCACAGATGAAAAGAAATACGATCCACGCAGACAGATGCTTTTGTTCGCCATATCTGCGGGCTTATGAAACAGCTCTCTTCTTTTCTGATGCACCGCAGATCATAGAAGACCTGCATGAGAGGAACGTTGGTGATGCAGATCATGACTTTTGGTTGCAGCAGTATGAAAATCATGATTATAAGAATCTGAATGGTGAATCGCTGAATGAAGTGAAGGAGCGTATGAATCGAGCTGTGCAGTACATCCTTGATCAGATGCAGGAAGGGGAAACTGCTTTGGCGGTTTCACATGCGACAGCCATCTGTGCGTATCTGCTGAACTTCTGTGAGATCCAGGTGAATGATCCAAAAGAAAAGACAAGAAGGATCCTGTTCCATGAGAAGGTCGTGATGGATAGCAGGATCGATCCGACGAACAGCTTTGTGATCTGCTTTGATCATGGCACAATGACAAGCATTTCTTTTCATCATTGACGTGCGTGGTAGAATAATAAGCACGTGTGTATCAGATCCTCTGATACGCAATGAGGAAGGATGATGTGCCATGTCGATGTATTTATCACCTATGATCACAGCGGTTGCTGTGTTTCCTATATTGGCTGCTTTGATCGCCTTTCCTTTTGCCTTGGTGCAGTACCATAAATATGGTTCGATTCCTTGGCTCAAGGTACTGATCTTCTTTACGTTTGCCTATTATATGCTGACGATCTATTTTCTGATCATACTGCCATTGCCGGATAAGAATGATCTTTCGGCTTTCAGCTATGCCGGTCATATTGAATTGATCCCGTTTGATAATATTCTTGATTACTTCCGAAAGAAGCCATTCATGATGGATCTTTCTTCTATCTTATCCTTTATCAAAAGTGCCTGTTTCTATGAACTTGCTTTCAATATTCTGATGGTCGTACCATTTGGCATATATCTTAGGTATTATTTCAAATGCAGTCTGAAGAAGACGTTCTTTCTGAGTTTCCTGCTGAGCTTATTCTTTGAATTGACACAGCTGTCCTCTTTATACGGATACTACCCAGCGCCGTACCGTACGTTTGACACGGATGATCTCATCTGCAATACCTTGGGCGGGGTACTGGGCTGGGTGCTTTCTCCTGCCTTTACCTTCTTTCTGCCGCAGCGCAGACAGCTGGATGAACAGTCTGTGGCGGCCAGTGTGAAAGTATCTGTTTGGCGCAGAGGCTGTGCGGATATTGTGGATGTGATCCTGTTCATGCTGGTCTATACTGCGATTCAGTTCGGCCTAAGTCTATTTCATGTTTCATGGCTGTCCAGTGATGAACTGTATATTGGTTCCTTCCTTTTTCTGCAATGGCTGAATGCATCAATTTCGCATGGCTCCTCACCAGGAAAATCGATCTGCCGCATACAGGTATGCATGAATGATAAAAAGAGAGCTTCTTTCTCTGCTTTGCTTCTGCGGTATCTGGTGCTGTGGGCATTTGTCAGCGGCAATTCACTGCTGGCACAGGCGGTGCAGAAAGAGATGATGGTGCAGACTGGTATGATGCAGAATATTCTGTACGGGATCAATCTGCTCTGCTATGTGATCGAGATCGTTATGGTCATGGATGTTCTCCATGCTATTGTGATGCATAAGCCTATGCTTTATGAAAAAATCAGCCGTACGGGAATCATCAGTACAATACCTACGAGATCATTGGATACAGAATAAATCGGGATTTTAAGCATAAGAACAGATACGGCAGAGAGCGTCCTGCCGTATTTTTTGGATGACCTGTGATACATTGGTTAATGAAAAGAGGTATCCAGTTCATATGAACAGCAGTGTATTTTGGGGAATCCTGATTCCCTTTCTAGGAACATCTATCGGTGCAGCATGTGTCTTCTTTATGAAGAATTCACTTGGTGAAAAGACGCAGAGGATCCTGACCGGTTTTGCGGCAGGCGTGATGACAGCAGCTTCGGTATGGAGCCTGCTGATCCCAGCTATTGAAGAATCTGCACAGATGGGCAAATGGTCATTTATTCCAGCCGTGATCGGCTTTTGGTTCGGTATATTATTTCTTCTTCTCATGGACAATGTCATTCCGCATTTGCATCGCTTCAGTGATGATCCAGAAGGACCGAAGAGCAGATTGGCAAAGACGACCATGATGATCTTAGCTGTGACACTGCATAATATCCCGGAAGGAATGGCTGTCGGGGTTGTGTTTGCGGGATATGTGACAGGCAATTCCGGCATTACAGCAGCCGGTGCAATGGCGCTTTCCATTGGTATTGCGATTCAGAATTTTCCGGAGGGTGCGATCATCTCCATGCCGCTGCACTCCAATGGCATGGGCAAGGCAAAGTCGTTCCTTGGCGGTGTTCTTTCCGGCATTGTGGAACCGATTGGGGCCATCATCACGGTGCTTGCGGCAGGAATCATTGTGCCGATCCTGCCATATCTGTTAGGGTTTGCAGCGGGGGCAATGATCTATGTTGTAGTCGAGGAACTGATCCCTGAAATGTCGGAGGGAGAACATTCCAATATTGGCACCATCTTCTTTGCGGTAGGCTTCAGTGTGATGATGATCCTGGATGTCGCGCTTGGATGAGATAAAATTGCTGCAGTGAAAGCGCTTAACAGCAAAAACTGTATTGACAGCGTTTTTCATGGTGCTATTATCTTTGTGCGTGAAGAAAACAAATCTGATTTCGCAAGAAATTGGATTGTATATACACGTACAAATTGACTGCATATTCTGCAGTCAAGCGATATATAGGAACAAATCGATCTCTATGAGATCGAGCGATATATATCAAGCCCGAGACAATGATGTCTCGTTTTTTTTTTTTTTTTTTTCGCGTGCATGAAAAAGAAAGCCTTAATAGCCGGCTTTCTTATCTACCAGATGTTCCAGAGGTTCGTTATTCAGATAATGAGCAAGGTTGTCATGGAAGATCTGCAGTACTTTATCATATGTTGCCTGGGCATTGAAACGTCCGGAAATATGCGGTGTGATATATACATTCTCCATCTGCCACAGGGCACTGTTCTTTGGCAGAGGCTCCCATTCAGTGACATCCAGATGAACTCCTTTCAGCCAATGATCCTGCATGACTTTGATCAAAGCCTCCGTATCAATGGCAGATCCTCTGCCGACATTGATCAGAAGTGCACCTTTTTTGATACGGCGCAGACGTGCTTCATCGAACAGATGTTTTGTCTCTGCTGTTTCCGGAAGGGACAGGGCAACGATATCCGCCTTCGGCAGATAGGAATCCAGATCATTCATGGTACCAACATCTTTTAAGTAGGATGGCTTTTCATGAACTGTTCTGCGGATGCCGTATACCTGAGCGCCCAAGGCGTTCATCTTTCTGGCAAAAGAAGATCCGATATCGCCGAGTCCGACGCAGACGACCGTGCTGGAAGAAACCGTATGGACGGAACCAAGATTTTTCCAGACATGTTCTTTCTGCTGATCATAATAAGGGTAGAGATTTTTCATCATGCCAAGTACCGCCGCCAGCATGTGTTCAGAAATTGCTTCGCCATAGGCCCCGCTGGCATTGGTCAGCTGAATGCCATCGCTTAATTGTGCCATATCCTGGATCCCTGCACTGTCCAGCTGCACCCATTTCAGAGCAGGTGCCTCTTTCAGCAAAGTATAGGGAAGATTGCCTAAGACGATCTCTGTATCTTTGAGATCCTCTGCGGTGACTTCATCCTTTGTTTTATATACAATATCCAGACCGGCAAAAGAGAACATGTATTTCTTGTCTTCCGGTACCGGTGTAATGATCAGTGCTTTCATTGTGTTTCCTCCTGACTGTAGCTATTCTATCATTTTTTGTACTTGATTGACGTAAGCAATGTTTTGTATACTTTTCGTAGAGTAAAAAGGGCATAAAATAAAATTACCAGAGAAAGAGGGGATTCTTTATGCTGAAACAAGTGAAATGGAGCTCGGTATTAAGTTCGGCAGCTTTTATTATTGTCGGGGTGCTGATGATCATTTATCCGAATGTCAGTGCCAGTGTAGTTGCTTATATCATCGGTATTGGTTTTGCTGTATTTGGTGTTGTGAATATTGCGGCGTATTTCATGCTGGATATCCAAGATACACTGTATCGGAATGATTTTGTCATTGGACTGATGGCTTTGATCTTTGGCATTGCAGTGATCCTGAAACAGGATATGATCGCCAATCTGATCCCATTGATCTTAGGACTGATCATTATGTCAAGCGGCTTTGCTAAACTGCAGAGAGCGATCATCTCAAAGAGAATCGGGTATTCTGATTCCAGGATCTATATCATTCTTGCTTTGATCTCGATCATCTTCGGCATTGTTGTCATGTTCTTCCTGAATGGGGAAAGCATGGCAAGCATTCTGTTCATTGTTATCGGTGCCGGTCTGATTTATTGCGGTGCTTCTGATCTGTTCGCCAATTTCTTCCTGGCATCAAAGTTCAATCAGTTTGTAAAGCAGTATAAAGCAGCCAAGGATAAGGTGCAGGGAAAAGTCATCGATGCAGAAACAGAGAATGAAGAAACATCTGATGACACGGATGCTTCAGATAAATAAATGGTCAAAAAAAGAGGCGTGCCTCTTTTTTGTATGTCTGTGATTATTTCTTCCGCCCTGCTTTGATCAGCTTATTCATATAATTTGAGTTGACGATCTCATAGTCAGTACGGAAACCGGCATTTTCATGCAGGAGATCTGTCAGATCTGTTCTTGTATACAGAGGGATATAACCTTCACTGTGGATCTTCATGAAGTTCATCTGGCGCAGTGTCTGCATGCATTCATTGGATGTGTCTTCAACATTCAGCTTTCTTAAGAGAGCGGAGTAGACGGTCAATGCACTGTAGCAGGTAATGAAATGTGCGTTGATCTGTTCTGCCTGAGAGAGGTTGCTTCCCTTTTCAGGAACTTCCATTGAAAGAATGCGGAAGTAGTCATGCACACTTTGACGGAAAGCAGCGATGTGGATGATCTTCTTGGCCGGTGCTCTGAGATTGGTAACATAGGCCTGGATACCTTCGGCACCTGCTTTTGTATTCAGATCGACTTCTGCTGCTGTGGATTCTGGGGTCGGTCTGGATTGATGGAATGTCAGATAGATCTCATGCTGCAGACGGGTCGACTCTACTTTTGCTTCCGAATAGGTAATGATCGTACGAAGAGAACCGATGGCCAGCTCTTTGTAATAATAGCGGGATGGGTTCTTGATTTCATCATCTAAGCGAAGCTGATTGAGATTGTAGATCTCACCGCTGTCGGAACGTGTCCATCCATCCCGGTCCAGAGCTGCTGTTTTTTCTTCTTCGTGAAGCTGGTCAAAAGATAAGGTCATGATATAGCTGTTCGGCAGGCCCCAGTCTTTGAACTGCTTGCCTGCGCCTGAGGTGATGCCGCCATCTGAAGTGGTAACGGTACGGGAATCCCGGTAAGCTTCTCTGATCTTTTTCTCAACTTCGGAGTCTGGCTGAGATTTTAAATGTTCAGGGTTGCAGCGATAGGTCAATGGCATCAGATTGCCGTCAAAGTATAGCTCCATTGGAATGATCGGTGCACTTGTTTCCTTGCGGCTGCTTGTTTCATAAAGACAGATCGTGGCATCATAGAAAAGCTGATCATTATTGATTCCATACTGCTTTCTTGAATTTTCATATAATCTTTCGGTTACAAAATCCTTTTCAGCTGCTAAGACACGCAGTCCTTTCGTTACCTGTTTTGGCGTGAAATCCGGCGGTTCAATAAATAGATTGGCGCTGTCATAATAAGATAATTTAGTGGAAGGATAAATGATACGGCTGTAGATCAGACGCGATAGGATCGCATCCAGATTGAAATCCAATTTATGTTTTTTCTTTATTTCTGCACAGATCTCATGGAAGCCAAGTTCTGCATAGAATTCCTGCAGGAAGAGATAGCCGCCATTGAAAGAACGCTGTTCATCTTTCTGAATGATCTTGACCGGCGAATATTTTGCGGTCACCTCATGTTTATCCTGCTTTTCCAGTTTATTGAGCTGAGCAATATGCTGCTTTGCCCACGCAACGGGGTCCTGGCCGTTGAGCTTCTTTTCCATCTCTTCGATGGTACCGAGCTTTTCAACAATTTTTGTTGAATGGAAGCCATTTTCATATGTGGATTTTAATACATAAAGAGATGTTGAATTTTTAGACTTTGACATACCTAAATGCATATAAATACCCCCGTAGATTCTATTCTTAACTAATTATTACTCAATATTAGCCTAAATTTCAAGCGCAATACGGGAAAAACATGCAATATTGTGAAAAAAAGTACATTTTGTGATTGTGCTGTGACATTAAGACGGATCATCGCAACAATTTATCTATGTCTGCAGCAGTGTCCGTAAGATGCAATAGATCTTTAGATGATGGGATGAAAACAAAATATGATTTTTTTTCTTTCGGGCAACTGATAAAGAAACTTTAATAAAGAGAAAAATGAAAAGGCCAGTATATATAGAGATGTCGGTTCCCTTTCGACTAGAAGGGAGGACTATTCATGGCATCATTATTTTCATTTATATTTTCTGTTATGGCAGGTATATTCACTGAATATATCTGCAAATGGCTGAACAGAAAGAAGTAGCAGCCGACCAGCCAATGCACCACAGAAAAGGAGGGCTCACACCCCTCCTATTCTTACTACTCATGACATCTTCACGCATAATATAGCGATTGCCAAAGTGAATGTCAAGATGATAAATGACGGATGATATTGACACAATGATTTTTATAATTCATCTTCATCATAAGGAATGAATCACGCATTCTTCATGGGAGAACTATGAAAAATTAAGCATATATAGAGATGTCGGTTCCCTTTCGACTAGAAGGGAGGACTATTCATGGCATCATTATTTTCATTTATACTTTCTGTTATGGCAGGTATATTCACTGAATATATCTGCAAATGGCTGAACAGAAAGAAGTAGCAGCCGACCAGCCAATGCACAACAGAAAAGGAGGGCTAGCCCCCTCCTTTTCTTACTACTCATGACATCTTCACGCATAATATAGTGATTGCATAAGTGAATGTCAAGATGGAAAAAAAGGTGCTTTCTATAAAGCATTTATTATAAGGCTCAATATATGGATCCTTTGCGGGAAAATAATGAAAGATGATCCATATATATAGATGTCGGTTCCCTTTCGACTAGAAGGGAGGACTATTCATGGCATCATTATTTTCATTGATACTTTCTGTTATGGCAGGTATACTCACTGAATATATCTGCAGATGGCTGAACAGAAAGAAGTAGCAGCCGACCAGCCAATGCACAACAGAAAAGGAGGGCTAGCCCCCTCCTTTTCTTACTACTCATGACATCTTCACGCATAATATAGCGATTGCATAAGTGAAAGTCAAGATGGTAAAATCTCAATATATAAAGTGCAGATCAGGCTTATAAAAATCTTCAGCCTGTATCCTGGCTGGATCAATGCGGGCATGCAGTATTGCTTCAAATTGTGATACCATACGTATAAAGAGGAAACAGATATGTTTACTGTCAGCCTATTTCACATCTCATTTGAAACATGGGGCGCCGTATTCTGCGTCATTGCGGTATTCTGTGTTTCGTTCAGTTATTTTACTTCTCGTACCGAAAAGAGATATCTGATTGAACTGATGAGCCTTGGCGCGCTGCTTTTAGTGAACGATGCCATGGCATGGTATTATCGCGGCATTCCTGGCCCTAAAGCATACATTATTGTCAACACTGCGAATTTTATGACTTTTTTAATGGTAGATATGATCCTGATGGTCGCAACGGTATATATCAGTTATCGCATCAATCAGAAAAAAGATCTTCAGAGAAAAAACTGGTATATCTATGCAGGCATGAGTGCAGCAGCGCTCGATATGATCTGTCTGTTTCTTTCGCTGTATACACATTGGTATTATGTGATTGATGAAATGAACGTGTATCACCGGTCTTATATGAGCTTTATGACTCCTTTGTGCACTGCGTTTGTTCTGCTTGTCAATTTGCTCAATCTGATACGGCATCGCAAAAATATGTCGGCACAGATCTTTATCTCTCTTTGCATCTGTGTCATTCTTCCGAGTATCTGTGCTGTTTATCAGTATTTTAATTATGGCATATCCTATGCCAACATTGCTTTGGTCATTGCATTGATCAATATCTTTGTATCGGTTATGGCAGAACAGGGAAAGAATCTTGCAAAAGAAACGAAGCAGGCAAGTCAGATGAAAATAGATCTTCTGATTTCGCAGATCGGTCCGCATTTCATCTATAATACATTAGGTACAATTAAACACCTATGCCACACTGATCCAAAGAAAGCAGAGGAGACCATTGATTACTTTTCTGTATACTTAAGAGGAAATATTGATTCGCTGAAGACGAACAATCTGATCACTTTTGAACAGGAAATGAAGCATATTGATGCATATTTGGCGGTTGAAAAAACACGGTTCAGCGATCAGCTGAAGACGGCATATGATATTCAGGAAGACGACTTTCTGCTTCCGGCACTGACCCTGCAGCCTATTGTAGAAAATGCCGTAAAGCATGGGATCTGCGCACGGGAAGAAGGCGGTACACTGACCATCGCAGAACATGCGGAAGAAGATGCCTATGTCATCCAGGTGATCGATGACGGCGTTGGCTTTGACCCAGGAGAGATCCAAGATGTGCCAGGCAGCAGCCATGTCGGGATGAATAACGTCAGAGAGCGCCTGCAGATGCTGTGCGATGGAACACTGACGATCGAAAGCGTAAAAGGAAAAGGAACGACAGCAACAATCAGGATACCGAAGAATAAGAAGAGGAGATGAATGGCATGAAGGTGATAGCCGCAGATGATGAAGCAATGATGCTGGAAGAACTGACCGATGCAATTCGCCGCGTCAGACCGGATGCTGAAATAAATGCATTTCAATATCCCAGCAAAATGCTTGAATTTGTCAAACAGACAGATACGGTGGATGCTGCTTTTTTGGATGTTCAGATGGGGAGCATGAATGGCATTGAAGCTGCCAAGGAGATCAAGAAATATTTTCCCAAGGTCAATATTATTTTTGTGACGGGATATGATCAGTATATGAAGGATGCCTTTGAGATGCATTCTTCGGGATATGTGACCAAGCCGATCACAGATGAAGCCATCAGGCATGAGTTCGACAATCTGCGCAATCCTGTTGATGAACAGGAACCTGCTGGATTGCATGCATGCTGCTTCGGTACGTTTGAGATCACGATGAATGGTGTGCCGCTGAAATTTGACCGTTCGAAAACAAAAGAGATGCTTGCCTATCTGATCGATCGCCATGGTGCTTCCGTCAGCAGCGGTGAACTGTGTGCTGTTCTGTGGGAGAATGAGAAGGCGGACAAAGGTACCAATCACTATCTTCAGATCATCAAGAAAGATCTCATCGATACACTGAAGAAAGCGGGATGTGAAGGCTTCTTCCGTTTTTCCCGCAATGAATACAGCATTGATCCGGCGATGCTGCACTGTGACTTCTATGATTATCTGGATAATAAGCCGGAAGGCATCTGGCGCTACAATGGTGAATATATGAATCAGTACAGCTGGGGCGAAAATAAAAACAGCTGGCTGCTGTATCACAAGTCCTGATAGATCACATTTCTTGACATTCTATTTCACGTGCCTAAAATAAAACGTAATAAGAACGGCAAAGGAGAGACGGGTATGACTGCAATGCTTACAAATACATGTTGTTGCTGTAAAAAGAATGCCCGGAGGTGCCGTTAGAGCAGGATTGTTTTTAGTGCAATGCAATCCGCGAAATCAATCGGTAATAGGATCCGGGCAGTACTGCCTGGATTTTCTTTACCGTACTTATCAAAAATATAGAAAAAGAGGATAAGAATATGACAAAGATCTACACATCTATGGAACAGCTGATCGGGGGTACACCGTTATTGGAACTGACGCATTTGGAAAAGAAGTATGGCCTGAAAGCAAAGCTCTTAGGGAAGCTTGAGTATTTCAATCCGACGGGATCTGCGAAGGACCGCATTGCCAAGGAAATGATTGAAGATGCGGAAGAAAAGGGCATACTGAAAGAAGGATCAGTCATTATTGAACCGACCAGCGGCAATACTGGCATCGGCTTAGCGGCAGTTGGTACGGCCAAGGGATACCGGGTCATTATTGTGATGCCGGATTCTATGTCAGAAGAGAGAAGAAAGCTGATGAGGGGCTATGGGGCTGAACTTGTGCTGAGCGAAGGAGCCAAAGGCATGAAGGGCGCCATTGCCAAAGCAGAAGAGGTTGCGAAAGAGACACCGCATTCCTTTATTCCAGGGCAGTTCGTCAATCCAGCCAACTGGAAAGCACACTATAAGACGACGGGACCGGAGATCTGGGAAGATACAGAAGGACAGGTCGATGCCTTTGTGGCTGGTGTCGGCACGGGCGGAACATTGACGGGCACTGGCAAATATCTGAAAGAAAAGAAAGCAGATGTTAAAATCATTGCGGTGGAACCGGATTCTTCGGCAGTCCTGTCTGGCGAACCAGCAGGGCCGCATAAGATCCAAGGCATTGGTGCCGGCTTTGTACCGGAAGTCCTGGACACCAAGATCTATGATGAGATCATGCGTATTAAGAATGAAGATGCGTTCAAGTATGGTGCGGAAGCAGGCCATCAGGAAGGCGTATTGGTCGGCATATCTTCAGGCGCTGCTTTAGTTGCTGGCATTGCTTTGGCGAAACGTCCGGAATATGAAGGAAAGACGATCGTTGTCCTTCTGCCGGATTCAGGCGACCGCTATTTATCAACCGCATTATTTGGAGAATAAAAAATGGAGAAAACACACAGTATACTTCTGCAGAAGATCAATGAACAGCGCGACCCGACCTTAGGAAGCGCATGCCGCATTACCAACCGCACAAGAATCGTTTCGATCATTAAAGAAGTGCAGGTCATCCTGCTGCCAGGGTACTACAACTATGAGCACCTGAGCACGGAGGATGCCTTGGAGCGGCTGGCCAAAGATCTGAAGCTGGAAATTGATTCAACGCTCTGCTTTGCTGGAAGAAATATGAACACATCGCAGGAACTGACAGATGCATTTTTAGATACATTGCCAGAGGTCATGCGGCGGCTGAATACAGATATTCAGGCCATCTATGATGGCGATCCGGCTGCGAAATCCAAAGCAGAAGTGATCCTGTGCTATCCAGGTTTCTATGCAATATCAATCTATCGCATTGCCCATGAACTGTATCGCTTAGGTGTACCGAATATTCCCCGCATTATGACGGAGTATGCCCATGAAAAGACAGGCATTGATATCAATGCCGGGGCAATCATCGGCGATTATTTCTGCATTGATCATGGCACGGGCATTGTCATTGGTGAAACGGCCGTATTGGGCGACCATGTCAAGCTGTATCAGGGCGTGACATTGGGCGCGAAGAGCTTTGAAAAAGATGAACAGGGCCATCCGGTCAAGGGCGGCAAGCGCCATCCGAATCTGGGCAATCATGTGACGGTATATGCCAATGCAACAATTCTTGGCGGCGATACGGTCATTGGCGACAACTCGGTGATCGGCGGAAATGTGTGGCTGCTGGAATCTGTTCCGGCAGGAAGTACAATCTATTATGCAAAGAAGACGGAGTGATCCGCCTTTCAATTTCTGCGCATAGCAGGTAAAATGGACATTGCTTGGAGGGAAAATATGTTTAATGATTGGTTTACGATCGGCCCCTTAACAATTCATGGATATGGGGTCATGATTGCCATCGGCATTCTGCTTGCTTTCTGGCTGGCAGAAAAACTGGCAAAGAAATATGCTCTGGATGCAGAAAAGATCGACAGCTTTATTCTCTGGATCTTAGTATGGGGATGGGGCTGCTCCAAACTGACATACTGCTTGACGGTATTTGATCAGTTCTTAAAAGACCCATGGACGGTGCTTGGCTCCGGCGGATGGGTCGTCTACGGCGGCATTCTCGGCGGTGTGCTTGGTGCCTACATCTGGTGCCGTTGGCATAAGTGGGATTTCATGCGCTACTTCAATATTCTGATCCCATGTGTTGCTTTGGCACAGGCGGTCGGCCGGATCGGCTGCTTCTGCGCAGGATGCTGCGGCGGCATTGAGACAAGTGCCTGGTATGGTGTCAGTTTCCCGGCAGCTTCGCTTGCCTGGACCACTGCCAAGATCATACCGACCCAGCTGATCTCCGCCGGCGGCGATTTCCTGATCTTCATCATCACCTATCTTATTCTGACAAAATCAAAGCATCCGGATGATACCGCCGGATGGTATCTGATGCTTTACAGCATCGGCAGATTCTTTATTGAATTTATCCGCGGCGATCTGATCCGCGGGCAGATCGGCATCTTCTCAACATCGCAGTTCATTGCTATCTTTGTCTTTCTGCTTGGTGCTTATCTGATCTGGCGCCGGCAGAATAAAGAAGAAAAAGCGAAGGAGGAAAAGTAAGATGAAAGTCGGTATTGCAAATGATCATGCAGCAGTGGAAATGAAAAATGAGATCGTCAAGTATTTGGCATCTCTTGGCTATGAAGTCATCAACTATGGAACGGATACAAATGAGAGCGTGGATTATCCTGTCTATGGTGAAAAGGTCGCCAATGCAGTAGCAGATCATACCGTAGATCTAGGTGTTGCCATCTGCGGGACTGGCGTCGGCATCGGCTTAGCATGCAATAAGGTCAGGGGCATTCGTGCATGTACGTGTTCGGAACCGTACAGTGCAGAGTACAGCAGACGTCATAATAACGCCAATATCATTACATTCGGTGCCAGGGTCATCGGCATTGAAACAGCTAAGCAGATCGTCAAAGTCTTCCTGGAAACACCATTCGAAGGCGGCAGACATCAGCGCAGAGTCGATATGATCACCGATATTGAAAAGCGCAATGAAGCAAAATGAAAAAACAGTCTCAGTGAGAATATCTCTCACCGGGACTGCTTTTTATTATTCTTCAGAAGTACTTGGCGCAGGAAGCTCGGCTGGTTTTTCATTCAGGATCTTCATGAATTCTTCACCAGTGATCGTTTCCTTTTCATATAAGTACTTTGCGATACGATCCAGATCATTGCGATGCTCGGTCAGGAGCTTTACGGCCTTTTCATGTTCTTTCTTTACTAAGGCTACGACCTTGGCATCAATGATGGCTGCTGTATCATCAGAACATGCCAGCGAAGCATCGCCGCCAAGATACTGATTTGTAACATGCGACATCGCTACCATGTCAAAGTCATCTGACATGCCATACTGGGTGATCATTGCGCGGGCAACTTTGGTTGCCTGTTCAATATCATTGGAAGCACCGGTAGAAACGGAATTGAAGACGACTTCTTCGGCAGCTCTGCCGCCGGTGAGGGTCGCAATGCGATTCTCCAGTTCTTCTTTGGTATAGAGGTAATGGTTCCCTTCTTCGATCTGCATCGTGTAGCCTAAGGCACCGGAGGTACGCGGAATGATAGTGATCTTCTGTACCGGAGCACTGTTGGTCTGCAAGGCAGCCACTAAGGCGTGGCCGACTTCGTGATAGGATACGGTCAGCTTTTCCTTATCTGTCAGGATCGCATTCTTCTTCTGGTATCCGGCAAAGACGACTTCAATGCTTTCTTCCAGATCTTTCTGCGATACAGCAGATCTGCCTTCACGTATGGCCCGCAGCGCTGCTTCATTGATAATATTGGCAAGCTCGGCACCGGAAGCACCGGAAGCCATACGGGCAACAACGTTGTAATCGATATTTGGTTCTGTCTTGACTTTCTTGGAATGGACTTTCAGGATATCTTCTCTTCCCTTTAAGTCAGGAAGCTCGACGGGGACACGGCGGTCAAATCTGCCAGGTCTCAGCAAAGCGGGATCCAGACTTTCCGGACGGTTGGTCGCAGCCAGAATGACAACGCCATTGTTTCCTTCAAAGCCATCCATCTCGGTCAGCAGCTGGTTCAGCGTCTGTTCACGCTCATCATTGCCGCCGATATTTCCCGTATTTCTCTTGCCGCCGATCGCATCGACTTCATCAATGAAGACAATGCACGGTGCTTTTTCTTTGGCCTGCTTGAACAGGTCTCTGACTTTAGAAGCACCCATACCGACGAACATCTCGACAAATTCAGAACCGGAGATAGAGAAGAACGGTACATTGGATTCACCGGCAACTGCCTTTGCAAGCATGGTCTTGCCAGTGCCTGGAGGGCCGACTAACAGGACGCCCTTCGGCATGGTCGCACCGATGGACTTGTACTGGGCAGGGTCATGCAGATAGTGCACGATCTCCTGCAGGTTCTCTTTGGCTTCATCTTCACCAGCCACATCTGCGAACTTGATGCCTGTGGTCCCCTTGACGTATTCTCTGGCATTGGATTTGCCCATGCTGAACATATTGCCGCCAAGGCCTCCGCCAGCACCGCCGCCATTTCCACCCTGCATGTTTTTAATAAATAAGCGCAGCAGGAAGGTCGCAACCAGGATCGGAAGCAGCCAAGAAATAATGAAAGTCATCCAGGAAGACTGCTGCTCAATAATGTCAGCACGGTAAGTAACACCCGCTTCCGTCAGACGGTCTGTCAGCTGCGGATCATTCATGAGACCGGTCTTGTAGATGGTGGAATCATCTTTCAGTTTAAATAAGATCTGATTGGACTGCACTTCAACTTCCGTGACCTGACCGGAAGTCGTCTCACTGATAAAATCGCTGTAATTTTTCTCTACGATCTGAGCTTGGCGCATACTTGGCACCATGATCAGATTCATTAGGACCAGAACTACTAAGACAATGGCATAGTAGTAGAAAATCGGTCGCTTTTGATTCTTCTTATCGGGATTGATAATCATCACCTCTCAATCTGATAGTTATACGTTAGCACACTTCACCAAAGAGTGCTAATATTTTGCAATGAATTTTCTGTGAACATATATTTTAACAGGTATAATATTCATAGAAAGATCATTGAATAGGGGGTTTCCACTATGACAGGAAAGATCATTACGATCAGCCGTCAGTTCGGTTCCGGCGGCCACAGCATTGCTGAAATGACAGCACAGAAACTGGGATTGGAGAGATACGGACGGGAGATCATTGAACAGATCTCAGCCCGCAGCGGATTTGCCGAGGACTATGTTAATGAACAGAGCGAATCAGCGGATGCCGGCGGCATTTTCGGGGCCATTGCCAGTACGGATTACTATGAGAGCTCCAACCGCATTGCCATTTGGACAGAACAGTGCAAAGTCATTCGTGAGATGGCAGATAAAGGACCATGTGTCTTTGTCGGCCGCTGTGCAGACTATGTCCTGAAACAGGATTATGATCTGCTCCGCGTATTTATCTACGCGGACATGGAATACCGCGCGGATCGTATCGTGCGGGTCTATGGCCAGTCAGATATAAAGCCGGAAAAGAGACTGAAAGAAAAAGATAAGCGCAGAGCAGCATATTATGAGATCTATACAGATCAGAAATTCGGGGATCCGAAGAATTATGATCTTTGTCTGAACAGCGGCAGGATCGGTCTTGAAGAATCGGCGGAACTTATCGCGGATCTTTACCGGAAACTGACGAAGGCGGAATAAGAAAGCCTTTGATCTTTCTCTTTTCGGTATACATGTTGGTATCTGCCTGAGAGAGAATGGTCTCAAAATCCTTGTTTTCTTCATGCAGGGCAAAACCGCAGCTGAAGGACAGTGTTGTGATGGCACCGTCAGATAAGGTCAATGGAGTATGCAGGAGATCCTGGCGCAGTGTTTCTATGCGGTCTTGGATCTCTTTTAAGTTCAGATTGTAGAGGATCGACATGAATTCATCGCCGCCGATGCGGAAGATGGATGCACTAGGCGGGAAAGCTCTTTTCAGAGAAGAAGCCATGGCCCGGATGATCAGATCGCCGTTGTTATGCCCATGTCCATCGTTGATCCCTTTCAGGTCATTCATATCGAACATGCCGACATAAAAACGTTCCTGATTGTGGCGGCTGAGGAATTCCTTTAAATACGTACGATTGTACAGGCCTGTCAGCATATCGGTCTTGGAAAGATGCAGGATCTCCATCTGCATCTGATGGTTGGTCAGCATCGCTTCCACATTGCCTTTGATCAATTCCAGAAGCTCCAGGTCCTGATCGGTAAAGGCATTCTTTTCTGTAGAGTCAAAGCAGAGGATCGCATAGAGCTTCTGTTTGATATAGACAGGGGTGCATAAAGTAGAGCCAAGAAGCTGCGCCGAAGACTCAGTCTTGATCTCGGTATGATAGACCCCAGTGAATTTGCTGAGGTCGTTGATGATCACCGGACGGTCAAACTTACCTTCTGTAACAACGCCCAGGAAGGTCTCCATAGGGTCGAAATTGATATTGTAGACGTCATTGCCATAGCCGCGCTTGGCAACGATATGGGCAATGCCATGATGCAGGATCATCAAAGAACAGAGCTCACTGTGCTGTACGGCTTTGCCGCAGTTCTCCAGGATGAATTCATAGACGCTCTGATCGGTATCCAGCTGAACAAAGTCATTTGCCATCTGCAGCATGATCTCGCGTGCCGTTGAGATCCTCGTTACATTCTGGAAGGTCTCCTGATCGGCCATCGGCATGATCTGCAGAAGCCAGCACGTTTGACCATGATGGAGGACTTTGCGTCCATTCACGGTAAAGAAATGCATGGCTTTTTCTTTTTTGACAGCCAATTGACGGCCGTCAATGGTCTCTGCTGTTTCATCAATGATCGGCAGCAGGTCGCGGTAGGAAAGATCTGCCACAGCACTGCACTGTATGTTTAAAGGAATGATCAGCTTTTCCTGCACTAAAAAAGTAGGTGTGACCATCAGTTCACAGAATTCATGCAGTTTTTCTAAGCTGATCTCTTTCATGACTGTCTTGTTTGCCGTTCTTTATTTTATCATGCATTCATGGAATGCACGGATCTGCTGAAAAAAATGATGGATAATAATGAGTAATATGGTACTTGGATATTGCTTTTATTTCTCAGCAGGAAAGCTGATGGCAATGAACAAAGCACTGGTTTTGTTCATTGAGGAGAGATGCAAAGCATGATACAATCTTTCCTGCTGAAAGGGGATTCACGAGTCATCATGGAAAATCAGAAAAAGATGAAGTGGCAGACACTCTGTTTTATGTGCTTTTCTACCCTGTGGGGATTTGGAAACGTACTGAATGGGTTTGCTTACTTCAACGGTATTCAGGTCATTTTTTCCTGGATACTGATGTTTGCATTGTATTTTGTTCCATATGCATTAATGGTAGGAGAATTAGGCTCTGCATTTAAAGATAAGGGAGGCGGTGTCACTTCCTGGATCTCAGAGACATGCGGCAGCAAGATTGCATATTATGCCGGCTGGACATATTTTGCCGTGCATATTACGTATATTGTCAGCAAGTCTACGGGCGCTCTGAAGGCAGCCAGCTGGCTGGTCTTCCAGAACGGGACGACTTACAACACTTTCCCAACAATCTATGTGCAGGGCGCTGCTTTGATCCTGCTGCTTGTCTTTGCCTGGATTGCCAGCCGCGGTCTGAACCCGCTGAAGAAATTGGCTACGTTAGCTGGAACAAGCATGTTCGTCATGAGCATCCTGTATATCATTATGATGTTCGGAGCACGAGCAATGTTCCCAAATGCCGGCTATGTATCCATGGACTTCTCTTTAAAGAATCTGGTGCCGTCCTTCAATGTTGAATACTTTACCTCACTGTCGATCCTGGTCTTTGCGGTCGGCGGATGTGAAAAGATCTCGCCATATGTAAATAAGGTAGAGAATGCATCCAAAGGATTTCCAAAGGCAATGATCGCGGTAGCTATCATGGTAGCGGTCTGCGCATTGCTTGGTACAGTTGCTATGGGAATGATGTTCCCAGCGATTGCTCAGGGCGGCGAAGGGACACTGCTGAATGGCGAGACCATTACTTCCACTTCCTTTATTGCCAATGGTTCCTATCTGTCCTTCCAATTATTGGGACAGTACTATGGCATGGGAAATGTCCTGATGATCATCTATGCAGCATGCAACCTCATCGGTCAGCTTTCAACCCTGGTCATCAGTATTGATGCTCCATTGCGGATGTTCCTGGATGATGAAACGACTCAGACGATGGTACCTAAGAGCATGCTGAAGCAGAATCAGTACGGTGCGTATGTCAATGGCATTCTGCTGATCGTTGTTCTATCCAGTATCCTGATCGTTGCACAGATGCTCGTGCCGGGCGCTGATGAAGTATTGAAGCAATTGACCAAATTGAATTCGGTCTGTATGCCATTGCGTTATCTCTGGGTATTTGCGGCCTATATCATGCTGCGCAAAGCAACGGATCGTTTCCCGCGTGAATATCAGTTCGTAAAGAACAATAAACTTGCCGTAGGCATTGGTGCCTGGTGCTTTATTGTTACCGCAGCCTGCTGCATCATGGGCATGTATTCCACGGATGTATTCACGATGATCCTGAATATTCTGACACCGTTTGTACTGATCATGCTTGGCTTGATCATGCCGTATATCAGAAAGAGACAGGACGCAAAAGAAGCAGCCTAAAGCAGGAATGAAAGGAATTGTATGATCTCACTGCAGAAATATAAAGCATGGTTCTCGGGGAAAAAAGAAATCGATGAACAGTCTGCGGAAGCAGAGGTCATCGGTGTCTTTGAGGCAATCGATCGCAGCCAGTTCTCCGCTTGCCAAAAGGATGCTTTAGCAGCATATTATCTGGATACCATGAAACAGGCAGATCACGTCAAGAGACTGAAACTGGAGAAAATGAAGGATGCACCCGAACAGATGCTTTCTTCCTGGATGGCGCACAATGCCTATCAGAAACATCTGCAGCGGGTCCAGCAGGATGATCATACAAAGTTCATGATGTCCGGACTGACGGTGATCATGAGCGGAACGCTCTGCATCTACTTTATCTATGCGGTATGCAGTCAGAAGTTCCTGCTGAATTTCAGTTTAGATGCATTGATCGGTTCCATTGCTTTTGCTTTTCTGATCATCAATATCCGCAAGAAGCTGCAGATCGCAAAGCGGTATTCTTCGGGCAGAGAACTGATCCTGCTGGAGGGGATCTCCTTCCTGATCTGTGCATTATTAAAGATGGTCATTCCGTCTATGTTCGATCTATCTGTTGTGATCCTGTTCATTGCATACATAACAGAGAAAAAGAAATTAGAAAAGATGATCGCTGTTTCCATTCATTGAAAGATGAGAAACGATATCGTCTGGCAGGCAGAAATGTCTGCTTTTTTTGCGTCTGAAGAAACTAGCAGAATGATGTATCGGACAATATCGCTTGATAACGACACTTGATAACGACACAGAATGATGTATCTTGACAGGATCATGATTCACAGATATATTGATTGTGTCAGAAACATCACTATCCAAGGCAACAGAAAAGGGAACAGCCTGAACTGTTCCCTTTTCAATTACTTGGCTTGTCGACTATGATCTCTGTTAAGCCATTTGCAAATGTAATATCCAACTACACTTGCCGCAACAGAGATAAGAAACATCGCAATATGCTCCAAGACAACTCACCTCCTCCCCAGGGGTCGGAGTCAGCCGGCTTTATCAGTATATCGGATTTGCGGAACAATGAAATGACTTTTAAAAAGCAGAAGAATCTGCGGCCTGTTCGATGCTCGAACAATATTGAAATTATACGAATATTCTCTTTCAATCTGATCCAGAATTTGGAAAAGTTTCGGACAAAAAAATGCTCGTTGCTTCACTGAAGAGAAGCATTCTTAACAGAATGCTAATTTGACTCATTCTGTCTTTCGGTAAATGCAAGGGGTTTATCGTTTTAGGATGTGCCTGCAGGAAAGAAAAAATATTCTTGTCAAAGCAAAGAACCTGATGCATTATTCTAACTAATAGGAGAATAACAGTATGAAAAAGATCATCGTTCTATATGATTCGTGGCATCATAATAATACCGAAAAGCTGCTGCAGGGATGCAGTAAGAAATGCCAAGGAAAAGTCACCATCGATCTCTGCTCCTTGCATGATGACAATGCGGTGCCTGATCTGTCTTCGTATGATGCAATTGGCTTTGCGTCCGGTGTCTATGCAGGACGCATGAGCGACAAGATCCTTACTTATATTAAGGATAACCAGACTGCTTTGACTGGCCGCTCCGTTCTCTTCTTTTCAACCAGCAGTTCCGGCAATACAAAGGCAATGAAGAACGCAGCCGATATGATACCGGGCAGCACTGTCAAAGGCATGTTTGCCTGCCGCGGATGGAATACGTTTGGACCATTCAAACTGTTTGGCGGAACGAATAAGAACTGTCCGAATGAAGCGGACATGCAGAAGGCAGCAGATTTCATTATGGAAACGATGGCGGAATAAAATCAAAAGACGCATGATGCGGCGCGACAGAAGAAATGGAAGCTGGCAAGCAATAAAACTGTCTGCGGGGAAAGGAATAGGTGCTCTGAAATGAAGATAATAGAATATGGAAAAGAGAATTCGGAAGCGATCCTTCTGCTGCATGGCGGCGGTTTATCCTGGTGGAATTATCGGGCAGAAGCAGAACGCTTAAAAGATACACATCATGTTGTGCTTCCGATCCTGGATGGACATGCCGGAAGCGACGCACCGTTTCTGTCGATTGAAAAGAATGCGGCAGAACTGATTGCATATATTGATGCAAATTTTCATGGTTCTGTTCTGGCTATCGGCGGTCTGTCCCTTGGGGCACAGATCTTGGTGGAAATGCTTTCGCAGAGAAAGGATATCTGCCATTATGCCATCATTGAAAGTGCATTGACGGTACCGATGAGAATGACAGCAGACATGATTGGACCGATGCTCAGCTGCAGCTATGGATTGATCAAGCAGAAATGGTTTGCCAAGCTGCAGTTCAGATCGCTGAAGATCCAGCTAGCATTATTTGAAGAGTATTACCAGGATACATGCCGGATCCATAAAGAAGATATGATCCGCTTTCTGCAGGCAAATTCCTCTTATACCGCAAAACCATCTTTGACCAATACATCAGCTAAAACAATGATCCTTGTCGGCAGCAAAGAACAGGGGAAGATGAAAAGATCTGCCGAGATCCTGCATGACATGATCCCTGGGAATACATATAAAGTCCTTGCCGGATACAGCCATGGGGAACTGAGTCTTAATCATCCGCAGGAATATACAGAATTGCTGAAGAGATTTCTTGCCGGTGACGAAATACACTGATCTGATCAAGACATGAAAAGAGGGCGCTGGAATAACAGACAGATAATAAGGACAGTCTGTGTCTTTCATTGATGCTGATCTTGAGGATATAGAGAGAAGTTCAGTCAAAGAGCAGCAAAGATGCAGTAATTCTCATATGATGAATAAAAACAGTATTCTGCAAACAAAAAGCAGATTGCTTTCAATATGGCGTCCCTGGACGGATTTGAACCGTCGACCTTTCATTTAGGAGCAGTATACCGAACGTAATCTCAAGTATCAGTAACGTTTAGCAAATACAATACTATTTGCAATTCAAGGGATTATGAAGTGATTATCCGTTATTCGCTGTACTGGCTGATATTAGAGCTCACAGTTAGCAAATCCAGGTGTCAACAATTATTCATCGATTGATCTGAACTACCCTAAAGGTATCGTAAAAGAATGTACTTATGGTGCAATAATATTAGAAGTGATCTGAACAGTGTTAAACAGCTATCCGAATGTTTGTCGTTAATCCGAGTGAATTTCGGATTTGCCGTTTGATAAAATTCAAAATAGATGTTGCTTTTTTTGAGGAGAAGTGTAATAGTCTATTTAGAATATATTCTAAATACTTTGAGGAGGTGCTGATTTGGAGTTTCCTGACACATTTAAAGCGCTCTCTGACCCGGTTAGACGAGAAATATTGGTTATGTTACGGGACGGCAAATTATCAGCCGGAGAAATTGGCAAGGCCTTTGATATGACCGGAGCAACGATTTCGTATCATTTGGCACAGCTCAAAAAGGCTGGCTTGATCACGGAGAGCAAGTACAAGAATTACGTTTTCTATGAGTTAAACGCCTCGGTTTTTGAGGAAGTGATGTTATGGTTCTCACAGTTTGGAGGAAATAAGAATGAAAAATAAGTCAACGATTTTGTCTACCATAGTATGCCTTTTACCCATGGTCTTATCTGCTGTACTTTACAGTAAGCTTCCGGAACAGATTGCCGTTCATTTTAATAATTCAGGTGTAGCAGACAACTATCTACCGAAGGCGATCGCTGCTTTCGGACTGCCATTGCTCTTTGCTGCCATCAATTTATACTCTCATTTTAGAATAAACAAAGATCCCAAAAGCGAAAATGCGTCTGCTTCCCTGAAAAGCCTTACTCAATGGATCGTTCCTGTTATTTCTGTTGTTCTTGTGCCGATCACGCTTTTTATGGCCTTAGATGTAAACGTGCCTATTCTTCTTATTGTTCAAGCACTTGCCGGTGTGGTCGTTGTTATTTGCGGAAACTATCTTCCAAAATGCAAGAGAAACTACACAATCGGAATCAAGCTCCCGTGGACATTGGACAGCGAAGATAATTGGAACAAAACACACCGTTTTGCGGGTTTTATATGGGTCATCGGTGGAATAGGTATCCTTCTTAATGCTTTCTTGAATATATCATGGATCATCATGGTAGGTATTATTATTATGCTTGTAGTCGTTCCTTTTTGTTATTCTTATCTTCTTTATAAGAAGTAGTGCAATGAGGTGAAGTAATGACTATGGCAAGCGGCATTTTTACAGTTCTTTGCACTTTAGTATTACCCCTCGGCGTTTCCCTGTACCTATGCTGCTGCAAGAAAAGATTATTAAAGCCGGTTCTACTTGGTGCAGCAACATTTTTTGTATTTCAAATGCTAATTCGCATTCCGCTGATTCAACTTGTTTTGCCGAATATGCAATGGTACCTGAAGCTGGAGGTTTCGCAACCGCTGTTTCACGCTTTGTTCCTTGGCGTCACAGCCGCACTGGCAGAAGAACTCGGACGATATTTCGTAATGACGATGTTGTTAAAGAAAAACAGGCGTATCGAAGACGGGATTGCGTTCGGTGTCGGTCACGGTGGAATCGAGGCAATTCTGCTGGTTGGTATAAACACGCTTTTTACCGTTATTTTATCACCTGCAAGTATTGCCCCCGGACTTATGTTTGCATGCGGGATAGAACGTCTTGCAGCAATGGCAATTCATGTCGGATGGTCTGTTATGGTGATGAAAAGTATCAGGGAGAAGAAAATCAGGTGGCTGTTTCTTGCACTGTTCACGCACACAATAATCGACTGCGGTGTCTCTTACGCATCTAACCAGGGTCTTTCCATATGGATTATCGAAGGATTTGTATTGCTCTGTGCAGCAATTGGGATTCTGTTTGTAATAAAACAATATAAAACGAAGGAGAATGTCTAAATGAAAAAGAACTTTACAATGATGCTTGCGTCTATCTTGGCACTATCCTTAGCTGCCTGCTCATCCACTAAACTGTCTGAGGACTATTCAGAGGATGAAGTGATCTCTCGTGCTGAAGAAGTGGTGGAGCTTATCAATGTTCTTGATTATTCTGCTATTAATGCGGAACTGAGGGATGATCTTAAGGACACCCTGACCACAGAAAAGCTGAAAAATGCACTTGAGGCAAAAGTTGGTGATGCCGGCGATTTTTCTGAGTATTCAACAGTTACAACAGCAGGCCAAAAGAGCAAGTCAACCGGCGAAGACTATGCCACCGTTGTAATGGTGTGCAAATACGAGAATGCCACCATTACCTATATCATTTCGATGGACAAAAAAATGGATATCGTCGGCATAAACACGAAGTAATGCTTTAGAAGAAGTGTACAGGATTATGAGCATAACCTTCAACTCTACAAATTGCAGCTTGCCGAGTTCTTAACAGCATATGAATCATCGATTATCAATCAGTAATCGGCAGCTCTTCTTTGTGCCCGTGAACTGATGAGGAAAGTATCAATGGCAGTTTAATTATGTGAAAGTACAAAAAACTGCAGGCCCCGATAAGCAAAGAGCTTGCAGCAGATTGTTATGGCGTCCCCGGACGGATTTGAACCGTCGACCTTTCGCTTAGGAGGCAAACGCTCTATCCAGCTGAGCTACGGGGACACAAAGCAGTGTTATTATAACAAACATTTTGACGAATACTATGTTATGACATATCATTAGCACAGAAAACATAGGGAAAAAACATGAAAAATATCAAGAATTGGATCATTATTATATGCCTGTTAGGAGCTGCAGTATTAATTCTGTTTACAAATACATCCTGGCTGAATAAAGCAATTGTGATTGCGGTAGCGCTATTCGGATCAGCTATCTTATTAGCAAATATGAAGAAGTGAAGAGATCAACCCTGATTCTCTTCTTTCTTTTTCTCCTGAAGAAAGAAACGAAGCGCCTGGTTGACTAAAGTATTCAAAGAAAGTTTATGGCTGAGGGCATACTCAGAAGCCTGCTTATGGATGCTGGGAGATACCCGGACATTGAAGCTTCCTTTAAAAGGATGCTCCGGTTCGATCTTCTTTTCATGGCACTCATTCAGATATGCATCAATGGTCTGCTGAAAGGCAGCAATCAGTTCATCTGCCGAAGACCCTGAACAGGTCAAAGATACATTGGTACCTACGACCTTGGCATAAAGTTCTCTTTTCTTCTCTTCAAATTCAACAATACCTGAATACTCTTTATATGTAATGATGTTTTTCATGAGCTATCTCCTGCAAGCAATAGTATAACATATGGTATTCAATATCTTAAGTAAACACAGATAAATTATCATATAGACAAATACTACTGAAAACTTGCCATGCAACTAAATGCAGTTACGGTATTTTAATTGCACTATTGAAGCATAAAGTTCTAAAAAACGTGAATAATTAGCGGTTTTTGCAAACAAAATACTAAAAAATGAAAATACTCTATTAGTAATAAACTTCTTGAAATCAGTATTCCGTCGGCCATAATACTTTATGTATCGGAAACATGCATGTACTGGGGAGTACAACATATTTATACCAATGACGGGTATAAAAGATTCACTGACGAATTTTTAAGTATCTCATATAGAACTAAATAAGACTCCCTGTTCAGCATGTCAAAACCGAATGGGGGGTTTATGAAAATATTCAATTACCGGAATTCAAAAAGATTATTTGCTGCAGTATTCGCTTTTGTACTGTCATTTTCACAGACAACAGTAGCTCATGCCGCTGACAATCTAACAAATGATTGTCCAGGGTGGGAATGTGATTGGGTTTCACTTGGGGATAAGGGATTTTATAAATTTTCTAATACATTGACTCAGTCTGACTATGCTCAAATTGCAGTAACAACTGGAGTTAAAAATCCTACAATAGCCAATGGCGCTATCAAACTCGAATATCATTATATTGATAGCAAAGATGAGCAATTTGCATCATCGAAATCCTATAATCCAGATTTAGCTTTAGGAACTGCAGGAAATTTTCATATTGTTGCTTTTGATACTGCTACTTTAGGAGCGCATACAAATGGCAATGTACTCTGCAATAACTTAGTTGCTGGAAGCAATTTTGGGACAAATGGCTATAACGAAACTAGTGCATATGTAGCTAATGATTATGTGACAGTATCGGGATGCAGTGGTTCAACAAATACTAACCCACTTGTATTAGGCAATCAGGCAAAACTTGGACTTACAGAAACCAATTCTAGTTTCATGGTTAATAACAGCAAACTTGATAGACCTAAGATTATTTATCGTGATTCTCCAAATCTAAGCTATATTAATATTAATAAAGTAAAAGATGAAATGATTGCTATATCAAGTAGTTTGGCTGCAAGACCGGAAACTTCAAATATATCTATCACTTCAGAAAATTGCGTAAAAACATATACATTGAACGATCCTGATGGAGTTGCTACAATTAATTTAACTGCTGAAGAACTAGCATCTCTTCCAACTGATGTTTTTTTCAAGGGTTTTAAAACAGATCATAGTGGAACTGTTATTGTTAACGTTGACTGCAATAATGAAAATGTAACGTTGCCAGAAAGAGCATATGTTTTTATTGATGGCAAACAGCAAGGTACAAATGAAGTTACACAGTTTGCAGCAGGCAAGGTGATTTGGAATTTCACAAATTGTTCTGGCACAACGATCCAGGCTAAGAATATGACAGGTACCATTATTGCGCTTGGTGCATCTGTTTTACTGACACAAAATATTAATGGAACGATTATTGCAAATAACACTAAGAATACTGCAGAAACGCATCGTACTGATTTTACCGGGAAGTTAATTGATAGCAGTGTTTCTTTCAAGGTGTCAAAAAATTTCAAAGATAATAATTGGCCTGAAGGCACGACATATAATGTTTCTCTTGCTGCAGATCCTGCTGCAGAGAATAATGCACCACTTCCAAAAAGTACAACAATAGAATTGGATAAAACTGGTAATACAAAACAGTTTGACGCAATTTCATATGAATATGATTCGGCATACAAAGGAAAAACAATTGAATATGATTACGCAATTACTGAAGATAATGGAAAAATCAATAATGTAACTTATTCAGATACAAAATATAGAATTAAAGTCTTTGTAGACTATGAGCAAAATGAAATTGGTGATAAGTCGGCTACAGTAACAAAAACACAATACAGTACAGATGGAAAAACATGGAATGATTTTGATGCCAAAACATTTGAATTCAACTTTGTTAATACATATGTGAAGCCATCGACAACTGCAACACTATCAGTAAATAAGATGGTTGATGGAGCAGATGCACCAGCAGAGAAATTCAACTTTACATTGGGTGCAGTAACTGAGGGAGCTCCACTTCCAGATAACACAGCAGCAAGCTGTGCAGATAAAGGAACAGCAACATTTGGCACGATCAACTATGGCGCAGCAGATGCAGGAAAGACATATATCTATAGCATTACCGAAACCGCAGGAACTACACTGGGCATGAGCTATTCAAAAGCGACACAGTATGCCAAGGTAGTCGTATCGGATGATGTGAAGTCAGCAACAGTGACATATGGGACAAGTGCGGAAGATACCAAGAGCACAGAAGTACCAACGATCACAAATACATATGTGAAGCCATCGACAACTGCAACACTATCAGTAAATAAGATGGTTGATGGAGCAGATGCACCAGCAGAGAAATTCAACTTTACATTGGGTGCAGTAACTGAGGGAGCTCCACTTCCAG
>JAKVKC010000011.1 GCA_022486705.1 Solobacterium sp. | reverse complement strand
AGCATATTTTCATCAAAAAAGAGCACAAAGATCTTTTCAATCCTTAATTGTGCTCCTCTTTCTTCAGGTTTAATGAAACATCACTGCCATTTCATTTTACTGTTTCACTAACTTTGAATATCAAGTCATTTTAAAGTCATAAGAAAATTAAAAAGACAAAGAAGAATCAATCATCTGTATAATAAATGAAGAGGAGAACAAATGGAAAAATATACACTTGCGCAATGCCTTCATAAATATGGCATGGAATCGCTGCATGCATACTGTGATGAATACAGTACGGAATTTATTGAAGATGATAAAGATGCTGTCTGCACAGCACTGTCTGAAGTTCTGATACAGCAGAAGGTGATGGCACAGAGACTGGGCATCTTAGAAGATGATGCCTACGATGCGCTGCTGGAACTGATCAGAGGAAATAGTATTGATAATGATGCAATGATCGATGTGTTGGATGGATTGGACCTGATCTATGGTTCTGCTGAAGATGGACAGTGGCATGCGACAAAGGAAACAGAAGAAGCAGTCAGTGCCATCGATGAAGCAATGGATCAAAAAAGAAAGAATCGTGTCTGGCTGATGCAGTGCCTGACGATCGTTCAGCATGAATGGGCAGATGCACAGATGGATACGATGAAAAAACTATATCAGAAGAATCCGGAAACAGATCCAGAAGCTGATCTGAAAGAACTGTTTGCGGAGATCCCGAATTCAGAAACACCATGCACGATGATCCAGGATTCCTTTGTGATCCGCGGGTGGCGGAGCAGTGAGGTATTCGCAGGATATCGTCAATCACAGCAGAAATATGATTTCTATATTCCATCCATGGAAGAAGTGCTGGATCTCTATCACAATGATTTTGATACGCTTGATCCTTATGGCATTCAGGTGAAAGAATGGTTCCTGCATGCGGGTGCCGATCCGGATGATCTTGAACTGCTTCTGCATGAAATGTGGAATGATATGAACTATGGCCATACCGAACAAAGTATTCTGCAGAATGCAGAATCCATGATCACCTATGATACATCGGAAGAACAGAATGATTTCCGTCAGAAGGTCCATGCATGGTATGTCCATGCCAGAAGAATTGATATGCGCGGTCATAGTATCTCAGAAAGCAGGAAGACAGAATGAAAGCAGATCTGAATGATGTCATTGAAGCAATTGAAGAAACAGATGAAGATACTGTACCTTATTACTGCATGGATACAGAAGAGATCGTCTGGCCGAATGAAGAACACAGTGCAGAAGATGAAGATGAGAATGCGATCAATCTGCCAAGCAGATATGACCGCAATGATTATCAGAACATGGTCAATTTCATTGATACGGTAAAAGATGAAGAAGCACAGGAATGGCTGAGCAATGCGATCCACGGCAGAGGTGCCTTCCGTATGTTCCGCGCAGCCTGTGAAAAGTTCCATCTGCTGGAAGCTTGGTATGACTTCGAAGCACAGGCACATCGCAGTTTGGCCATTGCATGGTGCGAAGATAATGGCATTGTCTGGACTGATGCAGAAAAGCAGCCAGAAAAAGATGAAGATGATGTGAGCGACTTTCTGCATGAAGAATATCAGGAAACGGAAGAAGAAGCAGAAGAACCATTGCAGGAAACATCTGTCTCCTATCGGACGGTTGTCATTACAGAAAAGAATCTGATGAATGCTTTATATATTGCGGATGAGTATCTTCATATGGGAAAGTCTGGAGCTTCTGATCTTGAACTTGCCCAGAAACAATTGGAAACATGGAAGAAGAATGGCTGTGAAGTCATTGCGGCCAGTGAACATGGCAGATATGTCGGCCTTGCGGCAGGCAAAGAAGAAGCGGATGGCTTCTGCATTGAAGCAGTCTATGTCAGCCAAGAATGCCGGCGCAAAGGCATCGGAAGAATGCTGATGCACTATTATGAAACAGAACATGCCAATAGTTCTTCCCTGCATCTATCGGTCGCTGATACTGATACGTCAGCGGAAGCTTTCTTTGATGCGCTGGGATATCATGTGCTTCCGGTTAAGGTAATGAGAAAAGAAACATGCATGAAGTGAATGTCTGCGTCATAATACTCAGTATTGTTCTAAACATAGCTGTTTAATGCATGGCATAATAACATTTACTTATATAAAGGATGAAAGAATTGAGGATCAGCTATGACATCTCATCTATTTTATAATATGACGCTATCCAAGGACCGGCATACCATTGCCGATCAGGCTGCGGATGCAGAATTGATGAAGCATATTGGGCAGGATATTTTCCTGCCTTTTGAGGATCGCATTGAAGAAAGCGATCGCCAAATATTTTTAGATCATATTCAGAAGCAGGATCACGATTGGTTCTTTATCCATCTGAAAGGAAATGATGAACTGTATGCAGTGAAGCTGCAGGATATGCCCCATGATCTGCATTTTCAGATTGCTAAGGCTTCTGACCTTGTGCAGAACATTTCCGATCAGACAGATCTGAATGAATGCTATGCCGCTTTATGTGCAATGTATGGCGATGTCTATTTTATTTATCATATCAATTCAGATCATATCCATGTACATTCTTCAGGATGTGCATTCCTGGTCAGCCGCAGATATGCGGTCACTGAATTTGAACAGTTCATGATTGAACATACAAAGGATGATCAGAAAGCAGAAATGAAGGAAATGCTGACAGAAATGAAACAGGGGATCAGCTGCTCCATCAGATCATTTTCTGGCAACTATGTCGATGATGATGAAAAGGCAGAACATACAGTATTCCAATTCAGTACGATCACACATCATGATCAATCCGCAGATGTCATCGGTCTGATCCATGCGGAGAGAAAAAGAAGATATCCTGAGAAGGAAATGGCACGGCGCGATGGCCTGACGGGCCTGTATGCAAAGCAGGAGATCGAACGGATTGCAAAAGAATCTATCGCTGCCGAAGACGGCAGAGAGTTTTCACTTGGCATTATGGATATTGATTTCTTCAAGAATATCAATGACACCTATGGACATGCGGCCGGTGATAAAGTGCTGCATCAGATCGGGCTGATCCTGCAGGCAGAAGTCGGTCAGGATGGATCGGTCGGAAGGATCGGCGGAGATGAATTCATGATCTTAGCAAATGATACCGATGAGACGCATCTGCGCAATCTGTACAGTGATATCCGCACACAGGTCGCCAATTCCTTTCCTTCTTATGGTCTGGAGGAAAAAGCAGTGACGCTTTCAATCGGCAGTGCATCCTATCCCATCAGCTGCAAAGATTATGAAACCCTCTTCTTCTTGGCAGATCATTGTCTGTACCGCGCAAAGAAACAGGGCCGTGATCGCTATGTGATCTATACGCCCAGCAAGCATGGAAGCGTGGAAGATATTCTGCGCCGCGGATATCTTGGCGATACGATCAGCGGCAGACAGGACATGGATCCGGCGGAAGCCATTGTAAATATGATCTGCAGTACAAGCTTTGAGAAACAAAGAGATCTTTCTTCTCTGCTGGATGAATTTGCCCATGCGATGAAGATCCAGAATGTCATGATCGCTTATGGCAATCCGGCAAAGATCGGATACACAGCAGGGGAAGATGCCCTGCATGATGAAAAGGAACTGCAGGATATCGCAGCTGCTCTGTCGCAGAACAGAGTGATCTGGAAGGCAGATGATTTTGTGATCATCAGTTCGCTGGAGAACATAGGTGAAGCATCCGCTCAGATGAAAGAAAAATTGCGGCAGGCAGGAATCCTATCCTTTGTGACCTTCCGTTTCCAGGATGCCGAAAAGAAAGATGCACTGCTGATCTTAACAAGCATTGGGAAAAAGCAGAAATGGAATCAGATGCATCTGAAGTACTATCGCATCTTTGCAGAACTTCTGAAGAAATATATATTATGAAAAATGGCAGGTGCATTTGATATGCATCTGCCTTGTTTTATATCTTCTTTGCAATCTGCTGTACTGTTTTCTTCGGTACACGGTAGTGATATGTCTCATCGCATGTATATGCCGTACTGCCATCTGCTCCGATCTCAGCTGCTTCGGAGATATGGCTTGGATAGCCTAAGGCAATGACCATAGCGGCAGTTCTGTTCTGTGAGAGATCTAAGATCTCATTGACCTTCTGCACATTGAAGTTCAGCATCATGCAGGAACCAATGCCTTTTTCAAAAGCACTTTCGACAATATATTCCGCCGCGATGCCGGTATCGATATCCACGGTGCGGCTGTGCTCTGCATCCGCAATAATGACCAGATATGCCATGGCTTCTTCCTCTGGCTTTGGATCTGCCAGCTCACGCGGCAGCAGGGATGCATATTTGATCACTTTGGCGATGGCATCTCGCTTGGCCTTGTTTTGGACAGCGATATAGCTCAGGGTCTGTCGGTTGTTTCCCGAATGCACATAGCGCAGATCGTTCAGAATATCATCCATGTCCTGCTCTGGTATTTCAACCTGTTTGAATTTTCGGAAGGTACGGCATTGCTTATACAGTTCTGACAGTTTCATATAAGATCCTCCTGCTATCCATTGTAGACGAAGAAAAATATTACTGCATGAAACAATTCGTTCGGTGATAGAATGATTTTAGGTTAGGTATAGATATATGAGCGAAAATAGTATATCGAAGTATAAAAGAGAAATGCAGGGATATGCAGATCTCTATAAAATGATCTTCCGTTCTTCCAGTCCTGCGTCTTTCAAGCGCGATAATCAGATCCTGGATCAGGTGCTCAAGGGAAAATGGCCTTCTTTCGATACCGAAGCAAAGACATTTTATCTGCCAAGAGAAGATGGATCAGAACTGCGCATCCTGAAAGTCACCAGGAAAGATCATCAGGATCATCCATGTGCTGGTCTCTTATGGCTCCATGGCGGCGGCTATGCAATCGGTCTGCCGGAAATGGATGCGGTGTTTGCCAATCGCTTCTGTGCCGAGGATGACTGCGTGATGTTCCTGCCGGATTACAGACGGTCGCTGGATGCACCATATCCCGCTGCTCTGCAGGATGCGTATCAGACACTGCTCTATATGAAAGAGAATGCGGCTGAATTGGGCATCCGAGAAGACCAGTTATTTGTCGGCGGTGAAAGTGCCGGCGGCGGACTTGCCTGTGCCCTGAGCCAATATGCCCGTGACATGCAGGAAGTAAATATTGCTTTTCAGATGCCTCTGTATCCAATGATCGATGACCGCATGACGGCCACATCCGCTCATTCTTTTGCACCGCTCTGGGATACCAAGAAGAATCTATTGTCATGGAAACTGTACCGCGGAGAGAATCAGGAGAATTCACCTTATTATGCTCCAGCTCGTCAGAAGAATTATGAAGATCTTCCGCCTGCCTTCAGCCTCATCGGCGATCAGGATCCGTTCTATGCCGAAACAAAGGATTACTTCAGGCATCTGTACGAAGCAGGCAATCAGATCATGCTGAAAGAATATCCTGGCTGTTTCCATGCCTTTGATATTACATGCCCGAATACGAAAAGTGCGAAGCATGCAGGCAGACTTGAACAGAATGCTTTGAAGTATGCCATTCACAATTGCTTTGCATCTCAGCCAGTCAATGTTCCAGACGCAGAAGAAGCTGACATTGATGACATGATCGAGGATATCGAGACCCAGCAGGATCTTTTGGATGCGTATCGGAATGAACCGGAAGAAGCTCAGAAGGAAGATCTTCCGGAAGAAGATACAGATGAAAAGGTACCTGATCTGACTTCGGCAATACCGGCAGAAGAGGCACAGAATACCGTGGAAGAATCTGCTCAGGGAAATGAGGAAGAGACCGTTACGGAAGAAGAGCCATTTGCCGAGGAACAGGAAACAGCTGAAGAGAGCCCAGCAGATATAAAAGAAGAAGGGCTGGAAACAATGGATGTTGAAGAACGTCCGGTATCCGAAAGTACGGCCGTGCCATTCCCGGATCATCCGGAAACAGTACAGGATGTGATCACGGCAGAAGAAATTGACACAATATCCAATAAACTGACGCAGATCCTGCCGGAGACAGATGCAGAAACTGATGAAGAAGAATTGGCGGCAGCAGAAGAGACATTGGATCCTGCCGAAGAGAAACCAGAAATAAAGAGTGAAGAAGCAGAAGAAAAGCCAAAGGATAAAGAATCTTTTACTAAGGATGATATCATGGAGCTTCTAGAAAAAAAGAAGGAACATCGTCATGAAGATGTTCCGCCAAAACAGGAAGAAGAACCTAAGGACCTGATGACAAATCTGCAGAAGATCATTGAGAGCGATACCAATGATTCACTTGATAAGATCAGCGATCTCGTGGATAAGCTATGAAGATCGAGAAGAAAAAGAATCCTGGCAGAGAGCAGAGAGAAGCAGAAAAAGAAGCCAATGATACAAAACGCGGGGCAAAGATCCCGCTGAACAAAGTTGTTGAAGATAAGAAAGCCAAGCAAAAGAAAAGATCGCGCCTGAAGGCGGATCTTCAGAAAGAAGTCAAGGATGAAGAGTGATCTTCATCTTTTCTGACTGTCTTTGCCTATTTGGATCATATTCTGCAGCTGCATGCGATACAGCAGAAGATCATCTTCCATCGGATTGGCGACGGCAGCCGCTACCTTTTCATTGCTGTTCAGGAAGTCCAGAATATCCTGCTTATCCATCAGATAGATGAACTCTCCTTTTTTCAATACTGGTTTTGCCTTCTTCAGATGGTCAATGTCTGTATAGACAGGGAAGTACTTTTCCTTGTCATTTCCCTGCATGACATCTGCTTTCTCAATATCTGCAGCATGAATATCGATCTTGCTCAGTGCTTCTTCTTTTGGATAGACAGCACAGGCAAAGACGGTATTTCCGGTCAGATGCATGGTCAGATCGCGGAGTACCTGATTCATTCCTTCTTCTGACAAGGGTGCTTTTCTTTGACTGAGCAGCTGATCCAGCTTGGCATCCATGCGGATGTCCATCGAATCTGTATATTTTTTCATGATTTTATTATACAAAAAAAACACAGCGTTTGCTGTGTTCATCATATATGTTGCAATATATGTCACATTCCCTCTGGAATGTTAGCTTCTGAGCGATCGAGACAATCAGCGATTGCTGCTGTCATAGCGATTACTATTTAGAATTGTGATGATACCATGTTTTGCGTCGTCAAGCAGATGCTTGAAACCAATTTCATCTGTGTATTCAATAATAGTGCCGCCATCGATCGTCAGGTACTCAATACGATGACTCATAAAGATTTTAAATCCTCCTTTTCTATCGTGTAGTTATAGCGTATTTGATTTTGAATTGCAAGTGAAATGCAAATTTCACACAGAATGTGATATTGGATTTGACATGATGAATACATAGATTTGGTTTGTTTTGGCACAGGATTGTTTATAATGAAGAGGAAGAATTGAGTGAGGATTCAAAGGGAGATCATATGAAACTGAATCGTAAACGTACCATGTTAGTCGGCCTTGCGTTCCTATCTATCTGTGCCTTTTGGCAATTCTATGACAATGAGATACCGAAGATCTTAAAGAATACCTTCGGCATGGGAGAAACATTAACAGGATTTATCATGGCATTGGATAATATCCTGGCTCTGTTCCTGCTGCCTTTCTTTGGCGCTCTGTCGGACAAAGTGCATACAAAGATCGGCAAACGGATGCCATTTATTCTGTGCGGGACGGCATTGGCTGCTGTTCTGCTGGTGATCTTAGCGGGATTGGCTTCAAAACCTGCTCTGCTGATACCATTCATTATTGTCCTGCTGCTTCTCTTGGTAGCGATGGGGACGTATCGTTCGCCAGCGGTATCGCTGATGCCGGAACTGACACCTGCACCATTGCGCTCGAAAGCAAATGCCATTATCAACTTAATGGGGACCATCGGCGGTGTCTATACATTGCTGATGATCAAGTTCTTTGTACATACGCCAAGCGATGGATCATTGACGAACTATATGCCGATGGCATTATCCATTGTTGCGATCATGGTCGTATCTGTGGGCATCCTGTATTTCACTGTGCCGGAAAATAAATGCATGAAGGAAGTGGAACAGGAAGACATGACGGATCAGGAAGAAGCGGAGGCGAAAGCTTCCGCTGGAAAGAAGATGCCGCCGGAAGTGAAGAGATCGATGATCTTTCTGCTGCTGTCTGTCTTCTTCTGGTTCACTGCATACAATGCGGTCACAACGGCATTCTCACGCTATGTTGAGCAGGTGTGGAATCTCCACAATGGTGAATATGCGGACTGCCTGATGGTCGGTACAGTGGCGGCAGTCATTGCCTATCTGCCGATCGGTTCGCTTTCTCAGAAGATCGGACGCAAAAAGATGATCTTCTTCGGCATTGTATTGATGGCAGTCAGCTATGCATTGGCTATCTTTGCAGTGCAGTATGCGTTCTGGGTCAATATCCTGTTTGCCTTTGTCGGCATCGGCTGGGCAAGCATCAATGTCAACAGCTATCCGATGGTCGTTGAAATGAGCAGAGCAGGGGATATTGGCAAGTTTACCGGCCTGTACTATACCTTCAGTATGGCAGCCCAGGTATTTACGCCGATCGTTTCCGGCTTTCTGCTGGAACATGTTTCTTATATGACGCTTTTCCCATACAGTGCATTCTTTATGGTCGTGGCAGGATGCACGATGCTGATGGTAAAGCATGGTGATATTGATCCAAAGAAGGCGGTACAATGAGCATCTTAATTGGTATATTGATCATTCTGGCAGTTTTATTCTGCATCTATCTGTTCCTGATCCATCCGAATACACGGAAAATGGATGTGATCGATGCTTTTAAAAAGAAGAAATACTTTGCCCATCGAGGCCTGTATGACAATGCGAGCGATGCGCCTGAGAATTCTTTAAAAGCATTTCAGAAGGCTATCGATCATGGCTATGGCATGGAGATGGATGTGCAGCTGTCAAAAGATGGCATTCCAGTCGTTTTCCATGACTTTGTATTATCCCGTGTGGCACGCAAGGCGAACAATGAACCGGTGCCAGGGAAAGTATGCGACTATACCTTGGCCGAACTGCAGAGCTTTCACTTAATGGACAGTACGGAAACAATTCCGACCTTTGCTCAGTTCCTGGAACTTCTGCATGGGCAGCAACCGGTCATCGTTGAACTGAAGATCGAGAACAGTGATAAGCAATTGGCCGTGTGTCCGAAAGCAGATGATCTGCTCAGCAGATATCAGGGACTGTACTGCATTGAAAGCTTTAATCCTAGAGGTGTGAAATGGTATAAAGAACATCGCCCGGAAGTGATGCGCGGACAGCTGAGCTCTATGTTTACTAAAACAAATGAAGATCGAAAGAAGTATTGGCTTGTCTATCTGCTGGCTCAGAACCTGATGATGAACTTTCTGACGGCACCTGACTTTATTGCATATGATGCTCTCTATTGGCAGAATGCCAGCAGAAGGATCTGCCATAAACTATTCGGCAATACAGCCGTGGCATGGACGATCCGCTCACAGCAGCAGCTGGAGGAACGCCGTAAAGATTTTGATATCTTTATCTTTGAACACTTTGAAGCAGATCAAACAAAATAAAAGGACTGCATTCTGCTGAACAGGATGCAGCCTTTTCAAAAGGGGAATATCTATTTATTGAATACAGCAGAGAAACGTCTCGTGATCTCCAGCGGCCGAGTAATTGCACCGCCAACAACGACACAGAAGGCACCAAGGTGCAGTGCTTCAGCTGCCTGTTCAGGTGTATGGATCTTTCCTTCAGCAATGCATCTGGCATTGGTCTCATGGCAGATCCGGCTGATCAGATCAAAGTCTGGCTGATCGGACGGTGTCTGTCCTTCTACATATCCGCTCATCGTTGTGCCGACGAAGTCAAAGCCGATCTCGGCCGCTTTTTTTGCTTCATCAAAGCAGGATGTATCAGCCATGAACAGCTGATCAGGATATTTTTTCCGTGCTTGGCGATACAGTTCTTCTGAACTGATGCCTCCAGGATGAACACGATTGGTGAAATCAAAGGCGATAATATCAGGAGAACATGCCATCAATTCATCAATTTCTTTCATCGTTGGTGTGATATAGATAGGGGAATCATCGTAGTTTCTTTTAATAATAGCAATCAGCGGCAGAGATACTGCTTTTTGGATTTCTTTAACATCACGTACCGAATTGCAGCGTATCCCAGAAGCACCTCCCTGTGCAGCAGCTTTTGCCATAAAAGGCATGATGCTTCTTTCCGGATCATACAGCGGTTCTTCCGGAAGGGCTTGGCAGGATACGATCAGTTTTCCCCGCAGGGATTCTATTAGTGTTTCTTTATCATTCATCAAGGTTCAGGATCTCCACGATATTGTTCTTATACAGAATTGCTTTGGCTCCATATACAGCCTGGATGCCGCCGCCTACTTCAAGTACATCGGTAGCACCTAATCTCTTCAATGTATCTTTATCAACTTTTGAAACATCTTTTACGGAAACACGCAGACGCGTGATACATGCATCTACATCTTCAATATTCTCTTTGCCTCCTAAAGCATCAATGATCTTTACACTGTCTTCTTTCAGTGTGCTCTTGGTCGTAAGCTGCGGTGCTTCTTCAGCAGTGAGAGTGCCATCTGTATCGACTGTCTCTTCACCGCGCCCTGGGGTCAGAACATTGAACTTGAGGATATACCACTTGAACAGGAAGTAGTAGATGAATGCCCATAAGACACCGACTGGGATTTCCAGCAGCCAGTTCGTCTTGGCATTTCCCTGAAGAATGCCGAACAGAGTGAAGTCAATGACACCGCCGGAGAAGGTGTTGCCGATGGAGATATTCAGAATATCTGCCACAAAGAAGCTGACACCATCTAAGAAAGCGTGAATGACATAAAGCAGCGGATTGACGAATAAGAACATGAATTCAATTGGTTCTGTAATGCCTGTAACAAAGGAAGTCAAGGCAACCGAGATGAACAGACCTTTATAGCGTGGTCTTCTTTCCTTTGGTACGCAGTGATACATTGCTAAGCAGGCAGCAGGCAGGCCGAACATCATTGTAGCAAAGCGCCCGGCAAAGAATCTTGTTCCCTCTGTGTAGAGGCCAACATGTGTAGGATCAGCCAGCTGAGCAAAGAAGATCTTCTGTGCACCGGCAACAGAGACGCCCTGTACCATTTCGACGCCGCCGAGCTCTGTATACCAGAACATCGGGTAGATCATATGGTGCAGACCGACAGCACCGCACAGTCTCATTAAGAAACCGTAGAAGAAGGTGCCGACAGGACCTGTCTTAGAAATAACATCGCCTAAGGAAACAAGCAGATTCTGGAATGGCGGCCAGATCAGGAAGAAGGCACATCCAATAAAGATAGCAGCGAAGGATGTGACGATAGGAACAAATCTTGATCCGCCGAAGAAGCCAAGGAACTGCGGAAGTTCAATATTCTGATATTTGTTATGCAGATTGACGGCAACGAGACCGACAACAATTGCACCGACAACACCAGTATCGATAGCAGCACCATTTGGATTGAAGATCGTAAGCATAGCGGAGATAGTAGCATTCATGACAAGGTAGCCAACAACACCAGCTAAAGCGGCTGTTCCCTTATCATGCTTTGCCAGACCGATGCACAGACCGACGCAGAGCAGCAAGGATAGATTTGCAAACACAACGTTGCCGGCGGCACTCATGATCTGGAAAATGCCTTGCAGAACCTGATTGTTGAGAATTGGATACGTAGCTACCGTGGTTGGATTGGATAATGCTCCTCCAATGCCAAGAAGCAAGCCGGCAGCTGGCAGAATTGCGATCGGCAGCATGAAGGCTTTGCCAATCTTTTGAAGCTGTTTGAACATAACTTTCCTCCTTATGGGCATGATGAAAACATCTATCCATGATTCCATCATGCATCACCTGAAATTGATCAGGATGATTCCTTTATGATTCTTTTGAATTCTGCATCACGATGTTCTGGATATGAACGGCCAGATAGCATTTTTCGCTTTCACTGATCGTGATACTGTAATCATCAGAAAGCAGCTGTGCTATTTCATTTGCTGTATCATATGCATCACGGCATTTTTCGGGAATGATATTCTCTAAGAAATTGTCCAGAGATACATTCTCTGATGCCCGCTTTATCGCGAATTTCAGATGAATGACCATACGCTGATACAAGATGCTCTGGCGATCCAAATGAATGTGGTATTTTGTCTCAATGAGATTCATGCAGTCCTTAACAATATGGACCATCATGGCACTGTAGCTTGCTTTCTCCCCATGCATTGCTGCGTGGATATGCATACAGATGAAGCCTGCTTCTGCCAAAGGCAACTGAATATGCAGCTTTTCATTTAACAGATGCAGCATACGTTCAGAAAATTGAAATTCCTTGGGATACATGCACTCCGTTTCTTCCAGGAAGATATTGGAGACAACAATGTTCTCACGGTATCTTCTGACACTGAAGTTGATATGATCCAGCAAAGCGATATGAAGGTGATTGTCAGGCTTGATGTTGAACTCTCTGCTTGCCTGCTGAATGATCTCTTCTGATACATCCAGAACAGCTAGATCCACAGAACGCAGCAGTTCTTCACACTGCTTGGTCATCTTGATATCTTTGATCTCATACATCTTGGTGAATTTTTCTGAATCAATGCGGTCACCTGCTTTATGGTTGAAACCAATACCGGTACCATAGGCAAGCACTTCATTCTGCGATTTTTCCTGACGGCATCTTACTGTATTGTGATTCAATACAGATGTAATAAGATAATCAGTCACATGTACCAACCCCCTGTCCGGATCTAACGAAACCAGATGCAGATAAATGCATTTTCAATCCTGCACCGAGCAGGATGATGATATCTGTACCAAGACCATTCTCTTTCAGAATGCTGTAGTCAACCTGTACAAGCGGTGCACCCGCCTTGACCTTTTGATTTTCATTGACAAGGATCTGGAATCCTTTTCCCTTCAGCTTGACGGTATCAATACCGATATGGACGATGAACTCTTTTCCATCATTGTCTTTAATGCCGATGGCATGCTTTGTAGGAAAGATCATAGAGACCGTTCCCTCGACTGGTGACAGTACAAGATCTTCCTCTGGCACAACTGCAAACCCATCACCTGCAAGTCCTTTGGAAAATACTTCATCATCTACCTGAGATAATTCTTTGATCTGTCCGCTGCAAGGACTGCAGATCTTTGTTTTCTTCTTAAAAAGCATTGCAACTCTCCTTTAAACATAATAAAAAACTCATCAGAAACGTAAAGATTCCAATGAGTTAATGCCTGCAATTAAACCAGTAACACACTCTTCAACACCAATATAGCACAGGAAATAAGCACGTCAATAGAATTTACGCAAAAATATGTGAGAAATAATATTTCGTATGCATGCATGATGCAGAAACAGTATTAATAGCGTATCTCAAAGAGAACTTCTTCCAGTTCATCCTGCGTCAATGGTGCAGATGCAGGAGAACCATCATCCTCTTTCTTATCTTCCCATGGCAAAGTAATTGTTTCGTTATCGTTATTCATTGTCTCCCCCTCAGCTCACTACATTGAATCTTACCAGAGAACTTTTGAAATGAAACTCTTGTAATTTATGATTGTGATGTTCTTCTTTTAATGATGCGGGAAAATAAATTTTCTGCACTTAGTATTGCATAATTTTAACTGAGAAGAAATGCCGAAAGCATTTCGTGAAACATTTTCGCGGATGGTATCCCAACATATTTTCAAAAATTTTTTCACGGTTTTGATAAAACTTAAAGAATTCCAGATGATTTTGATTGCATTCTATAATCTCTCAGCTAGAATAAAGCTAGCAATAGTTGGAAATCCAACTATTAAAGGAACAGGAGAGATAAATGGCAGAGAACAGCAGCTTCATGCTGAATTTATCCATCCTTTATCGGAACACGCAGAAATACTACGATCATGTGTTGGCACAGTATGATATGGGGTCAGGACAGCTGATTTTTCTGCTCTATATCAATGAACATAAAGGCGTGACAATGCAGGATGTTACGAATGCAACACGCGTAGATAAGGGAACGACGACCAAATCTGTGACCAGACTGATCGATCAGGGATATGTGCAGGCAAAGCAGGATGAAAATGATAAGCGCGTGAAGCGCCTGTATACAACAGATAAGGTTTCTAAGATCGTCAATGATATCTATGAATACCGGAATCAGTGCCGAGCGATCCTGGCGGAAGGAAATGACTTTGCCAGCTTTGAGAGCTTAATGGCACAGGTTGCTGAAAACAGCAGTGAGAAGCTGAATCCGCAGGAGAATCCGATCGATTTCTCCAATCTGAGGATCGGCGGCATCCAGAAGATGACATTGCTGGATTATCCGGGAAAAGTTGCCAGTACGATCTTTACAGCGGGATGCAACTTCAAGTGCCCGTTCTGTCACAACCGCGATCTGGTCTTCCTGCCGGAAGATTATGAATACTATGATCCGGAAGAGATCATGCAGTATCTGGAAAAGCGGAAGGGGCTCCTCGATGGGGTTTGCATCAGCGGCGGCGAACCGATGCTGCAGGATACCTTGGAACTGATCAAGCGCATTAAAAAGATGGGCTATCTTGTGAAGCTGGATACGAATGGCTCGATGCCGGAGAAGCTTCAGGAATATGTGGAGAGCGGCTGTATTGATTATGTCGCCATGGATATCAAGAACTGCAAAGAGAAATATGCCGAGACAGTCGGAATGGATGCGGAAAGCTTCTCACTTGAGAATATTGAGAAGTCTGTTGCCTTCCTGAAGAAGGGCACGGTCGATTATGAATTCCGTACAACAGTCGTGAAAGAACTTCATACCAAAGAAGATCTGCTGGCTCTTGCGGAATGGATCAAACCGGCAAAAAAGTATTATCTGCAGCAGTTTCTTGACAGCGGACATCTGATCCAGGAAGGCTATTCTGCGTACAGTGCAGAAGAAATGAATGAACTGAGAGACGCGGTGCGTCAAGTGATCCCGGCAGCGGAATGCAGGGGACTGAAGGAGAATTGATATGTATCAAGTGAAAAAGAGAGATGGAAAGATTGCTGCCTTTGATCTGCAGAAGATCACGGATGCCATTAAGAAAGCATTTGAGGCATGCGGCAGAAATTATGATGACAGTGTCATCAGTTTAGTTGCGCTGCGCGTCACCAGTGATTTTGAAAAGAAGATCAAGGACGATGTCATTGATGTAGAAGATATTCAGGATTCTGCCGAGAAGGTGCTTTCAGAAGCGGGATATGCAGATGTTGCCAAGGCATATATCCTGTATCGGAAACAGAGACAGAATATCCGCAATGTCATGAATACATCTTTGGATTATAAGAAACTGGTCGACAGCTATCTGAAGGCTCTGGACTGGAGAGTCAAGGAGAACAGCACCGTGACATATTCTGTCGGCGGTCTGATCCTTTCCAATTCCGGTGCGATCACAGCCAATTATTGGCTGAGCGAAGTCTATGATCAGGAGATCGCAGAAGCACATCGCAGCGGCGATATCCACATCCATGATCTGAGCATGCTGACAGGCTACTGTGCCGGCTGGTCCTTAAAACAGCTGATTCAGGAAGGTCTGGGCGGTGTACCAGGCAAGATCACCAGCGGCCCGGCAAATCATCTGAGCACATTATGCAATCAGATGGTCAACTTCTTAGGTATTATGCAGAATGAATGGGCAGGTGCACAGGCATTCTCTTCCTTTGATACTTATCTGGCTCCTTTTGTTAAGAAAGACAATCTGTCTTATAAAGAAGTAAAGCAGTGCGTACAGTCCTTTATCTACGGTGTCAATACACCGTCCAGATGGGGCACACAGGCACCGTTCACAAATATCACTTTGGATTGGACCGTACCGAATGATCTGGCTGAACTGCCAGCTCTTGTCGGCGGAAAAGAAATGGATTTCAAGTATAAAGACTGCAAGAAAGAAATGGATATGGTCAATAAGGCCTTTATTGAAACTATGGTCGAAGGTGACTATAACGGCAGAGGCTTCCAGTATCCAATTCCAACATATTCTATTACGAAAGACTTTGACTGGTCGGATACGGAGAACAATCGCCTGCTGTTTGAAATGACAGCGAAGTATGGCACACCTTATTTCTCCAACTATGTCAATTCAGATATGGAACCAAGCGATGTCCGTTCTATGTGCTGCAGACTGCGTCTTGATCTGCGTGAATTGAGAAAGAAGAGCGGCGGCTTCTTCGGCTCTGGTGAATCTACTGGATCGGTCGGTGTTGTAACGATCAATCTGCCGAGAATCGCTTATCTTGCCAAGAATCCGGAAGATTTCTACAGGCGCCTTGATCACATCATGGATATCAGTGCCCGTTCTCTGAAGACAAAGAGAACAGTTATTACAAAGCTTCTCGAAGGCGGTCTGTATCCATATACAAAGAGATATCTTGGCACCTTTGCCAACCACTTCAGTACGATCGGTCTGATCGGTATGAATGAAGTCGGCCTGAATGCCAATTGGCTCCGCAAGGATCTGACACATAAAGAAACACAGGAATTTGCGGCTGAAGTACTGAAGCATATGCGGACACGTCTGTCAGACTACCAGGAAGAATATGGCGATCTGTACAACCTTGAAGCAACCCCAGCCGAATCAACGACCTATCGTTTGGCAAAACATGACAAGGATAAATATCCGGATATCATCACGGCCAATCAGAATGGCACGCCGTACTATACCAACAGCTCGCATCTGCCAGTCGGCTATACGGATGATATCTTCACAGCACTCGATATACAGGATCCATTGCAGACACTGTATACTTCCGGAACTGTTTTCCATGCCTTCCTTGGCGAACGTCTGTCAGATTGGAAGTCCGCTGCGACCCTGGTCAAAAAGATTGCAGAGAATTATAAGCTTCCTTATTACACACTTTCTCCGACCTACAGTGTCTGTCCGAATGACGGATATCTTGCTGGTGAAGTATGGAAGTGCCCAAAGTGCGGTGGGGAGACAGAAGTCTATTCCCGTATCACAGGATACTATCGTCCGGTGAAGAACTGGAATGCCGGCAAATCGCAGGAGTTTAAAGATCGCAAGACGTATAAGGTCGATGTCAGTGCAGCTCATCCCGTAGCGGATTTCCGTGAAGAAGAGAAGAAGCCGGTATCCGTATCACCGAAGGAATTCCTCCTCTTTACGACCAAGACATGTCCTAACTGCAAAATGATCAAGAAGATGCTGGCCGAAAAGAACTTTGCCTATACCTTGATCGATGCCGAAGAACATCCGGAATTAGCCAAGAAGTATGACATCATGCAGGCACCGACATTGGTCGGTATCAATGGTGAAAAAGCAGAGACCTATGCCAATGCTTCGAATATCATCTCCTATGTCAACAAGCATTTAGCAGCATAATATCAAAACGGAGCATCTGAAACTGCTGTACAGTCTCAGGTGCTCTTTTTGGTTATCTATTCCTATGATATCAGAAAGCAATATAGGCAATGACAGGATAGTGATCGGAAGGATAGACGTGATGATATTTCATGGTGATCTTTCGTACATTCAGCACGGAAGCATCGATCGATACATAGATATGATCAATGGGATGCTGCTGATGGCTCTGACTGCCGAAATATCCGCGCAGGGTAGAGCCAAGGCCATCATTTACAGTATCTTTCAGATGTGCTTTGCCAAACAGATGCAGGGCATCCGAAGCAATAACGGTATTGAAATCGCCGGTCACAAAGGTACAGCTTCCTTTCTGCCGCTCGATCAGGATCTTTGCCAAGATCTCGGCCTGTTCATTTCTGGCCGAAGGAAGAGCGAAATCCCAATGCGTATTGGCAAAGGTAAAGATATCCTGGTCCTCATTGTCCCTGAGGTATGCAAAAGTAACAATTCTTGGATAGACAGAACGCAGTACTTTGGATCCTGGCGTATCCGGTGTATGCGACAGCCATTTTGTATCGCCGCCGATCAGATCAAAGCGGTCCCTTCGATAGAGGATGGAAGAGTATTCATCATTGAAGAGAGAATGCCGGGAATCCCCAAAGATCCCATAGTCCGCAAAGATTTCCTGCAGATAGGGAAACATGGTCCGTGTCAGCTCCTGCACCCCGATCAGATCAGGATGAAGGTCTTTGATCATCGCGGTGATCGCGGCTGCTCTTTTGGCAAAAGATGCATTTCCATTTAACACAAGATGATCGGTCATCAGATTCAATGTCATGATGCTGTATTCTTTCATTGCCTGCCTCGTTATGACCATCATACAATACTTTTCTTCTTTGGCTTTAAAATAGTTTAGGGTTCTATTTTAAAGGTTTACATAGGGATTTCATACTGATAAAATAGTAAATATAAGAAATCAGGCACTTGCGGTCTAGAACCACTGCGCTAGCAGTTTAGTGCTTTTTATATAATCTCGCAAAGGTATGAAATGAAACAGGCAATTACTATGGTTGAACAGTAAGGAGAAGACGGATGAAAGCTATTATTGTTTACTATACCTTCACCGGACATACTCAGAGAGCAGCCCGTCTGCTGGAGTCACTTCTTTCCTGTGATCACGAAGAAATAGAATTGGTCGTACCCTATTCTGGGTCAGATGAAGAAATCAACGCGATAACGCAAAATCAAACAGAAAATAAAGAGACCCCGGAAATCAACAAGCTGACAAAAGATTTATCTAATTATGATACGGTTATTCTGGGAACACCTGTTTGGTGGTTCGATATTCCCCCAGCAGTCCGAAGCTTCCTGAATGAAAATTATCTTTCAGCTAAGCGGGTGTTCGCCTTTATTACAAATGGAGGAAATGTGGGGAATTCTTCAAGGACGATAAAAGAATTCGTTCCCAGCCTGGATGGAAATAAAATATTATATCTGGATTTTGACGATGAAACTTTAGACCTAAAGGTGAGTATCCAGAGGTGGATATCCGAAATCTTTCACCAACAAGGTTAGTAATGCAGTCATAGCTTTGAAAGGAGATAATAATGAGAAAAAGGCCAGTTACAACACTATTTATGCTTACCTCTTTAGATGGGAAAATCAGCACAGGCGCCACCGATGAACTGGATGTTGATGTTGACTTCCCCAAATTCGCCGGATTGAAGGAAGGTCTTTATCAATATTATGAGATTCAAGAAACAACAGATCCCTGGTCTCTGAACTCAGGACGCGTACAGCAGAAAATGGGCGTAAATGAGAAGCCGCTGCCGGATCATCACTGGGACGTAAGCTTTGTGCTGCTGGACAACCATCATCTGAATGCGCATGGGGTTGAATATTTCTGTGCGCTTTCTAACCTGTTTGTGCTCGTGACCTCCAACCCGAACCATCCCGCTTTTTCTATAAAGAAAGATAATCTCTCTGTTTTGTATTATGAAGATTTAAACTTTACAACAATGCTGGAGGATCTCCATGAAAAATACGGTTGTGAGCGGCTTACCATTCAATCAGGCGCTACGCTAAATGCAGAGTTTCTTCGTAATAAATTGTTTGATTTTGTAGATGTTGTTGTAGCACCGGTGTTAATTGGTGGAACCGAAACTGCTTCGTTGATTGGAGGGACCTCATTCCGCTCTCCTAATGAATTGGAGAAACTGGGCATTCTCCAATTAGAAAAGGCAGATGTACTAAAAGATTCTTACCTTAGATTGCGTTACAAGGTGATAGGCTGATAAGCCGTGCTTCGTATTATGAGCAATACATTGCTTAGGCAGTAAGATTACAAGATGTAAAAGGTATAAATATTAGCTTGAAGTTGGATGTGAAAGTATGGTGAAAAACTGTGCTTTTCTTCTTTGCCCCTCATGTTTTTGAGTCCTGAGAACTTTTGGCATATAATAGAGCAGGTAAAAGGGGTAAAGTATGGAAACGAAAAAAATACTGCTCATTGGCGGCACAGGCACAATTTCATCATCAGTCATGCAGCTGCTGAGCAAAGACATTAACAATGAAGTTACGGTACTGAACCGCGGCACAAAAGAAGTGCCGGCAAATGTAAAGCAGATCATATGCGATGTCAAAGAACCAGGGGCATTGGAAAGAGAGACAGCCGGCGATAAGTATGATGCCATTGTGGATTTCTTAGTCTATGATGCAAATACTGCTTCACAGCGTGTGCGCATTTTCAATGGACGCACCAAGCAGTACTTCTTTATATCGACGGTCGTTACGTTCAACCATGAAAATACCGTCTGGCTCAATGAGAACTCAGAACAGAAGAATCGTTTCAGCCGGTATGGTCAGAACAAGCAGGCAGCGGAAGATGTCTTCCGTCATGCGATCGCAACTGGTTTCCCAGCAGTGATCGTTCGTCCGTCCCAGACCTACAGCATGGATCGTATCCCGCTGAGTGTTAAAGGAAAGAACTGCTGGAGCGTTGTATCGCGTATCATGAATGGAAAATCTGTCATCGTGCATGGCGATGGCAAAGCAATCTGGCACATGATGCATGCGGATGACTTTGCTTATAACTTTATACAGATGATCGGCAATCCGCAGGCCAATGGCCAGACCGTCAATATCGTCAATCCAGCCATTGTGACATGGGATATGATCTATCAGGAGATTGCTTCACAGCTGGGCAAGAAACTGCGGATCTGCCATATTTCTTCAGATACCTTGGCATGTACATCGAAGTATGATCATATTGAAACACTGCTGGGAGACAAGCAGTTCTCCAATATGTATTCTAAGTATCAGATGACTCAGCTGATCCCGGACTTCCGCTGTGAGATCACCCTGCAGACGGGTGTGCAGAAATACTTTGCCTATATGGCACAGCATCCGGAATGCAAGATCGAAGATCCGGACTATGATGCATGGTGCGACAGTCTGATCAAGGACTACCGTGCCTTCATGAAGATCATTTCAACCAAATACTGAGATCGGGAATTTCCCGATCTTTTTTCTTTCCTGAGCATCCTGCTTGCCATAATACCCTATGGGGGTATATAACAAGGATGCTTAGAAAAGAGGTGCAGTGATGAAAGAAAATACATGTCCGCATTGCAGCGAGAGACATAAAAAAAGAACAGCAGAAGAGAAAAAGACGATGCTGATGAGACTGAAGCGGATCGAAGGACAGATCCGGGGCATTGAAAATATGGTGGAGGATGACCGCTACTGTCCAGACATTCTGATCCAGGTATCGGCCGTGACCAATGCCCTCAACAGCTTTAACAAAGTGCTGCTGTCATCGCATATCCACAGCTGTGTTGCAGAAGATATCCGCAGCGGGAATGATGAAGCGATCGATGAGCTGTGCACGGTGCTTCAGAAGGTAATGAAATAGGAAAGGACAAATATGAAGCAGTATAGAATCACAGGAATGACGTGTGCGTCCTGTCAGGCACATGTTGAAAAAGCAGTGTCTAAAATTGACGGCGTGAAGAATGCTTCTGTGTCCCTTCTGACCAATACCCTGATGGTCGATGGAGAGGTGAGCGATCAGACAGTGATCCAAGCAGTCGAAAGTGCCGGCTATGGTGCCGTGAGAGAAGATGCGCATCAGACGGACAATGATAAGATTGCAGAGCAGAAGGATGCTCTCATGGATCGTGAAACACCCAAGCTGAAGAAGAGGCTGATCTGGTCAGCTGGTTTCCTGCTTGTGCTGATGTATATTACGATGGGACATAACATGCTGGCTTGTCCGCTCCCATCTTTCTTGGCACACAATCATATTGGCCTGGGACTGACCCAGATGTTATTGGCAGCCGCGGTGATGATCATCAATAAAGAATTCTTTGTATCCGGTTTCCGCAGTCTTTTCCATGGCGCACCGAATATGGATACCTTGGTCGCTCTTGGCAGCAGCGTTTCCTTCGGATGGTCGGTATATGTGCTTTACCAGATGACCGTTCTGGTCACAGATGGGACCGCCAATATGGATCTGATGGCACTGTATCATGATCAGCTGTACTTTGAATCGGCTGCCATGATCCCCTGCCTGATCACCATTGGAAAAACATTGGAAGCTGTCTCCAAAGGCAGAACGACAGATGCTCTGAAGAATCTTCTGAAGATGGCGCCGCAGAGCGCTGTTCTGATCAAAGATGGCAAAGAAGTCAAAGTCGGCATTGCAGAAGTGAAGATCGGCGATATCTTTGCGGTAAAGCCAGGCGAAGCAATACCGGTGGATGGCGTTGTGATATCCGGATCCTCAGCTGTTGATGAATCTGCTCTGAGCGGCGAATCCCTGCCGGTCGATAAAGCAGTCAATGATCAGGTCAGTGCTGCGACCATAAATCAATCCGGCTATATTCAGGCAAGAGCAGTGCGGGTCGGCGAAGATACTGCTTTTGCCCAGATCATTCAGATGGTAAGCGATGCATCTGCTACCAAAGCACCGATTGCAAAGATCGCGGATAAAGTATCCGGTATCTTTGTGCCGGCGGTGATGATCATTGCCTTGGCAGTGATGATCATCTGGCTCCTGCTGGGACAGTCTGTATCCTATGCCTTGGAGAAAGCAATCTCTGTGCTTGTCATATCCTGCCCATGTGCGCTGGGCTTGGCTACGCCTACGGCGATCATGGTGGCCAATGGCGTCGGGGCAAAGCATGGGATCTTATTCAAGACTTCCGAAGCATTGGAAAATACCGGCCGCACTCAGATCGCTGTATTGGATAAAACAGGTACCATTACTGCCGGCAGACCGGAAGTAACAGAGATCGTACCTGCGGATGGTATCAAAAAGGAAGCTCTGCTGGAAACGGCAGCAGCCTTGGAAGAACACAGTGAACATCCATTGGCTAAAGCAATCATGTCCTATGCATCCGCGGCAGACATGCATGCAGAAGAGATCGATGCGCTGGCAGTACATGCAGGCAATGGATTGGAAGGAAAACTGCAGGGACAGAAGGTCTATGGCGGGTCGCTTGCCTACCTGCAGACAAAGATCCATATTCCGGCAAAATATATACAGGCAAGTGAGAACTTGGCAGAACGCGGTATGACGCCAGTCTTCTTTGCTAAAGAAGATCAGCTTCTCGGTATGATCGGCATTGCGGATGCGATCAAGCAGGATTCTGCTCAGGCCATTGCAGAGATCAAAGCAATGGGGATTGAAACGGTGATGCTGACGGGCGACAACCTGCATACGGCCAAAGCTATCGGGGCTCAGGCAGGGGTGGATCATATCATTGCCGGTGTGCGGCCGGATGGCAAAGAGAAGGCAGCAGCAGAACTGCAGAAATACGGCAAGGTGCTCATGATCGGGGACGGCATCAATGATGCCCCGGCCTTGAGCCGAGCAGATATCGGCATGGCCATTGGTGCCGGTACAGATGTTGCTATTGATGCAGCGGATACTGTACTGATGAATTCCAAACTGAGCGATGCTGCGGCGGCGATCCGTCTGAGCCGGGCTGCGATCCGCAATATCCATGAGAATCTATTCTGGGCCTTTGCGTACAACATCGTTCTTATCCCAATGGCCGCCGGTCTGTATCCGGGCATCCAGATGAACCCGATGTGGGGCGCTGCAGCCATGTCGCTTTCCAGCTTTACTGTATGCATGAATGCTCTGCGGCTGAATCTTGCAAAGATCCATGATGCATCTTCAGATCATGCAATGAAACAGAAAGCAGATGCAGATAAAATAGAAGATGTATGCAGGTCGTTCTGTACGCTTGAAACAGAATGTGCAGTGACTTTGGAAAATAAGAAAGAAGAGGAAAACAAAGTGAAGGAAACAGTAAAGATCGAAGGCATGATGTGCGCTATGTGCGAGAAACATGTCAAGGCAGGATTGGAAGCAGTAGAAGGGATCTCATCTGCCGCAGCATCGCATGAAGCAGGGACTGCGGTCATTACAGCAGACAGAGATATTCCGGAAGCTGAGATTAAGAAAGCAGTAGAAGATGCCGGCTACAAATTCGTTGGCATAGAGAAGTAAAAAAGAGTGATATTTGCGGAAAGGGCATGCCGGAAGGTGTGCCTTTTCTGCATAAAAAGAAGAAAGATCAAGTTGTAAGCGTTTACTTGTGATTTCGTTAACAAAATGTCTTGCAAGAGGATAAAGGGCATGCTAATCTAACCATGTGAAATGATTCACAGGAGGACAATACATGGTACAGCGCAAGAAAAGCACAGCCGCTCCAAAGAAAAAAGCAGCTCCTAAAAAAGCCGCACCGATCAATGCATCTCCCGTTAAAAATGAAGAACCTAGAATTGCCGAAGTAGATGAGAAAGTAGCGAAGGCCTTAAAAGCATTGGATGACTATGCATCCTTCGATCAGGAAAAGATCGATTACATTGTTGCTAAGTGCACTGTCGCTGCTTTGGACCAGCATGGCGCTTTGGCAAAGATGGCGGTTGAAGAAACAGGCCGCGGAGTCTTTGAAGACAAAGCAACGAAGAATCTGTTTGCCTGCGAATATATGGTCAACAATATACGTACGATGAAGACCGTCGGCATCATCAGTGAAGATCCGGTCACAGGGATCCAGGAAGTGGCAGAACCAGTTGGCGTTATTGCTGGCATTACACCGGTGACCAATCCGACATCGACGGCTATCTTTAAATCTCTGATCTGCCTGAAGACCAGAAATCCAATTATCTTTGCCTTCCATCCATTGGCACAGAAGTGCTCTGCAGCCGCCGCAAAGATCGTCTATGACGCAGCTTTGGCAGCCGGTGCACCGGAAAACTGCATTCAGTGGATCGATGAACCTTCCATGGAAGCAACCTCTGCCCTGATGCATGCCGATGGCGTATCGACCATTCTGGCTACCGGCGGCAATGCTATGGTCAAAGCAGCGTATTCCTGCGGCAAGCCGGCCTTAGGCGTCGGTGCAGGAAATGCGCCTGCCTATATTGAAACAACGGCAGATATCAAGCAGGCAGTCAATGATATCGCCATGTCCAAAGCTTTTGATAACGGCATGATCTGTGCATCCGAACAGACTGTGATCGTGGATAAAGAGATCTATGATGATGTGAAAGAAGAATTCCTGCATTACAATGTCCACTTCTGCACACCGAAAGAAAAGAAATTATTAGAGACATATATGTTCGGCGCAAATGCCAATACACCGGAAGCGAAGAACGCAAGACTGAATGGCGCAGTAGCTGGCAAGCCGGCAGCTTGGATCGCAGCCCAGGCAGGCTTCACGGTAGATCCGGATACTTCAATCTTAATGGCGGAAGTTGGGGAACCGGGCGTCAATGAACCATTATCCAGAGAAAAGCTGTCGCCTGTCCTTGCTTTTGAAAAAGCAGAAGATGTTGCGGATGGCTTCAATAAAGCAGAAGCGACATTGATGCTCAATGGCATCGGCCATACGGCGGCGATCCATACAAGAAATGAAAGCTTGGTCAAGGAATACGGCAAACGCATGAAAGCATGCCGTCTTATCTGGAACTCACCAACGACTTTCGGCGGCATCGGCAATATCTATAACAGTTTCATTCCTTCTCTGACACTGGGATGCGGATCCTATGGTCATAACTCCGTCGCCGGCAATGTCAGTGCGATCAACCTGCTCAATATCAAGAAGATCGGAAAGAGGAGAAATACTATGCAATGGTTCAAAATCCCAAGCAAGATCTATATCGAACAGAATTCCATCACCTATCTTCGCGATATGCGTGAGATCAAACGTGCCTTCATTGTTACGGATCAGTCCATGGTCCAGCTGGGATACCTCAGCCGTATTACCGATCAGCTGGAAAAGAGAAATAACAAAGTCATCTATCAGCTGTTCTCCGATGTAGAACCTGATCCATCGATCCAGACGGTGAAAAAGGGCTGGGCGCTGATGGAAGCGTTCAAACCGGATACGATCATTGCCTTGGGCGGCGGCTCTGTGATGGATGCGGCCAAGGGCATGTGGCTGTATTATGAACATCCGGAAGTCAACTTCGATGATCTCAAGCAGAAGTTCATGGATATCCGCAAGCGTGCTTTCCAATATCCAGAGCTTGGTAAGAAATCGCATCTTGTCTGTATTCCGACAACATCCGGCACTGGTTCTGAAGTATCGCCATTTGCGGTCATTACCGATAAAGAAACGCATCGCAAGTATCCATTGACGGACTATTCTCTGACCCCGACTGTGGCTATCATTGATCCAGCACTTGTCATGTCGCTGCCGCCGAAGGTCGCTGCAGATTCCGGCATGGATGTATTGACGCATGCAGTCGAAGCCTATGTATCTGTTATGGCATCTGACTTTACCGATGCCTTGGCCCTGAAGGCAGTGAAGATGGTCTTTGAATATCTGCCTAGAGCAGTGCACAATGGCGCTGCGGATGAAGAAGCGAAAGAAAAGATGCACAACGCTGCAACCATGGCCGGTATGGCATTTGCCAATGCATATCTTGGCATGGATCACTCCATGGCCCATAAGATCGGTGCAGAATTCCATTTAGTCCACGGCAGATGCTGTGCGATCCTGCTTCCGTATGTCATTCGCTACAATGGCACAAAGCCAGAGAAGCCAGGCGTATGGCCGAAGTATCAGTGCTATGACGCCGATGAAAGATACTGTGAATTGGCAGCAGCGGTAGGCTTAAAGTTCACTTCGACACAAAAGGGCGTCCAAGCATTTGCGGATGCCGTGAAACAGCTTGGTGAAGATGTTGGTATTGAAATGAATTTTGGTGCCCAAGGAGTGGATCAGAAAACATGGAATGATGCGGTGGAAAAGATTTCTTATCTCGCATATGAAGATCAATGTTCACCAGCAAATCCAAGAGTACCAATGGTCAAGGATATCCAAGAGATTCTTCTTAAGTCATATACAGGACAAAAGATTACCTATAAACAGCATTAGTATATATTCGTTCCATTGAGCTTAATTCTAGACAATATGTAATGACCCAACCGTGATTTGCAATATTCGAGGATTTACCTGGAATATACTAATTACGGCTAAGTAAAAGTATGCAGAGAAAATCAAAGAAATGCATGGGCCAAACACTGCAGTGCTATGCGGCTATGAGGCCTGGTCTATACACTGTACAAGCAGCTGATAGATGCTGGAGTTAAGCATTTTTTGATTGTTTGAAATGATTCGTTGCCATAGTGTTATTTCGCTATGCATTCCTTTGTAATTTGTGACACGGCATATAAGGGAAGATTTAGTAACCAGCCTTCTTTCTTGTAATTTGTCATAGAAGTGCGAACAGAGATTTCTGGTTTATATTTCTCTTTGAAAACTTGTAAGCTTTTTGCTTTGAGATTGACTTCTGCTTTCACTTCTACAGGAATGATCTTTTCACCATTACTAATGATGAAATCAACCTCGCAAGAACCGCGATCATTGGTGAAGTAATAGATGCTTAGATTATCGATCGTCTTGAGCTGTTGGCAGACATATTGTTCCGTTAATGCCCCTTTGAATTCGGTGAACATGTTATTACCATCTAACAATGTGCGCTGTTGTAAACCAGCCATACAACTTAGCAGACCGACATCCATGACATATAGTTTGAATGCACGTGGATCTTCATAAGCTTTCAAGGGAAGATTGGCAGTACTGACACGGTTGATTTTATAGATTAGTCCACAGTCAGTGAGCCACATAATTGCAGCTTCGTAATCCTTTGCACGAGCACCTTCTCGAACAAGCCCATAAATAAATTTCTTGTTTTCTTTGGCTAATTGCGAAGGAATACTGTTCCATATCATGCGAATTTTCGGAACAATCGAATATGGCGCATGCTTAGAAAAGTCTTGTTCATACGCAGCTAAAATATTATTCTGAATATCACGAACTTTGTTGAAATCATGATTTTCGGCAAAGCTTACAACTGCTTCCGGCATTCCACCTACAAAATAATAATGTTTAAGTTCATCGATGTATGTTTGTTTAAAAGAAGAGATTAAGTCATACTCTTGTGCATTCAATAGGTCACTGAATCTCTCATTAGCAGTTGCAATTAAGAATTCATGAAAGGAAAGAGGATACAGTTTTAGAAAATTGACTTTTCCTACAGGAAAAGATGTACCTTCGTGGAGAGCAATCCCTAATAAAGATCCGGCACAGATAATATGATACTGTGGAGCATTCTCATAGAAATATTTCAGGGAAGAAAGAGCTTTTGGTACTTCTTGAATTTCATCAAAAATAATCAATGTATTATCAGCTTCAATCTTTTGACCGCTATAAAGTTCTAACCCGAGAATGATTCGGTCTGTATTTAGATTGGTTGAAAAGAGTTCTGCCATTTTTTCATTTGCATCAAAGTTGATATATACCGTATTTTTATAAGCCTTGGAACCAAATTCCTTCATCAACCAAGTCTTACCAACCTGTCGAGCGCCTTCGATAATTAGAGGCTTTCGTACTATACTGTTTTTCCATTCATATAGTTTTTCAATCGCTGTTCGATACATTTGAAACACCTCCTCATTGCTTTACAGCCATAATATAGCCCAGATATACAGAAATTGCAATGAAAAAGTGTAGAAACATAACACTTTTTACGACGAAAAAGTGTAGAAGTGCAACACATTTTACAATGAATGAAGGAATGGGACTGCTTATATGCATCAAATTTGGGGTGCTCGTACTGAAATATTCGGAGTACTGTTCTATCAAAATACAGTGAATTGGAAAATAGAAAACAGATTGTTTTGTGAAATAATCGAAATAAATGATACAAAGTCTTTTGAAATACAATTTTGTTCAAACAAAGCACATGAATTGTAGTAAAGAAGGAAAGGAATACGCATTGTGTAAATATTCACTATCTTATAAAATAGAGATGCTGAAAGCACTTACAACAAATAATACAGAAGGGAGGTCCCATGGATCAGTTTGAGATCTTTGAAACAAAAGAAAGAATAGAAGCAGACAATGACCGTGAGGCGGCAGAAGTGAGAAAGATCTTAGCAGAAAAGAAGATCTTTCTTGTCAATCTGATGTCCTCTCCCGGGGCGGGCAAAACAACATGTCTGGTACGGACCATACACGCATTGCAGAAACAGTATCGGATCGGAGTCATGGAAGCGGATGTTGATTCTGATGTAGATGCCAAGACAATTGCCGCTGCAGGGGCCAGAGCGATACAGCTCCATACGGGCGGAAGCTGCCATATGGATGCAGATATGACCAAGCGAGGCTTAGAAGAGATGGGCCTGGAAGATCTGGATGTCATTTTCTTAGAGAATGTTGGGAACCTTGTATGCCCGGCCGAATTCGATGTCGGCGCCAATAAGAAGGTCATGATCCTCAGCGTTCCGGAGGGAGACGATAAACCATTGAAGTATCCGCTGATGTTCCGTGTCAGCGATGTCATGATCGAGAATAAGATCGATGTGGCAGAAGTGTTCGATTATGATTTTGCCAAAGCAGAACAGCGGGCAAAAGCACTGAATCCTGCGATCCAGTGTTTCCGTGTATCTTCTCTTACGGGAGATGGCTTTGATGCATGGATCAGCTGGCTGCAGAAAGAAATAGAAGAATGGAGGAAGCACAATGAAAGTCATTGAACTCCATGAAAGTGTTACGGCATCCAATGATGCGGATGCCCAAGCAATGCGGATAAGAATGAAAGAACAGGGATCGCTGCTGATCAATCTGATGAGCTCACCGGGATCTGGCAAGACAACTCTGCTTGGGGCATCGATCAAAGCATTGAAAGATGAAATGAAGATCGGCGTCATGGAAGCAGATATTGATTCCTCGGTAGATGCCGAAAGAATGGAAGCGGCCGGGGCGGAAAGCATTCAGGTTCATACCGATGGCATGTGCCATATGGATGCCGGCATGAGCGCACAGGGACTTGCATCCATGAAGAGGGACAATGATCTGATCTTTTTGGAGAATGTAGGAAATCTGATCTGTCCGGCGGAATTTGATACCGGGGCAGGAAAGAATGTCATGATCCTCAGTGTCCCCGAAGGGGATGACAAACCGCTGAAGTATCCGCTGATGTTCCAGAAGAGCGATGTGCTGGTTATATCAAAGATCGATGCGATGCCATATTTCAATTTCTCTTTGGAGGATTGTCGGAAAAGAGCGAAGATGCTGAATCCGGGGATCGAGATCTATCCATTGTCTGCTAAGACAGGAGATGGCATGGATGCATGGATCGCATGGCTGAAAGAAGAAGTACGAAAATGGAAAGAGGACAAGTAAGATGAAAGATCAGAAGAACCGCATGACCAATGATTGGGATTTCCGCTTAGACCCGAATTATGTAGCTCCGGATCCTGAAAAGGAGAAGATCATTATTCAGCTTGCTGGTATGATCACGGACCGTATGGCTGCGAAGCTGACACATACGATCAAACCGGAAGATCCGGAAGTATGGTGCCTGGATGAAGTGCTGACCAAGCAGGAAGCGAAGATGATGCTCAGCTTCAAGAAGACCAGAGTATCACTGCAGCTGGCAGAAGTTGCACAGCGCAATGGTCTTACCGAAGAAGAAGCACAGAAAGTATTGGATCATCTGTGCTGGATCGGATGCGTGGAAACGAACCGTGAAAATGCCGATGCTCATATTCAGTATGATGTACCGATCTTTGTGCCGGGCATTGCGGAGTTCATGGTCATGAATGATGAACTGATGAAGCAGCATCCGAATATTGCGACATTCTTCAATCTGATGACACAGATGCCATTGGAAGGACTTACCCCGATGATCCCGTTAGGCGGAGCTGGTGTTGGCATGCATGTTATTCCGGTAGAGAAAGCCATTGAATCGACCAATGACTCTGTATCGATGGAACATATTTCGCATTGGCTGGATAAATATGAAGGCAAGCTCAGTATCGGTGTATGTACCTGCCGCAGACAGCAGACGATGCGTGGAGAAGGCGATGGATCCGTGGAACAGGAGTGCTGCATCGGCCTTGGCGACTTGGCGGAGTGGTGCGTCAATACCGGCCGCGGCCATTACATTACCAAAGAAGAAGCTCTTGAAGTATGCGAGCGTGGGGAGCGCCATGGCTTTGTGCATCAGACGACCAATATTGATGGGGAAGATAAGATCGTTGGTTTATGCAACTGTGCGCCTGGCGTATGCAATGCAATCCGTACTTCTCAGCTGTACAATACGCCGAATATGTCTCGCTCTGCTTACCGCGCACATGTTGATAAAGAGAACTGCGTCGCCTGCGGAAAGTGCGTTGAGGTATGTCCTGTTGGGGCAGCCAAGCTTGGTCAGAAGCTCTGCACAAAGCAGGGAGAGATCAAGTATCCAATGACGCTGCTGCCGGATGAAACAAAGTGGACAGCTGACAATTGGAATCCTCATTATCGTGAAGATGCGAAGATCAACTGCTATGAAACAGGGACTGCACCATGCAAGGCAAGCTGCCCTGCACACTTAGCTTCACAGGGATATATAAAATTAGCAGGTGAAGGCAAGTACTTGGAAGCACTGAAACTGATCAAGGAAGACAATCCTTTCCCATATGTATGCGGGGCGGTATGCAACAAGCGCTGTGAACAGGAATGCACCAGAGGCATGATCGATGCACCAGTCGCCATTGATGATATCAAGCGCTTCATTGCGCAGCAGGAACTGGATGCGGATCAGAGATATATTCCCGTCTGTGAGACAGATCATGGCGGTATGTGGGGACCGGATTACAAGATGGCGATCATCGGGGCCGGGCCTGCCGGACTGAGCTGTGCATATTACTTAAGAGAAAGAGGCTATGACGTTACGGTCTTTGAAAAAGAAAAGAGACCGGGCGGTATGTTAATGAACGGTATCCCGAACTTTGTCTTGGAAAAGAATGTTCTGGAAGCAGAGATCGATGTCCTGAAACAGATGGGCGTAGAGATCAGGTGCGGTACAGAAGTAGGCAAAGATATTACGATCAGACAGCTGCGGGAAGATGGCTATAAAGCGTTCTATCTGGCCATCGGTCTCAGCGGCGGCAGAAAGACAAATGTTCCAGGCGAAGACAGTGAAGGCGTAGAATCTGCAGTATCCTTCCTGAATCGCAGCAGTCAGGATGTTCATGAAAGCATGCAGGGCGATGTCATTGTCATCGGCGGCGGCAATGTAGCGGTCGATGTGGCCAGAACTGCATCCCGTCTGACCGAAGGCAAAGTTACGATGCTCTGCTTGGAAGGCGAACATGAGATGCCAGCCAGTGAAGCAGAGGTGGCTGCTGCAGAAGCAGATGGTGTCGTGGTAAAGAATGGCTGGGGACCGAAAGAGATCCTCACCGAGAATGGCAAAGCTGTCGGTGTCCTCTTTAAAAAGTGCACGCAGGTCAAAGATGCGGATGGCAGATTCAATCCGCAGTATGACGAAAATGAGACCCTGACCATTCAGGGAGCACATGTCCTGGAAGCAATCGGACAGTCCGCTGTCTGGGGCAGTCTGCTGAAAGATGAAAATGTCGAGCTCTATAAGAACGGCTATATCAAAGCAGATCCAACGACATTCCAGACATCGCAGGATGATATCTTCACCGGCGGTGATATCTATCATGGTGCGAAGTTCGCCATTGATGCAATTGCCGAAGGCAAGCTGGCCTCTGAATCCATGCATCGCTTTGTCCATCATGGACAGTCGCTGACGATCGGCAGAGATCTCAGACAGTTCAGTGAACTGGATAAAGACAATCTCGATATTGAAGGATATGACAATGCCAAGCGGCAGATCCCAGGCAGAAAGAAAACAGACGATCCATTTAAGGATCCTTCTGTACCGCTGACCGAAGAACAGGTACGCACGGAGGCAAAGAGATGCCTGAGCTGCGGAGCAACAACGGTTGATCTGAACAGATGCATTGGCTGCGGTCTATGCACAACAAGATGTGAATTTGATGCGATCCATCTGGAGAGAGATCTCCCAGATGCCAGCCGTATGCTCAGATCTGAAGATAAGATGAAGCTGGTGCTGCCATATGCAGCAAAGAGAGAAATGAAGATCCTGTTCAAGCGGAAGCAGAAATAGCCTATGCATGAAATGGGCATTGTAACGCATTTAGCTAAAACATTGGATGAACTTGCCGTGGAAAAGCATATTTCCAAGTATGGTTCAGTCACGCTTCAGGTCGGGGAAGTATCCGGTATCATTACAGATCTCTTTGTGGACTGCTGGAACTACTTCCGCGTGAAACATCCGCTGCTCAAAGAGTGTGAATTGAAATTGGAATCCACGCCGGCAGTGACGATCTGCGGCGACTGCAATAAGACTTATTCGACCATCAAGTATGGCAAGGAATGTCCTTATTGCCATGGCGGAAATACATGGCTGGTGGCGGGCAATGAATGCGTCATTAAAGAAGTTGAAGCAGAAACAGAACAGGAACAATAGCATATACAATTCATTCTCAAGATCTATGCAGGGCTCTGGTATTGATAGGGTCCTGTTTTTTTGCATGATGTCATTCTTTTCGTCGCAGAAAGATATAATGGTAGGAGAGAGAAACAAATCAGATCAATAAGGAAAGAAGGTGCTGGAGATGATTGTTCGCGCTGTAATGGAACCGCATCCTCCTGTAGCTGTAAAAGAGATTGGAAGAGGAGAAGAAAAGAAGATCCAAAAGACATTGGCTTCCTATCATGAAGCATCGAAGTTCATTGCCGCATGCCATCCGGATACTGTCATCATCACTTCACCGCATGCCACAATGTATTCGGATTATTTCATGATATCTTCCGGGAAGAGAGCTTATGGAGATTTTTCAAACTATCGTGCACCGCAGGTATCCTTTGATGTTCCGTATGATGAAGAGCTTACAGAGGAACTGAATACGTATCTTAAGAAAATCAATTTTCCCGGCGGCACAGAGTATGACCGAGACAGGATGCTGGATCAAGGCACGATGGTGCCGCTGTATTTCCTATTGCAGGAGATGCCGGATGTCAGGATCGTCAGGATCGGTATTTCTGGGCTTCCTTTGACAAAGCATTATGAATTAGGCATGCATGTGGCAGAAGCTGCTGAAAAGCTTGGCCGCAGAATTGCCTGGATCGCTTCCGGCGATCTGGCGCATTGTGAAAAAGAAGACGGCCCTTATGGATATCGTCCGGAAGGACCGCAGTATGATCAAAGGATCATGAAAGATATGGGCAATGCCGCATTCATGAACCTGCTTGCATATGAACCTGCCTTTCTGGAAAAGGCAATGGAGTGCGGACATCGTTCTTTCTGCATTCTTGCCGGTGCATTGGATCGCACCGCTGTAACGGCAAAAGTACTTTCGCATGAAGCGACGCTTGGTGTCGGCTATGGGTTTGTCGAATATACCGTGCAGGGAAAAGATGAGCATAGGAATTACTTAGATCAGTTCAGAGAAAAAGAAGAAGAGAAGATCGAAATACAGAAGAAGAAAGAAGATTCCTATGTCCAATTGGCCAGAAGATCTTTAGAAACCTATATTACGGAACATCATAAGATGCCTGTGCCAGAGGATCTGCCAAAGGAAATGCTGCAGAAGAAAGCAGGTGTATTCGTATCGATCCATGAAAATGGAGAACTGCGAGGATGCATCGGTACAATTACACCAGTACAGAAGAATATTGCCGCAGAGATCATTGCCAATGCGATCAGTGCCAGTACAGGAGATCCTCGGTTCACACCGATTGAAGAAGAGGAACTGCCATATTTGAGCATCAGTGCAGATGTCTTAGGAGAGATCGAGGATATCTCCCGGGCAGAAGAATTGGATGTCAGAAGATATGGCGTCATCTGTACCAAAGGAGAAAGAAGAGGATTGCTGCTGCCGAACCTTGATGGCGTTGATACCGTGGAAGAACAGATCAGAATCGCCTGTCATAAAGGAGACATTGATCCGGAAGAAGAAGGTATAAAACTGCAGAGATTTGAGGTAGTCAGACATGTCTGAGATCATCTGTGATATCTGTCCGCATCATTGCCATATCCAAGAGGGAAAGACAGGCATGTGCAGGGCCAGAACAAATCGCCATGGCATCAATGCATGTGCAAACTATGGCAGGATCACTTCTTTGGCAATGGATCCGATAGAGAAGAAACCATTCGCTGATTTCTATCCGGGATCCATGATCCTTTCGGCCGGAAGCTATGGCTGCAATCTTGCCTGTCCCTTCTGTCAGAATGCCATGATATCTATGGCCGATGAACAATCCGCAGACTATCAGGAGATCTCCCCCGACCAGCTTGCAGAGATCATTCTTTCCCAGAGAGACAATCTAGGCATTGCTTTTACATACAATGAACCCATGATCTCTTGGGAATATATTCGTGATACTGCCAAGCTCTTAAAAGGGACCGATAAAAAAGTCGTTCTTGTTACCAATGGCTGTGTAACAAAAAACGTACTGAAGGAACTGATGCCTTATACAGATGCCATGAATATCGATCTGAAAGGCGATGCCGCATTCTATCATGAACTGCATGGTGAGTATCAGACGGTCAAAGATACGATCGCGTATTGTTATGATCAATGCCATGTTGAAGTAACAACACTGATCATCCCCGGCAAGAATGATTCCATTGCATTCATAGAAACAGAGGCAAAGTGGCTGGCGTCCTTAGACACAAGCATTGTCCTGCACCTCTCCCGCTATTTCCTAAGATATCAATATCAGATCAGGGAAACAGATCCGCATACGATACTTTCCCTGTGTACAGCAGCCAAGAAGTACTTAAAGTATGTCTATCCCGGAAACATTTGATCCTTACAGAATCCAAAAATAATTATTTTGATTTTTTCATGCCGCAGAAGAGCAGGTTTGTGGTATGGTTTGAATAGATGAATCGTATATAAGGCCGTTTCACGGCAGAAAAAGGTCGTTTCACGGCAATCATGGCTGCAGCTGCAATTTTCATGATAAATTCTAATGTATATAAATAATGGTCTCGACAGAGGAGGAAGTAAGTATGAAAAAAATACTGAGCTTCATTGTATGCGTAGGAATGATGCTGGGACTGAGCCCAGTATATTCCCCTGTGCATGCGGAGGCGGCGCTGGAAAGCATTGCCATTGCCACAGCACCGACAAAGACAGAGTATGCAGAAGGAGATTCTTTTGACCCTGCAGGCATGGTCGTTACGGCCTCCTATTCAGAAGGAAAACCTGCAGAGGTAAAGAACTACACATACAGTCCTAATACTGCATTGACAGCAGATGTTACCAGCATTGCGGTCAGCTATGAAGGAAAGACAGCAGTACAGCCAATCAAAGTGACGGCACCAGCAGTACTTTCTTTAAACGGCAGGATGTCAGAAGACAGCACATCAGATACGATCACCGCAAAGCTGAACTTATCTGATGCAGATTATACTGTTGAGATCACAAAGATTGAAGAAGAAAACGATGGTGATATCACCGCAGCCTGCTTAAAAGAAACGGATCTCACAGGCTTTACATATCCAGCCACAGCAGATGGCACATATCATTTCACCGTTACTTACTTGATCAAAGCAGGCAAGAATATTATTTCAGAAGGCAAAACAGCAGAAGCAAGTATCAAGGTAAGTGGAATCACTGAACCAGATGATCATGAAATCGTGCTGCTTGATGATGATAATGCCACAATTACTATCACTCCGGAAAATGGCTCCTCTTTTTCCTCTCTTCAGGGGAATACAATGGACCAGTCATTTTCCATTGCGTACACTGGTACAGACACTGCACCCAAGGAATACAAGGCTGCTTGGTGCACTTCAAATGGTACTTATGAGGTGGGATCGGCATGGCCTGCCGGAGAACTTACTGTTAGCGGCACAACACTGACAATGACACCTGCAGCCGATGCAGTCGTTGCCACGTACTATTTCAAAGTGACAAGCGGTGAGCATTATTCAAGCCCCATCGTGTATACCATCAATAAAAACCCGGATCTTACAATTACAGGAGGAACCGGATATACATATACAGACGGTGTTTTAAAAATCAATGCAGCTGGTACTTATGAAATTGGAATGAATGCAGGTATCACAACAACAAATGATTATATTAATGTTGCTCCTGATTCTGCAGGCGAGGTCAAAATTACTTTGAATGGCGTAACCATAAATAACTCTGCAAACAGCAATCCAGCATTCATCATCAGCAATACAGGTACAACAACAGTCACACTGGCAGACGGAACTACAAATACGCTGACTGCAGGTAACTATCATGCAGGACTTGAAAACGGAACTAGCCCGTTGGTGATTGACGGGACTGGTACACTGAATGCAACTGGAGGCAATATCGGTGCAGGTATTGGTGGAGGTTATTCTGTTGGTAATTATCATGCTAATGATGGAAACAATATCACCATTTCTGGTGGAATTGTCACAGCAACTGGTGGCAATGGTTCGTGGGGCGGCGGTGCAGGTATTGGCGGCGGCGGCAAGTTTAGCGGAACCGGTGGTTTCACCGGGGGATCTGGTAAAAACATTAATATCAATAATGGAACAGTGACTGCAATAGGTGGAAATTATGCCGCTGGAATTGGCGGTGGCTTTGAGGCTGCAAAAAGCAATATTACTCTGACTGGCGGCACTATTAATGCAATTGGAGACCAATATTATAGTGACTCTGAAAAACATCTTGGTGCCTTTGGGAATGCTACTGTAAGCTTTGGAGAGACAAATGATACTTGGTATCAATATCAGACAAATACTTCTACATCAGCACCTGTATCTGACAGTATTTACAATTACAGTACAATTAAACCAATCGAGGCCGATGCATCAGCAACACGTAATGCAATTCAAGGAATTCATATTGTGGCAAATACTAATGCTAGTATTACAACAACAGAAGCAACCTATGATCATGCTAAAAAACAAACTATAGCAACGGAAATCAGTCATACTCTTGGATCTATCAAAAATGGGGATTATACACTCACGGCAGGTACGGATTATTCAGTTTATGGTAAAAAGGTGACAATCAATCGGACCTATCTGAATGGACTGAGTGTTGGAACAGCGACTTTAGTATTTGATTATGGTGATGTTCCAACAAAGCCGGAATTAACGATCACAGTAGAACAAGCAGCCATTGCCGTGACAGTTAAACTTGATGACTGGAGTTATGGAGAGACTGCCAACACACCAACATTAGAAAATGGCAGCAATCCAGGCGGTGCAGATGTTGTTTATACTTATTACACAGATGAAACATTAAGCACCAAGACTACAGAAACTAATTCAGGCGCATTAACAACTGGCGGAAAGCCAACTAAACATGGAACATATTACGTCAAAGCAGATGTTGCAGAAACTACATACTATAAAGCAGGAACAGGGAATAAAGAATTTGTCATCGGTAAAAAAACTATTGAAGTTACAGGTGATGGAACTCTTGCTGTAAGCAAGGTTTATGATGGCACCTCTTCAGCAGGAACTGTTAAAACTGGCTCATTAGCATTAAGCAGCATAGTTGAAACAGATAAGGTCTCTGTAACTGTCACTCCGGGAGATTATGCAGATGTTAACGCAGGGAATAATAAATCTGTAACCCTCAGTCTGTCCCTGGCCGGTGATGATGCAGCCAAATATCAGCTTAAAGAAGATACCTATGTATTTACTCATGCGTCAATTGCTCCTAAGGAAATAGGTATCACATGGAACAACACTGAATTCACTTACAATGGAACTGAGCAGAAACCAACAGCGACAGCTATTGGTCTGGTTGGTACAGATGAATGCACAATCACTGTCACAGGTGGAGAGACTCATGCAGGAACAGATTATACTGCAATGGCAGATTCGCTGAGCAACAGTAATTACAAACTCCCGACTGCTAACACGCAGGCATTTACTATTTCTAAAAAGGAAATTGGCATCACATGGAGCAATACTGGATTAACTTACAATGGCAGTGAGCAGAAACCAACAGCGACAGCTACTGGACTGATTGGTACAGATGAATGCACGATCACTGTCATAGGTGGAAAGACGAATGCAGGAACGGGTTATACTGCAACAGCAGATTCATTAAGCAACAGCAGCTACAAACTGCCAGCAGAAAAAACAACGCAGTTCAATATTAAGAAAGCTGATATTTCTGTGAGCGTGAGCATTTCTGGTTGGGCTTATGGAGATACTGCAAAGGATCCATCAATCACGGAAGGCAGCAATCCTGGATCGGGCTCGGTTTCCTACAAGTATTACACTGACAGTGCATGCACAGAAGAGACGGTATCAGATGGTGAGAGACCTGCAAATGCTGGTACTTACTACGTTAAAGCTGCAGTAGCAGAAACTGGCAACTATAACGCTGGCAGCGGAAGCACTGGTTTTACAATTAAAAAGGCAGATCAATCAGCACCTTCAAGTGTTATAGGAATCAATGGAACGATTTCTGGAACAACTTCGGCAATGGAGTATTCACCGAATGGTACAGATCAGTGGAAGGTATGTTCTGATGGAAGTACTTCGGTTACGGATGGAACATGGTATGTCAGATATGCTGAAGATAAGAACCATAATGCTGGTTCAGCAGCTAAGGTCTCTGTCGTTAAGGAAGAGACAGAACATACTGTCAGCGGAACAATCACCAGTACATTAGGAAAGCCTAGCGGAATGATACATCGTGATGATTATGTAGGATTTATCATGGTCGTTGGAGATTCAAGTCCTTATACTTATGTCAGTGAGAATGTGCCGGATGGTGATTATGAAATGATACTGACTGCGAGTGATGGTACGACGCCTGCTGCGGTTACGATCCTTGTTACGATCAAAGGACAGAATGTAATCCAGAACATTGCGATGCCGTCTAAGAGCGACAGCAGCCTTGTTATAACGGAAGGTGATAATACACCTAACGTTGAAGCTGGCGGATTGAACATCATTTCTGACAAGCTAGGTGAACAGAACAATAAGGTATATATTCAGCTGTTTGTTAAAGAGAATGAGAACTCCGTAAATGCAGATGAAATAAATAAAGCAATCTCTGCAGATCCAGCTGGCATGACAAAAGGAATGATGCTTGATCTGGATCTTACGAAAGAGATCAATGACAATGATCCGGAAAAAATAACTGAACTGAGCGTTGAAACATATGGGGTCGATACGATCAAGGTTGTCATGCATCTGCCATCATCGCTTCAGGGCAAAGATGGATATGCACTGTTCCGCTATCACAATGGTGCTGTAGATAAGATCACCGAGACAGCAAATGCGGATGGAGAGAAGATCGAAATCAGCGCGGATAAGAAGACCCTTACAGCGTATCTCAAGAAGTTCTCTACCTATGCGATTGCTTACAAAGCAGAAGCTGAGAAGACAGAAGATGCATATGAGAGCCCAGATACCTCTGTTAAGAATGATGCAATGATGGGAATGTTCGCATTGCTTATATCATGCGGTATTGCAGGGGCATACTTTGCACGGCGCAAAAAGCATCAGTTTGAAGCTTGATCTAAAGAGAATGGAGCAAAATGCAGGACTTTGTCATGAACTGACAGAGCCCTGTTTTTTCCAATGGAACAGGCAATACATGCGTACTGGAAATAGAAGAATCGAAAGTGCAGAAAGACAGATGACGAAGATATCAGCATTGTGCTAAACTGACATAAAGAGGAAGCAAATGATCATTGCAAATCTGACATTGGATAGCCTATGTTCTGTGATTGTATGCTTATTGCTCATCAGTCTTCTTTCACAGGAAGCAATGAAAGAGAACAGGCATTTTATATGGATGTGCATTGCCCTGCTCATTATCTTGCTGAGCGATCTTTTTGACTGGTGGCTGGATGGACATGCAGAATATACCGTCTTGCTCTATCTCTCCAATACGGTGAATTATATTTCCGGCTACGTGATCGTCAACTTTTTTGTGCGCTATATCAGTGAGTTCCTTCAGGATAAGAAGATGATGAAAAGGATCACAGTGCTCTTTGATGGATGCTTCTATGTTTCATCGGCAGCAGTCCTGATGAATCTTTTCTTTGGATACTTCTTTTCAATCAATGCAATGGGCTTCTATGAAAGGGGGAGCTTCTATCTTGGCTCACAGATCTATCCGGCATTGTCTCTGCTGATAGTATTCATCATTATCATTTCTTCTCGTTCTTTAGGGAGAAAGAATCAGGCTGTCTTTATTCTGTATCCGCTTCTTCCCTTGGCTGGTATCTTAATTGATTTCTTTGCCAATGGACTGTCATTGACGTATACCGGTGCGTTCCTGAGCATTCTCTGTATTTACTTCTATATTCATGTGGAGAGGGGCAGGGAGATGGCCGCAAAAGAGAAAGAGATGATGGAGGACAGAGTCAAGATCATGCTGTCGCAGATCCAGCCTCATTTCTTATACAATGCCTTAAGTACGATCCAGTCACTGTGCCATGAAGATCCTGAAGCTGCTGAAAGAGCGACTGCAGAATTCTCTGAATTTTTACGGGGGAATATGGATTCATTATCGCAGGATAAGCCGATTGCTTTTGAAAAGGAATTGGATCATGTAAAGCATTATCTGGCGATGGAAATGCTGCGCTTCCCGGATAAACTGAAAGTGGAATATCATATTGAGACTTCTTTATTCAGACTGCCGACACTGACCCTGCAGCCGATTGTAGAGAATGCGGTCAGATATGGCATTACCAAGACAAAGAAGGGCGGTACGATCTGTATTTCTACACAGGAAGGACCGCATGCATATATCATTAAAGTAGAAGACAATGGTGCTGGGTTTGATCCTGAGGCACCGCATGCGGATGGACGTACGCACATTGGCATTCAGAATGTCCGACAGAGACTGCAGGAGATGTCGCAGGGGACTTTGGAGATCCAGAGCACGTTAGGCAAGGGAACTGTCGCGGTGATCACCATCCCGAAAGGAGAGCGCTGATATGATATTCTATGCAGCAGACGATGAACCATTGCAGCTGAGACTGCTGGAACGTTCGATCCATGAAGCAGACCCGACGGCCCAGCTGTACAGCTTTACCTGCGGCGAAGACCTTCTGCAGGCTTTAAAAGAAGGCAATGCCATGCCGGACGCTGCTTTCTTGGATATTGAGCTTCCGGATATCGGCGGCCTGGAACTTGCCTATCAGATCAAGCAGCGAACACCGCTTACAAATATCATCTTTGTAACGGGCTTTTCGCAGTATGCACAGGAAGCCTATGCGGTGCGGCCGAGCGGCTATGTCATGAAGCCTGTCTCGAAAGAAAAGATTTTGCAGGAACTGCAGAATCTAAGGCATCCAATAGAAGTAAAAGATGCGGGCAAATTAAGAGTGCAGTGCTTCGGCAGCTTTGAAGTATTTGATCATGAGCGTCCGGTGAAGTTCAAAAGAGGAAAAACAAAAGAACTGTTTGCCTATCTGATCGACCGCCGCGGAGCAGCCTGTACGACGGGCGAGATCCTGGCTGTTCTATGGGAAGATGACGCGGACAGCCGCAAGAATTCCTATGTATCCAACCTGTCAGCGGATTTGATCCAGACATTTCAGGAACTGGGACATGAAGACGTGATCGTAAAGCACAGAGGTGTCCTGTCGGTCGTGCCGGATCATGTGTGCTGTGATTATTATGATTGGAATAAAGGCATGAGCTATGCTGTCAATGCGTACCATGGGGAATATATGAGCCAGTTTGAATGGGCTGATATGACATTGGGCGGCATTGAACAGTCTATGAGATACTATAAAGGACCGGGCTGGGAGGATTGATCTCAGCCTTTTTGTTAACTTCTGTAAACATGGTCTTCCTATAATGCATGTATGAGAATTGTATTGATAGGAAACCAGACAGAAGAACTGAATCTTTTTTCAAAAAGTATTTCGCAGGTGCTTGGTCAATGCGAGTTCATCTGTTTTACGGATCCCATGCTTGCCGCAAAGTATATCTGGCATCATCCGGTGGACATTGTGTTTGCCAAAGAGAGAATGCGGCCGGTCAGCGGCATTGATCTGCTGCGGGTCATACGGAAAGAAAAACCAGAGATGCCGGTCGTGATCCTGGCGGATGATGATGGCATGCAGCAGCAGGCAGCGGAACTGATCGCGGATGGCTATTGGAAGAAACCGGTGCGCAGAGAACAGCTGGAAAGCATACCGAAGATCATAGAGAATACGGATTGGCAATAGAACTGAGCGGTCATATAAAAAACAAAAGCTTTCGTCTTTTGCTTTTCAGATGATCTTAGTTGTCCATTCTGTGCAGTCAATGACGATATCTGCCAAGCCTTCATAGAACTCTGGCTCATGGCATACCATTAAGATACTGCCGGTATATTCTGACAGTGCTTTTTTTAGTTCTTCTTTGGCATCGATATCCAAGTGATTGGTAGGTTCATCTAAGACTAAGATATTGGAAGGCACATTCATCAGTTTGCATAAGCGTACCTTTGCCTGTTCACCGCCCGATAATACTTTGACGGCGCTTTCAATATGCTTTGAGGTCAGACCGCATTTAGCTAGAGCACAGCGGCATTCATACTGGCTCCAGGAAGGAAAGGCATCCCAGATCTCCTGCAGGCATGTATGATCATTCTTCGGTGAGACTTCCTGCTCATAATAGCCGATGTTCAAATAGTCATCGCGTTCGACTGTGCCAGCCAGAGGCTCGATCAATCCTAATAAGGACTTGAGGAGCGTTGTTTTGCCGATGCCGTTGGCACCTTTCAGAATGATCCGCTGTTTTCTTTCCATGAGAAAATGGATTGGCTTGGAGAGTGGTTCATCATAGCCGATCACGAGATCGCTTGCTTCGAAGAGGACTCTTCCTGGGGTACGGGCAGTCAGAAAATGAAATTCCGGTTTCGGCCTTTCCTGTTCCAGTTCAATGATATCCATCTTATCCAGCTTCTTCTGTCGGGACATGGCCATATTTCTGGTCGCAACTCTTGCTTTATTTCTGGCCACAAAATCCTTCAGCCCGGCAATCTCTTTCTGCTGTCTTGCATAAGCAGCTTCTTTCTGCGCTTTCTGTACCGCATAGACTTCCAGATAATGATCATAAGTACCGGCGTATCTTGTCAATTCTGCCTGGTTCATATGATAGATGACATTGACCACACTGCTTAAGAAAGGAATGTCGTGCGAGATCAGGATAAAGGCATTCTCGTATTCCTGCAGATAGTGCTGGAGCCAGGAGATATGTTCCTGATCTAAGTAATTGGTAGGCTCATCTAATAAAAGGATATCCGGCTTTTCCAATAAGAGCTTGGCCAATAATACTTTGGTCCGCTGCCCGCCGGACAGTTCGCTGACATCACGATCCATGCCCAGATCATAAACACCAAGTGCTCTGGCTACTTCTTCTTCCTTTGCATCGATCATATAGAAATCATGGGCGCTCAGCTGATCCTGGATCACACCGGCTTCATTCATCAGGGCATCCATGTCTGTATCAGCCTCAGCCATCTCAGCATACAGTTCATTCATATGTTTCTCAGCTTCATACAGAGGCGCATAGGCACTGTTCAGCACATCTTTGATCGTGCTTCCCTTTGTCAGGACGGCATGCTGGTCAAGATATCCTGATCGGACGCTCTTGGCCCATTCAATGGTTCCTTCATCTGGAATCAGCTTCCCCGTGACGATCGACAGGAAAGTCGACTTGCCTTCGCCATTGGCTCCCACCAGGCCGATATGTTCTCCTTTATTCATGCGAAAGGAGACATCTTTTAAGATCTCTCGATCGCCAAAGCTCTGCTGCAGGTTCTCTACGGTCAATATGCTCATGTTTTCTCTCGTTTCCGTTCCGCATTATATCAAACAAATTGAGCAGAGAAAATATCTGTTTACATTACATATTTTCAAGATAGAATAGGATTTGTAAATTGACAAATTAGAATTCTCGGAGGGAATTATGAGTGACTTTAGTATTAGTGAAATGCTAGTTATGCAACGTGCATTACAAGAAAAATATAAAGATAAGTGGGAAACAATTCGTCCTGAAGCAGGTAAACATAAATTGCTATGGATGATTGGTGAAATAGGCGAAGTTATAGATGTTATTAAGAAAAATGGAGACATCAAATCACTTGAAGACAGTGATTTGCGAAAACATCTCATTGAAGAAATGGCAGATGTTTTGATGTATTACAATGATGTTCTCCTTTGCTATGGAATTAGTGACGAGGAACTCAAAGAAGCATATACCACCAAATTTGAAAAGAATATGGAACGCTGGTAAATTTCCATTTATCTATTTCATTGTTTTTTTTACATTGAAATCTGTACGGTTCTTTAGAATTGCAATCACATGCAAATGACTTAAAATGTACATACAAGGTAAAAAAATGGCGAAATATCAGGATATTTACAATACACTGCTCAGTCAGATCGAAGACAGAACATATCGTCCAGGAGAGATGCTGCCGGGCGAACATGAATTGATGCAGGTCTACGATGCTTCCAGAGATACGGTGCGGAAATCACTGTCTCTGTTAGCACAGAATGGTTATATTCAGAAAGCACAGGGAAAGGGATCTGTTGTATTGGATATCAATCAGTTCGAATTTCCGCTCAGCGGGGTCGTCAGCTTTCATGAATTGGCTCCGTCCTTAGGAAAAAATGTAAAAACGCAGGTAGTCATGCTTGAGAAAATGCATCCAGATCCGCACATGCAGGAAAATCTTCATCTGTCTGCGGAAGAGTATATGTGGGTCCTGCAGAGGGTGCGTATGGTTGACGGTGAAGCGGTGATCTTGGATACGGATTTCCTCAATGCTCAGATCATTCCTCATCTGCCGGCAAAAGAAATGAAAAAATCTCTTTATGTATATTTGGAAGATGAACTGCATCTGCCGATCTCCTATGCTGAAAAAGAGATCACCTGTGCCATGGCGACCAATGAAGATCGCATGCTGCTGGATATGAAGAACTTTGATATGGTCGTGAATGTAGAATCATATACATATTTAGATGATTCCCGTATCTTTCAGTTCACCTCATCCAGGCATCGCCCAGATAAGTTCATATTTAAAGACTTTGCCAGAAGAATCCATCGTATATGATCAGAAATCCCGTGCTGTTTTCAGCGGGATTTTATTTTGCAGGAAGCGGTGTTGACAAACATGTACGTACAAGATATACTGCATTTGTCATACATGTACGTACATGTTAAGGGAGAGAGTATATGGGAAAGTTTACAGACGATGCGACATCCTTATTGTCCTATGTGGGCGGTAAACAGAACATCAGCGCAGTTTCGCACTGCGTTACCAGAATGAGATTTGTGTTAGTGGATCCAGCGAAAGCAGATATAGAGAAAATTGAAGGTCTGGCAAGTGTCAAAGGAACATTCACCCAGGCAGGACAGTTCCAGGTGATCATTGGCAATGAAGTAGATGCTTTTTACAATGATTTCACGGCTGTATCAGGGATTGAAGGCGTCTCTAAAGAGGCTGCCAAACAATCCGCAAAAAGCAATCAGAAGTGGCTTGAAAGAGCGATGACAAATATTGCTGAGATATTTGCACCATTGATCCCAGCTATCGTATGCGGCGGTTTGATCTTAGGCTTCCGCAATATCCTTGAAGCGTCAGTCGTATTGCAGGAAGGTACATTCCTATGCGGCTTGGATAAATTCCTGTGGCTGATCGGTGAAGCAGTCTTCCATACAGGCATCCCTGTCGGCATCTGCTGGAGCGTACAGAAGAAAATGGGCGGCACACAGATGCTTGGCATTGTTCTTGGCCTGACTTTGGTATCTGGCCAGCTGGTCAATGCATATGGTGTGGCGAGCATGGCAGCAGATGCATGGGCACCAACATATGTATGGAACTTTGGTTTTGCGTCATTCCGGATGATCGGCTATCAGGCACAGGTCATTCCAGCAATCCTGGCGGCTTTCTCACTTGCCTATCTGGAACGGTTCTTTAAGAAGATCGTACCGAATGTCCTGCAGATGATCCTTGTTCCATTCTGTTCTTTGACGCTTGCTGTGATTGCGGCCCACTTCATTCTCGGTCCCATCGGCTGGAAGCTTGGAGAATGGGTATCCGCCTTTGTGATGGCTGGTATTTCCGGAAATCTCAGAGTTGTCTTCGGTGCTGTCTTCGGCCTGCTGTATGCGCCATTGGTCATCACCGGTCTGCACCATATGTCGAATGCAATCGATCTGCAGCTGATCAATTCGACGGGCGGCACCATGCTGTGGCCGATGATCGCGCTATCCAATATTGCCCAGGGCTCTTCGGTTGCGGCTATGAGCGTTCTTCAGAAAAAGAATGCAAAGGCGCAGGAAGTAAATATTCCTTCTATGATCTCCTGCTACTTAGGTGTAACAGAGCCGGCCATGTTCGGAGTCAACCTGAAGTATCATTTCCCATTCTACTGTGCCATGATCGGATCAAGCATGGCTGGTATTGTATCAACAGGATTTGGCGTTCAGGCCGCATCCATCGGTGTCGGCGGACTTCCTGGCATCATTTCCATCTTTCCGCAGTATATGCTGATATTTGCTCTGGCCATGGTGATTGCAATGGTCATCCCTTTTGCCTTGACTTATATCATCGGCAGAAAAAAGATCAATGCTGCTACAGGCGATGTCTTTGAAGCAGAGACCGCGGAAACAAAAGAAAAAAGCATTGCTTATACAGAAGCTGAAAAAAAGGAAGAATTTGCCAGCCCCGTCAGCGGGAAGATCATTCCTATAACAGAGGTTGCCGATAAAGCATTTTCCAGCAGATCTATGGGCGATGGCATTGCGATTGAACCGACGGATGGAAAGATCTATGCACCATATACCGGCGAGATCATCGTTGCTTTTCCTACGGGGCATGCCTATGGCATACGCACAGCTTCCGGCAAAGAAGTTCTGATCCATGTAGGCATTGATACAGTAGAGCTGAACGGAGAAGGCTTCCAGATGCATGTGAAGCAGGGAGATCATGTAAAGCAGGGAGATCTATTAGCAGAGGCTGATCTGAAACTGATCCAAAGCAAAGGCAGATCAACGATCATCCCGATCATCTTTACAGATGGCACACAGATCCGTTCGCTGAAGGATGGTCAGCAGACAGCCGCAAAGGAAACAGGATTGATTGAAGTCTTATAAATAGAGGTGAAGAAGATGGATTTTAAAGGGAAAACAGTATATCAGATCTACCCAAAATCATTCTGCGATACAAATGGGGATGGCTGGGGCGATCTTCCAGGCATCATTTCTAAGCTGGATTATTTAAAAGAGCTTGGTATTGACTATATATGGCTGAATGCTTTTTTCCCTTCACCGCAGAAGGATAATGGATATGACGTTCAGGATTACCGCAGTATAGATCCGCGCTATGGCACCATGGATGATTTCCTTCAGCTATGTGCAGAAGCGAAAGACAGAGGCATAGATATCATGCTGGACATGGTGTTCAACCATACATCTACGGAACATATATGGTTCAAAAGGGCATTGGCCGGAGATCCGAAATATAAGAATTATTATATTTGGAAAAAAGGAAAGCCTGGACATCAGCCGCCGAATAACTGGCAGTCAAAATTTGGCGGATCGGCATGGGAATACGTGGCAAAGTATGATGAATGGTATCTGCATCTATTTGATGTAACGCAGGCTGATCTGAATTGGGAAAATCCTGAAGTCAGAAAAGAAATGGCGGATATCATTCGCTATTGGTCAGAGAAGGGCGTTCATGGTTTTCGCTTTGATGTCGTAAATCTGATCTCGAAAGGATCCTATGAAGATGATCCGCATCATTTTGACGGCAGGCAGTTTTATACCGATGGACCGCGTGTTCATGAATATCTGCGTGAATTGAATGAGAGATCTTTCGGCAGAGATCCGCAGCATCTTACCGTTGGGGAGATGAGCAGTACTTCGATTGAGAACTGTACAGAATATGCTGGCCATGCAAGCAATGAATTGGATATGGTCTTCAGCTTTCATCATCTGAAAGTAGACTATAAGGATCAAAAGAAATGGGAACTGATGCCCTTTGATTTTATGGAACTGAAAAGGATCATGAATGAATGGCAGATCGGCATGCAGGAAAAGAATGCATGGAATGCACTGTTCCTGAATAATCATGATCAGCCGCGGGCTCTGTCGCGCTTTGGCGATGATCAGAAGTATCCAAAGGAATCCGCAAAGATGCTGGCAACATTGATCCATATGATGCGGGGAACGCCATATGTATACCAGGGAGAAGAACTTGGCATGACCAATGCATACTTCAGCAGTATTGATCAGTATCGGGATGTGGAAAGCAAAAATATATATCGCATCCTGCTTTCACAGGGCAGATCCAAAGAAGAGATCCTGCATATCCTTCAGGCAAGAAGCAGAGATAACAGCAGAACGCCAATGCCTTGGAACGATCAGAAGAACGGCGGCTTTACTTCGGGAACACCATGGCTTTCCTTGGCAGACAACTATGAAAAGATCAATGCGAAGAAGGTGCTGAAAGATCCTGATTCTGTTTTTGCACATTATCAGAAACTGATCGCGCTGCGGAAAAAGATGAGGATCATCCAGGATGGCATCTATGTTCCGCGGCTGGAAGAAAATCAGTCTGTCTTTGCTTATGAAAGAAGATTGGGAAAGGAATCATTGATCGTCATTAATAATTTCTATGGAAAAATGACGGAGGTCGAGATCCCGCATCTGCATCAGTATCAGATACTTCTGTCGAATTATAAGGACAGCAGAGCAGAGGATGCACTGCAGCTGCGGCCATATGAGTCCATTGTTCTCTATTTTAAGGGTGCTGTTGAGTAATATGGTATGCATATCAGCACTCTGCAGATAACCTTTTATAATATAGATATCTCGGGGGAGGATCCTTCTGGGGAAAGGAATTATGATCCCGCGGCATATGTGAATACGCTGCTGAATTGTAACAACGCCTATGTGTTCTGTCGCAGAATGCATAGGTTTTTTTCTGCGCAGTACAGGAATGGGTACAGCACTGGAAAAGAAATGAACTAGGATGAAGACAGGAGGTGCTGTATGAAAGATCGGGTCATTTTTCATATTGATATCAATCACTGCTATGCGCAGATCGAGGAAATGATGTATCCTGCTCTGCAAAAGGTCTCCATGGCGGTAGGCGGGCATGAGGAGACACGGCATGGCATTATTCTGACGAAGAATGATCTGGCAAAGGCCAAAGGGATCCGTACAGGGGAATCGCTGCGGGAAGCCTATGAAAAAGATCCGGATCTATTGATCATTCCGCCGCATTATGAAGAATATATGTATTATACGGAGAAAGTAAAAGAGATCTATCGCCAATACAGCGACCAGGTGGAATCTTTTGGCCTGGATGAAGCTTGGATCGATTATACTTCTTCACAGAAACTTTTCGGTGAACCGGAGAAAGTCTGCCGCGAGATTGTAAATAGAGTTGAGAGAGAGGTAGGACTGAAGGTATCAGCTGGCGTTTCATGGAACAAGATCTTTGCCAAGCTGGGATCAGACCAGAAGAAACAGGATGGTCCATGCGTGATCACCCGCGAGAATTATCAGACGGCGGTATGGCCGCTGCCAGTGCAGGATCTGCTGTATGTCGGGCCGGCTACGTATGAGAAACTGCATCGGCGGGCGATCCGCACGATCGGAGATTTAGCGCACTATCCAGTGCATCATCTGCAGGATGCGATGGGCGCAGCCGGAACGATGATCCATGCCTTTGCCTGGGGAGAAGATCCAAGTCCGGTGGCGGAAACAGGTGCTGTCTCGTTGCCGAAATCTGTCGGAAATTCCATGACGATGATCCATGATGCGACCTCTCTGCAGGAACTGCGGCCGGTATACTATGTGCTCTGTGAAGCAGTCGCTTCCCGTCTGCGCCAGCAGGGATTGGAAGGACAGACAGTCAGTGTTTCACTGCGCTCGGCAGGCTTGGATTGGTATGGATGTGAAAAGAAACTGCGGCAGCCGACCAATCTCAGTACCGAGATCTTTCAGGCAGTCATGGACCTTGTCACTTCTTCCTATGATTTTCAGATGCCATTGCGGGCTGTCGGTGTTTCCATCAGCCATCTGAATGAAATGGGAAGAGCACGGCAGCTGGATCTGTTCATTGATGAAAATAAAAGAGAAAAAGCACGCCGGGCAGATATTGCCATAGATGAGATCAGAGACAGATATGGGTTCTATGCGGTACGGCGAGCCTGTACTTTAGTGGATCGTCCGCTGAGCGAATTCAATGTAAAAGAAGATCATACGATCCATCCGACCGGCTACTTCCAAGGGCGTAAGATGACGGTATGAGCGAACTGTATAAGCGCTATGTGGATGTGGAGGTGCGGATGCAGAAGGATCGTACAATGATCCCTCTGCGCTTAGTATGGGATGATGGCCGGAAGTATGAGATCGATAAGGTCGGCCGTCCTGAGAAAAGAGCTTCGCAGGTCGGCGGATGCGGGATCCGCTATGAAGTAAAGATCCATGGCCAGTACCGGTATTTATTCTTTGAAAAAGACCGCTGGTTCATAGAATCAACACAACCATAAATGATTTGTAGCATTTTATGATAGGTTTGTCATATAATAAGTACAGCTTAAATGGAATATATTATTGAATACGGTAATATTGGAGATGGGGGACGCGATGACAAATAAAGAATACTTGGCAAAACTATCAGAAAAGGATTTAGCAGAATTATTGAATCAGTGGATCTTTCAGAATAAGGTACAGACGGAATTTTTCTGCCGCGGGGTATGCCCGTTTGCGGATGAAAAAGGATTCTGTACGCATTTCAATGCAAAGGGCGAAGTGGATTGCCCTTGGACTTCGGCTGAAAGAATTGAAAAATGGCTGCAGGCAGAGCATAAATAAAGCGGTTTCAAGGGTCTTTGATACAGCAGACAGAAAGAATAAAAAGTCCTTTATTTTAAAGGATTTTTTTAATTTTTATCCGGCTTTCAATTTTCAATATTTGGTGCTATCATATCTCAGCATGCCTTGGCGGCAGTTTCACCAGAGCTGAAGGGGAATGAAATGCAATTATTTTCAACAAAAAAAATATCTTCTACGCAGGTCATTATTTATGGCTTTGCGTTATTGATCCTGACCGGGGCTGTTCTGCTGACCTTGCCGATCTCGACCATCGACGGTGTCAGGACATCGTTCCTGCAGGCACTGTTCACGGCAACGAGCGCGACATGTGTGACCGGCTTGGTCGTTCAGGATACTGCGACCTATTGGTCCTTCTTCGGACAGGTCGTCATTATCGTCCTGATCCAGATCGGCGGCTTAGGCATTGTCATGGTAGCCAATGCGATCATTATCCTGTCTGGCCGAAAGATCGGCCTGATGCAGCGGAGTACCTTAGCAGATTCGATCAGTGCACCGCATCTTGGCGGCATTATCAAGCTGGCAAAGTTCATCTTCCGCACGACCTTCATTATTGAAGCAATCGGTGCCTTCGTGATGTCCTTTGTCTTCATACCGCAGTTTGGCTGGATCCAGGGGATCTGGTACAGCATCTTCCACAGCATCTCTGCTTTCTGCAATGCAGGCTTTGATCTGATGGGCGTTGTTGAGCCATTCTCATCGGTCACATCGTATGTCGGCAATCCGATCATTTCGATCACGATCATGCTGCTGATCATTGTCGGCGGTCTATCCTTCATGACATGGCATGATATTGCGGTAAATCATTTCCATTTCCACAAGTATTCCGTGCAGTCAAAGATGATCCTGTTTGCGACAGCGTTCCTGATCCTGCTGCCAACGCTGTATTTCTTCTTTTTTGAATTCAGCGATATGCCGATGCTTTCCAGGGTCTTAGCTTCCTTCTTCCAGGCTGTTTCACCAAGAACGGCTGGCTTCAACTCCGTAGATCTGACGAAGCTGAGCGATACCGGGAAGTTCATCCAGATCGTATTGATGCTGATCGGCGGCGCACCAGGTTCTACTGCCGGCGGTATGAAAGTCACAACCTTTATGGTCATGATGGTCAGCTCATTTGCCATCTTCCACCATTCCAATAAAGCAGAGTGCTTCAACCGTACGATCTCAAGTCAGACAGTACGGAATGCCAGCACGGTATTCATGATGTATGTTACACTTTGCATTGTCGGCGGCTGTCTGCTGAATTGCTTTGACGGCATTGACCTGCTGACCTGTTTCTATGAAACATCCAGTGCCATCGGCACAGTCGGTCTGACGCAGGGCATCACGTCGCATCTAAGCGCAGCTTCTCTGCGCGTCCTGATCATCCTGATGTATACAGGACGTGTCGGCGGACTGACATTGATCTATGCAGTATTCCCGCATGCTTCAGAGCGCAAGGGAAGATATATTGAAGAGAATGTAATGATAGGGTGAGGAAAATGAAAACAATACTGTTGATTGGTTTAGGCAGATTTGGCAGGCACATTGCCAGAAAAATGAATGAATTGGACATGCAGGTCATGGCGGTCGACAAGGACGAAGATAAAGTAGCCAGTGTCGTTCCTTATGTCACGAACAGTGAAGTAGGAGACGCAACAGATAAAGAGTATCTGAGATCGCTGGGCGTTACGAACTTTGACGACTGCATCGTAGCCATCGGCGATGATTTCTTAGCTTCTTTGGAAGTCACTGCATATCTGAAGGAACTTGGTGCGAAGAAGGTCATTTCCAGAGCAGCCAGAGATACCCAGGAAAAATTCCTGCTGAGGAACGGTGCAGATGAAGTTGTCTATCCGGAAAAGATCATCGGCAACTGGACGGCTATCCGCTGTTCTTCTGAATCGATCTCCGACTATATTCAGCTGGGCGATGACTTTGCTATCTATGAATTGGAGATTCCAAAGGAATGGATCGGAAAAACGATCGGCGAGATCGGCGTCCGTCATAAGTACAATATCAATGTCATTGCCATCAAGCATGGTACAGCGATGACTTCAACGCCTGGTGCGGATTATACCTTGGCAGAGAGCGAAAAGCTGCTGGTCTTAGGACACAGTGCAGATATCAACAAGCTGTTAAAGATCAGCAAGTAAAGATGCGCAGATTGATAGGATTCCTCTGAAGCCGGCCGGTGAAAGACACGGGAGCGGCTGAGAGGAATTTTATTATGGAAACATCGTCATGGTTGATATGGTATAAGATTGATCTGCCGCAAGATAGTTTATATAAGCTCATGGAAGAAGCCGGCAATGAAAGTGATCAAAAAATTCTGGGGCCTGATCCCCATCAGTATCTGTTTGCTGATCAAGATTGTTCTGATGATCATTGAAAAATCAATGAATCTAGTTTTAAGAGATCTCCCTGCCGGCATCCTGTTTTGGTTCTTTATAGTATCTGTTCTGCTGCTGGCCGGTTATATCATCCGTAAAGCTGTCTCTTGGATTGCTGCAAAGCACGATCGGTATTTGCATATTGCAAAGATCATTCTGAGCATTCTTTATGGTGCTGGCGTTCTGCTATCCTTGGCGCTGGGCGTATTGTACAGTGCCCTTGCATGTCATGCAGAGGATGTGGTGATTGAAAATGGCACGAAAATGGTTGCCCGTGATACTTCATTCTTAGATCTTAGCATGGACTATTATGCATACGAAAATGCACTGTTCAGAGGAAAGCAGTCTTTAAAAGCAATCAGAAACAAAACGTATTGGATCTATGATTCTGATGGCGAACTGTTAGAAACAGGCACATACGATTATTGATTCAGATAGGTATAGCAGATCTCATTGATATCGCCGATGATCTGGGTGCCGTTATCGCAGCCATAGGTGTATACCGCAATGCTGTAAGGCCTTCCCTGCGAGGAGAGACCGACAGCATTCAGGGCGCCGCCGAAGTCGCCGTACTTCTGTTCCATGATATCGCCGATATTCTGGTTCAGATAATCATCCGGCTGTGAGGCAAGCATATCATTCAGCAGTGTTTTCAATGTATCTTTATGGCGATAGACATACTGCAGCACATCATTCATATAGGATGGGGTAAATGTATTATCGTCCGAATAGGTGCCATCACTGTATTTTGATGTTTCAATCTTGAATGTTTCCCAGCCTCCCATATGTTCATAGAGACCTTCAGCTGCCGTATTGTCAGAATACAGGATCATAGAGTGAAGCAGGTCGCCGACCGTTTCACTGTAGACAACAGGCTCAGGAGTTGGCGAGTCAGAAGGTTCTTCACTCGGTTCAGGAGAAGCAGAAGGTTCCGCGGAAGGTTCTGCGGAAGGTACTGGCGAAGCAGTGGCATCTGTTTTCCATGCATGGATACCGGACTCTTCTTCCTCATCGCTGCTGCCATAGGAAACAAAGGTCACCGTATCATCCAGAGAGTATTCTCCGGCATTGATCTTTTCATAATAATACAGAGCCAGGGGAAGCTTATATGTACTGGCCGCAATGAAATAGGTATCTGCGTTCAGTGAATATTCCGCATCTGTTGTAAAGTCATGGACATAGATCCCGACATTTTCTGTATCGATATCATTTTCACTGAGATAGGCTGTGATCTTTGTCTGCAGATCAGACGTGATCTTCTGCTTGGAAGCAGCTGACGGCGTGGGCGAAGCAGATACCGTGGGAGAAGGAATATAGGAAGGTGAAGCAGATGGAGAAGGGGAAGGCTCTGTTTCTTTTGAAGAAGAATGGATCGGCAGAAGAAAATACCCCAATGCACCCGCAGTCCCCAATGCGATGCAGAGAAAAATGATCTTCCCAATCTTTGTCAGACGAATGTGTTTCATCTGAATACACTATCAATAATCACATGATAATTCAAACGATATTTGCGTGAAAAAAGCCTTTCCGAAGAAAGGCCTGCTTTAAATATCCTTTGTTTTCGGCAGTGTAAACCGCTCAACCGAAAAGTATCATTTTTTAGCTGATTTCTTGAGCTCACGGTTCCTTGCGGCTGCTACGCATTCACGGATGCAGTCGCTCATATTGTCATGGCCTTCCAGCCAGGCAATGATATCTGCATCTTCTTCTGCATTCATCCGGATCAGATAGGTACGGTAGTGATTCTTGACATATTCTTTCTGATAGGTCAGGAACTTTTTCTTTTCCTGGTGATTCAATGATTTATATGCACGGCTTGAGTTTGGAAATGTCACTCCGGTAGTGTTCTTTCTTCCTGCTTTCTTAGCAGCTGCTTCATTTTTCTTTTTGACCATACTGTTCTCCTTATACATTCATGCATACATGATGAATATGAGAAAAGTATAACCTATTTTATTGAAATGTATATTGCATATTTCAACTAAGTATTTGTATATTTATTCTTTTGGACTCAGCTTCTGGAGCGTGCCGTTATTCTTCAGGCGAGGACGGATAGCGAGATAAAGAAGTGTGCTGATGATCACTGCCAGAATGGCATTTGTCAGGGTCGTGACAGCATTCCATGCGGCCAGGGCGGCAGCCGCCTTCTGCTGTGCACCGAGAATATAGGCTGTATAGAAGTAGCCGAACAGAGGCTCTGCAATGCAGTTGAAGACCATGCCTGCAGATGTGGAAAGGATGACAGCCTTGGTCAGTTTCTTCCCTTCCAGCTGATTGATATGGAAGCACTTATGGGCCACCAGTCCGGTAATGATCCCGATGCCAAGCTTCAGAATGATTGTCTTAGGTGCAACGGTAATATAGAAAGGATCCAGGATGTCGCCAATGCCCATGCCGATGGCACCGGCAATGCCGCCCGGGACCCCGCCCAGCAGCAGGGCGGCCAGGATGCAGAAAGTATTGCCTAAGTGAAATGCCGTATAGCCAGCTGGGGTAGGAATGCTGATCTTTAAGAAAGTAAACGCAATATATGCTAAGGCAGCGAAGAGCGCTGTTGTGCAGAGCTTTAATACAGAACTATGCTGATTCATAGAATGACCTCTCTTTTGTCAATTATGATAATGGAAAAGTGAATCTATGAAAACATCCAGATTGATAAAATAAAATAAGACCAGATGCTAATCCAGAATATCTAAATGATAGCTGTCCAGCAGGTCATTGGCATCAGACACTGACAGTTTGTGATGCAGGGCAAACAGGATCACGGCATCATGCATATTCTTAGCATACAGGATGGCCTGATTCCCGCAGCGCAGGGCCTGCTGTGTTTCCTCAGCATTCCATTTCATCGCAATGCTGATCCGCAGGATCTTATCTCGGCCCGGCTGTTTTGCACCAGAAAGAAGATGGTAGAAATAAGTGCGTTCGATCCCGCTGCTGCGCAGAAGACTGCTTCTTGCCTGTTCATCATCGCGGAGAAAAGACTGCAGATATTCCGCAAAGCTCATTAACGGATGCTTCTGCGGTGTGTTCTTCAGAAACTGATCAAGTTCGTTTTCATCATCAATATTCAAGAGGATCTCTTCTAGTTTTTTTGTTGTGCTTTCTTTCATACGATTCCTTCCGTGATAGTATAATTATAAAGCTATGACAGCCAATCAGATAGAATTTGAAAAATGCAGATATAACGAAATTGCTTCCGAAGAAAACGGACAGATCCTTGTAAAGGACAGTATATCGCAGCAGATATTTCTGAAGAAAACACTGGATATATACAGTATTCCCGTCTTTGCTTATCTGAAGGATCACCCTTCACAGCATATTCCCCGCATTGAAAGCTATTGGCAGGATGGTCCAAAACTGATCGTTATAGAAGAGCTGATCTCGGGCAGTACTTTGGAATATCTTTTGGAAAATGATCTTCTTTCAGGAGAAGAAAAAATACATATCGTCAGACAGATCTGCGACGGTCTTTCGTTTCTGCATCAGGCAGAACCAAAGATCATTCACCGCGACCTCAAAGCATCGAATATCATGATCACCAATGATCGCATTGTAAAGATCATTGATTATGATGCGGCAAAGATCTATTCCCCGCAGGAAGAAAAAGATACAGTGCTGATCGGCACTGAAGGCAATGCGGCACCGGAACAGTATGGCTTCAAGCCAAGTGACGAAAGAACAGATATCTATGCATTAGGCATCCTGATGAAGAAAATGTTCCCGCAGAATGAGAAGATGCTGAAGATAGCTGAGAAAGCTTCCCGCTTTTCTCCGGAAGACAGATATCAGTCTGCCCAGGAAGTCAGCGATGCGATTTCAGCACATCGAAAAAGATTTAAATTTTCAATGGGAAAACTTTTGGCGGTCCTCCTTGGTATCTCTTGGCTGTCATATATCACGCAAAGATGCGATTTTTCTTCTTCAAAAGAGATCGTCAATGCGGTCTGTGAGACATGCATGATCTTCAGCTGTCTGGATCTGCTTTCTCATTTTACTGGGATCTATGATGTATGGCCATTGCTCCATCATCGAAATTATCTGATCCGCTGTCTTGGATATGCGCTGGCTATGGTCATACTGCTGTTCCTGTGGGCAATTATCAGTACAACGATCGTATCCATGTTCCAACTAAAATAAACGGTGTCCTAGCAGGACACCAATTCTTTTTTTTCTGCCTTATGATAGCAGTACTTCATAAGGGAGAAAGAAAAGATGGATCAGAAAAAGAAAGCGGGTCTGGGCATTGCTTCATTGATACTTGGCATCATCGGTACTGCATTTGCCTTTATTCCCATCATTAACAATGCAGCATTTGTACTCGGCATCATCGGCTTGATCTTAGGCATTATAGGTTTGATCAAGAAGAATAAAAAAGGGATCACAATTGTCGGACTGATCCTCTGTATTCTGGCAATGGTCATTACTTTGGCTTTGCAGGCATCCTATAAAAAAACACTGGATACTGCGCAGAATAAACTATCTGATGCATCTGGTAAAAATACAGAAGAGATCCTAGGAAAAGATGTCACTGTTGATCTTGGTGCATTTACGGTCAGTGAAGAGCAGTATGGAATGACTAAGACTTCACTGCCTGTAACAGTTACAAATCTAACAAATGAGTCAAAGTCATTTTCCATTCAGCTGGAAGCAGATGCCAGTGATGGCAGCCGTATCAAAGATGATTATGTATATGCCAATGATCTTGGCGCGGGACAGAAACAGGAATTCGATGCATTTGCTTATATATCATCGGATCAGCTGGAAGCTGTCAAAGCAGCCACATTCAAGATCGTTACGGTATCCATGCAATAAACAGTTTGGGGGAGCCACTGAGTATTCAGTGGTTTTTGTTTACGATCTCGATCAGTTCATCAATGATCGGCTTCGTATGATGCCATGCAAGCAGAATAGAAGTATGGAGCTCTTTGGCCTGGATCTCGGTGATGCATAGGCCTTTTTCTTTTGCGGCAATTGTCATAGGTACAATGGCAGTGCCTAGACCGTCTTCAGCAAACTGCAGAGCTGTGCGTGCATCATCGCATTCGCAGATGATATTGAGCTCTAATGCATGTTTCTGAAAAGTCTCGGTGATCAATGGCTCATAGCGGCGGTAGACGATCAAAGGGATCCCGCTGAGCTCTTTCAGTGCGACCGTCTTCTTCTTTCTGTTCTTCTGAAAGACTGCCGCCATTGGTTCATCCATGATCTTTACATATCTGCATCCCTGCAGATTGACCGGTGTCCGGATCACAGCTGCATCGATCGTTCCGTCATCCAGCTGTTTCTTCAAAGCATACGTATTGCCTTCATGAATCTCCAGCTGCAGGGAATGATCTTTCTTTTCTAGCTGGCATAAGGAGCTGGCAAGAACTGGAACAACGGTCGGTGTCAGGCCAATGCGGAAGGTCCGGCGGTCGGCAATGTGACTGACTTCGCGTATGGCAGAGTCTGAACGGAGCAGAATATCATTGGCACGCTGATAGAAAAGCTGTCCAGCAGACGTCAGCACAATGCCTTTGACGGAACGCTCAAAAAGCTTAACACCGATCTCGGCTTCCAATTGATCGATTGCATAGCTTAAAGGAGGCTGCGACATATGCAGTGCTCGGGCGGCTGCACTGATACTGCCGTGTTCTGCGATCGATGTAAAATAAATAAGCTGTCTGAGTTCCATATATATAAATTATATATAGCAAAGGAATAAAAACAATATTTTATGTATAGCTTAGTCCGTGATACGATTCTTCTGAGGTAAAAATATGAAAGAACTGAAGAAGTATCTGAAAGGACATGAAAAGGAGACGGTCCTGGCTCCTTTATTTAAACTGCTGGAGGCATGCATGGATCTGCTGGTGCCTTTGGCGGTCGCTGCCTTGATCAATCAAGGCATTGCCAATCATGACACACAGTATATATTTTATTGTTTTCTGTTCATTCTGCTTTTGGCTGTCCTTGGCTTATTCTTCAGTGTGATCGCTCAGTATTATGCGGCCAAAGTCAGTGCGGAAGTCGGTACAGATCTGCGGCAGGATCTCTTTGATCATATTGAAGCGATGTCCTTCAGTACATTGGATACATTGGGAAGCAGCACGCTGATCACACGGCTGACCAGCGATATCAATCAGATTCAGACAGGCATCAATATGGGCCTGCGGCTTTTGCTGCGGAGCCCGTTCATCGTTTTTGGTTCGATGATCCTGGCCTTTACGATCAATGTCAAAGCGGCTTTGGTATTTGCCGTGGCCATACCTATTTTGGCTGCTGCTGTTTTTGGCATCATGCTTGTCAGTATTCCTTTGTTCCGCAAAGTGCAGGCAAAGCTGGATGCGGTCATGCATATGACCAGAGAAAATCTTAATGGCGTACGGGTCATTCGTGCGTTTGGCAAGGAACGGGAAGAAGTAAAGGACTTTGATCAGAAGAATGAAGACCTGACAAAGATCAATGAATTTGTTGGGAAAATATCTGCCCTGCTGAATCCTCTTACCTATGCATTGATCAATATTGCGGCGGCTGTGCTGATCTATGTGGGAGCATTGCAGGTCAATTATGGAGAGATGCTGCAGGGGGATACGGTCGCACTGTACAGCTATATGGCACAGATGATCATTGAATTGATCAAGCTGGCTTCGCTGATCATTACGATCAACAAATCCATTGCCTGCGGAAATCGTGTTTTCCAGATCCTGGCGATCGATCCCGGCATGTCATATCCGGCTGCGAATGTTTCTTCATCTGAGCACGGTACGATTGCCTTTGAACATGTTTCTATGCGATATAAAGATGCTTCGGAAGATGCTCTATCAGATCTGAACTTTGCCATTCATGCAGGACAGACGGTCGGCATCATCGGCGGCACCGGCAGCGGCAAATCAACGCTGATCAATCTGATCCCGCGTTTCTATGATGTCAATCAGGGAGAAGTGAAAGTGGATGGCATCAATGTCAAAGACTATGGGGCACATCAGCTGACGGATCTCATTGGCATTGTGCCGCAGAAAGCAGTGCTGTTCCAAGGCACGATCCGTGACAATATGAAATGGGGCAGAGAAGATGCGAGCGATGCAGAGATCGAACAGGCATTGATCACAGCCCAGGCCAAAGAGATCGTGGATGGAAAAGGCGGTTTGGATTATGTTCTTCAGCAGCATGGGGCGAATCTGTCCGGCGGGCAGAAGCAGAGACTGACAATTGCGCGGGCTCTGGTCAAAAGACCGGAGATCCTGATCCTGGACGACAGTGCCAGTGCACTGGACTTTGCGACAGATGCTGCACTGCGCAGGGCTCTGCGTGATATTGCCAAAGATACTGTGATCATTATTGTGTCGCAGAGGATATCTTCAATGATGGGCCTCGACAAGGTCCTTGTATTGAATGATGGATGCTTAGCGGGCAGCGGTACGCATGAACAGCTGCTGAAGAACTGTTCGGTCTATCAGGAGATCTATGCATCGCAGTATCCTGAAAAGAGCACCTCTTCTCAGGAGGTGCTGGCATGAAGCATCCGACAATAAAGGATATAAAACAGGGTGAAGTAAATTCCTGGGATACATTGAAAAAAGTACTGCATGTCATCGGCAGCTATAAATACCTGCTGATCCTGTCGATTGTATTAGCAGGAATATCAGTGATCCTGCAGCTCTATGTGCCGATCTTATTCGGCAATGCGATCGATGCGATCATTGCCCAGGGAAATGTTGACTTTGATCTGGTCATACATACATTGAGCAGGATTATTCTCTTAGTGCTGCTTTCCTCACTTGCGGTCTATCTGATGAACCGCATCAACAATCGCATGGCCTATGCGGCGGTCAGAGACATTCGTGCCAAGGCCATACGCCAGATCCAGGTCCTGCCTCTTTCCTATTTGGATGGGCATTCTTCCGGTGATATTGTCAGTCGGATGATCGCGGATACCGATCAGCTGTCCGATGGACTGCTGCTTGGCTTTACGCAGCTGTTCACTGGCATTGTTACGATCATTGCGACGATTGCTTTTATGTTCTCTAAAAATATTCTGATCACGCTTCTTGTTGTATTGGCGACGCCGCTCAGCTTCTGGATCGCAAAATTCATCGCCTCTCACTCATATACCATGTTCCGCAGACAGACGAAGATCAGAGGGGACGAGACCTCTCTGATTGAAGAAATGGTCGGCAATGCCAAAGTGGTAAAAGCCTTTGGTCATGAACAGAAAGCATCGGAACAATTCCGTGAGGTCAACACGCAGCTGAAAGATGCGTATCAGAAAGCGACCTTCTATTCTTCTTTGACCAATCCTTCGACAAGATTTGTCAACAGCGTCATCTATGGTCTTGTTGCATTGATCGGTTCTTTCCAGATCTTTGCCCAGGGCCTGACGGTCGGCGGACTTTCAGCGATGCTGAGCTATGCCAATCAGTATATGAAGCCTTTCAATGACATCAGTTCGGTCATTACGGAACTGCAGAATGCCTTGGCATGTGCCGCCAGGATCTTTGCACTGATTGAAGAAAGACCGGAAAAAGATGCGATCGATCTGCAGCAGGATCCATCGCTCATAGAAGCATTGCCAAAAGAAAGTGTCCGTATTGATCATGTTTCCTTCAGCTATCGCAGAGATCAGAAACTGATCGAAGATATCTCTCTGCAGGCAAGACCAGGAATGCATGTTGCAATCGTCGGCCCGACTGGCTGCGGCAAGACGACGCTGATCAATCTTCTGATGCGCTTTTATGACGCGGATCAGGGGGATATTCAGCTGGATGGTACAAGTATCTATCAGATGGATAGACACGCTCTCAGAAAGAATTTCGGCATGGTACTGCAGGATACTTGGCTGAAGAACGGAACCGTACGTGACAATATCAGCATCGGCAAGCCAGAAGCAGAAGATGCTGAGATCATTCAGGCTGCCAAAGAAGCACACAGCTGGGAATTCATCCGCAGACTGCCGCAGAAGCTGGATACGGTCCTGCAGGAAGACAGTCTCAGCCAGGGCCAAAAGCAGCTGCTCTGCATCACGCGGGTCATGCTGTGCCGGCCATCGATCCTGATCTTAGATGAAGCAACCTCTTCCATTGATACAAGAACAGAGATCATGATCCAGAAAGCATTTGATCAATTGATGGAAGGAAGAACAAGCTTTATTGTTGCCCATCGTCTGTCCACCATACGCAATGCGGATCTCATCTTAGTCATGAAGGATGGCAGGATCATAGAACGCGGCAGCCATGAGCAGCTCTTAGCCGCCAATGGCTTCTATACCAGCCTATATAACAGTCAGTTTGCCAAGCAATAAGAAAAGCGGTGATCTCAGGAAGAGTCCTGAAGTCATCGCTTTGTTTGTTTATTTCGTGCTGAACTTTCTGCGAAGACCGAACATGTATCCAGCGAAACTGACAGAGGCAAGCAAACCAAACATCCATGCGCCTGTATGATCGCGAACGGCTGTATCCGGAGCTTTGTATGTATCATCAACCGTTCTTGAAGCAATGGCGTAGTTGGAGAAGCTTGTTGTCGTGAAGGAGATCGTCTGTGCAGCGGCATCATATGTCGTTGGGATGATCTCGAATGTACCGTCATGTTTTTCATGAACGATCACGATCTCATTGCCATTGACACCTTCATCAAGCTTCAGTGTAACGGTAGCAGGATTCTTCAGTTCTTTCAGCTGATTTGTCCAAGCTGCATCGGTCGTGCCCTTGTTGATGACCTGATCCAGACTGATATTCAGATAGGAAGAAATATCATAGCTGGTCGCTGCTGTTTCGAAGTTGCTGATCTGTGTCGCATCCAATGTGATATCTGCTACGGACAGATCGACATTTCCTGAAGTGATCTCTGTATCGGCAATTGCAATATCGCCGGAAGCTACTTTCTTAGAAGTATTCGTGACAGTATTGTCTACCTTCTGGAATAATGCATGCAGGTGAAGATTGCGCGAAGGCATCTTGAAGGTGAAGGTACTGACAGCTGTATCGCTCTTCAGGTTGTCATCATCATTGAAGCCGCCGCCAAGGTACTGATAGCCATAGTTCGGTATCATCTGAATGACGACCTCATCATCTTCTTTAGCACGGATCATATAGACGCCATTTTCATCAGGCTTTACTTCTGTCTGTGCTGCATTGTTAATAGAAACTACATTAACAGTTCCATTTGTAACTTTTAATGAAGCATCGCTGCTAGTGTAGGACCAAATGATAGAGAATGTTCCGTTCGTATAAGTCAGATCATAAGAACTATTCTTTTTATTCAAAGTATAAACTTTGTTCAGAATAACATCGCCGGCATAGGAATATACACCGTCATCAGAAGTTTTTCCTTCTAATGCTTTTGACTGCATTTTCCCGGTATTCATACTTGTTACTTTGAGGTATACGGTATCGTGATTGGAGAAGGCATATGTATATTCCGTCATATTCTGATCATTGACTGGATTGGCTTCTGTAATATCAGAATCTGATGCGAAATTTCCAAAATCCAACCAGTTAACATTGTCATAAGAATATGCTAGGGTCATGCCAATGCCTGGATTTCCCATAGGGTCTGTCTGAGAATGAGCTTGATCATAGGTCAAATAATTTCCCAGGTTATCACTGATATTCAGCAAAATTGCATTGCTTGGAACAGGAATATTCGTCTGCCCAGTGGTGAAAGAGATACTTGCATAGTTTTCAAAATCATATGCAGTGCCGCTGGTCAATGGAGTATTGCCATTTGAAATTGTGCCCTTATTTGAGGCGGCCTGTGTCACTTTGACAGATACAGTGCATTTCCCGGCATTCTCTTCTGCTGGAATCTTGTATTTTTGACCTTGCTGGTCATATACGGCTGCACTTAGGTCGTTCCATGTTGCTTTGTTATCGGTAGAATACTCGATTGTTCCATAGGTAGATTTATATGAAGCATCATATACACTGTTGTTATTTGTCAGCGATAATTCAAAATCTTTCAGTTCTTTTATCGTCAATCTGCCATAGTTCGTCAGTGTTGTTTCGGTTCCGCTGGTCAGTTTATTATCTGTGGTTTCACCATTCTGCTGCAGATAAATAGTATTGGTCTTTCCAGCAGGCTGTGTGACTTTGATCTTTACAGTTCTGATGCCATTGGTTTCTGTGGCTGGAATGAGGTACTTGCTGTTCGAGATTGCTGTTCCGTCATTGAGAGCTTTCCAAGTCTGACCATCCAGAGCCAAATACTGAATGGTTCCATATTGACCTTGATAGGATTCATCATAATTCCCATTGTTATCGCTCAACGATAATTCAACCGTTGGTGATACTGTGGCATATACTGCTTTTGGCAGCAGCGCGAAGGAAACACATAATGCTAATAAAATATACTTTAGTTTTCTTTTCATGAGGTTCTTTCTCCCTTTTTTATTTAATGTTTAATGATCATGAAACAGCCTGTGTATTCTTATGATAATTGGCATTGAGGATGGACCGCATCTCATCCATGAAGACCAGATCCAATTCGCCGGCAGATTCCTGTACATCGGCAATACCGACTTTGGTGCTGTTTGTCGGGAACAGAGTGTCGACCGTGATCCTTACGGAAGTGCCTTCTTCGGTCTCAACGACGAGATTTCCGCGCTCACTGTTGACATGCCGGATGGTCAGCCCCAGAGAATCTACCACATCATAAATTACATTCAGGATCGTACTGCGATCATAAGGAAAAATAGCTTTTTGTATGGAGCAGTTCATTGTATTCTCCTTTCTATCTCACCATATAGGCTATTTTGTTCTTGATTCCTTATTAACATAGATCAGATCATATTCTTCGGTAAGGGTAGTTCACTAACTTATTAGGTTATATAAGGGATAGTTTTGGGATAGGTGCACTGTTTTGCCCTTGATTCTTTCAAAAACAATCCTCAGGTGCTCGTTTTTTTAATATAATACAGACAAGGGGAGGGAGATACATGAAGAACAGGAATACGTATGCAGTCGGTGCTCTGATCGGTATGTGCTTCCTATTGACAGGGTCGGAATATATCTCCTGGTGGCTGTATGGTCTGCCGAATTTCTTTGGCAATACAGCAGTGGATCTTCTTTCGGAAGGAGCGGGCTATCTCTTTCAGGTAGCAGGTCTTCTTCTATTTGCTTTCTTTGTGAAAATGAAGGCAGAAAAGGCATTGGACAAGAAGATCTTTGCCGGTCTGCTCCTGCTGGATGCGGCTTTTACATCCTTGGGCATGTTTGCTTTCTCAGCTTTTTCCTGTGTCCTGTTCGGCATGGCAATGAATCTTCTTCATGGTGCGATTGCCGGCTATTATCTGACTCGTTTGGCCCAGTATGTGCCTCAGCAGAAATGCGGCATGGTATTTGGTCTTGCCTATGCTTTTGGCAGTATTGGATCCTGGCTGCTGTCTCTGCTGTTCGGGGGATCTTTCTTAGGATCTCCTTATATCATTGTCATTTATGCCCTCATGGCTGCTTTGATCATAGGCATCGATGCGAAAGGAATGCCGGAGATCCTAGAAGAGGATGAACCGGCGGATGCTTATCATTTCAGCCAGGCAATTCTGCCTTTGGCTGGCATTGTCGTAGTACTGCTGTCCTTAACAAAAGGACTTGGTTTCTATTTCCCTGTCTCAGATCAGATCAGCGGGACGGTCAGTGCCCTGTTCACCAGAGCATTTTATGCCTTTGGTTTGATCTTAGCTGGATATATCAATGATCGCAATCGCAAGTACGGTGCTATCTGCTGTCTGTGTGCGCTGGTCTTTCCTTTTGTTTCCTTTGCTTTCATGCAGGATGCCTCCATTCAGGTCTTCCTGTGGATCATGGCATATGTCTTCTTTGGTTTCTTCTCTGTGTATCGCGTGGTCACTTTTGTGGATTTTGCCCAGAAGAAGCACAGTCTGCTGTGGCTGGCTGGCTTTGGCCTGATGTATGGCCGGATCGGCGATGCGCTCAGTGCCTTCGGCGGAGTCTTGCTGGGAAATAGTTCTGTCTGTCTGATCCTGATCACGGCACTGCTGTTTGTTATGACGATCCTGCTGTTCTTCCGTTTCTACAATCGTACATATGCTTCTGCCATGCCGCCGGAAAAGAATATGGAGACACTGCTGCATGACTTTGAAGAAAACTATCATTTATCCGCACGAGAGATCGAGGTATTCCATCTGATCATCAGCGGACGTTCCAATTCGGAGATTGCTTCGGATCTGTATATTGCGGACAGTACCGTAAAGTTCCATGTTAAGAATATTCTTAAAAAAGCAGAGTGCTCGAATCGCACAGAGCTGATTGCTAAATTTAAAAAGGAATCATGAGATCACAGGACAGCATCTGTGATTTTTTTGTGCCTGAGCATTTTGATTGTACTGCAATATGCCTTGGTGTAATTTTTGCATAGGAAGCAGAAACATGGGAGAACATCTGATGAATAAGAAAACATTCGCTGCTGCCATGATGTTCACTGTACTGACGGCAGGATGTACGGCAGATGTATCGCAGGTGAAAATGACATCCGAAAAGACGGAGGAGGCATCGATCATGACGGGAGAAGGATTTGATGGATCATACATAAAAAAAGATGGTGAAGAGGTGATCTATCTTGCCGGAGGATGTTTCTGGGGCATGGAGAAACTTGTGCAGTCGCTGCCTGGCGTGAAGAGCGCAGTGAGCGGCTATGCCAACGGCACCAGTGAAACAGTCCCGACCTATCAGCTGGTATGCACGGGCGGTACAGGCTATAAAGAAACAGTACGAACAGTATATGATCCCAAGATCATTTCACTGGCCCAGATCCTGCAGGCATATTTTCTGGTAATCGACCCTACCGTGACAAGCAGGCAGGGCAATGATGTTGGTATGCAGTATCAGACAGGGATCTACTATAACGATACAGAAAGCGAAGAGACTGCGGAAAGGATCATCGCTGCTGTGGCAAAGAAGTATAAAGTGTTTGCCGTAGAACATGAGCCATTGGTGAATTTCTATGATGCGGAAGCGTATCATCAGGATTATCTGATAAAGAATCCGCAGGGATACTGTCATATTCCTGCGGTGGAAATTGAAAAAGTGGCAGCTTTGATCAAAGCAGAAGAGGGCTATGAAAGACCAAGCGATGCGAAGCTGAAAGAGATGCTGAGCAAGGAACAGTACGATGTAACACAGAAGGGCGATACAGAACAGCCGTATGCCAATGCTTACAATGATACGTTTGAGGCAGGTATTTACGTGGATGTGACAACGGGACAGCCATTATTCCGCTCCAGTGATAAGTATGCCGGCAGCTGCGGGTGGCCGAGCTTCTCGGCACCGATCTACGAAGGAGTGCTTCGCTATGCAGCAGATAGCTCGCATGGTATGGATCGTACGGAAGTCAGGAGCGATGCCGGCAATGCGCATCTGGGACATATCTTTACGGATGACCCAGAATCGCCGAATGGCATCAGGTACTGCATCAACAGTGCTTCTCTGCGCTTCATTCCTAAAAAGGAGATGGCAGTGCAGGGATATGGACCGTATCTGATCCTTCTGCCGGGAGAATCATAAACATACAGCAGGTGCATTCTCAGCAGGAACCCCTGCTGTTTTCATGCTATCCTATTGATAAGATCTTTATTATCCAGCAGGGGGAAATCAGATGAAACAATCAAAAACTATTTTTGGCGCAGTTATATTTTCTTTATTATTGAGCGGATGCGGCAGCAGTCCATCCGCTTCTTCTGCCGTGCCGCAGGAAACAGATGCAGCGGTGAGCACAAGCCCCAGTGCAGTGCCTTCGGCTTCACCAACTGCAGAAACAGATACGGTAATTGAACGGGTCAATGCCTCTTTGGCAAAGATGGATCTGAATACAAAGATCGAACAGATGATGGTGCCGGCGATCCGGACATGGAATGGCAGCAATTTTACATCCATGAATGATGAAACAGCCGTTCTTCTGCAGCAGTATCACTTCGGCGGGATCATTCTGTTTGCGGAGAATATGACCAATGATTCAGTGCAGGCGATCCAATTGACACAGAGCCTGCAGGCAAATACGACAGCGGGCGGCGGTCTGCCGCTGTTCATCGGCACGGATCAGGAGTCCGGCAACGTATATCGTCTGCTGTCCGGTACCGTGATGCCAAGCTCGATGGCACTTGCAGCGACTGGCGATCCGCAGAATGCATACAAGACCGGACAGATCACATCCCAGGAGCTGAAAGCACTTGGCTTTAATTTAGACTATGCGCCGGATATGGATGTCAATACCAATCCAAGCAATCCTGTTATCGGCATCCGTTCCTATTCCGATGACAGTGCGACTGTAGCAGAATATGCACATCAGTTTACACTGGGCATGATGGAGAACAATATCATTGCGACAGGCAAGCATTTCCCAGGACATGGCGATACTGCCACGGATTCGCATACGGGCCTGCCGCAGGTCAATAAGACAAAAGCAGAATTGGAAAGCACCGATCTTGTTCCATTTAAGCAGGCTGTGCAGGATGGCACAGAAATGATCATGAGCGCTCATATTCAGTATCCGCAGATCGAGACGGGAACTTATACTTCTATCAAGGATGGCAGTGAGATCTATCTGCCTTCGACATTGAGCCATGTGATGATCACGGATATTCTGCGCAATGAACTTGGCTTTGACGGTGTCATCACGACTGACAGTCTGCAGATGGATGCGATCAAGGATAACTTCAGTGCTGCAGATGCGGCCAGATTAGCTATCAATGCGGGCGTGGACTGTCTTCTGATGCCAGTCGATATCGGCGATGCCAGTGCCTATGCCCAGCTGGATGCGTATATTCAGAATATCGCTGACATGGTCAATACAGGCGCGATCTCTATCGATACGATCAATGAAGCAGTCACCAGGATCCTGACTTTGAAATATAAAAGAGGCATCATGGATACAGCATATGGAGATGCTTATACAGCTTCTCTCCTGAACAATGCGGCTGCGCAGGTCGGTACGGCTGAGAACTACGCCGTCAATCGCACGATCTCAGATCAGGCTGTCACAGTCCTGCAGAACGACAGTCAGATTATTCCTTATACTGTGCCAGAAGGTGCCAAGATCACGGTACTGACGCCGAACAGTCAGCAGGCAGGGATCTGCGGCTATACGTTCAACCGTCTGACTGAAGAAGGTGCGGTGACGGCCAATGCGACCGGCTGGATGATCTCTGAAGAATATGGAAATAACTTTCAGGCTGCCAGCAATGCCATTGCGGGATCTTCTTTGGTGATCGTTACTTCGATCATGTTCAATGGATCTGATATTGATTTCAATGTATCATCGGAAGTCTATAACATGTGCGTATTGATCGAAAGAGCGAAAGCACAGGGCATTCCGGTCGTGGCTGTTTCGACGGGTCTGCCATATGATGCACCATTATTAGCCGAAGCGGATGCGGTGCTCTGCACCTACAACTGGATCGGTGCGCCGTTTGTCGATGCCAATTGGATACCGACCCAGGCATACTCGGAAAGTTTGGCTGGTGCGATGGATGTGATCTTCGGCAAAGTCAAAGCTTCCGGAAAACTGCCGGTCAATATCTACAGCATAGAGAATGGTTCGTTTACTTCTGCTGTCCTATGGCCGCGCGGATACGCGATACAGTAGCTTTTCTTCTGAAAAAAAGATTACAATTGATAGTAGAAATACAGCAGTCTTTCAGCTCTCATCTTTGAACATGCAGGAAGGGGGATATCAATATGATCAAGGATCTGTATAAAGAAGGCTATACACAGAATCGCGAACTGTCCTGGCTTGGTTTTGACGACCGTGTTCTGCAGGAAGCGAATGCACCGGAAGTGCCATTGCTGGAACGTTTGAAATTCATTTCTATCTATGCCTCCAATCTGAATGAGTTTTTTATGATCAGAGTTGGTTCTCTGACGCAGGTAAAACAGATCAAGATCGATCAGATCGATAATAAATCCGGACTGACGGCAGCGGAGCAGCTGAAGCTGATCTATAAAGCAGTTGGTACGAGCATCCGGAAACGGGATCATATTTATCAGAAAGTGCTGAAGGAAGCTGCTAAGAAAGGTATCATCTGTCTTTCATTGAATGACTGCAGCAAGCGTGAACTGAAGCATCTGAATAAATACTTTGATGCTAAGATCAAGCCCCTGCTGTCACCGCAGATCGTAGATCTGTATCATCCTTTTCCGAATCTGAGAAATGGGGCAGTGGAAGTTGCCGGCATGGCCATGAAAAAAGGACAGACGGTATTTGCGGTCGTGACGATCCCATCTACCCTTTCTTCTGTTATTGCTCTGCCGTCGGATGGCAAAGCGAAGATACGCTATGTGCATATGGAAGATCTGATCCAGTATGCTTTTCCAAGACTGTTCCCTGGCTTTAAGATCAAGGATACAGCGAAGATCGTGGTCATGCGCAATGAAGATGTCAACGCGGATGACGATGCGTTTGATGATATTGTGGATTACCGCAAGAAGATGCGCAAAGTACTGAACCAGCGCCAGCATCTTTCGCCTGTTGCCTTATTTGCCAGTGCACATATGAGCTCGGAGATGAAGAAGTATCTTCTCCAGCATCTAGGTCTGGAAGCGAAGCAGATGTATGTGACATCCTATCCTTTAGATGCCCGCTTTGGCTTTGAACTGCCGGAGATGTTCGATGAAGCAGACGAAGATCTTTTCCCGCCGTATGCACCGAAGCTTTCGGCATCCTTGAATTATCATCAGAAACTGTTCCCGCAGATATGCAGGCATGATGTGCTGCTGAGCTATCCGTATGAAAGCATGGAACCTCTTCTGCTTCTGGTCAAAGAAGCAGCGGATGATCCATCCGTGGTATCCATCAAGATCACGATCTATCGTCTGGCCAAACAGGCCAAGCTCGTGGAGTATCTCTGTCGGGCGGCGGAAAACGGCAAGGAAGTCGTGACGCTGATCGAACTGAAAGCGCGCTTTGATGAACAGGTCAATATTGACTATTCTCAGCGTCTTGAGGAAGCAGGGTGCACGGTGCTCTATGGCTTTTCGGAATACAAGGTGCATTCTAAGATCCTGCTCATCACCCGCAGTGTCAAGAACCGGATCCAGCAGGTCGCGCAGATCGCAACGGGGAACTTCAATGAAAAGACGGCCAAGCAGTATACCGATCTTGCCTACTTCACAGCTGATTCCGGCATTGTCAAAGATGCCGAAGCATTCTTCCGCAATATGATGGTCGGCAAGCTGGATGGACATTACCGTCATCTTTTAGTGGCACCGGTATCATTGAAGAGCTCACTGCTGCAGATGATCGATCGCGAGATTGCCAAGAAAGAAAAGGGAAGGATCCTGATCAAGATCAATTCCATCACTGATGAAGAACTGATTGCTAAGCTTTCCCAAGCAAGTCAGGCCGGGGTGCAGATCCAGATGATCGTCAGAGGCATCTGCTGTCTGATCCCGCAGATCAAGGGGAAAACAGAGAATATCGAGATCCGCAGTATCGTCGGACGGTATCTGGAGCACTCCAGGATCTATCTGTTCGGTACTGCTAGAAGTGAGAAGATGTATATTTCTTCGGCTGACTTCATGACCCGGAATACCGAGAAGAGAGTGGAGATCGCCTGCCCGATCATGGATACAGAGATCCGCCGCAGGATCGACAGCTATCTGCAGCTGTGCTTAGAAGATACGGTAAAAGCACGCCGGGTCGGAAAAGATGGAAAGTATCACCGCATTGCTTCTGATCAAAGCATCGACAGTCAGGATTGGATGATGCAGGAGACAAAGGGCTCACATCAGCACCTGCAGGCATCCGATGGACGCCAAGCCAAGGTCATCGGTGTCTTCCATACGACCTATTCACCAAAGAAGAAAAATAAAAAAGCATAAAAAAAGATCTGCCGAAATGATGGCAGATCCTTTTATATCGTTACTTTTTGAGCTCTTTCAGCAGATCCTTCTGATATCCGGCAAATTCAGCCCGACGCTCTTTGGTGACTTCCGGATACTTTGGATCCATATCCTGCAGGGTCTCCTTGATGATCTCACTGACAATATAGCGCATATACCACTTATGGTCTGCCGGCACGACATACCATGGCGCATCTTTTACAGCCGTATGGTTGATGCAGTCTTCAAATGCTTTCTGATATTCCTTCCAGTATTTCCGTTCTTCATAATCACTGGCCGAGAATTTCCAATTCTTATCCGGTTCTTCGATCCGGCTCAGGAAACGTCTTGCCTGTTCCTCTTTGGAAAGATGCAGAAAGATCTTAACGATCCGGACACTGTTGTGATACAGATAGGATTCAAAATTGACAATATCTTTATAGCGATTGCTGATGATCTCATCTGGATCGATGCGGTCTGCTTTGGCCTGATGAAGATACAGCTGCTTTACTTTGCCGATCAGGACATCTTCATAATGCGAACGGTTGAAGATGGCAATGTCGCCTTTGGCCGGTACTGCTTTGGCTGCCCGCCATAAGAAATCATGGGCAAGTTCATCACTGCTCGGTGCTTTGAAAGGACGTTCATTGACACCATGCGGCGAAAGGCAGCTCAGTACAGCACGGATCGTTCCGTCTTTCCCAGCCGCATCCATGGCTTGGAAAACAAAGATCACGCCTTCTTTTTTCTCGGCATAGAGCTTCATCTGCATCTCATTGATCTTTTCCAGATTGTGCGCCATCTTTTTTTCTGCTGACGCACGGTCCTTGGCGTATTGCGTATCATCCGTCGGTTCATGCGCAAGCACAAGCTTTTCTGAACCATCATAGCGATAATTCTTATACATAGAATGCCCCCTGGCTATTCGCCGAAACTGACACCGAGCATCTTCGCTTCTTTGATGATCGAAGCATCCGG
>JAKVKC010000010.1 GCA_022486705.1 Solobacterium sp. | reverse complement strand
GAATAATATTGAATAATACTGAAAAAAGCTCCTGACCTGAATACTGCTTCAAGCCAAGAGCTTCATGCATACATGCTATTGTTCTTTAACCATCGGGAAACTGAACCAGAACGTACTTCCCTGGCCGAATTTGCTTACGACACCGTACTTTGCATGATGCATTTCCAGTATTTCATGGCAAAGTGACAGGCCGATGCCAGAGCCATTGGAGACTCTGACGTGTTCCTTATCGATCTTATAATAGCGATCCCATACTTTGGAGAGGTTCTTTTCATCAATGCCTTCGCCAAAGTCCTGGACTTCGATCTTGACGGTATCCTGATCAAATACTTCTCTGACTATGATCTGCTTCTTTTCACCGGAATAATTGATCGCATTGGTCATGAAGTTGTTGAAGACCTGCTCCATGCGCTTTGGATCCGCATGGATAATAGCAGAATGGCCCAATTGCTGTTCAATGCTAAAGCCATCTCTGACGACATAGACATCATACTTCTTCAGCTGATCTGCCACCATAGCAGTCAGATCCATATCTTCCGGCACAAGTTCAATCTTATGATTCTGCATCTTGGAGAGATCCAGCAGATCATTGACCAAGGCATTTAAGCGTTTGGATTCATCGATGATGACCTGCAGATTCTCATCTGTCTTTTCTTCCGGCAGATCCTGCATCATCTCACCATATCCTGAGATCATCGTCAGCGGTGTCCGCAGATCATGGGATACATTGGCAATCAGATCTCGTTTTGCTTTATCTGCAGCCTGGATATCCTGTGCCGCATCCATCAGGGTCTCATTCAGTTCCTGTGCTTCCTGATAGCGGTTTGTCTTCGGATCCATTTCATACTTTCCCTGCGGGATCTCTTTGGCCGCATGGTTGATCTCCGCCAATGGTTTGGCAATCTGCTTATAGAGGATCCATGTCAGCACTAAAATAGCCGCGATCAGGAAGATCCCGATATACCACATCTGGGAGCTCAGAGTCTGGGTCGTTGCGCTCAATGGCGTCAATACCCCTGTTACGATCACAACGGCACTTTCATTATTGACCGTTACAATTCTTGTATAAATGATGTTCTTGACCTGATCTTTTGTATCCTGTGTATCTGCACGGTCAAGCTTGCCGCTGCTTGGATGGGCCTGGCTCTGCGAGATCGTGGTCAGATACGAACCATTATTCTCCTGTGCCATTGCTACATACTGTGTCACATCAGCGGCATTGAGGCTGTAAAGAATACATCCGCCATTGCCTGCTATGGTTGCTGTTCCGCTGGAATCAGAGGAATTCAGCGATGTATATGTCTGCACGCATGTATCGCTCTGGGCCGCCATGCGCATGATCGTATTCGTATCATTGCCATTGGCAATCGCCTGGATCACTGCTTCCGATACATCCTTGACTGCCTGGATCTTTGAACGCTCATACATTGGTTCAAGCAGGACGACCTGGAACAGAAAGATCACCGCAACGGTAAGAATGGCAAATCCCACAAGGTATCTGCCAATCTTCCATTTCAGGCTAATTTGTTTTTTCAAAGCGATATCCTACACCTCTGAGCGTCACAATATATTTTGCATAATCGCCTAAGTTCTTGCGCAGAAGCTTGACGTGCGTATCCAAAGTACGATCATCGCCGAAGAAATCATAGCCCCAGACATTCTGCAGGAGCTGTTCTCGCGTCAGCGCAATACCGGCATTCTTTGCTAAATATGCCAGCAGTTCATATTCTTTCGGTGAAAGCTGGATCCTTTCATCATCAATAGTTACAGTACGGGCTGAAAAATCAATAGCCATGCCTTCGACCCGCATGATGTCTCCGCCTTCCTGTGCAGATGGGCTGACGCGCTTCAGGATTGCATGAATGCGCATCATCAGTTCCTTGCTGGAGAAAGGCTTGACGACATAATCATCAATGCCAAGATCAAAACCATGGACCTTATCATACTCTTCGCCTAAAGCACTGAGCATGATAAACGGCATAGCAGGTCTTGTCTTCTTGATCTCTTTGACGGCAGAAAAACCATCCAGATTCGGCATCATGATATCCATGATGACTAAGTCATAATTGTTCTTCTCGCATTTGTCGACTGCTTCTAAGCCATCGCATGCCTGTTCCGTTTCAAAACCTTCATGGATCGCATATTTTGCGATCAGAGAACGGATCTTTTCTTCATCATCAACAATCAATATTTTCGTCATATGGTCTTCCTCTTATACGATCTCATCTTATCGATAGATTGTGAATACTGTGTGAAGATTAACTAATTTTCTATGAAATCTGCAGCCGGTGCCAAGGCATCGATCTTCAGGTCTTCTATAGTCCCAGCATCTGATGCTTCTGAGATCCTAGGATCGAGCGGTACTTCAGCCAATACTTTCAGCTGATATTTATCAGCAATCTCCTGAATATGGCTGTGCCCGAAGACCATGATCTTTTCACCGCAGTTCGGACATACTGCGTAGCTCATATTTTCAATCAGGCCATAGATCCTGATGTTCATCATATTTGCCATGTTGATAGCTTTCTCTACGACCATTGAGACCAGTTCCTGCGGACTTGTTACAATAATAATACCATCCAGCTTGAAGCTCTGAAAAGCCGTCAATGGAACATCTGACGTTCCTGGGGGCATATCAACGAACATATAGTCTACATTGTCCCAATGCACTTCCTGGTAGAACTGCTTCAGTACATTGGCGACCATCGGTCCCCGCCAGATCACCGGCTGATCATCATGATCCAGGATCATATTTGTACTGATCACCTGGATCCCTGTCTTTGTTACATACGGATCGATCAGATTATCCTGTCCCGTCGCCTTTTCATGAATGCCAAAGCTCTTGCCTTGGCTAGGTCCCGTGATATCACCATCCAGCACGGCTGCCCGGTATCCTCTTCTCTGCATCTCACACGCTAACAGACTGGTCACAAAGGATTTGCCGACGCCTCCTTTGCCTGAAACAACACCAATGACTTTTTTTACTGAGGACTGTTCATTGAAATCAATATGAAAATCTTCTTTCTTATGGAAGCCATAATCTTCCGGGGTCTTTCCCTTTGCATTCTTCTCGCTCATTTTATGTGTTTCCTTTCTGAATAATTTTAACACAAAAATACAAGTATCTGTCGGGATGCCGACCAATTGCACGGCAGCATCCTCTTCTTTTGCACCTGGTTCATATTTGTAAAGACGAATGAGTTCAATTAGCGTATAATGATGCCTGTGCAAAGGAGACACAAAGAATATATGTCAGGATATGTAGTCGTAGGTGCCCAATGGGGCGATGAAGGCAAAGGTAAAGTTGTTGATCTGCTGGGAACGCATGTAAACATGGTCGTTCGTTTCCAGGGCGGCAATAATGCCGGTCATACCGTCGTCGTCAATGGAAAGAAAACAGTGCTTCATTTACTGCCGTCTGGGATCTTGAATCATGATGCCTTATGCGTGATTGCTGCCGGAGTTGTCGTCAATCCATTCGTTCTCTTTGAAGAAATTGACAAGCTGGAAGCGGAAGGATCTCACTGTGACAATGTCCGTATTTCAGATCGTGCACAGCTTCTGATGCCGTATCACGTCAGACTGGATGAACTGAAGGAAGCGAAAGCCGGTGATCAGAAAATCGGCACAACAAAGAATGGCATCGGGCCATGCTATGCGGATAAATATTCAAGAGTCGGTCTGCGTGTATGCGACTTGGCAGATTGGGATGTCTTCTGTGATAAATTAAAGACTGTACTTGAGCTCAAGAATGAAGAGATCACAAAGATCTATGGCGGCGAACCGTTTGATTACGATACCATGGTCAGTGATTTCAAGAAGATCAGAGAGAGAATGCTTCCGATGATCTGCGATGCAGTCGATATCGTCAACAAAGCATTGGATGAGAATCAGATCGTACTGTTCGAAGGTGCGCAGGCAAATATGCTGGATATCAACTATGGTACATATCCTTATGTTACTTCTTCTTCTCCTACCGCAGCCGGTGTCTGCGAAGGTGCTGCTGTATCGCCAAAGAAACTTGGCCGTATCATCGGTGTTGTCAAAGCCTACTCGACCAGAGTCGGCGAAGGACCTTTCGTTACAGAGCAGCTGAATGCAACAGGCAGTACCCTGCGTGAAACAGGTGCCGAATACGGTGCAACGACAGGCCGGCCTAGAAGAGTCGGATGGCTGGATCTTCCCGTTGTCAAGCAGGCAGTCAGGATCAACGGTCTGACGGATATTGCCATCACAAAGCTTGATGTGCTCACTGGTTTCGATACGATCCCCGTCTGCATCGGCTATGATATTGACGGCAAGCAGCAGGATACTGTCCCTGCTTCACTAAAGCAGTATGCCAAAGCAAAGCCGATCTATAAAGAATTCAAAGGATGGAAACAGGATATTACAAAGTGCACAAAGTTCAGCGATCTTCCGCAGGAAGCACAGGACTATGTTAAGTTCATTGAAGAATATACAGGTACGGAGATCTGTCTTGTGTCTGTTAATCCAGAACGTGAAGGAAACTGTATTCTGCATCCATTGATCTAAAGCAAAAAGCAGGAATTTCCTGCTTTTTTGATACAATAGAGATGAGGTGATGCATATGCTGTATGGCATAAAGATAGAGATCTGTGCAGGCTGTCTGCAGGATATTGAAACTGCTGACAGATATACAGAAACAGATCGCATTGAGGTCAATTCGCATCTGGAAGAAGATGGTCTTTCCATGGATCCAAAGACTTTTACCAAAGCACGGCAGATGAGCTCGAAGCAATTGATGTGCATGGTCCGGCCCAGAGGCGGAAACTTTATTTATTCCGAAGATGAAAAGAAAGAGATGTACAACGAAGCTCGTTTCTTTTTGGAACATGGTGCCGATGGCATTGTCTTTGGTGCTCTGCAGGAAAGCAGAGAACTGGATCATTCGTTTGCTGCAGAGATGATCAAGCTGATTCATTCTTATCATAAGGAGGCTGTCTTTCATAAAGCATTTGATGCATCAGACAATCTGGATACAGCAATACAGGAACTAATTGCTCTGCATTGCGACCGCATCCTGACTTCCGGCGGAAGACCGGACTGCATGCTTGGCAGCGATGTCTTAGCGCATCTGCAGCAGCAGTATGGCAATGCCATTGAGATCCTGCCTGGCGGCGGGATCCGTGCAGACAATGTTACAGCCCTGCTGAAAAAGATCGGCTGTTCCCGTTTCCATATGTCGCTGCGTGCTGAAGATCCAGAGCAGAAACTGATCGATGTCCTGGAAGCTCTGCGAGAAGATCATCACCAAGGTCAAAGAGTCCTGACCCGTGAAGATCAGGCCATGTTTGAAGCAGATACCTATGAAAATTCCATGGAGGACCTGACGGACACCCATGACCATTTCTGATAGCATTGCATAATATATTATTTATGTGAGCTTTTTCTCAGATCTGTTCCGCAGTATGGACAGAAATCACTGGGAAAAGGCTTTTTTTCACTGTCCTGCACTGCTTTTCGACCGCATTTCGGACAGATAAGATCATTATTTTTTTTGATCCACGCATACTGTCCCTTTTCTCTCAGCGAGGCTTGGCAGCGCTCTTCCTTTGCCTGTGCAGCAATAGAGAATTCGGGATCCTGATGATTCTTCCGATAATAGAATTCATAATCATGATATTCGAACAGCATTCTTTCACTCTGCTGTGCCTGCTGTGCCAATTCTTCTTCCTTCTGCTCAAGCTGCTTCTGCAGGCCGCGATATTTCGTCAGATCTTCGGCGTCTTTGTAATTCTCCATCTTCCAATAAACAGAGCGCAGCAGGGAGTCCTTCAGCATGGATCTTGTTTCATCGCTGATGGCGCGTTTCTTTGCTTTCCTTTTAACGACCAGATCTGTTCCGACTAAGATGCCGGCATACGGCGGAATGTAGTTATCCCATACTGGCGATGCGGCATAGAGTGCATCGCTCACCGCCAGATAATTGTAATCCCCATAAAAAGACTTCTTATTCTCTGTTTTCAGATCGGCCAAAGAGATCTTGATCTCATAGCACTGAAAGACAGCTCCAGCATCCATGGTCATGAAATCGGCGATCTCATCGCCATGTCCCTGTTTCTTAAAGCCGATGGTAACTTCTTCGCATCCGTATTCTCTTTTTTCTCTTGCTCTAGCTGCCAGAGCTTTTTCGATATCCAATGTAGCCTGTGTCTTTGCCATGACTCTATTATAAGCGCATCAAAAAAGTTTGTCCTCCGTCAGAAAGACAAACTCTGATTTCTTACAGCAGACCGACTCTTTTAAAGATCGTATCTACATTTCTGACATGATACATTGGATCGAAGCAGTCTTCGATCTCTGCCGGTGACAGGGCTGCTTTCACTTCCGGTACATTGGCGATCAATTCTTTAAAGCTGAGATTATTCTCCCATGCTTTGATTGCCTGCGGCTGTACAGTATCATACGCCCTTTCTCTGCTCCAGCCCTTCTCGATCAGTTTCAGCATGAATCTCTGCGAGAAGATGACTCCATTGGTCATCCAGATATCCTTTTTCATCTTCTCTGGGAAGACGGTCAGATCCTTCAGAATGCCGCCGAAACGATTCAGCATATAGTCAAGCAGTTCGGTCGCATCCGGGCCGATGATCCTTTCTGCACAGGAATGTGAGATATCTCTTTCATGCCACAGCGGCACATCTTCATAAGATGTGATCATATAGCCGCGCAGGACACGGGCTGCCCCGCAGATGTTCTCCGAACCGATCGGATTTCTCTTATGCGGCATCGCCGAAGACCCCTTCTGGCCCTTATTGAAATGTTCTTCTACTTCTCTGACTTCCGTTCTCTGCAGATGACGGATCTCGGTAGCCATCTGTTCCAAAGTCGTACCGATCAGAGCCAGTGTTGCATAATAATGCGCATGACGGTCGCGCTGCAGTACCTGAGTCGAGATCGCTGCTGAATGAATGCCCAGCTTTTCACAGACATAGTCCTGAACGAACGGCGGAATATTGGCAAATGTACCGACAGCCCCTGAGATCTTGCCGGCCTCCACATCCGCTGCCGCAGAATCAAAGCGCTCCAGGTTCCGTTTCATCTCTTCATACCACAGAGCGAACTTCATCCCGAATGTTGTGATCTCAGCATGCACGCCATGTGTCCTGCCGATCATGATCGTATCTTTGTATTTCAGCGCATTGGTCTTTAAGATTTCCATGAAATCAAGGATATCCTGGCGCAGGATCGCATCCGCTTTCTTATAGCGTAAGCCATATGCTGTATCAACAACATCTGTGCTTGTCACGCCATAGTGGATCCATTTCTTTTCCGGTCCCAGTGATTCCGATACACATCTTGTAAAGGCTACAACATCATGTCTTGTTTCCTGTTCGATCTCATGGATCCGATCAACGGTAAAGGTCGCATTCCTGCGGATCGCTTCGACATCAGCCATTGGGATCTCCCCCAGCTGTGCCCATGCTTCATCGATCATTTCTTCGACTTCCAGCCAAGCTGAGAATTTTGACTGCTCTGTCCAAATGTCTCTCATTGGTTTGCGTGAATATCTTTCTATCATGTGTTTTCTCCTCTTTTCTATTGAAGACCAAATATATGAAAAAGAAAAGCCCCAAACAGAGGCATTTCTTATTTCAATGCTTCCTTGACGGCTTTCTTTGCGGATTCAATATCATCGCAGACGACCATGACTACAATACTGCCATTGTCTTCAACAACAGCATTGGAGATCTTAAAGACCTGATCTGCATTGTATGTCTGTGCATTTGCTTTCTGCGTATCCAGATATGCATTGACATCCTGCTTGCATGTATCCAGATCCTTTGCATAAAAAACACCTACAGAATCAGAGTTTCCTGTTTCAGAAGATGTATAGAGAGCACTGTCACTGACAATATCTTCGCCATTGAAGACCATGCCCTTGATAATACGGTCTTTGGTCGCACTGAGCGAACTGGACAGCTTCAGTTTGGAGATCAAGGAAGAAGCCATTGAATCTGCGGTTGCTGCATCCGACCCCGTATCCGTTTTTGCTGCACATCCGCACAGCATCACAACTGCCAATAAACTACTCACAAATTTCTTTAACATAATCATCCTTCCTTACCACATGGCTGGCAATATAATCACCATAGGCCTGTCCGCCTGCTTCATTGAAATGCAGGCCGTCCCACACAAGATCATCTCTGACCTTGCCGCTCTCATCTTTCATTGATGGATCAATATCCAGCAGATACAGATGATGCCTGACGGCAATATCTTTCATATCTGCATTGACAGTATCAATATTCTGTTTTAAAAGATCCGGATCAATATCCGCTAAGCTCTGCGGGTAATAGGACATCATCAGATAAATATTGACGCCCGGTTTCTTTTCCAGCAATGCACTGATGACTTCTTCATAGTAAGCTGCCCAATCATCAAATGATTCACTGCGGATCTCATTGATGCCAAGAAGCAGATAGATATTGTTCTTTGATGTATTCATCATCAGGTTGTACATCGTATCCGTTCCTGATCCTGTTTCTATATCCATCTTTTCAATGCTCCACAGCCGCAGCGATTCACCATAGTAGATCTCCGCGCCCCTATCAGACAGATTGCTGTACAGTGCCAAGCTTCCCATGCGGGAATCCCCGCCGAAGAAAGTATCCGCAAAATAAGCATCATCTGCCGCCGCACTGGCTGGCACCGGCGAAGCATAATCATAGTAGTCTACTTTGCGGCATGTTTTTTTCTGCATTTCCGCATTTGCGGTCTCAACTTCCGTTGTATCCGCCGAAGGCTCTGTTTTCGCTTCCCCGCATCCATAGAGCATACTGAGGGCAAGTCCTGTCAGAATTACTTTTCTTTTCATTGCTTGAATAGGTCATCGCTTTCTTCCTGACCATCGCCGAACTTAGGAAGTTCAGGAAGTTCTTCCAAGCTCATCAGTTTAAAGGCATCCATAAATTCATCTGTTACAGAATAAAGGATCGGTCTGCCAGGTGCATCAGAACGCCCATCTTCTTTGATCAGTCCGCGTGCTTCCAGCTTATGCAGCATCACATCTGCTCCGACCCCGCGGATCTCTTCTATTTCAACTCTGGTGATCGGCTGCTTATAGGCAATGATTGCCAAAGTTTCCATCGCTGCATTGGAGAGCTTTGCTTCATTATTGATCTGGAACAGCTTCTTAGCATAACTGTGCACGCATGCTTTTGAAAGAAAGCGATATGTTTCACCGAATCGTTCTATTTCAAACCCACGTTCATCACTGACATAGTATTTCTGCAGTTCATCCAGCAGTTCTTCCACTTCGCTCTTCTTCAGATCCATTGTCTCTGCGGCCTGTGCCAGTGTCAGTCCATCATCACCGGTCAGAAACAGCAGGCCCTCAAGGATCGCTTCATTCTTCTTTTTATGATCCTGCGCCGCTTCATTCTTTTCTTCATCGATCTGGATGCTTGGATCCATCGAAAGCTGTACGGACTGCTTCGGTTCAACCGCATCTGCCGTTTCTACAGCTTTTACTTCCGGCATCTTTTCACCATCCATCGCAGCCAGCTCTCCAGCATTTTCTTCATCCTGCATCTGACTGAGATCTTCTGTGCCTCTGCCTGTTTCTTCATCATCATAATCATTGTCAAGAACATTGGCATTGTCATTGATCATATTTTCTTTTTCACTCATAAGAAATGCTCCCCCCGTGAAAACCAAATGACATCATTGTCGTCAATCGTAAATACCAAAGTATGCATTCTGGCCAGATCTAAAATTGACAGAAAGGTCGCAATGAACATCGGCATATCATGAACATCATCCAGCAATGCTTCAAATTTGAATTTTTCCGGCATACGGTCCAGCTTCGAACGAACGACCAGTTCCCGATCTTCAATAGATACTTCGGTAACGGTATACTGCTTTTCTGTCGGTGTCGAAAGATGCAGGCGCATCAGACATCTGCGCATAGCTTTCATCAGATCATATGGATTGCCTGAATAGCTTACCTTATCATCTTCTTCTTTGATAAAAGAATCGATCTCATTCGAAAGCGGACGCGACATCAGTTTCTGACGTTCTTCATACAGATTGGTCATATCAGCTGATGCTTCTTTGAACTGCTGATATTCCAGCAGGCGCTTGACCAGCCGTTCTTTCGGGTCTTCTTCATATCCATCTTCCAGTTCATCCTGGCTTCCCGGCAGCATCTTCTTTGATTTGTACTCAATTAAAGTTGCGAGTTCAACTAAATACTCTGATGCCACTTCCAAATGCAGGTCATTCATGCCCTGCAGATATGCAATATACTGATCCGTCAGAATATTGACATCAAGGTCCATCAGATCAAGCTGATTCTCTTTGATCAGATGCAGCATCAGATCCATTGGACCATCAAATTGTTCAATCGTTACCTTAAATTCATCCATAGTTTGTACCGGTGCAATTATATCAAAAAACAAGCCATAAGGCCACCGCCCGACCGCTTGTTTTTTCACTCATTTTTACTGAGAAACAACGATATTTACGATTTTATTTGGAATCACAATGACTTTGCGCACTGTCTTTCCTGTTACATAATTCTGAATGTTTTCAAGCGCCAGTGCTTTTTTCTGCAGACTGTCTTTGTCTTCATCCTTTTCAGCCGTAAATTTTGCCCGAACTTTCCCATTGACCTGAACAACGATTTCCGCTGTATTCTGCACCAAAGCACTTTCATCATAAACAGGCCAAGCTGCATAGGCGACCGTTTCATCCCCTGTCAGCTTCTGGTTCAGCTCTTCACCGATATGCGGTGCAAATGTACTGAGCATGCGGATGAGCCCGATCAGCATCTTTTTATTGACCCGTCCCAGCTTATAGCAGTCATTGACAAAGATCATCATCTGCGAAATTGCCGTATTGAAGTTCAGCGTCTCAATATCATTGGTCACTTTCTTGACCGTGAAGTTATAGCTGTAGTTCAGTTCCGGTACAGCTTCTTCGGTGATCATGCTTTCCGTCGTTGCTAAACGGTAGACTCTTTCAAGCCATTTTCTGGTGCCATCCAATGAAGCATCGCTCCAAGGTTTGCTGGCTTCCAGAGGACCCATGAACATCTCATAGACACGCATTGTATCCGCACCGTATTCTTTGACGACCGTATTTGGATCAACCACATATTTAGGAAATCTCTTGCCCATCTTGATGCCGTTGGCACCAAGGATCATGCCCTGATGAACAAGTTTCTGGAATGGCTCCGCAACTGGGCAAAGTCCCTGATCATACAGGAATCTCGTCCACATTCTTGCATAAAGCAGATGGCCGACGGCATGTTCCGGGCCGCCGATATACAGATCGACCGGCATCCAATGCTTCAGCAGATCATAATCAGCGAATTTCTCTTTATTATGCGGATCAATATAGCGCATAAAGTACCAGCTGCTTCCAGCCGATCCCGGCATTGTACTTGTTTCCCTTCTGCCAGGTTTGCCATCAATGGTCACATTGACCCAATCTTTAGCTTTCTCCAATGGGGAAGCACCATTCCTGCCAGGCCGATAATCATCGACAGGCGGCAGCAGGAGCGGAAGCTGATCTTCGGATAAAGATACTGTTCTCCCATCATCCATATGAACGATTGGGATCGGCTCGCCCCAATATCTCTGCCGGGCAAAGATCCATTCTCTCAAACGGTAATTGACCTGCTTTTTCCCAATACCTTTTTCGGTAAGCCAGGCGATCATTGCGTCAATTGCTTCCTGCTTGCCCATGCCATTGAGAAAACCAGAATTGATATGGACCCCATCCTGCGTATAGGCTTCTTTCTCGACGTCTCCGCCCTTCAGCACCGGAATGATCTCCAGACCGAATTTTTTAGCAAATGCATAGTCACGGTCATCATGAGCCGGGACGGCCATGATCGCACCTGTCCCATAGGTAGCCAGCACATAATCAGAGATCCAGATCGGGATCTTCTTGCCGTTGACTGGATTGATAGCATAAGCACCGGTAAATACACCGGTCTTTTCTTTATTCATTTCCGTTCTTTCAAGATCTGATTTCCCAGCGCATTCTTTCTGGTAAGCTTTTACTGCTTCTTTCTGTTCAGGACTGCAGATGGCATTGACCAGTTCATGTTCCGGTGCCAGCACACAGTATGTTGCGCCAAACAATGTATCGCAGCGCGTTGTAAAGACAGTAAATGTCTCGCTCCTGTCCGCAATACCAAACGTTACATGAGCACCGACGGATTTGCCGATCCAGTTGCGCTGCATTTCCTTAGTCGATTCCGGCCAATCGATCGTATCCAAGCCTTCCAGCAGCTTCTCCGCATACGCAACAATATCAATGACCCATTGGCGCATATTCTTACGGACAACGGGATATCCTCCGCGCTCTGATTTGCCGTCAATGACTTCGTCATTGGCCAATACCGTACCAAGCTCTTCGCACCAGTTCACCGGCATTTCAACACATTTTGCATAGCCCTTATCAAACAGCAGCTTAAAGATCCACTGCGTCCAATGATAAAAGTCTGGATCGCTCGTACTGATCTCACGGTCCCAGTCATAGCTGAAGCCAAGCATTTTCAGCTGTTTGCGGAATGTTTCAATATTATCCTTCGTAAACTGTTCCGGATGATGTCCAGTCTGAATGGCATACTGCTCTGCCGGCAGACCGAAACTGTCAAAGCCCATCGGATGCAGGACATTGTATCCCTGCATGCGCTTCATACGGCAGATGATATCCGTTGCTGTATATCCTTCCGGATGTCCAGCATGCAGACCGACACCGGATGGATATGGGAACATATCCAGCGCATAATACTTCGGCTTAGAGAAATCATGCGTATCTGTCCGGAACGTCTTATGATCTGCCCAGTATTTCTGCCATTTCTTTTCTATCGCTTCATGATCATACATATCAATTCCCTCCTTGCATAAAAAAGCATCCTGTATCTAAGGACGCTGATCTACGCGGTACCACCTTAGTTCGCATCTTCAGATGCGCACTCTCAAGAAGATTAACGCTCTTGTCACGTTCTGCTCCAAAGTTCAGTTCACACCTTTCAGCACTCCGGATCGCATCATTTCTCCGTCTTTCTTTTCTGCTGAGATCTGCTACTATTCTTTTTCACTGCAGCATGATTATTCTAGCATAACAGCGTACATTTTCAACTGCCTATCCATCTACTTTGCCAATCCGAACAGGTCCTCAACAATATAGTCCGGATGGCAGTCATCATTCATGCCAAGGTCAGCAATGCTGGTGCCCTGCGTCACATAGACGGTCGTCATGCCTAAAGCAATTGCCGGTGCAATATCCTTTTTGAAATGCGTTCCGACCAAGGTGATATTTTCCGGAATGACATCGATGTACTTCATGCCCTGCTTGAGCAGACGATCGGAACCTCTGGCAAAAGAAATGCTTTCTTTCTGTGAAGCATACTCCAGCATATGCGCCACGGATCCATTGCCGATCATTTCGGCATTTTCTTTAATCATTGTTCGGCGGCCGTCGGTCACGATCAGCTGCGCACCTTCTGCCAAGACCTGCAGGGCATCGCAGTAGTCGATATATGTCAGATTTGTATTCATGCCCAAGAACAGCCAGTCCGGTGAAATATGGCTGATCTCAATGTCAGCTTTTTCCAATGCTTCTTTCATGCCTTTGCCGCCGATCATCACTGCTTTGTTTTTCTGCGGATATACCCAGCGGATCCAATCGGCTGCAGCCATGCTGCTGGTATAGATATCTAAAGAATGCATGCCGCGGAAACCTGCCGCGCCCATTTTCTGCACCATTTCTTCTCTGGTGCGTCCGCTCTGCTCACTCAGGATAATATATGGTGTTCCTTTGCGATTCATTGCATTCAGCAGATCTACAGCACCTTTGGCCGGTCTGCCATGATGGACCAAAGTCTCCATCATAAATATATAATAGCTCTTCAGCATTTCTCTCTTCTTTCAATACTGCAATCATACCATACCGAAAGTGTTTGGTTGTGGTAATATATTTTCATTGAAGGAAAAGAAATGAAAACAACAACAAAGATACTGATCGTACTTGCATTGATCCTTGGATTATGCGGATATATGACAGCCGATGTTTATATATTTGCACCGAAGAGGATCAGCACACGCTATGAAGAACTTTCTTCAGCTGATATTCCGGAACAGCTGAATGGCATGAATATTCTATATTTCTCAGATCTTGACTACGGTACATTCGTTAATGAAGAACGGCTGAATGCTCTGGTCGATAAGATCAATGCACTGTCTCCGGATGTGATCCTCTTCGGCGGCGATCTCTATGATGATGCAGCTTCTTTCTCAGACAATGACAGCAGCATTCTCAGCAAAGCTTTTTCTTCTTTAAAAGCTTCTTATGGCAAATATGCTGTCTATGGCAACAGCGATGACCGCAGCGATGAAATGAAAGCTGCCGTGAACAGCATCTATGCGGCTTCTGACTTTGAAGTCCTGAACAATCAGTCGATCTCACTTCATAAACAGAGCTCAGGCTCTATCACACTTGTCGGATTGGACAGCAGTGTCAATGGCAAGCCGGATATTGATGCTGCCTACAGTACTGTATCCCGTGATTCCTATGTCATTACGATCTGCCACACCCCGGATACTGCACTTTCTGTACCGGCAGATATCACCAACTATTTCTTAGCGGGTCATTCCCATGGCGGCCAGGCTTATTACTTCTTCGGTGCCTTATATGAACCGGAAGGAGCGAAAGAATATCTGCGCGGCACCCATACGGTCTCAAACAGCTTTACGCTTGATATCACCAACGGTGTCGGCACGACAAAGAAGGACGTACGCTTCTTAGCTGATGCAGAAGTAGTCATGTATCAGCTGAAGCACACAGAGAGCGCTGCATCCTCCTCCGCATCCACACCTTCTTCCGCAGATGCTTCGGCATCATAAAAGCCCTTCCGGCATATTTCAGCTTTCAGGGCTCATTTGCTTGCAGTTATTATTTCCAGAAGATAAATAGATCCGCAATTCTTGAGAAGATATTGGAACCGTCATTTACATGGGTAACATCCGTATTTGACGCAGAGGCCGTATCTTCTTTTTCTGTCTTTACGGTCTTGACCTTATAGATGAACTTTACTGTTCCTTCCGTTCCATCCGATATCCCAGAATAGTTGTTATAGCTTTCTCCATTCTTTTTGATCTGATCCAGCAGTTCTGTGGCATTTCTAAGATCCTTTGTTTCTGATGATCCTGTCAGTTTGGATATGCCTTCTTCACTGTACTGCGCCATACCATTCATCAGTGTTTCAGAACCATCTTTCAGTGTATTGATGCCAGCTGATAAGGCGTCAATGCCTGTTTTCAGCTGCGTTGCACCTTGGCTCAGGGAAGAAGCACCCTTGGCTAATTCTGCTGTCTTAGAGGCCAATGTCTGCGATCCGCTGTAGGCAGAATCAACGCCATCGGTATATTTCTTCAGTCCTTCGGTAAAGGAACAGAGCCCATCCAATGATGTCTGCAGTTCTTTCATCGCCTGACTGCTTGTCTGATAGGAATCAGAAGAAGCGACCAATACATTCAAGGTGCTCTTGATCTTCTGCTGTCCTTCTGCTGCAGCACTGTTCTGCATCTCCAGTGCGGCGGCTTCGGCATCGCTCATGGCAGTTCCTGCTTTGTTCAGCGAGGAAGCATCCAAAGCTGAATATGTATCTGCGGTATATGCGATCATTGCAGCAATATCTGCATCGCTCAATGAAGAATTGGCGGACTTCAATTGTGCGGCAATCGCATCATAGACCTGTGATGCTGAAATACTGTTCTTGAAAGCAGCTGCAATCACCGTACTGTCTGAGAGACCAATATATTGATTATTCATCAGATATGTCCATACTGCATCATCGCTCAGCGAGCTCAATTGGGCAGACTGCTGCTTAGCTGCAGCAATGATCTGAGCTTTAGTGACTGCCGTTTCACTGTCGCTCAGCGAATACGATGCATTCTTTTTCGCATTCACAACAGCATTCAGGATCGCAGCCACTTTGGCATTCTGCATCGCTGCTGTTTTTGATGTATAACCAGCAGCATATTTCTGTACCGTCTGGGCTGAGATCAGTCTGGCTGCCTGTGAAGCAAGATCTGCATTGAAGCCGGCATCCGTACTATGGATACCTGCCATATAGATCAGAGCATTGACTGTACTGTCATCCAGATTGCTTGCACTGCCCGTCTTTGCTGAGACCGCATCATCCAAGCTTTTCTTGATCTGTGCTTTTGCCTGTGCTCTTTCGGCATCATTGATCTCCAGCAGTTCTGCTAGATCATCCGCATAGTTCTCTGCTGTTAGTTCATATGTCTTCCCAGAAGCAATGACATTGGCATCGGCATTGATCTCTTTTGATGCCGTTGCAAATACACTGTCCTGGATCTGTTTAGCTCCGGCATTCAGTTCCTTGCTGGAAGCAGAAAGCTGTCCCAGTCCTGCGCTCAAGGCATCTGCACCGGCTGAGAGCTGACTGGATCCATCAGCTAAAGCAGCCGCACCGGAAACAAGTTCATCGGTACCTGCTGATAAAGAAGATGAACCATCGCTGAGCTGTCCAGCACCGTCATATAACGACTTTGTCCCAGCCACAAGCTCATCCGTCGCGCTCTGCAGCTGATCAATATCATTCCATACAGATGAAAGATCTGTATCCTTCAGTTCATCTTTTAAATCGCTGATATTGGAAGATGCTGCAATCATCATTTCAGGTGCTTCATATTCCTTTGCATCTGCTTCAATGACAATTTCATCATTCAGATAAGCATCTAAGGAAGAAAGTGTACCTGCTACAAAGATCTTTTCCAAGGAATCTTTCATTCCCGGCAGAGATACAGACGCGGCAATATCATGTGAAGAATCTGAGGTGACTTCTCCGCCATTGATTGAAACATTGCTGAAGACATCTTTGCTGAACATTGCGCCTGCAACAGCAGCAATCGGCAGTGCGACTTTATAGGAAGTGCCATTCACCTGATAGTACTGATACTTTGTATTTGTGAGATCGATCGTGATCTTTACGTGCCCGCTCTGGCCAAGGAGATCTTCTTCTTTGATCTCTTTCCCATCCAGAGAATAGCTGATTGCCGCACTCAATGGAAGCGTACTGTCATAGGTCCCCTGGTAATAGATATCTGTATCTTCTGTATTCCATACATATCCATCGCTGGATCTCGTCAGTTCATCCGTGCTCTTCAGATTCTGCGCATCTTTCAGATGCGATACATCGTTATAGTTATGAAAGCCGGTATCACTGTGCAGTGTATCTGTGACGGTCGTCTTATTCACTGTTCCATCTGTATTCAGGACAGCAAATACATCTTCTTTCTTGGTAACAGTATCGCTGTCATCTGCATGGATCGGCAGAACAGCAATGCTCATGGTGCATGCTGTCATGCCGACAGCAGCAGTTCTAAGGATCATTTTCTTTGTGTTTTTCATTTTTTGTTCATTCCTTTCGGCTCAGCCCAATGACGGGTCGTTTTTCTGATCAATGGTTCAAACAGCATCAATAGACACGGCAGTACAAAGATGATCACGGCCATTGAGATCAAGGCACCTCTGGCAATCAGCAGACAGATCGACTGCAGAAGAGCCATTTTTGATACAAGAGATACACCGACCGTGGCACCGAAGAAGGTCAGGCCGGAAGCTAGGATCGACTGCGAACTGTATTCAGCCGCAATCTGTGCTGCTTCTTTTTTCGTATGTCCATTGGCAAGTTCTTCTTCAAATCTTGTTGTCATTAAGATGGCATAGTCTACGGTAGCGCCTAATTGGATCGTCCCAATGACAATGCTGGCAATGAACGGAAGCACAGTCCCGGTGAAATATGGAATTGCCATATTGATCACGATTGCTGATTCTATGCTGGCAACCAGCAGGACTGGAATTGATAATGATTTGAAGCTGATAGCTATAATGACAAAGACGGCAAGGATCGAGATCCAGTTGACATTGTTGAAGTCAACATTGGCAATTTCTACCAGGTCCTTGGTCATCGGTGCTTCACCGGTGATATAGCCTTGGCTGTCATATTTCTTAACAATGGAATTCAATGTATTGATCTGTTCGCCAATCTCATCGGTACCTGCTTTCAGCTGTGAATTCACCAGGATCATTTCATGCCCGTTGGCATAGAATGTATCGCTGGCAATATCCGGCAGCATATCTTCCGGTATGCCTGCTCCGACAAATTTCTCCAGCGACAGTACTGAAGTCACGCCTTCTGTGTCTTCCATTTCTTTTGACATATTGGCAACGTCTTCCTTCTTCAGATTGTCATTGACGATGACAAAGTAAGATGAATTCATATTGAAGTCTTCTTTCAGCTTCTGATTGCCGACAATGCCGGTCATATCCTGCGGCAGCGAATCACCCAGCGTGTAGTACTGCTGCACCTTCGGATACGCCAGACCAAAGACGATGATGACAGCAAGGAAGATACCGATGACTGTCTTAGGATGATCTGTGACAAAGAATGAAGCCTTTCTGAGACGCGGAATAATCGTTTTATGTTCTCTGTGTGCGACCCACTTGCGCATGCATAAGAGCAGTGCAGGCAGGATTGTGACCGTACTGAGAACACCTAGGATCACGCCTTTGGCCATAACAAGGCCAATATCTGTTCCCAATGTCAGCCGCATCGTACAGAGTGCCAAGAAGCCAGCAACCGTTGTCAAAGAAGAAGCACTGATAGAGACACCTGTATTGACAATGGCACGTTCCATCGCTTCTTCATCGGTGCTGCTGACACGTCTCTCTTCTTCATAGCGATGCAGCAGGAAGATCGAATAGTCCATGGTCACGCCCAGCTGCAGTACCGTTGCCAGAGCTTCCGTAATATAAGAGATCTGGCCGAAGATGATATTGGTGCCAAAGTTGTAGATGATCGGGAAGATCAATCCGATCATAAAGATGAATGGTACTGCATTGGATTTCATGCCCATCCACAGTACGGCAATGCAGGCAGCAACCGCAATCAGGATATAATAAGGCATCTCCTGATCCACAATTGATTTTGTATCCTGCAGGATCACTGACAGACCGCCGATATATGCTTCATTGGAACAGATCGTCTTGATCTTTTTAAAAGCATTCATCGTCAGATCTGAAGAACCAGGCTCATTGAAGCGAACGATCAGCATCGTCGCTCCATTGTCTGTGTTGAACATAAAATCATGAAGTTCTGACGGCAGCATATCGCTTGGTATCGTCACATCCATGACATCGCTGATCCAGAACGCATCTGATACCCCATCGACTTGAGATATCTTTTCCTTCATATCCATCAGCTGTGCAGTCGGCATATTTTCGACTGTGATCATGGCTGAACTTGCCAGATCAAAATCATTTTCCAAATACTGCTCTCCCTGCATTGAATCAAGATCTGAAGGAAGATACGTCAGGATATCGTAATTGATCTTCGTGGAAGCAGCACCGATCACGCTTGGAATCAGCAGAGCGACAGCTATCACTAGGATCATTTTGCGGAATTTCACTACAAAGTGGGCAAATTTACGCATTTCTTTCCTCCCATACGAATGACTTTTGGTCATTTACATTGCAATTATAGTTTTCATTGACCGTGAGTCAATGAATAATTATGACTTTTAGTCATTTTCTAAGATGTGTATAGAAAACAGAAAATCATACGCACCCGATTTTACTTTTCCTGCGTTTTGCGCTACCTTACAGTAAATGAAACCTAAAAATCTTGAGAACACGATTGCTTCTGTGGATACCCTGATCGGACGCAAAAAAGAAGAAAAAAGAAAACGTCTTTTGGATGCGGCCTATACCTGCTTTACCGAACATACGATCTCCGGCACAAGCATTGCAGAGATCTGTGCGGAAGCAGATATCGCCAAAGGGACCTTTTATCTGTATTTTAAAGATAAAGAAGATATTGTGCGCGCATTGAATAAGCGCATCTCCTATCAGGTGCTGTGCAATGTCTATCAATCCCATCGCAGTGAGAATTTCATTGATCATTCCGTACGGATGGCTTCTGAACTGATCCATTACTTTGAAAAAGATCATGAAGTCGTGGCCCTGATGAAAAAGGATTTTGTCTGGCCGATCGATGAAGAAGGCTTTCTGACCTGCGATGATCCGATGATGATCGATATCCGAAATGATATTGATGCCTATGCTGTACAGAGCGGTCTTTCTTCGCATCAGATCTTAGTTCGCGTCTATGCTTTGATCTGCATGATCTATTCCGTATGCTATTCCTCCATTATTGATCATTTTCCTTCGGACCTTTCCCAAGTCAAACCGGAGATCGATGCGATGATACGTGCTTCGTTAGCACCAATAAAAAAAGTCTGAGCATTCAGACTTTGGTAAGAAACGACTGATAGAAATGGATCATAGTCTCCTTTGATTCATTTTTATTTTTATTCAATGGCATATAGCGCACTGTCTTCCATTCATCATAATGTCCTAGGTTTCCTGTCTCGGCAATAGGGACAGGCACAATCCCCTGCACATCAAAATAATCTGCGATCAGTGCGGATGTTCTCTGATAGATCCAATCTTCTTTATCTGATGATCGCGTTTCCATAAGCGTCCGTTCTTCTTTCAGATACAGAGAATTATGCGAAGCATCTATTTCAAGAATACGCACAGCTTCCTGGATCATAGCCTGCTCTGGTGCCCGCAGGATCAGACTGTCTTTTCTCTTTTCAATGGAGGCACGCATCCAGATCCAGCTGTCCGGCATGATCTCCAGAAGGTCTCGAAGTCCCTTCTTGGCAGAAAAGAGCAGTTCGCAGCGCAGGAGAAATGGGATCTGTTCATGCAGAGAAGATACAATGGCAGAAAGCGATGCATTTGTCTGCAGAGGCAGAAGCTGTTCTGCCCTGAGGTTCTCGATCCATCTCTGGGTGCGGCGGGGATTGCCATTCACGCTGATCTCTGCATATGCACCGGTTCCTGTACCGATCAAAGCCTGGAGACGGGCATGATGCAGAAGATCTTCATTGTCAGATCCATCCATGAGAACACCTTTGATATGGATTCCCTGATCTCTTAGGTATGTACGGCATTCTTCACTGGCTTCTTTTTCAAGTGCTTCTGTATATGGCAGACAGAGATAGAAATCATTCTCCGGAAGTTCATTATCTTCATAGACCCGCTGCACAGCTTCTAAGCATGCATGCCGGCATGCATCATTATGGAGCGAAAGAAGCACATGGCTGCTGCAGGCAGAAGCACCCTTCCAATGCAGCAGGATCCCATGATCCAGCATCTCTTCTTTCATATAGATCTTCAGTTCCGGAAAATACATAACTAAATCAGACATCTGCATCTTTCCGGCATTCTGATAAGAGAGCGGTTCTTCCTTTTCTTCTGTATTGGCAGCAGGTGAAGGAACAGCTGCTTTCTTTTCTGTTTCTGTTTTGGGATGGTATAGGAGTATGGAAATGCATAATGCCAATACCAAGGCAAACAGGATCAGCAGCATCCAAATAATATAGATCATCTTCCTTCTCCCTTCTGATCCGCAAATGTAGTTCTGTCATCCAGAAAAACAGGCGGATCGCAGATCAGTCCGCGCTTTGATCCATGACAGAAACAGAATAGCACACCTGAGGCTTCTCGATGCATTGTTTTATAAAGGATCCTCATGCGTACAGGATAAAGTCCATACGTCTGTGCACACTGCAGAATCTCCGGGATCCGATTGGACCGATGGATCAGATAAAAAGCACCGTCCTTTGCCAGCAGTCGATCGGCATTGCTGAAAAGTTCCTGCAGATTCAGGAATGATTCATGCCGGGCACTTGCAAGATATTTATTTTCATTTTTCAAGCGATCTTCGATCGTCTTGAAATACGGCGGATTGCATACAATGACCGAGAACTTCAGGGGCGGATCATACTCCTGCAGACGGGATACAGCAAGTTCTGCGGTGATCTGATTGTCCTTCAGATTCTTTGCGCTCTGCATTATGACGTCTTCAAAAAGATCGATGCCATACAGAGCTTTCGGCCCCTGCATTGCAGCATAGCAAAGCAGTGCACCGGTATTGCATCCGATATCCAGTACGGTATCTGTCTTCTTCAGGCGCATAAAGCGTCCCAGCAGTTCAGTATCGCTGCTGAAGTGATACATCTGCTGCGGCTGTTCTATTGCATAGGGTGTGCCATTCAGATAATCACGCTTCATGAGTCTCCTTCAGTTCAAACCAGAATGTGCTTCCTTTGCCCAGCGTGCTCGATGCGCCGCATGTTCCATGATGGGCATCTGCGATAGCCTTGACAATAGAGAGGCCAAGACCGGTAGAAGTCAATGAACGGCTGAAAGAGCGCGATGATTTCTGATAGCGATTCCAGATCAGCGGAAGTTCTTCTTTCGGAATGCCTTCCCCTTCATCCTGCACTTCAAAATGGACCGTTTCTTCATCCTTTAAAATAAAGGCACGTACGGTGATTGTCTTTCCCGCTGGTGTATGCTTGATCGCGTTGGACAGGTAATTTGAGATGACCTGTCCGATCTTTGTTTCATCGGCATACATTGTGAGCGTTTCCGGTATTTCTGTGACAATCTTCAGCTTTCCATTTTCAATCAGAGGCTGATCCGTTTCCAAGATCTGTCTGATCTTCATCGAAAGATCCATATTTGCCAAATGCAGCTGATATGTCCCTGACTGCATCTGTGAAAGTTCGCTCATATCATTGACCAATGAATTCATATAATCTGTTTCTCTGAGGATCACATTCAGATGCTTTTCTCTCTTTTCCGGATCTTTTCCCGATACATCTCGAATCATCTCGGCATAGGCTTTGATATTGGTCAGAGGTGTACGGATGTCATGCGATACATTGGCCATCAGGTCACGCCGCAGTTCATCTGTCCTTTTGATCATTTCATTGGCACCATTCAGCGTAGATGCCAATTCCTTTGTCTCCGTGAACTCGCCCCCGTCGAATGATGCAGAATAGTCAGCGTTGGCCAGTTTCTGCGCCTGCTGCTTCATTTCTCGGATCGGCTTTGTGAGACGGGCAGAGATATAGAAAGCAAGCAGCGAAGCTCCAGCCAAAGCTAAGAGCATATAGGCAAGATACTGATTGGAAAAGAAAGTGACAACGGAATCAACAGGTTCCAATGGAGAATTGATAAACAGATAATAATTGCCCAATACATCGCTGATCTTGCGGCCGTATAGGATCATCTCTTGGCCTGTTACGGTATTGACGATATTGTTGGAATAATCCGTACCATCCTGAAGAACAGCGATCCGATCTTCAGCTGTTGCCAATTCCTCGGGAAGAATGCTTTCTTCATTGAAGATGCATCCTGTGCCCAAACTATCGGCACGATAGATCAGGCTGCCCTGATCATTGTATATAAAAACACATGCATTATTATCAACTGCTTCCTGCAATGCATGATTGATGCCGGTTACTGTTCCATTGTCGATAAGATCTGCTTGGATATTGTCGGTCACGGTCTGTACGGTGCGTATCTTTGCATTGCGGTAATACGGCCGGATCAGACCAATCTGCAATACACCGATGAATAAGACAATGACCAGAGCCAGCAGGAAGAAAGCCAGCCATACCCGAAAGCGGATCCCGTAGCGATCAAGCTTCAAATTTATAGCCCATTCCTCTCACAGTGACAATAAAATCGCGATATTTTCCTAAGTTATGCCGCAGCATTTTAATATGCGTATCTACTGTGCGGTCATCCCCAAAATAATCATAGTTCCATACTTCATGAAGAAGCTTCTGACGGCTCAGAGCAATATTCTGATTCGCCACCAAATAAAGCAGAAGATCGATCTCCTTCGGCGTCAGCATTGCTTTTTCGCCATCAACTGTCACTGTGCGGCCGCTGATATCGATCTCGAGACCGTCAAAGCGTTTGATATTTGAAGCCTTATGCTGTCCTCTTTCCAGAACAACTTTGATCCGTGCCATCAGTTCCTTCGGTGAGAACGGTTTGACCACATAGTCATCAACGCCAAGTTCAAACCCAAAGAGCTTATCATATTCTTCCGTCCGTGCACTCAGCATGATCACAGGAATATTGGAAGTATCCTTGATCTTGCGGCAGGCAGAAAAGCCATCCAGCTTTGGCATCATGACATCCAAAATGATCAGATCATACGCTGTCTTTTGGATCATATCCAATGTCTCTAAGCCGTCGGCTGCCTCATCTACTTCATAGCCATTGAGCTCACCGTATACTTTTACTACCTCTCGAATATCTGATTCATCATCAGCAATTAGTATTCTTGTCATATGGTTTCTTCCTGACCTCTTGGATCTCATTTGCTAAAAATGATTTTCCTTCCTCTATTTTAACATTAAACCGAATATACATGCCACGAACTAGGACATCTGCTTTTTTCTGATAGAGCCTTGGCATCACGGCCATATCCGCCTGTCCTGTTTCATCTGACAGCGAGACAAAAGCCATCATTTCCCCACGCTTAGTGCGATGCTGCTTGACACTGCTGATCAAAGCAAAACCATTATAGCGGCCGACCTTATTCTTCAGATAAGCCAAGGAAGGATCTTTAATATTGTTCTCTCGCCTGATAGCAATGATCGGATGCGGGCCAAGATTGAAGCCCAGGGCATTGCGCTCATTTTCTGCATACGTCATCTCATCTTCTTTGATCCGGATGAATTCCGGTTTGGATACTAAGCCAAGATTGATCGAGATCTGCGTACCGTTATGGATCTGCACAAGCTCACCATAGCGCAGAGCATCATCCAAGGCATGTCTGCATGTTGCCCGGCCCATATGGAAGCAGTCAAGCGCACCGGCATCGATCAGAGATTCGATCTGATCCCGCTTCATCTTCAAAACAGAAGCACGAGCAGTGAAATCAAAGAAATCCTGATACTGTCCATTGCTTTCTCTTTCTTTGATCAAAGCAGCGTTCAGATTGAAACCAATCTCATTGACCGCTGACAGCGGCAGACGGATAGCATTCTGCGATCCATCATAGCCAAGTGACGATGCATTCACATCCGGATACAGTACCTTGATTCCGCGGCGCCGGCATTCATCTACATACTGCGATGTCTTTTCTTTATCTCCGATGACACTGTCCAGCAGTGCACTGTAAAAATACATCGGATACTTCACTTTCAGGTATGCCATCTGATAGGCAATCAGCGAATAAGCCACTGAATGCGATTTATTAAAACCATAGCCGCTGAATTTTTCAATGTAGCTGAACAGCTTTTCGGCAGTTTCTTCACTGTACTGGTTCCTTTTGCATCCATGGATGAATTCAGGTTTCATCTTTGCCATGACATCGCTCTTCTTCTTGGAAATAGCGCGTCTCAGGATATCAGCTCGGCCAAGTGAAAAACCGCCTGCTTTCTGCAGTGCAAGCATGACCTGTTCCTGGTAGATCATGACCCCATACGTATCTTCCAGGATCTCCTTCATTTCCTTGGAAGGATATTGGATCTTTTCCGGATGTTCCTTATTTGCTAAATATACCGAGATATTCTCCATCGGTCCGGGACGGTACAGAGCATTCGCTGCCACAATATCATTGAAGCATACCGGATGCATCCGTCTTAGGAACGGCTTCATTCCTTCCGATTCAAACTGAAAGATGCCGGTCGTATCTGCCGCCGCAAACATCCGGTAGACATCTGCTTCCTGCAGTGAGATCGCATTGAGCGAAAAAGACGGTTCCTGTTTTCTGACCTGAGAAACAATATCGTGAATGATCCTCAGATTCTTGAGTCCGAGGAAATCCATTTTAATGAGTCCCCTCTCCTCAAGATATTCCATCGTATACTGTGAGGTCTTCATGCCATCCCCATCCTGGATCGTCGGTATCACATCATTGAGGGGCTTGCTGGACATGATGATCCCGGCCGCATGAATGCCAGTATGGCGCGGCAGGCCTTCTAAGCGCAGTGCCATGGCATACAGACGGTGGATCTTATCATTGCTGCCAACGATCTGCTTCAGATTCGGTGAGGACAGATATGCCTGCTTTAAGGTAGTTTTAGCTCCGCCATGGATCTGGCGCAGAACAAGGCTGATATCGCTATCATTTAAATTCATGACTCTTCCGACATCATGGATTGCCTGTTTGGCGCCCAATGTATTGAAAGTCACAATATTTGCTATATAGTCGCTGCCATACGTATCGCACACATACTGAATGACTTCCTGACGATGATCGTCAGGAATATCTGTATCAATATCCGGCATGGAAATACGTTCCGGATTCAAAAACCTTTCAAACAGCAGGTCGTACTTGATGGGATCGATCATTGTGATACCTAAGCAATAGGCTGCCAATGAACCAGCCGCACTTCCTCTGCCCGGTCCGACATTGATATCATGCTTTCTGGCATAGCAGATGAAATCATAAACGATCAGAAAATAATCTTCAAAATGCATCTGCGTAATGACCTGCAGTTCATAGTCCAGCCGCTTCTGATAGCGTTCATCTTTTCTGCCTGACAGTCTTTTCTTCAGCCCGGCAGTGCAGAGAGCTTCCAAATATTCTTTGGAAGAAACACCTTCGAGCGGCACATGGTAATGCGGCAGACTTGCTTTGGCAATATTTCCATCCGCATGACATTCTTTCGCAATCTCATCGGTCCTCTGCAGATCGTCTTTTTCATACAGAGATGCCATTTCATCCGGGCTCAGAAAATATCTGCCGGTCGGCAGCAGCAGCGATGAATCGTGCAGTGTCTTATTCTGCCGGATGCCCTGCAGAATCTGTACTTCTGCATTGTCTTTCGGATCCAGATAGCTGATCTTATTCAGTGCACAGGTAGAGATATGGAGGTTCGTGCATGCCTGTTTCAAAAAAGTATTTCTTTTCTTCCACATCGCAGATTCCTGATAGGAAAGTGCCATGTCAAAAGACGCAATCTCTTCTTTCATGATCTTCAGTTTTTCCATGCATGCTTTCTGATCTTCTTTGATCAGCTCGGAATCCAAGAATCCGCCTTCGCCATACGCAATGATAAAGCAATGAGGTGCACAGGCATTCAGCTCATCCAAGCCTGCTTTTTTCGGTTCATGGTTCAGCAGGGAAGAAAGCTTCATCAGCTGACTGTAGCCAAGATTGTCTTTTGCTAAAAGAAGAAAAGGAATGCACTGCTCGTGATATTGGATATCTGCTTCCATTCCAATGATCGGAGAGATGCCATTGTCATGGCATGCATGCAGAAAAGACGGTATGCCGTACATGACATTGTGATCTGTCAAAGCAGCATACTGATAGCCATATTCTTTTGTTCTCTGCATCAGTTTCGGAATCGTAAGAGAGCTTTCCAAAAGCGTATAGCAGCTTCTTATATAAAGATGCACTGACATGTACTTATTATACAACGAATCATTGGTCTACACTTACAAGACCAATGGTATATTCGATGTTTTTGTAGTCTGTCTGGAAATACTGCGTACCTTCACCGGTACCGTGGAAATGACTGATCGCAGCGTTATAAACATGATTGATCGGCATCTGCCGATTGTCATCATCCGCATAGATGACCCAGACTCTTCCTGAGAAAGCGGGAACATCATTCAGATTGTAAACAACGGTCATATCTGTACCGTAAGCGCGATATGCTTTGACGCTCTCATCCATCCAAGCGCACTCATTCCAATAAATAATGCGATGATCCATATGCCTGGATACGGCAATAAAGGAATTTGGATCCTGCAGATAGTTGCTGACGAGGATCACATCCCCTGCCTGCATATTTGCATCCAGATATTCATACGGTGCCTGATTGGTCGGTGAATAGTTTGTTTTGATCAGTGTCAGACTGGCGCAGACAGCGCAGATAGCAACAGCAGCGCAGAAAATACTGCTGATGATCTTTCGGCCGCATCTGGCAAAGGCATCACTGATATAAAGCAGCAGAAGACTTGTGCAGACAAGCAGATATCTGGCATAGACGATTACCCGATGCATCAGGATCCCTGCCAAAGCGGCCGCCGCAAGGACGCCGGTATATGTTCCAAACGTCAGAAGTTTTTCGTAGATATGTTCATGATGATCTTTCACTGCCAGCACGATCAGATACACTGCAAAGGCGATCTCTGCCCCAGCTGCAGCCGCAGCCGGCAGGAACAGATCCTTTCCCAGATTTCCAGAGAATTGGAACAGGATCATTTCGATCAGCGTGCTTGGCCAATACCAGCGAATCCAAAAATCCTGTTTTACAGCCCCTGCCTGGGCAATGAAGACAAACAGCCAAGGCAGATAAAGGCCGATCTGCAGAAAGCCATCCAGCAGCCAAATGCCATATTCTTTTTTCGTGCTCTGCTTATGATGAACGATCAATATGCCAAGCAGGATCAGATTCACAATAGCGGCCGCCAGCAGGCCATAGTAGTGCGTATACGCAGCTAAGACAAAGAACAGTACCATCCGCAGATGATCCCAGTGATTCATTGATCCTTTGGCAATGCGGATCGCATAGAAAGTACCCAGAAGCACCAGCAGACTGACCAGCATATACATGCGGATCTCACCGGCATATACAACATTGACCGGAAAGAAAAAGACAAAGAAAGTAAACCAGATCCCAGTATCTTCCCCAAAGTCCCGGCGGATGCCTGTATATCCAAAGATGCCGATCATACTGAGGCATGCCCAGGAAAAAAGCCGATAGACCAGAATATTGCTGCCGAAGACCAGATACAGCAGATGAAGACAGTCATAGTAGAAAACTGGATGCACATCATGGATATCAATGCTCCAGATCTCGCTGAAAGAATGAGAAGCTAAAGATACACTATAAGATTCATCAAACCAAAGGCTGCTGTGAAATAAAGGAAGGATCGTAAAGACCATGCCGATCACAATCAGCAGGATATGTATTTTTTTCTTGTCTTTGAGCATGTTCATATCAAAAATTTTAACTTGAACACACAATTCACGCAAGCTGTTAAGCAATTGAATGTGAAATTCTATATAATGGATACGTCCAATGACCGAGGAGGCAGAAATGAAGATTGCATATGTGACAGATTCCGGTACCGGAAAAAGCATAGAAACATTAGCAAAAGACGGAATTGTCAGCATTCCTCTTCAGATCACTGACGAAACACATACCTATCAGGATATGGAGACACTGCTTGTCAAAGACAACCTGAAACTTCTTGAAGAAGGTCATCTGCTGAAGACATCTCAGCCTTCTCCTGGCATTGTTGAAGAATGCTTCGCATCCTTAAAAAAACAAGGCGTGGATCTGATCATTGCGGTCCCGATCTGCAATGGGCTTTCCGGAACGATCAGTACTATGACAGCAGCTGCCAATGAACTTGGCATCCGCATCATTACTGCCGATACGTATGTAACGGCAGTGGTGCAGGATTATCTGATCCACTATATAAAAGAATCTTATGAAAAAGGCATTTCCGATCTTGCCATCCGCTGCAAAGTCGAAGAGATCATCAATTCGACCAATACACTTGTGATCCCGCAGAAACTTGATCAGCTGGTACGCGGGGGCAGACTGACACCGATGGCGGCACGATTGGCAAAGTTCCTGCAGATCTCCCCTGTTCTTCAGATCAATAAAAAGACCTCGGGACGCATCGATACTTTGGAAAAAGTCCGCACCTTCCGCAAAGCTTTGGAGCGCGGTATGGAGGAAATGGAAAATGACGGGGTCAATGACGGCTCCGATCTATGGTCCGTTACCATTGCGCACGTCGACAATATCAAGACAGCGGAAGAACTGTATCACAAGATGCATCTGCGCTTTCCAAAAGCATCGATCCAGATCATTGATCTTTGCAATGCGGTCGCTGCCCATACCGGCATCGGTGCTATCTGCCTGCAGTGGTTCAAAAAAGCAGCTTAATTTCTTTCTGAGTAAAAATATTATGATTGGGGGGCCCAATGAATTTGCATACATCAGCTTCTGAGCATCAGCCAAATACAGATGATCTCGCACAAAAGAAAAAAAAGTTCCTGGCTAAAGAAAAGTGCCGCCGGATCTGGATCGGCATCTTTGTTTTCATCTTGGCCATCTATTGTGTTCTTGGTGCAGCCGGCACAGCATATATCAAAAAACTTCTTGAAAACACACCGACGCTCAATACTTCAGATCTGGTCGGCGAAGACAGTACAACGATCTATGATACAAATGGCAATCTGCTAAGCGAGATCGGTGCTTATTATCGGCAGAATATCACATATGATCAATGCCCTGAATCTCTCGTAGATGCCTTTCTTTCTATTGAAGATTCCCGTTTCTTCTCGCATGATGGATTTGATATTCCGCGTTTTACCTCTTCCGTGATCAACACGGTCCTGCATCACAATACGCAAGGCGGTTCAACTTTCACCATGCAGCTCATCAAGAATACGTACTTTTCGACTGATGATCTTTCCGGCGGTACGGAGCGCGATACTACCATCCAGTATAAAGTCCAGCAGATCTACCTTTCTCTGCAGCTTGAAAAAAGCATGTCAAAAAAAGAGATCTTTGCCTACTACGTCAATCGTCTGAACTTCGGCGGCCAGATCCGCGGCGTACAGAAAGCAGCGGAATACTATTTCAACAAAGATGCAGGCGATCTGAATCTTTCGGAAAGTGCTCTGCTTGCCGGCATTGTCAATCTGCCGAATAAATACAATCCTTATGAATATTTGGATTATGCGACAGAGCGCCGCAATGAAGTCCTGCAGCAGATGCTCAATCATGGCTATATCAACGAAAATGAATATCGTCTTGCTTCTTCGATCAAGGTTGAAGATCAGCTTACAGGTTCTTCCCATATGGCAAGCAGCAGTACTAAATATGCCCAGTACCTTGGCGTAGCGATCCAGGAAGCAGCTGAAGTTACCGGCAAGGATCCAACCACAACCGGAATGAAGATCTATACTTCCCTGCAGCCAGAGATCCAGCAGGAGATCGAGGACATTGAAAACGGTGCAATTGACTATCCGAATGATCTGATGCAGACAGCCATCATTTCTATCAATAATAAGAATGGTGAGATCGTCGGTATCGGCGGCGGAAGAAATTATGCCGGCGGATCGCTCCTGCTGAACCGTGCGACCCAGCAGTATAAGCAGCCTGGTTCTTCCATCAAACCAGCAGTAGATTATCCGCTTGCCTTTGAATACTTAGGCTATTCCTTAGATGAGATCGTGCAGGACAGACCGATCACCTTCCCAGCTGAAAGCCGTGTTCTGGTCAATGCCAATGGCAAGTATGCCGGCGATCTGACGATCACTTCGGCACTTCAAAACTCATTGAATATTCCAGCTATTCTGACACTGGAACATGTTACCGCAAAGATCGGATCCAACGCGATCGTTGATTACATGCATTCCATCGGTTTCTCCAAAGTATCCTATGATGATTTCCATCAATCTTATGCAATTGGCGGCAACTCCTTCACGACAACAGTTGAAGAACTTGCCGGAGCACATGCCGCAATGATCAATCTCGGTGTTTACAATCAGCCGCATACGATCCGTTCCATTGAATTTACCGATGGAAGTACGTATGAGCCGACAGAGAATCAGGATCAGAGAGTGCTTTCTTCCGGCAGTGCCTATCTGATGGATACCCTGATGAACCGCAATACAGATGGTACCGTCTACAACTATATGCAGATCTTCAAAGATTCTGAATATCCTGTTTATGCTAAGACCGGTACAACAGACTGGGGCAGCGATGGCCTGCAGTATGGCATTCCGCAAGGCGCCATGAAAGATAAATGGATGGTCGCCTCTACTTCCCAATATACAAATGCGGTATGGCTTGGCTATGATAAAGCCATTGCCGGAGAGCACTGCTATTTCACTACTGCGGAAGATAATTTGAATATTCCAGGTCAGACGAATCAGGCTCTGATCGACTTAGAGAATTCCCTGTCACCGGAAACATCCAAGGGTGTCACTAAACCAGATGATGTCAAAGATGTCACCTACCTCACAGGTACCTATCCTCATGTCGCTGATGACGGCACGATCGGCGGCAAGACAACTACTTCCTCTGTTTCTGAAGAAGGTCTGAATAATACGCCTACGGTATCGCAGTCTGCTTACACCGGCAAGACGCCGGTTCTTACAAGCTTTGATGCTTCTATATCAAACGGCATCATGTACATCAACTGGAATACCCAGGATACATGTTCCGGCAGCCGAAATATTTCTCTGAAGGACGGCTATAACAATATCAGTATGTATGGTGCATGCAAAGCAGCATCTGCTTCACAGCTGACAAATACGAATGCCAAGTACTACGCCGATATCTATGTCAATGATGAGTTCTATACCAAGATCACCAGCAAGACCAGTTTCTATACCGGCATTCCGGGATCCTTGAAAGGCAATATCAAGGTCTGCGGATCCTTCTCAAATTCTAAGGGGACTTCGAATCAATCCTGTGTCTACGCAGGCGAGTATGATGCGGATGCCGGTATCAACATTTCTAAATAGCAGTACCTTCTATGCAGTATATAAAAGACTTGCTTCCGTATGGAAACAAGCCTTTTTAGATACATTGAATTATGCCTGATGCTTGATCTTAGCTTTGATCATGGATGAAAAACGTCTGTGAAAGAGATCCTCGGGAATATGCAGCAGCTGCGATACGCCAATATATACAAGCAGACAGAGAATAATATTGACCGCAAACTTGCCCAGAGCGATCCATTTGCTGGCACCGACACCGCCATCTAAGCCAATGAACTTCAATGCATAGCATGCAATAGCCATCGAAGCTAAAGCAATCATGATCTTTGCCAAGTGGATCATCATTCTCTTTCCATCAATATGGAACTGCTTCTGCAGGCCATTCACATTGGCAATCAGCAGATATGTTCCGCCGATCAAGGAGGCAATGATCGCACCCTGATAGCCGATCAGCACAGTCAATGGAATCATCAGGATACCGCGGATCACCGCATCGATCAGCTGTCTCTTCAGCACTTTCTTCTGCATCCCCAGAGAGATGCTCAGCATGCTGGTAACGGGACAGATCGTGCCCATGAAGCCATCCAGCGCGACCCATTTCACGACCTGAGCAGACACCTCGGGATTGCTTGTATAAAAGAGAATATGATAAATGTCCTCCGAATAGATGGCAATGCACAGGCTGGCAGCACTGCCGATAAAGAATACAATGCCGATGCATTCAACGATCATCCGGCTGACCCGTTTATAATCATGTTTGGTCATGGACTCTGTCACATGCGGGATCAAAGCCGCAATAAATCCTGGGGCAAGGATCTGCGGAATGCTTGTCAGCTTATTGCCGACATAGTTGAAGGCCGACAGAATGACATCATTCGTGGCTCCGTCATATCCATGCATTCGCAGACCGATCGGCAGAAGAATAGAATAATAGATCTGATCGCAGTAGCCGATCACTGCTGACAATAGATACGGCACTGCCAAGATCAGCAGTTCATGCAGAAGTTCTTCATTTCTGACGGACATTGTCTTCTGCACAGCCGCTTTATCTTTGATCTCTTTGAAATTCTTCTTATCAAAGAAATAGATCTGGATAATAGCTGCCGCTGCCGCAATGCTTGTAGAAACAACCGCTGCATACAGAGCATAAGTACGATCCATATGGAATACATAAACGATCAGATAAGCTGCCGTCAATAGAAAACCAACGCGGATCAGCTGTTCAAATACCTGTGTAAAGGCATATTCGCCCATCTCTTTCCGTCCCTGCCAAAATCCGCGGTAAGCAGAAAGGATCGGCACAAAGAATAAGGCAGCTGCCAGAATGCAGAGGCAGGTCGTCATGATATGTGTATCTTCCCCCGGCACGATCGCATAAGCAATCCATCCTGACAGGAAGATCAATACAATCATCCCCAGCAATCCCATCAGCCTCAGCAGCCGGATCGACATGGTGCGGATCTTTTTTAAGCTCTTATTGTCATCCAGTACCGTATATTTGGCAACAATCGTACTGATGGCAAAAGGAATGCCCGCCGTAAAAACATTCAGGATGTAGGAATAGATCATATACGATGTTCCATAATAGCTCATCAATGCATCAGAAGCTAAAATAGAAGACAGCGGGATCGAATACAAAAGACCAAGCAGTTTTGCGACAAAAAGACCTGCCGTTCCGATCAGACCGCTCAGTACCAATGAATTCTTTACACGTTTGTTTGTTTTATTCGGTTTCTCTGTATTCATCAATATTTTCCTAAAAAATCATTCGTTACTATTATACGGCATGTCTCCTGCTTTTGCCATGAAAGGCCCATCGAAAAAAAGCGGTCCTGCCGCTTTCTCTTACTTCTTGCCGCGCAGCTTCGCAGCTGTCTTCAATAAGAATGGATAGAGCTGATCAAATGCTCGATACATCGGACGATTCAGACAGATATTGAATTCACCGATATATTCTTCTACATTCATGATCCAGTTCGATTTGAATAATGTCAGGCCGTCATCCAATGTACCCTCTACCCCACCGAAGCTGCAGTGATGAATGTCAAGTTCAACACAGCGATCGAGGCATTTTGCATACAGCAGATAGCTTGAATACATTCTCAGATAATCAGGATTGTTGCCCATATAGAAAAGTTCCATCAATGAGTCATTATATACAGCCAAGATTCCGCAGGTAATGACTTCTTCTTTTCCTTCTCTTTCATAGTCCTTCTGCAGCCGATCATATTCCTTCTGATCATTCTGCAGCTGCTGTTTCAAAGCAGACTTTTCTTTTTTCTTCAGGCCTTCCTGCGCCAATGCATTCGTTTCTTCTGCAATCGCATCAGAAAGTTTCTTCAGCTGTTTTGTGAAATTCAGTTTCGTGACCATACAGATGGCATGATCGCCATAGACCTTCATCATATGCGCAAAATATTCTTCATTCCGCAGAGCGACCTGCTTGCGCACTTCTGTATAATGCATAGCAACTTCAAAGTCATGAATATATTCAGGGCCTTCATAGATCTCTATGCCCTTATGTTCACTTGCCCGGATGCATTTAGCAGTCTTATGTTCAAGATGTTCGCGATAGTCATCCGTAACATCCATTTCTGCATTGAAACGAGGCTGTGTGCTTTCTTCAATCCTGACAGTATATCCTTTATGTTCCGCACCGCATTTTTTCAGCAGATCAATGACATCTGTATTCTGTGCTTCATGCGGTTCACTGCGGTCCTTATAAGCATATTTTTTAGAAAGCACTGCCGGATCAAAACGCAGTGCAATCGCATGTGCCTTCTTAGCTTCGGCCGTCAGATGCTGCAGATAGAATTTTACCAAAGCTTCATTATGGTAATCCATGACCGGACCTCTTGGAACATAGAACAATACCGTTCCTAAAGGCATTTTACGGATCAATACCAAAGCAGTTCCAACCGTTTTATCATCCTCTGTAACACATGTGAACATATGATCCCAATTCTCTTTGATCTGTGCCCATGGTGTACATTGAAATAAAGTATTTTGTTCCTGTTTTATTACAAATGAATCTATCAAACTTGGATCTGCATCACAATGAAATTCGTATGACATGATCCCTCCTTCAAATAAAAACACCGATCAACGGTGTTTCTGTCAGTGACGAGTACGGGATTCGGACCCGTGAATGCTGCCTTGAGAGGGCAGTGTGTTAAGCCGCTTCACCAACTCGCCGTCTATCGAAGGAAGATGTTCTTCCTTCGAACTTGTTTATAGTACTATACCCTATTCGGGGATGCAACTAATTTTTTACTTAGCAGCTTCCAGCTGTTTCTTTGATGCATCGACAAGATCCTTAAAGGCCTTCTCATCATGAATTGCAATCTCAGACAGCATCTTTCTGTTAACGTTGATATCAGCCTTCTTCAGTCCATACATGAACTTAGAATAGCTGAGATCGTACATTCTGCATGCTGCATTGATTCTGGCAATCCACAGCTTGCGCATTTCTCTCTTGGTCTGTTTTCTGCCAATAAAGGAATACTTCAGTGAATGCATGACCTGTTCATTGGCTGTTCTATAAAGAAGATGCTTGCTTCCAAAATAGCCCTTTGCTAACTTTAATACCTTCTTGCGCCGATTGCGCGTTGGTGTAGATCCTTTTACTCTCATCTTAACTTAGCCTCCCTATTAACCCTGCAGAAGCTGCTTATCGCGCTTCATGTCTGTGTCGTTTGCACTTGTGCTCTTAGCCAGATGCATCTTCTGCTTGTGGCTCTTGTTTGCAGCAAAGTGGGAAACATAGTTGTGCTGGACTCTCAGCTTGCCGTTTGCAGTCAGCTTGCAGCGCTTAGCGAAAGTCTTCTTTGTCTTCATTCTGATCTTCTTTGGTTTTTTAGCTTTTGCTTTCATACTTAATCTCCTTTACTTACCTTTTTTTGGCGTAAATGTCACAGACATAGTGTTTCCTTCAAGGCTAGGTGCCTTGGCCATCTCTGCGATATCTGAAATCTGCTCCGAGAAATTCTTTAACACTTCACGGCCAACTTCCTGACGAGTAATCATACGTCCGCGGAATTTCATATCGACTCTGACCTTTTGTGAATCTTCCAGCCATTCTCTTGCATGCTTTACCTTGGTGGCAAAATCATGTTCATCAATGACCGGTGACAGACGAAGTGGTTTTACTTCAGTGACATGCTGATTCTTCTTTGCTTCTCTTTCCTTCTTCTGTGTTTCGAAATGATACTTACCATAGTCTACAATTTTGCAGACTGGAGTTTCAGCATTCGGCGCAACACATAATAAGTCAAGCTCCATGTCATAGGCTTTCTGCAAAGCCTCGCGACGCATCATCCTGCCCAATTGTTCACCTTTTGGGCCAATGACCAGAACCTCTTTGAAATGAATGTCTTCATTGACAATATCATTCGATTCAGGGCGTCTATTTTTGTTATTCTTAATTCTTCCCAAGCGGACCTCCTCGCAATGAAAAACAGATGCGAAGCGCACCTGTCCAAAATTTCTTACGATCTTTCGGCATACTACCCAAGTCCTTCGGACATCAGGTGAGAAGCGGTGCTTCTTCTTTCCGTATTTTCAAATACTTATATATTAAACAGCAAAACACCTTCTGTGTCAACTAAATTTCAAAACCAATAACATTGACTGTAACATCATTTGCTTTAAAGCCAGTCATGAACAGAATATTCTCATAGATCTTGTTCTGCACCAATTCACAGGTGGCCGCTACATTGGCGCCATACTTCACTTTAATATCGGCCGCAATATGCAGCTTATTGTCATAGATCTTTACGCTCAGCGGGCTGGCAAATCTTGCTTCGGGCACCTTGACCGCATTTTCAATATCATCAATGCTGATCTCAGCAATCGAACGAAATACCGACTTATTGATTGCAATGATCCCATGCTCCTGATTTTCATTCAATACAACATAATCCTGTGCCATAATTTCACCTCGTCCTTATTATATCAGGTCTTTTTTCTTATTGGAAGATAACGATCGTGCGATGTGTCAGCTCTGCCAGGATCTCTTTCTGATACTTATGATAGACATCTATATCAGGATAATCCTGTTCGATCATCTCAATGAAAGTACGGAACATCTCCATGACTTCATGTACCTTCTCTTCGTGAATAATATCGATCTTGTCAATTGATACAAGCGATTGGGCCAGGGCACCGGCCAATTCATCTCTGACCGTATCAGCATCCTTCTGCTCATATTTCTGAAAAGTGCTGGCATACCAGGTCGGCTGGATCATCAGAAGATGGATGACATGGATGAAGTCCGAGAAATCCTCAATATTGTTGCCAGGCTGGATCGTAAACAGCATGCAGAAGAAAATATGCCATTGGAAATTCTTATTCAGCTGCTGCTGCCAATAGCCGCCAAGGATATTGCAGAAAGGATCCTTTGAAATATAGGTATGTTCCAAATAGATCTCTTCTTTGAATTCAATGCGCGTATCCGTCAGCAGATTCAGCAGCTGCAGATAATCGATCATCCGCTCCGGATTATGCGTGCCATTCAGAAAATCCTTTACATAGATATACTGTGCAAGAATTGCACTGCACTGTTTAAAGTCTGTCGCAAAGCCAACAGATTCTACCATTTTCCGATTCATCAGTTCATTGATCGAACGAGCAACAAAGGTCTTAAATCCCTTCTCATCCATGCCGATCTGAGCCTGCTGCGACTGATAGGAGATCTCGTTGTACATGATCTCAAGCTGTCTGTCGACCACATCCAGATTGTCACGGATAGCGCCAAGCATATTGCGGTTGAATGTATCATACATAATGAAATCTGGGTTCTTATAAACTACTTCGTGCTCGATCTCGCTCCAGAAGGTATGTACCAAGGATTTGATCTGCAGTTCAAAATTGATCCTTTCTTCATTGAATGTATAAAAGCCATCGATGCGATAGATCGTAAAGCCGTTTCTCTGTGTCTGCGGCTGAGCCATATGCAGATTCAGATACACATTCGGATTGGTCCGGCATGGAGAGAATATCTTTCCATCATCAATAAAGAACTGAAAAAGCGAATGGTACATCTCGGCTTCATTTCTGATGAAGCGGCATTCCAAAGTAATGCCGATGACATCCGTCAGATTCTTCAGAACATCTTCTGGGCCGGTGCAGTTCAGATAGAAACGGTTGCGGATCAGTTTTTCCCTTAAACTGTCAGAAGATTTGATCCTTGTTTTAATAGAAAGCAAGGCATTGTCATGATCCGCAGCAATCTCTTTGAAGACAGTTTTCAGCTGTCCCTCTGCATATTCAAAAGAAGGCCGTTTCAATTCATAGTATTGAATTGCTTCATCAATAAAGCTGAATAGTTGCAGTTCCATGGGTTCTCCTTATCTTGTACGCAATCTCTTCGGATATTTATTCTTGATGCATCTGCCATCGCTCTTGCCTAAGCCTACGGCAATGCCATGCCAAGTCAAAGCACAGAATCCTTTTTCACATACGATCGGCAGCTGTTCGCCATGCATGTATTTAGCCAGCATTTCATCATCCAGTTCTGTTTGGATACGGAATCTGCTGATCACAGACATTGCCATTGCATGATCGGGTTCGAAGCGATTGTTTTTTTTGACTTCTCCTAAATATACCTGATATCTGCTGATATGGCATCTGCCGCAGTCATAGAATGGAGCAATGCCGCCGTAGATACGATCATTTCTTTGATATATGTATGGATATGGTTCTGCCAAGATGGCATTGATCTGGGCCAGGATCTCCTTGGAAACAGCTGTCCCCTGCATCAGACGGTGCTTCTCTGTACCTGCATCTCCCCGCTTGTGCATACGGCAGATAAAATGTCCTTCGCCGCCATCCATCGGAAAGATCCGCAGAGCTTGTTCTGTACCGCTTCCGCAGTCAAAGGCATGTCTGCCGAAAGGTACATCGATCGGTTCAATTTCCATATCTGCATGCTGCTGAACGAACCATGCAGCATTCATTTCATCTTCCTGCTTAGAGAATGTACATGTACTGTATACCAATGTTCCGCCAGGTTTCAGACAGCGATATGCATTCTCCAGGATCTCTTTCTGCAAGGCTGCACATTTTTCAACATTTGCCTGCGACCAGTCATTCACGGCATCCTCGCTTTTCCGGAACATGCCTTCTCCGCTGCATGGTGCATCGCACAGTACAGCATCAAAGAAACACGGAAATGCGTCCGCAATATCTTTTGTGTCAGCATTCAGAATGACCGCATTGGCTGCCCCATTCCGTTCAATATTTTCATTTAAGATCTGGCATCTCCTGCCATCGATCTCATTGGATACAAGCATGCCCTGATCCTGCAGCAGTTCCAATATCTGCGTGCTCTTGGATCCTGGAGCAGCGCAGAGATCAGCCACCATCATGCCTGGCTGAGGATCCAATACGGTCACGGCGGCCGATGCACTAGGTTCCTGCATATAGAACATGCCGCATAAATATGCCGGCGTAAAGCCAATGCCTGCTTTCGCATCTGTATAATAGCCATGCTTGGCAAAAGGGCTCTTTTCATGATCCAATTTCATCCAGGCAAAAAGCTCTTCATCTGTACATTTCAGAGGGTTGACCCGGAAGCCTCTTCGCAAAGGTCGGTCCAAGGATTCTTCATAAGCTCCATATTCATCTTTCAGCATCTCTTTCATGCGCTGCAGATATTCCTGATTCATAATTGTTCAATGATCTTTCTTACGTTTCTGGCATCCTGCTCCAGCTGCAGGATCAGGTTCTCTTTCGAATGAAAGGATCTTTCTTCCCGCATAAAGTGAATAAAATCAAGACGGATATTTCTTTCATAGATATCTTCATGGAAATCCAAAAGATATGCTTCCAAGGAAAGTTCCTGACGATAGTTGAACGTTGGATTATGGCCAAGATTGGTCATCGCACGGTATTTTTTTCCGCCGATATAGGCAATGCATGCATATACCCCTGGTTTAGGCAGCAGATATTCTTCCGAATACGCGATATTTGCGGTCGGAAAGCCAATCTCCGTACCAATGGCACGGCCATGGATCACTTCGCCTTCAATCGAATAATAGGATCCCATCATGGCAGCAGCTTCTTCCATCTCCCCATTGACAATGCATTCCGAGATGCGCGTTGAAGAGATCTTTCCGCTTTCATCATCCACTTCCTTGATGATCTTCACTTCATACGGAGCATTCATCTGCAGCATTTCTGCATTTCCTCTGCCCTGTCCGCCATAATGAAAATCAAAACCGCAGATCAGCCCTTTCAGATTCAGCTTGCCAAGAATGCGGGTCTGAAAATCTTCCGGTGCCAGATCGGCCATTTCTTTGGTGAACTGCAGTACAACAATATTCTGGATCCCTAAGGATACCGCTTTATTGATCCGCTGCCGGATCGTTGTAATATGCCTGATATCCTTGATGCCTTTTAATGTGACCCATGGATCCGGATCAAAAGTGATCAAAGCTGTCTCGGTATTCTTTTCCTTTGCCATTTTCACGGTCTCGGCAATCAGTACCTGATGTCCTTTATGCATACCATCAAAATAGCCAATGCATGCGCACATCGGAATCTTCGGAACATTTGTATTTTCAGTGCTGAGCATGATCATTCTCATTAAAAAAGGCCTCTTTTACAATGATACATTCCATCATTCTGCTTCTCATATGCCGCAAGCAGTTCATGTCCTTTGACAAAAATAACATGATCGCCGACATTTTCTTTAATATAGACATGCTTTCCCTGTCTGACCATCTCAGGCATTTTGCATTCAACGATCTTCCACATCGGATCCAAGATCAGAAAAGGATCAATGATGCTTTCTTTTCCCTGTTCCATCTCTTCCATCGTACATGCATCTTTCACTGAAAGACCTTCAATGCCCCTGCGCTCCAATGCCGTCATTGTGCCGATCTCATGCAATGCAGCGCAATAGTCGCTGATCAGCGTACGGATATATGTGCCAGAGGATACTACAGCATCCATTTCATATACAGCATCATGCAGATGCCTGACAGATAATGAATTGACCGTCACTTCTCTAGGCTGCCGCTCCACGGTCTCACCATTGCGGGCATATTCATACAGCTTTTTCCCATCTTTCTTGACCGCACTGTACATCGGCGGGATCTGTTCAATCGTACCAGTAAACTTAGTGCAGACTTCATCCAGCTCCTGCTGTGCATGCATATGTGCTTCCGTCTGCTGGATGACACGGCCCCATATATCTTCAGTATCTGTCAGGATCCCCATTTCAAATTCCGCGTGATATTGTTTGTGATCTGAAATACAGTATGGCACCAGCTTTGTATATTTGCCTAAAAGAACAATCATTAAACCCGTCGCATTAGGGTCCAATGTGCCAGTATGTCCTGCTTTCTTTTCCTGATAGTGATTGCGTACAGCTCTCACTGCCGCAAACGATGTTGTATTCTGATCTTTATTCAGTAGTATGACTGCGTCCATAAACGTATTTATTATACCAATTACTTCGGCATAGGGCAAAACCTATGAAATAGACATTTGCGGAATATTGTAACTGTTTTCAGAAAACAAATGAAAAAGATTCTTGACATCCAATGATTTGTACCCTATAGTACATGCATAAAATAAAACACTCGTATAGAGGTTGCGATGCAGATGAGTACTTCTGGGAGCCGGCAGGCTGTGAGCAGAAGGAAAGGCAATCATCGCCGAACAGAATTGAGCGCAATGCAATTCTGTGGGGATACAGACAAGATCTGTACCACTCCTTCACATTGATGAAGAGGAGCTATTACTTATCGGGAATATTCAACCGTGTGTAATAGTAATGCATACGGTTTTATTTTACAGATAACGAGGAGGGTATTATGAACAGAATTGTAAGAAATTCAACTGCTATCATCACTTCCGCTTTGCTGCTGACAGGATGTGCTTCCGGCACTTCCGCAGCATCGTCCACTGCTTCTGCTTCAACAGCAGCCACAGAAACACTTCGTGTCGGTATGGAATGCAACTATGCACCATTCAACTGGTCCACAACAGAAGCCAATGACACCACTCAGAAAATCTCAAGCGTCGACTACTGCGATGGCTATGACGTTGTCATTGCCACAAAGCTGGCAAAAGCAGTCGGCCGCGATGTACAGATCGTAAAGCTTGATTGGGACAACCTGATCCTGTCTCTGCAGAATGATCAGATCGATGCCATTATTGCCGGTATGACAGATACGGCAGAACGTGAGAAAGAAGTTTCCTTTACAGATCCATATTATGAGTCAGAAGAAGTCATGATCGTCAGAGCAAGCGGCAATTACGCTTCTGCCACAAGCATCCAGGATTTCTCTGGAGCAAAGGTACAGGGTCAGATGAATACCATTTATGATGAAGTCATTGACCAGATCAATGGCGTGACCCATCAGCCGGCTGCCGAATCATTCCCAGCAGCTATCCAGGCACTGCAGTCTGGCGCAATTGACGGTGTCGTCTCTGAGCTTCCTGTTGCCAATGGCGTTGTAGCAGCAAACAAGGATCTTTCCATTGTCAGATTTGCCAGCGGCAAGGGCTTCACTGCAGATACGACCGTATCTGTCGCTGTCCGCAAGGAAGATACAGATCTCAAGGATTCACTGAATACGGCTCTGAAGGATATCTCCACAGCAGACCGTGAATCGCTGATGGAAGCAGCTGTCAACCGTCAGCCTGCAACGAACTGATGTTCATACAGAATTGTATTGATATTTTAAGCCGATATTGGAGCAGCATCCTATTAGGGGTACAGACAACATTATATGTATCCCTAATAGGCACCTTCTTCGGCTTGATCTTAGGATTGCTGGTCGGCGGTCTCAGAGCTGTGAAATTGGACTATACAGCTGGTCCAGTCGCACGCTTCTTCAAAAAACTGCTGGATGTGATCATTAATGTTTATATCACTGTGTTCCGCGGTACCCCAATGATGGTACAGGCTCTGTTCCTGTACTACGCACTGCTCCATGTCTTCAATTGGACAAATCTAACGGCAGCCATCTTTGTCATCAGTGTCAACACTGGTGCATATATGGCTGAAATTATTCGTTCTGGGATTCAGGCTGTTGATATCGGACAGACCGAAGCAGCGAGAAGCTTAGGCATGTCAAATGCACAGACAATGATGAGCGTCGTCCTGCCGCAGGCAATCAAAAATGCCTTCCCTGCCATCGGCAATGAATTGATCGTCAATATCAAGGATTCTTCTGTCCTGATGATCATTTCCATTACTGAATTGATGTTCCAGACAAAGAGCTTTGCCGGATCCACCTTCCACTTTACCGAGGCATATTTCATTGAAGCAATGATCTATCTCATCTTAACAAGCATTGCTTCACTGATTTTGAATATGATCGAAAAGAGAATGAATCAGACCGCATATATTACGGTCCCAATGAGCGATACCAATCCAAAAAGCGCTCACTATATTACCCGGCATACAGCCAAAGGAGGCAGATGATCATGTCAAATCAACCTCTTGTTGAGATCAAAGATATCCATAAGAGCTTTGGATCTCTGGAAGTATTGAAAGGCGTCGATTTCAATGTACGTGAAGGCGAAGTCGTCTGTCTGATCGGAAGATCAGGATCAGGCAAATCCACCCTTCTGCGCTGCATCAATTTATTGGAAAAGCCAGACAGCGGGATCATTTCTGTTTTCGGACAGAATATTCTTAAAACTAAGAATGTCAATGCATATCGAGCACAGGTCGGTATGTGCTTCCAGCAGTTCAATCTGTTCGCTAACATGAATGTCCTTCAGAACTGCATGAAGCCGCAGGAAAAAGTATTGAAGATCTCTAAGCAGAAAGCACAGGAAAATGCGCTGCACTATCTCGAAAAGGTAGGCATGCTCGATTTCGCAAATGCCAATGTCAAGACAATCTCCGGCGGGCAGAAACAGAGAGTCGCTATTGCAAGAGCTCTGTGCATGCAGCCGAAACTGATGCTGTTTGATGAGCCTACTTCTGCCTTGGATCCTGAAATGGTCGGTGAAGTATTAGCTGTCATGAAGGACTTAGCAACACAGGGTCTGACCATGATCATTGTCACGCATGAAATGAATTTTGCCAAAGATGTTGCAGATCGGGTCGTCTTCATGGATCAGGGACGGATCGAAGAAGAAGGAACACCGGATCAGCTGTTTACGCATCCGAAAAGTGAAAGAACAGCCGCATTCCTAAAAGCCGCAAATAACAAATAAAGATCTGGGCATCCCAGATCTTTTAATATGCCTCAAACACCATGCCATTCTGTACATTCAGCGCGTAGAGCGCAACATCCATATCACATCTCTGCAAAGTCTCTTTCTCATAGACAAGAACATCTTCTGCCCTGATGCGGATTGCTTTCATGAGATAAAGAGCCGCAAGGATACGGTGAAAGGATGCCGTTTCAGATACTTGGATCTCGATCCATATCTGTTCAATTTCTATAAAAAGAAATATATGCAACACGCTAGTCTGCCTCCTCAAAACCAAAACAGATCTGCAGAAGATGATCTTCAGCGATCCATCCTTTATCTTCTTCTTTCACTGTGCCAGGCATCCTGATATTCATAAAAGCGTTCATTTCCTCTATGCTTTCATTCTGCATGCATATCTTTTTCACGATAAAATTCTGATCGCGGTAAGGAACAGAAGATGAAGATGGCATCATGAAAATGAATTGGATTGCATATTCTTCACTGTGCTCCAAAAGATCATGCATCTGTTCATTACCGATTTTCTGATACGTGCGGGATGGATCAGACATGATCAGGATCTTCTTTTCAGCTGGATCCTGCAATGTATGCACAATCTGTATTCGATCTGTTCTTTCCTCATCGCTATTATTCCCCTTGCATAGATTTTCTGCACATACAGTCCTAACAGAAGAAAATTCGTTATCAAATAAATTTCGCAGGAAAGAAATCATATGTTTTCTGCTCTTTGCCTGCGGGGCAAGAAATCCCCAATGTGTTTTAGCATCAAATTCAAAGATACAGTATGGCTGTACTTGATGATAATAATCATCAATGATCCCAATGGCATGATGCGGATACAGAATGGCCGCAGGATATTTTGATATGGGTTCAAGCCAGAGCCTTCGAAAAGCTCCTGTATGATGACTTGAACGATTGATCTCGCGGCAGATCGACAGGATCTCAGGATCCGCAAATTCTCCATAGGAGGCATATTCATCTTTGACGGTGCCATTCAAGCGCATTGTCTGCAGCTGCATATTCTGCAGCGATCGGCGATATCCGCTGTATCCAGCTATCCCCTTCTGCATTGTCTGGTCACATGCCAGGATAAATTCTCCTGCCCGATGCAGTTCCATCGCATCGGAAGTATGCAACACTTCCATTGAGTCCTGCTTCTCAGCGACTTTGAGACAGATCTTGAATCGACTGTTTGACCAGATCTGTTCGTTGACGACCCCCGCCGGTTTCTGAGTGGACAGGATCAGATGAATGCCTAAGCTCCTGCCGATACGGGCAATCGAGATCAGCTGATTCAGCATTTCATAGTTCTGTGTTTTCAGTTCTGCAAATTCATCAACAACAATAACAAGATCTGCCAAGCTGGAAAGCTCCATATTTTTCTTTTTCAGCCTCCGATAATCCATCAGATTCATAATTGAGCAATGATATTTTCTGCCCGCATCCTGCAGTATTTTCTGACGTGCAATGCATTCATTCTTCAATGCATACATGACTCTGTCCTGTCCATTCATATCCAGATTTGAAAGACATCCGACAATATGGGGCAGCCTTTTTCCAGATACTTCAAAGGCCTGTGCAGCGCTTCCTCCTTTAAAATCAATGAAAGCGATCTGCAGCTGTTCTGGTGAGTAGTTCACCATCAGCGACAGAAGCATTGTCAGGATCAGTTCACTTTTCCCGCTTCCTGTTGTTCCGGCAATCAGTCCATGAGGCCCATTTCCCTGCTCGCTGAGATCCAGGACGATCTCAGCTCCGCTGCTTTCGCAGCCAATGAGTGCGTGGAGACTGCTTTCATCCTGATGTTCAGACCATCGTGAAGGGATGTATAGATCTTTCGCATCATTGACATGATACATATCTAAGAAAGATGGATCATTATACTGAAAAAACAATGGACATGCCAAGGGTGCATCAGGAAAAGATCCTTGATACAGCTCTGGTTCAAAAAGATCTTTCTCATGATGGACCGCATCGCAGAACCAATTCTCCTTTCCTGCATGCAGGATCAGCTGAGCATTCTCAGAAACATGATTCAGATATACTGAATCTTCACAGATATCCTGCACAGCGGTTTGAAAAATGACCGCGTTCTCCGCCCCTTGGAAATGGCTGGAAATATTTCTTCCTCCGGCATTCATCAAACCTGGCAGACGCTGCAGAAAAGGATATTTGCTTACAAAAGAAAGATCACTGATCAGAAAGACATTTCGGCCATAGACAGCTGCCTGTATCAGCAATGACAGAAAGAGCTTTTCTGCATCTTCGCCTTCGATCTGTATCTTCATTTTCGGCATCAGGAAAGGTACATGCACGGAACGGTTCAGCTTTACTTCTGCCTGCTCGATCTCATCGCTCAAAGTGTCTTCTTCCTCTGCATTGAAATGTTTTTTTACTTCTGTTTGCAGCTGGCACATGCGTGTCCCGATCCGCAGATCTTCCTGTGCTTCAGGAAAAACATGCATGCTCAGGCAATACAGAAGACAAGAAAGAGAAATATGATTCTGATAAAGAGCAAAGTAATATTCTCTCTGGCGATCCATTGTATCACGTACGGTCTGCTCAAGATACATGCGATAGATCTGATCTCTCTTTTTGATCTCTTTCTTATACTTTCTTTTCTGCTGATAGTTCATGAGAGGATACGCACACAGAATGCTCAGCAGCATCACTGCAGGCATCAGGACAGAAGAGAGAGAATCCAAAATATCCTTTCCCTTTTCATATGCCCGATATGCATTCCATATACCGATCAGCAGAACAGCGCTCATCATCATAATGGAAGGAAACATCATAGCAAGCGTACTGCCCTGTCTTGGTGACAGAATTTTCTTGGGTGCCTTCAGTTCAATGCTGGCAGGAAAAGCAGGAACGCTCCGTATGCTGCGCTGCGCAGAGGAATAAACAGGGATCGGGCCTGTATTGCACTTCTTTTCCAGAAGTCTAAGCGATGTTTTTTCTTCCTTCTGGCGGACCATCAGAAAAGCAGGCCCGAAGATCAGATGAAGTCCCTTCGCCAGCAGGACATCCCCGCACTGATAGGATATCTGCCTGAATCTTCTCCCATTCAGAGATGCAAAGCGGCTTTCTGAATGGATGCAATGATGAATGGTATCGATTTCGATATCATCTTCAAAAGCAATATCATCACTTTCATGCGACCCGATATGCACTATATCTTTGATCTCGTATTTGCGGTACGAACTGCTTCCGTCAGACAAAAAGAAGAGCTCACAGATCTCTTCCTTCTGCTTCAGTTTTAAGGTGATCTTTCCGCCATCCTCAATTGGATCTCGGCTGACATAGACAAGATCATGCGGCAGTTTTATATGCCAGCTGTGATTCACCAGAATAAACACGACCCTTTTTTCGCAGATCAAAGCTTCGGCATACGTGCCTAAGAGAGTGAGCTCATAAATGCGAGATTTTTCGGCAATAAAGACATTCATTGAACAGTCGGCACCATACCATTGCAATGGATCTGATGTTTTCCATCAGAAGTCTTTACCGCAATGACGGTACTTCCGGCAGAGTGTCCGCAGACCGTTCCGTTAGCATCTACAGTTGCTGCATCGGGATGTGAACTTTCATATACGAGATCCGTCTTTTCATATCCTTCCGGCAGCGCCGTGATCTCGATCTGATATGTACTGCCCTGATGTACTGTAAAAGAATATGCTTTCAGACAGATATGCTTTGCGACAGCAATACCTTCTGCCGTAGGCAGATGTTTCCGATTCTTTCTTGTACAGGCATCTACTTTCTGGCCATTTTCAAAATGCGCATTGAGGCCTGGGATCAAAGGTGCGCTGTCTTCATTCAGCAATTCATATTCACGGCCAAAGCCGAATCTTCCAGCAAGCGTTGAACTGGAATTCAGATTGACATCCGCTACCCAATGCGCCGTAATATCTGTGCAGATCAATACATTCTCATTCTCATCAGCTGCCTGCTCAGCAATATCTCCTGGCAGATCTGTCTGTACATCATTCATATTTCCTTCTTCATCATAAAGATGCGCTGTTGTTTTGACATTCGCCTGTGCACCTGCTTCAATGCCGGCATCCATCAATGTGCCATTCAGCAGACAGAAATCGAAATTGATCCCAGATAGCAGTTTGGCAGATGCTTTGATACTGGCATCTGCTTTGCCAGTATTTTCTTTGATGAAGCGCATCGCACCATCTTTTGTTTCAAAGCCCACTGCGTTCTTCTGTATCAGACTGAGCTGTGCTTTCCCCGTGATGCCTAGACGAAGTTCTAAGCTCAGGTCTATATGAAGCACAGGTGCACTTGGAATCGGAAGAACAATGCGGCAGATCTCGATGCTTGTTTCAGCCGCATCATTTTTTGCCTGATACAGGTCTTTTAAAGATGATAGAAAATGATCGCTGCTGACTTTTGAAAAATCGCCGTACAGTTTTTTGACCTGTTCATTCTCGATCTGCAGATCTTCTTCACTTTGAAAATCAATACGGAAATATGCATTCCGCAGGTCCTTCTGAGCCGAATTCCAAGCATAGTCAATATGAACATGATTGAGGATCACCTGTGCAGCGATTTCTGTACCATAAGGCATCGAGCGATATACTTTGGCCGCTAAGGAAGATCCCGATGCGGTGAGCTCGATATTAAAATCATGAAAACTGAAAGTCTTCTGCAGGGAACGTATCGCTGCATTCTGAAGATGTTCCTCAGCGGTATCTCTATGCGAAGCCTGTTCCTGAATTTCATTGCTGCCCTGAAAGATATCTGCCTGTGAAAAATCAAGATCTTCATTGCCGGAAAGCTGCAGCGAATCGATCTCATCCTCGATATCTATGTTTTTGAATGCAACCGTACACTGGTCATTTTCTTCATTTCGGTCAATGATCTGATAGCAGAATTCTCTGCCTTTCCGATCCGTCCAATGAACAATATCACCGATCTGCAGTGCCGTATCTTTTCCATATATGCCCTGCAAGGCTGCTTCATTGAAAACAGATGGCTCTGCTTCAAGAAACCTCGATCCATTTTTTGTTTCTATCTTAGGTTCTGCTGTATCAAAAGTACGATGATTGATATATGCTGCTGCCTGCTCCAGCATTTTTTCTGCTTCCTCACGTTCAACGATCTGGTCAGGTCCAAACCTGCCATCCGCCTTCAGCTCCATCCAGCCAAGATCAACCGTATGTCTGATTTCCTCCTGGAAAGGAGAGGATGCGATATCTTTGATCTCTGCCTTTGCCTCAAATGCTTCATTTGTCAGATTGCTCAATGTGTAAGCGGCCCATTTACGATCCAGATCCTGATCCAGTTCAAAATCATCTTCCGGTCTGACGATCTTCCATTCCACCGCCGCCTGAACATATGCATATGCCTCATTGGTTTCGTCAATCTCACTGAAATATGGTTCCTTCTGCGAAAACTGAAAGATGCCTGCTTTCTCGTCCAATTCTTTCAGCCATTCACCAAGTGTGATCGGATCGATCTTTTTCTGACAGCCGCACATGCCAAGCAGAGAAGCTATCATCAGCAATACCGTGACTCCTTTTCTAATACTGCATGCCGGACGCATTGGATGCTATTGAAGATTCGAGAGCTTCGTAGCTTTCTACGGTCAGATCTAAAAATCCTGCATACTCTTCGATTCTTTCCCTTTCATTTTCAAAACGATTGGCAAATAGATTGAAGCGGCTGCGGATCTCCTGTGAAGCATCCGAGATCCAATCTGCATTCAATGCATTCATTTCAGTCTTCATTGAATTCAATTCCTCATACATGGATGCATTCAGCACTCTCAGCTGTTTCGCTGCCTGCGATACCTCATCCAATGATATTTTAATTTCTGCCATCTCTTCATCTCTCCAATCTGCTCGCCTGCGCGGTCAATTCATCCTGTGTACAGCGATAGCTTCTCGCCGAATTTCTTAAGAAATCAGCGTACTCACTGCACAGCATTGCAATCTGATGAAAGTCGTTCCGGAAACCCGAGATCTGCGAAACAAATGCAAGATTGTCCTTTCCCTGCCATGCACTGCCCAAAGCATCCACTTCATTGAACAGCGCATCACAGTCTCTGCTGTACGCATCTTCCGCATCATTCATACGCAATGCACATGTGTCAAGCTGATCCGGTGTCACTGAAATTGTTCTCATACTTTTTCCTCCTGATACTTCTATCTATGCGGATACAGGATGAATTCCCCAAAAAAATATATATTCTGCGGTATATTTCATGAGCATCTTAAGCAAAAAAAAGAAGAACAGTCAATTCTGTTCTCCTTCATTCTTATGGATCTCCGCGATAATATCGTCAATATGCCTTCCCTGTTCTTCAGTCTTATCAATTTCAAACAGCAGTTCCGGTGTCCGACGGATATCAAGCATTTGAGAAAGCTGTGTACGGATATATCCCTTCGCACGATTCAAAGCATTGAAGCCCGCCTGTGATCTTGCATCTTTGCCTAAGAAGGCAACATAGACAGTGGCATAGCTATGATCATTGGATACATGAACGTCAGTGATCGTAACAAAACCGACATCAGGATCTTTCAGGTCAAACTGAACAATATCGGAAACATCTTTACGTATCAATGCTTCAAGACGCTTCTGCTTAACAGTGTTTGCCATACTTATTCGACTGGAACCTCCTGCTGAACAAAGAATTCCATCGTATCTCCAATCTTCAGATCATTATAATTTTCAATGGTCAGTCCGCATTCATATCCATTCAGGACTTCCTTGGCATCATCCTTGAATCTCTTCAAAGAACCAAGCTTTCCTGTATAGACAACAATGCCATCACGGATCAGTCTGACACCGCTGTTGACAGTGACCTTGCCATCTGTGACCATACATCCGGCAATCGTTCCTACCTTAGATACCTTATACGTCTCACGTACTTCTGCTTCACCGACAGTAACATCTTCATAGACAGGCTCCAGCAGTCCCTTCATGGCATTTTCCATTTCTTCAGTTGCTTTATAGATAATGTTATGAAGACGGATCTCTACACCAGCCTCTTCTGCCTTCTTACGGATATTTGCATCCGGTCTGACATTGAAGCCAATGATCATTGCCTTTGATGCATCTGCAAGCATGATATCAGATTCTGTAATTGCACCTGCGGTTGCATGGATCACGGTCACATGTACATCACCAACGACCAGCTTCTCCATCGAAGACTTCACCGCTTCAGCTGATCCCTGTACGTCTGCCTTGATAATAATTGGGATCTCCTTCAGTTCGCCCGCTTCGATCTGCTTTGACATATCTTCCAATGTCATCGCAGAAGACTTTCTGCGGTCTGCTTCGATCTGTCTCCGCTTTCTGCGATCCGCCAGCGCTCTGGCTTCTTTTTCATTCTTAAATGAAAGGAACAGATCGCCCGCTTCCGGCACATCATTCAGTCCGGTAATCTCACACGGTGTAGATGGTCCGGCACTCTTCAATTCCTTGCCATCTTCATCCGTCATCCTTCTGACTTTGCCGAAACAAGTTCCGACAACAACAGGATCGCCATGCTTCAGTGTTCCTGTTTGAACAAGCAGCGTAGCTACCGGTCCTCTTCCTTTATCCAGCTTAGCTTCAATCACACTGCCTGTCGCAACATGATGGCGGTTTGCTTTCAGTTCCTTCACATCCGCAACGGTCAGGATCGTTTCCAGCAGTTCAGAAATGCCTGTTCCCTTTTTCGCCGAAGTCTGCACGAAGATCGTATCTCCGCCCCATTCTTCCGGCATAATACCAAGGTCAGCCATTTCCTGCATGACATGTTCAGGATTTGCGCCCGGCTTATCAATCTTATTTACCGCCACAATGATCGGAACGCCAGCAGCTTTTGCATGGTCGATTGCTTCTCTTGTCTGCGGCATGACACCATCATCTGCTGCCACAACAATGACCGCGATATCTGTGACACTGGCACCTCTGGCACGCATTGCTGTAAAAGCTTCATGGCCTGGGGTATCCAAGAATGTGATCTTTCTGCCAGCAATTGATACCTGATAGGCACCGATTGCCTGCGTGATGCCGCCTGCTTCACCAGCTGCTACCTTCGTTTTGCGGATAGCATCCAAAAGTGTTGTCTTGCCATGATCAACATGTCCCATGATGGTAACGATTGGAGGTCTCTCCTCCATCATTTTCGGATCTTCATCAAAAGCATATTCAAGAGAATCTTCTTCTCTTTCCTTTTTCTTTGTTGCTTCAATATTAAAGCCCATGCACAGCAGTTCAACAGTTTCATCATCCAGCGCGGAATTGATGGTCACCATTTTTCCGTCCATGAACAGCTGCTTGATCAGATCATTCGGTGCATGCTTGATCTTATCAGCCAGTTCTCCGACTGTGATGCCTTCTGCATACGTGATCTCATGAACGATCTCTGCCGGTGCTTTAGGAGCGCTCTTTACCTGTTCATATGGCTTCTTTGCGTGATTGCTGCCATTGTTCTTATTATGATTTGTGTTTCTTTTTCTTCCAGCTGCATTTGCTGGTCTCTTTGCCTGTCTTGTCGGCATATGATTTCCTCCTCTATCTACGAGCAGCGATTATGATCTCGTGCCCATTCCAACCTGAATTCAGCATCCCTTCTTTCTGTCTGTTTTTTTTATCCAACGAGCTTTTCAAGCTCCTGCCATAATGCATCCGGTATCTCTGTCTGGAGTGCTTTTGACAGCGCATGATTCTTTTTAGCTGCATCTACCGCATCTTTCGATCTCTTCAGATATGCGCCATGGCCATTTGCTTTGCCAGTGAGATCGATCTGCAGATCGCCTTCCGGTGTTCTGACGATCCTGACCAATTCCTTTTTAGGCAAGCTCTCTCCCGTCGCAACACACTTTCTCATTGGTATCTTTTTCGGCATGATCAGTTATTATCCTCGTCTTTATAGTAATCAGCGTATTCATCATAATCAACATCATACTCAGAGTTTTCTTCCTTCTGCTGCTGTGCTTCGATCTCTGCCAGTTCTTCTTCTGTATATACTGGCTTAGCAGCAGCCTTATCTGTGTTGATCTGCTTTTCAAGATCCTTATTCTTGACCTTGAATTCTTCTTCGTCTTCCTTTTTCTTTCTCCGCTTGAACTTCACATCAGTCTTCTGCTTAGGCGCAGATGTACTGGCAAGCTTTTCAAAGACAGACACATATGTATTCTTCGCTGCAAGTTCTTCCAGATCCGCATGCTTCGTTCCCTTATCATTAGAAACTTCTTTTGCTGTCTGTTTGCTGTCCGTTTTCTTTTCCATCGGTTTCTCTTCTGCAGGTTCTTTCTCTGCAGGCTCAGTTTCTTCTTCCTGTGCCGGTGCTGCTTCTGTTTCCGTCTTTTCTTCTTCCTGCGGTTCCATAGCCATCTGTGTTCTCAGATTCTCTGAAACACTTTCTGCCATTTCATCCGGAACAATATCTTCGCTCTCCGCGAGTTCTTCCTGGGCTGCCTTTGCTTCTGCGATCTTCTGCGCATTCGCCTGCATACGGGTCTGTACTTCTTCCGCTTCTGTGTTCTTGCGCTCTACTGCCTTGATCTCAGCATCCTTATGATATTCTGCCTTCTTTGCTTCAGCTTCTGCGACAAGCTTATCATAATCCATGCCCATTTCTTCGATCTCAGCTCTGGTCTTGATATCGATCTTATGATTGGTCAGCTTTACAGCCAAACGCGCATTCTTTCCGCGCTTGCCGATAGCCAAGCTCAGCTGGTCTTCATTGACGATGACCAGCAAGGCATTGTCATCATCTTCGACCGGCAGGACTGCTTCTATTTCAGCTGGTGCCAAAGCATTCTTGACAAGTTCTGTCAGATCATCGCTCCATTGGAAGATATCGATCTTTTCACCATGGAGCTCCTCAATGACTTCCTGAACACGTCCGCCTCTTGGACCGATGCATGCACCGATAGGATCAACATCCGGATTATGCGACAGCACCGCCATCTTTGTACGTTCACCTGCTTCACGGGCAATCGCCTTGATCTCTACTACACCAGAGAAGATCTCAGGAACTTCTCTTTCAAATAATCTCTTTACCAGCATGGAATCTGCCCGAGATACAAGTACCTGCGATCCCTTTGTATCTTTATTGACTTCAGTAATAATGACCCGGATCTGCTGTCCTTCTGACAGACGTTCTGTTGGAATCTGTGCGCTCTTCGGCATCATTGCTACAGTACGGCCAAGATTTACCAGTGTAAATTTGTCCTTTACAGATTCAACAATACCAATCACCAATTCATTTGTCTTATCAACATATTCATCATAAACAGCTGTCTTTTCAGCCTCTCTGATCTTCTGGCGCATCACATTGCGGGCCAAGGAAGCAGCAGCTCTTGACATTGTTGTGAACTCGATCGGACGCGACACTTTCCCGCCGATCTCTGCATTCGGATCAATCTCCTTTGCATCTTCCAAAGAGATCTCCAATTCATCATCCTCAACCTCTTCAACGACCGCAAAGCTCTGAATCAGATCAATGGTCTGTTTCTTCTGATTGATGACTGCCGTGACATCAATATCAGAAAGCTCAGCATCTTTTTTATATGCTTTCGCCATTGCTTCGCACAATGCATCTAAAATGACATCTTCCGGAATATTCTTTTCTTCTTCAACTGCATTCAATGCTCCTAAAATATCTTTTAACTTTAACTGCATGATCTTTCTCCTTATATTCTTACTGCCATGCGGGCATATTCTATATTGCTTCGATCAAGAACGGCTTTTCTTGTGGCTGCTTTATCACGATACTGCAGGATCACAGTGCTTTCTTCAGCATCGATGATCTCTCCCGTCAGTTCAGTCATATTCTTGAATGGTTCCTTCAGACGTACATATACATACTGTCCGCTATGCAGTTCCGCAAGATCTTTGATCTCTCGTTCTGCGCCTGGACTGCATACTTCCAAGGTATACTCTTCATTGATCGGATCTTTTTCGTCTAAGATCTGACTGATCTTTTCACTGATATCGGCACAGGTATCAAGATCCATGGTACCATCTGCTTTCATAATAGATACTTCCAGTGTGTTCTCTTTGCCTGAAATCCACTTGATCTCATAGAGAGAAATATCGCCTGAAGCAAATACCGGTGAAAAAAGTTCTTTTAATTCATCTATTCTATCCATAGCCCTCCAGACATAAAGCAAGGAGTGCTTTCGCACTCCTAGTTCGTTCTACAGAAATAATATACCTTCTTTTTCTGTCGGTTGCAACAGAAATGTTGCTTAACAGCGCACTTTTACAGCTATTTTTCAGAATTCTCTGGCTGCTGCGACAGCTTTCTGCCATTTTGCATAACGCCTGTCCGCTTCTTCCTGCGAAATTTTCGGGCTGAACTGCGAGATCTTTCCTTCATTTTCCCCAAGATCGGTAATATCTTTCCAATACCCTACCGCCAATCCTGCTAGATGAGCAGCCCCAAGGGCAGTTGTCTCAACGATCTTCGGCCGCTCGATCTCGCACTGCAGCAGATCCGACTGGAACTGCATCAGATAATTGTTATTGCTGGCTCCGCCGTCTACTTTTAATTTCCTGATCGGCGAACCGCAGTCTTCCGACATTGCATCAAGGACATCCCTAGTCTGATATGCCAAGGAATCCAATGTTGCTTTGGTAATATCTTCCTGTGTCGTTCCGCGCGTCAGCCCGAACATTGCACCACGGCAGCGGTCATCCCAATAAGGTGCTCCTAAGCCAACAAAAGCAGGCACTAGGATCACACCGCTGTGCGACTGCGCTTTCAATGCCATTTCTTCAGACATACTGGAATTCGGGAAGAACTTCATCTGATCTCGCAGCCATTGGATCGCACTTCCCGCCACAAATATCGAGCCCTCCAATGCATAGGTTATCCTGCCGCGATATCCGCAGGCAATTGTTGTCAGCAGCCCATGTTCGCTCCGCTGCGGCGTCTCTCCTGTATTCATCAAAAGGAAGCAGCCTGTCCCATAGGTGTTCTTTGCCATGCCTTTGTCATAGCAGCCCTGTCCGAACAAAGCAGCCTGCTGGTCTCCTGCAACACCTGCAATCGGTATTTCATGGCCAAAGAAATGATATGATGCCGTCGTCCCATAAATACAGCTGCTGTCTTTCACTTCTGGCAGCATGCACATCGGAATATTCATGATCCCGCACAATTCTTCATCCCACTTTTTTTCAAAAATATTATAGAGGAGCGTACGCGATGCGTTTGTATAGTCTGTAACATGGACCTTTCCGCCGGAAAGGCACCAGATCAGCCAGCTGTCGATCGTCCCTGCCAGCAGCTTTCCTTCCTCTGCCATCTGCTGAGCACCTTCCGTGTGATCCAGCATCCAGCGGATCTTTGTTGCACTGAAATAAGGATCGATCCTGAGCCCGGTCTTTTCACGGAAACAATCCTCATAGCCATTCTTTTTCAGCTGATCGCAGATATCCATTGTCTGTCTGGACTGCCAAACAATTGCATGGCAGATAGGAAGATTTGTTTCCTTGTTCCAAACAACGGTCGTCTCACGCTGATTTGTAATGCCAATGCCAGCAACCTGCCCTGGATCAATTTTAGCTTTCTGAATACACTCCGCAATACATGCCAGAACCGACAGCCAGATCTCATTTGCGTCATGTTCCACCCAGCCAGGTTTCGTAAAATACTGCGTAAATTCTTTCTGTGCAGCTGCCACGATCTCTGAATCATGATTGAATAGAATTGCACGTGAAGACGTAGTTCCCTGATCAATTGCCATGATATATTGTTCCATGATGACCTCCGAAATGCTATTACTATTATTATCAATTCTTTCTCTTGATAAAACAATATACACATTGAAAAAGCTGTCCGAATGAGGACAGCTCTCTTATTTATATTCAAATGATAGAAACAATTACTTAGACTTCTTAGCTGCCTTCTTTGCAGGAGCCTTCTTAGCAGCTGCCTTCTTTGCAGGAGCCTTCTTAGCGACTGCCTTCTTTGCAGGAGCCTTCTTAGCGACTGCCTTCTTTGCAGGAGCCTTCTTAGCAGCTGCCTTCTTTGCAGGAGCCTTCTTAGCGACTGCCTTCTTTGCAGGAGCCTTCTTAGCAACTGCCTTCTTTGCAGGAGCCTTCTTAGCGACTGTCTTCTTTGCAGGAGCCTTCTTAGCAGCTGCCTTCTTTGCAGGAGCCTTCTTAGCGACTGCCTTCTTTGCAGGAGCCTTCTTAGCAACTGCCTTCTTAACTGTCTTCTTGACTGCCATGGTATTTTACCTTCCTCTTATTTATTTTCTAGTTTTCTTTTTAGATGCGGAGGCTTTCTTTACTGGCTTCTTAACGGTCTTCTTTGCAGTTTTTGCGGCAGCCTTTTTAGCTGTCTTCTTCACTGTCTTCTTGACAGCAGTCTTCTTCGCAGCTGTCTTCTTAGCAACTGTCTTCTTGACAGATGCTTTCTTAGCGACTGTCTTCTTAGAAGCTTTCTTTCCAGTCTTCTTTACAGTTCCGCTTGCCTTCTTTTCAGCATCAGCGTGGATTGCTGCCTGAGCAGCAGCCAGCCGAGCCAGAGGGACACGGAATGGTGAGCAGGAAACATAATCCAGACCTACTCTTTGGAAGAATTCGATGGAAGCCGGATCACCGCCGTGCTCACCGCATACACCCAGATGGATGTCCTTGCGTGTTGCACGTCCCTGTGAAGCAGCCATCTTGATAAGTGCGCCAACGCCATTCACATCTACATGTGCAAATGGATCGCTTTCATAAATATGCTTATCATAATAATCGCCAAGGAACTTTCCAGCATCATCTCTTGAGAAGCCAAATGTCATCTGTGTCAGGTCATTGGTACCGAAGCTGAAGAATTCAGCTGTCTCAGCCAATTCGCCTGCAACTACAGCCGCACGTGGGATCTCGATCATTGTACCGATGTGATACTTCAGGTTTGCTTTCTTTTCAGCAATTACTTTATCTGCAGTTGTGCGGATAATGTTTGCTACATAATCAAGTTCCTTCTTCTCACCGACAAGAGGAATCATGATCTCAGGTTCAAGATGCCAATTTCTGTGCTTCTTGTTGATGTCGATAGCAGCATTAATGATAGCCCGTGTCTGCATCTCACCGATCTCTGGATAAGTAACATCCAGACGGCATCCACGATGTCCCATCATTGGGTTGAACTCTTTCAGTGCAACCGCTGCAGCTTCTACATCAGCGACTGTGATGCCCATTGTCTTAGCAACATCAGCAGCTTCGGCATCTGTCTTCGGCAGGAACTCATGCAGAGGCGGGTCGAGCAGACGGATCGTAACGCTGCGTCCCTTCAGTGCTTCGAAGATTCCTTCGAAGTCTTCCTTCTGATAAGGTTCCAAGAGATCCAGAGCCTTCTGACGCTGTTCAGGAGTCTGAGATACGCAAAGCATACGAATTGCCTTGATCCTCTCAGCGCTGTTGAAGAACATGTGCTCTGTACGTACAAGACCGACACCTTCGGCACCGAATGATAGTGCACGTGCTGCATCTGCAGGTGTGTCAGCGTTTGTGCGGATCTTCAGAGTACGGCGTTCATCAGCCCAATCCATGAACTTCTTGAAGTTTCCGGAAATCGTTGCCGGGACAGTATGGATCTCGCCCCTGTATACAATACCTGTCGAACCATCGACAGAGATGATGTCACCATCTTTAAATGTCTGACCCTTAACGGTAAACTGCTTCTTCTCTTCATCAACGGAGATCTCACCGCAGCCAGATACACAGCATGCGCCCATACCGCGGGCAACAACAGCTGCATGTGATGTCATACCGCCGCGCACTGTAACAATTGCCTGTGATACATGCATACCTTCAATATCTTCCGGTGATGTTTCCAAACGAACAAGAACAACTTTCTTGCCAGCAGCAGCCTTCTTCTTAGCTTCTTCAGCAGAGAAGACAACTTCACCGGATCCAGCACCTGGCGAAGCCGCCAAGCCCTTTGCAATAATACGATCTTCCGCTGCCTTCAGATCCTTTGCATCGAACATAGGATGCAGCAGATCATCAAGCTGCTTCGGTTCTACCATCAGCAGAGCCTGGTCTCTAGTAACAAGACCCTCATGTTCCATATCAACCGCGACCTTCAGAGCAGCTGCCGCTGTTCTCTTAGCATTGCGGGTCTGCAGCATGAACAGTTTGCCATGCTCGATCGTGAACTCCATGTCCTGCATATCATGATAATGCTTTTCCAGCTTATCGCAGATAGAAACGAATTCCTTAAATGCTGCAGGGATCGTCTTCTTCAGTTCAGAGATCGGCTGCGGTGTACGAATGCCGGCAACAACATCTTCGCCCTGAGCATTCATTAAGAATTCACCGAACAGTTTCTTCTCACCTGTTGCAGGATTGCGGGTAAAGGCTACACCTGTTCCGCAGTCATCGCCCATGTTGCCGAAGACCATTTCCATGACACTGACAGCGGTTCCCCAGCTGCCTGGAATATCATTCATCTTTCTGTAGAAAATAGCTCTTTCATTGTTCCAAGAACGGAAAACAGCTTCAATGGATCTCTCCAGCTGGATCTGCGGATCCTGCGGGAAGTCCTCATGCAGATTATCCTTGTAGAACTTCTTGAAACGTACCGTCAGCTCTTCCATATCTTCTGCTGTCAGATCAATATCAAGCTTGACGCCTCTCTTTGCTTTGACGTCATCGATGATCGTTTCGAACTTAGCTTTGCTGAGTCCCATAACAACATCAGAGAACATCTGAACAAAGCGGCGATAGGAATCATATGCAAAGCGCTTGCTGCCGGATTTCTTCTCAACAACTTTGACAACTTCATCATTCATGCCAAGGTTCAGGATTGTATCCATCATGCCAGGCATCGATGCTCTTGCACCGGAACGAACCGAAACAAGCAATGGGTTGTTCAGATCGCCAAGCTTCTTTCCGGTCTCTTTCTGCAGCCATACGACATATTTTCTGATTTCCTTCATGATCGTATCGTTGATTGTTTCACCGTCTGCATAATATGCAGTGCATGCTTCAGTTGTGATTGTAAAGCCATCTGGTACAGGCATCCCCAGATTTGACATCTCTGCTAGATTTGCTCCCTTACCGCCTAGCAGTTCACGCATTTTTCCGTTGCCCTCGGAAAATTTGTAGACATACTTCTTAGCCATCATAGCCTCCTTATAACATATAAAAATTATATGGCAACCGCTTTCATTAAACAATATTATTTTGCAATTTTTTTCACAAAATCAATTCTGCCTTCACGCCTTTGTATATGCATGCATGCTTATGATACAGTTCTCCAGATAACAAAAAGAAGCAGCTGAGCACTGCTTCTCTTTCAAATACTATTGAATATACTTTCCGACAAAGCTGAAGATCGATGAGAAGTAATCTGCCTCCAGCATGTTTTCACCAAAGCCAGCATTTTCTCCTGTATAGAGATCCTTTTCTGCATTGCATGCGTAGTAGTTATCGAACATCATACTTGCCGGTACGATCTCATCTTTGCTGCCATGCATGAACAGCATCGGTGTCACGCTCTGCGAAAGCTGATGGGCAATGCTGACATCATTCATTGAGAAATGAAGCACCTGCTTTACATAGACATCGATCATCGGAAGGAATGGTTTTCCTTCAACTTTGTAGTACCGCTTGATGCCGCTGATCAGCAGTTCCCGGATTCCTGAGAAGCCGCCGTCTTCAACAGCGCACTTCACGTTGCCTGGAATATAGTCGCCGACCGCATTCATGATGGCAGCCGCTCCCAAGTTGACACCGACCAAAGCAATCTCTGCATGCGGATCAAGATTGACCAGATAGTTGATCCAGCTGATGACATCGTAGTGTTCATTCCAGCCAAGTCCGGTATATCTTCCTTCGCTCATGCCGCACCCGCGCATATCTGCAGCCAACACATTGAAGCCATTGTGGTCTGCTTCATAAAGATAATTCAGCATACTGCCGGAATACGTTCCAATGCCATGAGCAAGAATGATCCACTTATGATCCTCCGGATGATTGGTCAGGCGCAGTGCATGAAGCTTCAGCCCATCATAAGAATCCAAGAAGTCATCATCTTTGACACTGTGTGCGAACCATTCATTCTTTTCGCCATTGTCTCCTTCAATTCTCTTGTACGTATTCTTTTTTGTGTAAAAATCACTGTGCTGCAAATCAAATGCATTCCGGAACACAGCATAGCCAAAGCCAGCATAAGCAGCCGCTCCTGCAGCTGCAGTAACGCCCAGCACTTTCAGCAGTGTATGATTGTTTTTCTTTTCTTCGCTCATGAACATTCTCCTTTTCAGATATGAAAAATCTTCACAGATTTGATCTGCAAAGATTATATCATATTTATTATTTGTTCAACACTGTCAGGCGATCGACAATTACCTGATATTGTTTCTCATAAGCTGCCTGTTTTTCTTTTTCTGCATCAACTTTCTCCGCCGGTGCTTTTGCCAAGAACTTCTCATTTGACAGGATTCCCTTTGAACGGGCAAGTTCTTTTTCCAGTCTTTCCTTCTCGGCCTGCAGCTTTTTCTTTTCTTCTTCCGGATCGCTCAGTTCATTGCTTGGTATATACAGCGAGCCATCCTGGATCGTCTCTACAGTAAGATCGCCGTCCAAAGTATCCAGCCATTCGGCTTTAGCCATTTTCTGCATCATCGCCGACAGATCTTCTTCTACCGGCAGAATGTTTCCATCCAGATCCTTCAGCATCACATGCAGCGGTGCATTCGGCTTCAGATCATTGATATTCTTGACTTCACGGATCTTAGAAATAGCCGAGATCAGACGGTCCATGCCATGATCCAGATCTGCTTCGATCTGAATATGCTCTGGCCAGGTCTCCTGGCAGGTGGATGCATACCGATGCGGCATCGCCAGATAGATCTCATCTGTAACAAACGGCATGAACGGATGCAGCAGTCTGACAATGGCATTCAGTACAGTATAGAGGACCGACTGCGCTGCCTTTCTGGCCTGTGCATCTTCACCATTCAGTTCCGATTTGCTCATTTCAACATACCAGCTGCAGAAATCATCCCACACAAACGAATACAGTTCATTGCCGACTAAAGCAAACTCATACTTTTCCATATTCGGTGTAACATGATCTATCGTCTCATTCAGCTTGTTGATGATCCATGCATCTGCTTTGGAAAGATTCGTCAGATCCACATCTTTCTCGCTCATTCCCTCTTCCAGATTCATGATGACAAAGCGTGAAGCATTCCAAAGCTTATTGATAAAGTTCCATGACGATTCGACCTTTTCCGGAATATAGCGCATATCCTGTCCCGGGGTAGAATTGGTCGTCAGGAAGAAACGCAGGGCATCTACACCATACTTATCAATGACCAGCATCGGATCAATGCCATTGCCTAAGGACTTTGACATCTTCCGTCCTTGCGAATCACGGATCAGGCCATGGATCAGACAATCCTTGAATGGTCTGCTGTTCGTAAAATGACGGGCTTGGAAAGCCATGCGGGCAACCCAGAAGAAGATAATGTCGTATCCCGTGACCAGCGTCGATGTTGGGTAGTATCTTTGGAAATCCGCCGTATTCTCTGGCCAGCCCAATGTCGCAAATGGCCATAGAGCTGAAGAGAACCATGTATCCAGGACATCTTCATCCTGTGTCCAGTTCTCCGGATCTTTCGGATCGGTCTCACCGACATATGTTTCACCTGTTTTCTTATTGTACCAGGCTGGGATCCGATGTCCCCACCAGAGCTGACGGGAAATGCACCAGTCCTCAATATTCTCCAGCCATTGATCAAACGTTTTCTCAAAGCGTTCTGGATAGAAGTTGATCTTCTGATCTGGATCTTTTTGATTCTTCAGCACATCATCTGCCAATGGCTTCATCTTGACGAACCACTGCTGTGAAAGATACGGTTCAACAACGCAGTGTGTTCTTTCAGAATGGCCGACCTGATGGGTAATGTCTTCAATATGATCCAGGTTCCCATCCTGTCTGATCTGTTCGATCACCGCATCTCTGGCGGCATAGCGATCCATGCCCTGATATTTTCCGCAGATCTCATTCATGGTACCATCCGGATTCATGCAGATCGGCTTTTTCAGTCCATGTCTTTCCGCAATTGCAAAATCGTTAGGATCATGTGCCGGCGTACATTTCATGATTGCCGTACCAAAATCCATATCGATATATTCATCACCGATGATCGGCAGTTCTTCTCCATTTGCCGGATTGATGCAATGCTTCCCGATCATATGCTTTGTACGTTCATCTTTTGGATTGACCACGACACATACATCGCCGAACATTGTTTCCGGACGGGTCGTAGCGACGACGAACTGTTCATTATCTTCCACTGTATGGTACTTCATGTAATACATTTTTCCAGCATCTTCCTGATAATAGACTTCTATATTTGAAAGTGCTGTGCGTGCTTCCGGATCCCAGTTGATGATCCGCCATCCGCGATAGATCAGGCCTTCATTATAAAGTGTCACAAAAACATGGCGCACTGCTTTATTCATGCCTTCGTCCATAGTAAATCTTTCACGGCTGTAATCTAAAGAGTTGCCAAGCTTTTCCCATTGCCTGCGGATGGTTGCAGCATATTCCGCTTTCCAATCCCAGGCTCTCTCCAGGAACTTTTCTCTTCCCAGATCATAGCGTGAAATGCCTTCGCTCTTTAAACGTGCATCAACTTTTGCCTGCGTTGCAATGCCGGCATGATCCATACCAGGCAGGAACAGTGCATCATATCCCTGCATTCTTTTATAGCGGCAGATAATGTCCTGCAGCGTATTGTCCCAAGCATGACCTATATGAAGAATGCCGGTCACATTCGGCGGCGGGATCACAACTGTAAATGGATCCTTGGATTTATCTCCGGCTGTAAAATACCCCTGTCTGATCCATCCTTCATATCTTCCTTGTTCCACTGCCTTGTGGTCATACTTCTGTGCTAGATTCTTTTCCATCTTTCCTCTCCTTTGGGCAAATAAAAAAACGCCCATGCATAGGACGTCATCAACGTGGTACCACCTTGCTTGCTTCTCAAATGCGTAACGTGCATATCCGTCTTCTTTTACTTCAGTTCAAAGAAGAAGCTCACGGACGACTTCATTTCTCCTTCAATCCCTGTTCTCACTTTTCCAGGTTCCCTTTATTGAAGATATGAAACTACTGCTTCCGATCTCAGCACTACTATCATAGCAGAAATGTTCTCAATTACAATTACGGTCTGACCCAATTCATGATCCAATGGATCCTGACAATTCTTTTCACCGCCCATGCCGCAATCCCGAAGAAGGAACAGATCAATATCAATTCCAGATACGGCGGAATCGTCACGATCATCTGCACCATCATCAAGAGCAGAATACAGATCACATAAACGATCACATATGCACATACGCCAGCGATGAAATAGCGCAGCTTTGCCTTTCTCAGTCTTTTTGTTTCTCTGTTGACAGCCATAGCAGTATTTTAAAACACATTCTTTTCTTCAGCAACCACTTCATCTACAATATCTGTATGTGCGGAAGATATATATTTTATGATCAGAAAAATGCGCATCTGAAAGCAATGATCGATCAGGCAAAAGAACAGTTCAGTGAAAAATCTTTTGCGGAGATCTCATTGTTTGAAGTGTTTCCTGGACAGAAAGCATTTGCGGGCATCTATGATACCGAAAAGAAGGCCATGCGGATCAAAGTGATGCAGTGGGGACTGGCTATGAAAGATAAGCTGGTGATCAATGCCCGGTGCGAATCTTTGATGCAGTCTTCTTTCTTCCAGGGTGTTTCGTTCTGTGCAATCCCTGCTTCTTCTTATTTTGAATGGACGGCAGCTCATCAGAAATATGAGTTCACATCCGATAATGAAACGATCTACTTAGCTGGCATTGCGCGATGTGAGAATGGTCTTTGGCATTTTGCCATTGTGACGGAAAAAGCGGGCCATCCGCAGACTGAAATCCATCCAAGACAGCCTCTTGTCTTCAGCTATGAAGATGCAAAAAAGTGGTGCTCCGCTAAGGATCCCACTTCAATGTATGCTTCTTCTATACAGAAACGCATCGCCGCAAAAGTCTAGAACAAAGTATCCGGGCGTATGATCTTCAAATGTTCATATGCCTTTTCTGTAGCAACTCTGCCGCGGGCAGTGCGATTGATAAAACCGATCTGGATCAGATATGGTTCATAGACATCTTCCAGCGTTGTTGTTTCTTCGGAGATGCTGTTGGCTAAAGCTTCCAGTCCTACCGGTCCGCCATGGAAACGTTCAATGATCCCCATCAGATAGCGGATATCAACTTCATCCAAGCCCAATTCATCGACCTGCAGCCGATTGAGCGACTGATCTGCAATCTCTTTTGAGATCACACCGTCATTCAGTACCTGGGCAAAATCACGAATTCTTCTTAATAAGCGGTTGGCGATCCGCGGTGTCCCGCGGGAACGTTTTGATATTTCAATAATAGCATCCGGTTCAATAGAAACATTCAGCACTCTTGCCGTTCTTTCAACGATCGAAGCCAGCTGCTCCTGCGTATAGTATTCCAATTTTGATACAATGCCGAAACGATCGCGCAGAGGTGCGCTCAGATCGCCCGCCCTTGTCGTAGCTCCGACCAGCGTGAACGGAGGCAGATCCAAGCGTACATTTCTGCCGCCGCTGCCATTGTCGCCGCCGACCATGACATCCAGTTCGAAATCTTCCATAGCTGGATACAGGACTTCTTCCACTGCTTTCGGCAGCCGATGGATCTCATCAATGAACAGGACATCTCCTGGTTCCAATACCGACAGGATCGAGGCAAGATCACCCGTCTTGGTGATTGAAGGTCCCGATGCAACTTTGACATTTGCATGCATTTCATTAGCCAGAATATATGCCAGTGTTGTTTTGCCAAGACCGGGAGGGCCGTAGAGCAGTATATGATCCAATGGTTCATTTCTCTGCAGAGCAGCCTGAATATAGATTTTCAGATTCTCCTTCAGAGAATCCTGACCGACATAGTCATTCAGTGTCTTAGGACGGATCGTTTCTTCATCATCGCCCGCTGCCGGCAGAGCAGACAGCAGATCCTGATTCTCTTCCATTTACTTTCCCATCCTTCCCCGAGCCATCACGCGCAGTCCCATCTGCAGATATTCTTTGGCCGAAAGACCAGGCTTTGCCATCATCTCATTGATGGCTGTACCAAGTTCAGAGGGCTTATATCCCAATCCCTTCAGTCCTTCTACCGCATCATTGATCTCATCTGGGTATTGCTTTTCATCATTTTTATGATCTTTCATTTCCACCGGAACAAGCTTTCCTTTCAGATCAAGAACGATCTGCGAAGCACTCTTCGCCCCGATGCCAGGCATCTTCTTCAGGCTTGCCACATCGCCTGTCTCAATAGCCTGGATCACTTTCTGTGTCCCCGCTTTGCTGAGCATGTTCATTGCTGTTTTCGGTCCCAATCCTTTGACCGAGATCAGCCGCATGAAAAGATCTTTTTCTTCTTGGGATGCAAAGCCGAAGAGACTGACTTCATTCTCCGAAAAATGCATATAGGTAAAGACCATGATCTCTTCATGGAGATGGACTTCATCCGTATGCGGATAGGCCATCTGCCAGCCCATCCCCTCATGATCTACAACGATCCAGTCTGTTCCGTAAGATGCGATCGTACCGCGGATAAATGCAATCATGATCTTCCTTCCTAATCCTTGAAATCAAGAATATGGTTGTTCACAATAACTTGGTCGCCATTCTTTGCGCCTGCTGCACGCAGGGCATCGTCAACTCCCATTTTATCAAGTGCTTCCGCAAATTGGAATGCCTGCTCCTCAATTGACAGATCATACTGATCGCTCAGATGATCTACCTTCTGCGATACGACTTTCCATCTGTTCGGTGCATCTTTTTCAATATAGAAATCCGGACGCTTCGGCTGATAGCGATAGATCACTGTCTCTTCCTGCGGTGCCTTGTTCTCTTCATCCTTCTTCTTCGCTTCTTCAATTTCTGCCATTGCTGCATACAGGACTGCATCCAGTCCCTTTTTCTGCAGGGCAGATATCTCATATACCTTCAGTGAAGGATATTTCTTTTTAAATTCTTCCAAATGAAGTGCACTGTATTCATCATCCATTTTATTCGCTACAACGATCTGCGGCTTCTGATCAAGTTCACCGTCATACGTAGCCAGTTCATGATTGATGATCTCATAGTCTTCGATTGGACTGCGCTCTGCTCCCGACATATCAATGATATGGATCAGTACCCGGCATCTTCTGATATGGCGCAGAAATTCATGCCCCAATCCTTTGCCTTCGCCTGCTCCTTCAATCAGTCCCGGCATATCTGCCAGAACAAACCCTCTGCCATCAGGCAGATCAACAACTCCAATATTTGGTTCCAGGGTCGTAAAAGGATAGGCAGCAATCTCTGGTTTTGCACTGGTCACAATGGACAGGAAAGTGCTCTTGCCAACAGATGGGAAACCAATCAGTCCCGCATCTGCCAGCAGTCTCAGTTCGATCTGCAGATCCAATGATTCACCGACCTCGCCTGGCTGCGCATATTCCGGCGCATCATTTCTGGCAGTCGCAAAATGATAATTGCCAAGACCGCCTTTGCCGCCTTGAGCAATCATTACTTTCTGACCTGGCTTCGTCAGATCGGCCAAAAGATCGCCGCTGCCCGCATTGCGGATCATCGTTCCCAGCGGTACGGGGATCACAATATCATCCCCTGACTTGCCATGCATCTTTTTGATCAGGCCAGGAGCACCATTGCCTGCTTTTACACTGTGCGTGAACTTCAGTTTCGCCAAAGTCATTTCATTTGTATCGACAGCGAACCAGATATCGCCGCCATTGCCGCCGTCGCCGCCTGCAGGTCCTCCATTGGGATAATACTTTTCACGCCGCCAAGCGACACAGCCGCGTCCCCCATCCCCTGCTTTTACATGTATTTTTACAAGATCGATCATAGAAATATTCTCCTTTCCTATGAGTAAAAAAACGCTCCTGACGTGTCAGGAGCAGTTCTTCATGCGTTGCTTAAGCTTCTTCAGGATAAACAGAGACCTGTTTCTTATCCTTGCCGACACGCTCATACTTGACAATCCCTGCTGCTGTAGCAAACAGAGTATCATCGCCGCCGCGCTTTACATTCTTACCAGCGAGGATCCTAGTGCCTCTCTGACGATAGATAATAGAACCACAGTTTGTGAATTCTCCGTCAGCCTTCTTGGCGCCAAGTCTGCGTCCTGCGGAATCACGTCCGTTCTTGGTAGAAGATACACCCTTTTTGGATGCGAACAGCTGCATATTCAGTGTGAATTTCATCGTATTACACCTCCGATATCTTTATTATGATAAACTTTCGATTTGCTTCCATAGCTGTCTGCAGCTGGATCAGTCCCGTACGAAGAATCAATTCTGTTCTCTCGCTCGGGTGCTGGATATGAATGGATATATGCCCTTCTTCAACGGCAATATCTTTCACTCCGCACAGCTCATCCAATGCATTGCACAGCCCTGTACCAATACCGCTCACGACAGCACACACAAGATCATGTCCATAGACATCCGAGCCAGCATGGCCCTTGATCTCCAGATCAACAATCTGATGACAGCTTTCATTTACGGCAATATGAATCATGATTAACCCTCGATTGCGACAATAGTCAGCTTTGTATATGGCTGACGATGACCCTGTCTGTGATGAGTAGAGCCTTTCTTTGGCTTGTACATGAAGATCCTGATCTTCTTTTCCTTGCCCTGCTTTTCAACTTTGGCTGTGACCTTGGCACCATCTACATATGGTGTTCCGATCTTTGTTCCTTCGTTGGAAATCAAACAAACCTTGTCAAATACTACTTCATCTCCAGCCTCTGCGTCGAGCTTTTCAACGTAGATTTCCTGGCCAGCTTCAACCTTGAGCTGCTTACCGCCTGTTTCGATAACTGCGTACAATTTAATACACCTCCTGTCATTATCTTAAAGACGCGCCATGAAGGTGACATTTCTGTCTTAGACCTTTTCTGAGCGGTTACGAGACCTCACAAGAGGGCTGATAACATGACTATCTTACATGGATTAATCCATTCCGTCAACGATTAAATTGCTCAAACAGCGGCAAACTGCATGATCCCTTCTGGATCAGCGCAGTGCTTTATAGATCTTCTGGGCAAATTTTTTCCGATCCTTTTCGGAAGAATTGCTCAGCGATGTGATCAAAGCATAGATCTTCAGCTTTTCTTTGGTGTTATAACCATCATTTGTTTCTACTTCAACAATGGTCTCGTTCAGACGATCCAGAAGATCCTGTTCGCTCATCTTATCAAGATCGCCTGTATTCTTTTGAAAATTCTCTGATACTTTTGCATCATGCTTTGCCATATGCTGTCTCCTCAGAGGAAATCTTCCTCATTTTCAGCCGGTTCGACAACCGCTGTTTCTTCTTCATCCACTGCTTTCTGAATAAAGGAAGCATAATCAAACTTTGCTTCATAGTATTCGCACTTTCTCAGTGTTGGATGTGTTACCGGATTCTTTGGATCAAAGATCGTACAGCAGTCCTCAAATGGCAGGATGGATGTTTCATATGTGCCGATCTTTCTGGCCAGATCAATAATTTCAACTTTATCATAGCATACCAGCGGACGGAGCACCGGCATCACAGTGACCTGATTTATGACATTCATGGAAGCCAATGTCTGTGAAGCGACCTGACCGACGGATTCACCTGTTGCAAGGGCCAAACAGTCATTCTTCAAAGCAATCTGTTCAGCCTCACGGAACATCATACGGCGCATGATCGTAATGGCATACGGATCGCCGGCAGTCTTGTAGATCTGCAGCTGAAGGTCTGTAAAATTGATGATATGCACCTTCATATGCCCCTGATACTCTGATACCATGCCAGCCAATGCCAGCACCTTTTTCTTGGCATTGTCGCTTGTATACGGCGGTGAAGCAAAGTGGACTGCTTCAACTTTCAATCCTCTCTTCATCAATTGATAGGCCGCAACTGGTGAATCAATTCCTCCCGACAGCATCAGCAGCACCTTGCCGTTGATACCAGCCGGATATCCTCCGGCGCCAGGGATCTTATCAGAAGTAATATAAGCACTCTCTGCATGGATCTCAATGCGGATCATCAGTTCAGGCTGATGCACATCAACTTTCAGATCCGTATGTTCCAGGATCTCACCGGCAATCATGCGATTGACCTCATCCGAATGCATCGGATAAGACTTATCATGACGCTTAGTCATCATTTTAAAGGTCTTTTTATCGGTATCCTGCGCAATCTGAAGACATCTTTCCTTCAGCGTCTCAATATTATTTGATACTTTTTCAGTGAAGGAAAAAGAAGATATGCCGAATACTTTCTTCAGTTTTTCAGCAATCTCCTGCGGATCCTGATCTGTCAGTTTGACATAGATGCGATCGTATGTCTTTGTATATACAAGATCATCATATGCACGCAGCGCATACTTCACATTTTTAAATAAGCGTGTAATAAAATCTTTGCGGTTCTTTCCTTTGGTCGTGAGTTCGCCATAGCGGATCAGCACAGTGTCATATTTAACCATAGTGGGCAACTATCTCCTTTAGTGACTGCAGGAAGAGAGAGATCTCCTCTGCTGTATTGTGATATGAAAGTGAAATGCGGATACAGGAACTGGCTCTTCTGCTTGAAAAACCCATAGCCGTCAATACATAGCTTGGATCATCGCTCTTAGAAGCACATGTGCTTCTGGCGCTGACCATAAAGCCTTTGGCATTCAATGCATTCTGCATAACTTCACTGGGGATCTTTTCATAGGACCAGTTCACCGTTGATACAACGGCATCTGCCGGACTGTTGATCTCGACCCCCGGAATGGCAAGAAGTCCTGCGACCAATTGATCCTTCAGTGCTTTGATCTGATCATGATACTTCTGACCATTTTCCAGTGCCAGGCGCAGTGTCTTCGCAAAGACCATATCGGCACAGGCATTTGCTGTTCCCCCGCGGATACCATATTCCTGTTCTCCGCCATTGATCAGCGGAAGAAAGGGAACAAAGGACTTCTTCATAAAGATGCCGGATCCCTTCAGTCCTTCCAGCTTATGGGCAGAGAGCGATGCCATATCAACATTATGCAGATCCAATGGCACTTTGCCAATAGACTGCGTCAGATCAACATGGAAATATGCATGGCTTTGTTTTTTTACGATCTCTGCGATCTCAGAGATCGGATTGACTGCCCCGCTCTCATTGTTGACATACATGATCGATACCACCGATGTATCTTCATCCAGAGCCTTCTTCAGATCTGCGATCCGGATCTTTCCTGAAGCATCCACCGGCAGATATGTAATATGGTAGCCAAAGTGCTGTTCCAGCTGCTGACATGCATTCAGGATCGAGCTGTGCTCAACATTGGTGGTAATAATGTGCTTCTTCTCCCGCTGGGCAAGTGCACAGCCCTTGATGGCTGAACTGTTCGCTTCTGAGGATCCGCTGGTGAATATAATATCGGAGCTCTGAACTCCTAAAAGCCCGGCGATCGCTCCCCGAGCTTTTTCCATCATTAAACTGATCTCGCTTCCTTCATCATACAGAGACTCACTGTTGACATAATATGTTTCAAGAAGTCTTTCATAGCTTTTCAGTACTTCCGGATGGATCTTGGTCGTACTGGAATTGTCAAAATAGATCCTACGCTGCACTCTTTGCATTCTCCCTGACAATCGATTCATAGTTTCCTGGATGGATCTTCTCCATCGTTGAAATAGCGATCTGCAGAGCCTGTGTATATTCGCCATTGCGGAAGCATAATTCACTTCTTGTCAATTCACTGTCAATATCTTCATAAGTAGAACGGTAGCGATTGCCGAAGACGATCGTATTCTCTACCATTACAACTGTACCGACAACATTGTTGACATTGTTGTACAGTTTATAGATGAAATCCAATGCTTCCTGGAGCGTCGAATTCAGCAGCTGAATGCTGATCGGCGTTTCTTTCAGAAGACCTTCCAAATGATGAATATAGGTATTGGCCTTATCCATATCATCCTGATATGTTGTAGAAATATTCGGAAGCTTATAGCGGCGGATCTTCACCTGCATCGAGTTCATAATGATCTGCAGTTTGACCAGCTGCTTCTTCGCCCGATCGACATCATTGTTCGCTGCATCCATCTGTGCTCTCTGCTGCTTCAGTTCTTCATTGATATCGGTATATCCCTGCAGCAGCTGCTTCAGAGAAATGACGACTTCGCTGGCTGGAACGGCATAGCTCTTTGCCTGTGCCATTGTTTCCGGACGCGATGCATTGAGATGATCCAGAAGTGCCGCATTCTTCTGCAGTACTTCTTCCATTTCATGCAGGCCGAACTGACTGGCTGAAGAATCTGCATTTGCCCGCAGATAGCTTTCTGTCTGATTGACTTCATTGGCCAAGGTTTCTGTTTCTTTGGTCAGGGTACGCATCTCATCGTATGCTGTACCTTCCTTTTTCACCGCTTCATCCATCTGCGTTAAGCGCATCTTATAATCATCCAGATGCTCCCCAACGCCATCCTGTCTGCCCGCTTTGAGCTTGATCAGGTCCTCTTTCAGAGAAGCTGATAAAGCAGCCAGATTCTTTTCAATCTCCAGATGCTTCAGATAGACACCGCGATTCTTATGATGCTGATAGTCATGATGCAGTGTTTCAGCCATGCTTGGAATGACGCCGCGCGCATCTTCCAGCAGACCAGGCATGGTATCGACCATCTTTTCAAGTTCGCTCATTGAAGTGCGGATCGTTTCCAATTCTGCATTTGCCTTATCAAAATCCGAAGAGAACATCCACTCTTCAAATGTAGTGAACATCTTTTCTGTATCATTGATCTTCTGCTCAACTGTGCTCCAGTTGAAGGACAGACGCGAAGCATTCTCCTGTGCCTGCGACTTCAGAGCGCGGAAACGATTCTTCAAGGTCGTGACTTCCTGACGCTGAGCCGTTTCTTTAGCCAGAATATCATCCAGCAGAATATCCAAGGATTTCACTTCACGATGTGCATCTGCGATCTCCTGTTCCAGACTGCCGATCAAGCCATCCGCTTTTCTCAGTTTCCCGGCAATGATAAAATCTTCTGCTTCCGCAAGATGTTCCGAAATAGCAGACATATCTGTCTCTGTCTTGGAAAAATCCGTCTTTGCTTTTTCAACCTTATCTATAGTCTCCTGATCAACGCGAGAAATCGCTACCGCCTTATTCATCTTAAAAGAAAGCGGAACCTTTTTGATCTCGTTATATTTCGTCTCCAGTTTTTCCAGATCCGTTCTGTACCTCTTTGTATTGATCCTGGTCACGATCAGCCAGATTGTAAGAACTACAACAATAATAATAATTGCGATCACGACTTTGCTGTCGGACAGGTAACTCAGGAATTTATTCATAGTGTCATCTTCCCTTCATTTCATTCATTATAGTACCACAGTTTGTGAAATTTCTGTACTCTTACTTATCCCTTGATTGACATTGCTTTTTCGTTCTGTTAATATCAACGTTGCGTCAAATGATAGCAGCATGCAGAGTCATGCACATTGGCGTTGCTAACAGTTATACTGCAGACAAAGTAGCTGAGCTGCAATCAGTGAAATATCTCCATAGCAACACCCTGCATTGATGATCTGTACCTGTTGTTGTTTCTCAGCCATTAAATAGGAGGAAACAAAACATGGCACGTTACACAGGACCAGTCTGGAAAAAATCCAGACGCTTGAGCTTCTCCATCTTAGAGACTGGTGAAGAGCTTAAGAAAAGAACTTATGCCCCAGGCCAGCATGGCCCAACCAAGCGCATCAAATTAAGCGGTTACGGACTTCAGCTTCGTGAGAAGCAGAGAGTGCGCAACATGTACGGACTGAACGAGAGACAGTTCGCCAACCTGTTCCAGAAGGCTTCCAAGATGGAAGGCATGGCAGGTGTTAACTTCTTAGTTCTGCTGGAAAGCAGACTGGACAACCTCGTCTACAGAATGGGCTTCGCAAGAACCCGCAAAGCTGCCAGACAGTTAGTCAACCATGGACATATCGAAGTCAATGGCAAGAAGATGGATATCCCATCCGCACTGATCAAGGCAGGCGATACAATTTCACTTCGCGAGAATTCTCGCAATATGACAGTTGTCAACGAATCTCTTGAGAGCAACATCTCAGCTCCTGCATTCGTTACTGTCGATAAAGAGAACAAAAAAGGAACTTACGTCAGAATCCCTGAAAGATCTGAACTCAATCAGGAAGTCAACGAACAGCTCATCGTCGAATACTACAACAGGTAGAAGACACAGAGAAGCCGCAGAAATGCGGTTTCTTTTTTTTATCTTTTTCTGATCAAGGGTAAAAAAAAGAAGCAC
>JAKVKC010000009.1 GCA_022486705.1 Solobacterium sp. | reverse complement strand
AGCATATTTTCATCAAAAAAGAGCACAAAGATCTTTTCAATCCTTAATTGTGCTCCTCTTTCTTCAGGTTTAATGAAACATCACTGCCATTTCATTTTACTGTTTCACTAACTTTGAATATCAAGTCTTTTTAATAATTTTCGATTGTTTTTCTTTCTGCTTTCAGATTATGCTGCTTTTCTGCTCTTCTCTTCATCTCTGCTTCTACATCTTCCAAAGTAATTCCCTTTTCAACCATCAGAACAATTACATGATATGCCAGATCGTTGATCTCACCGACCAGATCCTCATTGGATTGCGACAAGGCGGCAATGATGACTTCTGAACTTTCTTCACCGACCTTCTTCAGGATCTTTTCCAATCCCTTATTGTAAAGATATGTCGTATAGCTTCCTTCTTCAGGATTCTGCTTTCTTTCCAATGCACTTGCGTATTGCTTTTCTAATTCATTCATCTGTTTCTTCTCCTTCCAATGTCCGATAGAAGCAGCTGTAATGCCCAGTATGGCATGCTGCTCCATCCTGCTTCACTTTGATCAGCAGTGTATCTTCATCACAGTCGACTTTGATCGACAGTACATGCTGGTAATGACCGGATGTTTCTCCCTTGACCCAAAGTTCCCTGCGGCTGCGCGACCAATAGGTCGCATAGCCAGTCTCCTGCGTTCTGCGCAGGCTTTCTTCATTCATATATGCAAGCATCAGTACCTGATCTTTTTCATCCTGCACGATGCAGGGGACCAAGCCATTCCCTTTAGCAAAATCAATTTTGATCATAAGCGCACCGGAATCCCTTTCTCATGAAGATATGCTTTTACTTCGCCAACGGTCAGTTCATCATAATGAAATAAAGAAGCTGCCAATGCTGCATCTGCAGCATGTTTGGCAAATACTTCATAGAAGTCTTCTAAAGATCCGCATCCGCCGGAAGCAATCACCGGAACATTGACTTCGTTCTTTACGGCCTGCAGAAAGGGTATATCATATCCCTTCTTTGTGCCATCCGCATCCATCGAAGTCAGCAGGATCTCACCAGCGCCTTTTCTGACTCCATCTTTGATCCATGTCAAAGCATCAATGCCTGTATCAATGCGGCCGCCGTTGATCACGGTATTCCAGCCGCTGCGATCCATTCTCATTCTGCCATCAACTGCTAAGACAACACATTGATTGCCGAACTGTTCTGCGCACTCTGCAATCAGATCCGGATCATTCACAGCAGCACTGTTCAGTGAGCATTTATCTGCCCCCGCCCGCAGAAGCTTTCGTACATCTTCAGCCGAGCGGATACCGCCGCCTACTGTAAAAGGAATAAAAATATGCCTGGCAATCTCTTCCACTGTTTTGATCATTGTATTGCGGCCGTCACTGGTCGCTGTAATATCCAGAAAGACCAATTCATCCGCTCCCTGTGCTTCATATTTTTCGGCCAGTTCAACGGGTTCGCCAACCTGCTTCAGACCGATGAAGTTGATGCCCTTTACGACTTTTCCATTTTTTACATCCAGACAGGGAATAATTCTTTTTGTCAGCATGTTTTCTCCTTCCCCGCAGCAATTGCCTGTTTCAGATCAAGTGTGCCGGCATACATTGCCTTGCCGGTAATTGCCCCATACAGACCTAGATCCGCAAGATCCTGAACATTCTTCAGATCGCGGATGCCGCCGGAAGCGATGATCTGCATCGATACCGTCTTCTGCAGTTCTTTCAGCATCGCCAGATTCGGTCCCTGCAGCGTGCCGTCTTTAGAAATATCAGTAAAGATGACAGTGCCGACGCCCATCTGTTCTAAATGCTTGGCAAAATCCAGATAATACAGACTGCTCCGGCTGAGCCAGCCCTGGCCCATCGCATAGCCATCACGGCAATCCATGCCTACGGCAATATGACTGCCATACCGCTCCAAGGCATTCTTTAAAAGAGCTTCATCATTGATCGCAGCCGTACCTAAGATCACGCGATCCACGCCCTGATCCAAATAGTAGGAAATATCTTCCATGGTGCGGATCCCGCCGCCAATCTCTGTCGGCATACCAATCTTCTGTACCGTCTCAATGATAATTTCGGCATTTTCTTTGCGTCCGCTTTTCGCTCCGTCGAGATCTACCATGTGAAGATAGTCAGCACCTTCCTCCGCAAACTTCTGAGCTGTATCCAGGACGGAATCTGCGACCGTTTCTTTCTTGGCATAATCTCCCTGATACAGGCGCACTGGCCTGCCTTGCATAATATCAATTGCCGGAAGTATGATCATTGGAATTCCTCCGCAAAATACTTTAAGATGCACAAGCCGTCCCGGCCGCTCTTTTCCGGATGGAACTGTGTTCCCATGACATGCTCCTTCTGCACAATGCCTGCCACTCTGACATTGCCATACATTGAGTATGCAAGCAGGTCTCCATCATGTGCTTTGGCATAATAAGAATGCACATAGTATACATAAGTCTTCTCCGGCAGTTCTTTCGCCAAAGCAGAGCCATGGTTCCATATCAGATCATTCCAGCCGATCTCAGGAATCGGTACCTCCGGGTCATCGATCATCACGACGTTTCCCTTCAGAAGGCCAAGTCCTTTTGTCTTCCCTTTTTCTTCGCTTTCTTCAAACAGCATCTGCATGCCAAGACAGATGCCAAGCAATGGCTTTGCCTGCGCTGCCTGATCAAGTATGAAGGAATCCAAATGCCGCTGCTGCAGATTTGCCATACAGTCCCCGAACGCACCAACGCCAGGCAGGATCAGCCGATCGCAGTCTTTCAGGATCTGCGGATCACTGGAAATACAGCATTTCTGCTGGATCTGATGCAGGGCATTGGATACACTGGCAAGATTTCCCATACCGTAATCAATGATGCCGATCATTCCAGATATCCTTTTGTGGTCGGCAGTTCATTTCCGATGATCTTCACTGCCTCTGCTAAGGCATGTCCGAATGCTTTAAAAACTGCTTCTGCTTTATGATGATCATTTTCGCCATAGTGCAGATTGATATGCAGCGTAATACCGCTGTTCACGGCAAAGGCACGGAAGAATTCTTCGATCATCTCGGTCGACAGCATGCCCAATTGTTCCCGGGTGAACTTTACATTGAAGACCAGATACGGCCGTCCGCTGATGTCCAAAGTTACACTGGCCAAAGCTTCATCCATCGGCAGCGTAAAGCTGCCATAGCGGGCAATGCCAACGCGATCGCCAAGTGCTTCTTTGACCGCCGTTCCCAAAGCAATGCCGCAGTCCTCTACCGTATGATGATCATCTACATCCAAGTCGCCTTTGGCCTTGATGGACAGATCGAATCTGCCATGAAAAGCCATCAGTTCCAGCATGTGATCCAAAAACCCAATACCGGTATCGATATCTGTCTTTCCATTGCCGTCCAGGTCCAATGAAACATGGATCTTTGTTTCCTTTGTTTCCCGATCGATCTCTGCCGTCCTCATGCGAATTCCTCCTCGTACTGTTTCAGTACCTGCCATACTTTTTCATTCTCTTCGGCATTGCCAATGGTAATGCGGAAGGTATTCTTTCCCTGATAATTGCGGATCGCGATATTTTCTTTGGCAAACATTGCCAGCAGTTCTTCTTTATGATCGCAGCATCCATGCAGGAAATTAGCCTGACTTGGATAGAACTGAATAGATCTGAACTCTTTCACTTTTGCATACATCTCATTGCGGCGTTTCTTTGTTTCCGCAATCTTCTCCTGGATCTGATCCGCATGGCTCAGTACGATCGCACCGATCTTCATGGAGATACGATTCAGTGCATAAGGAACAGAAGAAGGAATGATCTGTGCCATATTCGCAGCCGAAGAAATCAAAAAGCCAAGCCTGACACCGGCAAGGCCATATGCCTTTGACAGTGTTCTTGTTACATACAGATTATCATAATCTGCTAACAGTGTGAGCGCACTTGTTTCATCTGAAAATTCAAAATATGCTTCATCGATGACCACGGGGGTCGGGGCAAAGCCGGCAGTGATCTTTCTGATCTGTTCAATACTGAGGCAGTTTCCTGTTGGATTGTTCGGATTGGAGAACATGACCAGAGATACTTTCTTCTCTCTGCCATGCTGGATAAAGCTTTCAATATTCAAAGAGCCATCATATGGGAGCGTATATTTTTCAACATCTGCTTCATAGGATGAAGCGTAGTAATCATACATGGAAAAATCAGGATCATATGTATACAGTGATTTTCCTTTGCCCAAGAACATGCCGATCAATAGACCAAGCATCTGATCGGAACCATTGCCAGCTAAGACCTGTTCTGTCTGCAGTCCCATTGCTTTGGCGTATGCCTGGCGCAGTTCTTTCTGCTCTGTATCAGGGTACCGATTGAAAGCAGTATTCTCGACGGCATGCATGATCTCCTGGATGATATCCGGCGTCAGATTCTCTGAGCTTTCATTTGCATTCAGAAGAATGCCGCTCTGTTTCTGGCCGCTGTATGCTTCAATTTTCTTTGCCATCATCCATCCTCACAAGCACTGCCTGTGCATGGCCCTGCAGTCCTTCCTGCTTTGCCATGGAGACAATATACTTTCCATATGCATTCACTGCTTCTTTGGTATAGTGCATGAAATATGATTTCTTGATAAAGGCATCCACGCCAAGGGCACTGGAGAACCGTGCCGTTCCGCTGGTCGGCAGGACATGATTTGTACCGCCGAAGTAATCACCGATCGATTCGCATGTGTAGTATCCTAAGAAGATCGATCCGGCATTGACGGCTTCGCCTAAATAGTTCATCGCATCTTTAACGCAGAGCTCTAAGTGCTCTGGGGCAATCGCATTGGCAAATGCAATGCACTCCGAAATGGAATCACAGACGATCGCTTTGCCATAATTCTGCAGGGACTGTTCAACGATCTCTCTCTTTGGCAGCAGGGCAGACTGTCTCTTCAGTTCCTGATCGACTTTTTCAAGAAGCTTTCTTGAATCGGTCAGCAGAATGGCTGAAGCCAATGGGTCATGTTCCGCTTGGGACAGCAGATCGGCAGCGACATAGCATGGATCGGCACCTTCATCCGCAACAGCTAAGATCTCAGAAGGACCGGCGATCATATCAATATCCACTTTGCCGTAAACAAGCTTCTTCGCAGCAGCTACATAGATATTGCCTGGGCCGACGATCTTGTCTACCGCTGGGATCGACTCTGTGCCATATGCCAAAGCACCGATGGCCTGCGCACCGCCGACTTTATAGATCTCGGTAACACCTGCTAAGCGAGCCGCAAAAGCAATATTCGGATTGATCCCGCCTTCTTTGTTCGGCGGCGTGACCATAACGATCCGCTTGACCCCTGCTACATGAGCTGGGATCGCATTCATCAGTACAGATGAAGGATACTGTGCGCGTCCGCCTGGCACATAAATGCCTACCGAAGCTAACGGCAGGACTCTCTGTCCTAAGTAGATGCCCATCTCTTTTTCCTGTAGATAGGAATGCTGCACCTGTGCTTCATGGAATGTACGGATATTCGCTGCTGCTTTTCTCATGGCTTCCATGAAGAAAGGATCGCATTGTTTTTCAGCTTCATTGATCTCCTCTTCACTGACGCGGAAATCCTGCAGATCGACCACATCGAATTTTTTCGTAAACTCTCTGAGTGCCGCATCTTTTTCTTCCCGTACACGATGCAGGATATCAGATACTTTTACCAATACATCCGCATTGATCTCCTGAGTACGGGAATCGAGATATTCTCTCAGCTGCTTCTGATCTTCTTTTTTTATTTCTTTCAGCATATTTTATTTCTCACTTTCTCTGAGATCATTCAGAAAAGCATTGACCTCATCTTTCTTCAGCTTGAAGCTGACCTTATTCACAATTGCACGGGCACTGATCCGGCATACGGTATCAAATACGACAAGTCCATTTTCTTTCAGCGTCGTTCCTGTTTCCATGATATCAACGATGCCATCGCAGAGTCCCAGCACCGGCCCCAATTCTACAGAGCCATCGATCTTGATGATCTCCGGTTCCATTCCCTTGGCATGGAAATACGAGGCAGTCACATTGGGATATTTGGTGCCGATCTTGATATGTCCTACTTTTTCCAAAGGATTGTTCCCAGGCAATCCAGCCAGAATGAACTGGCAGATCCCGGTATTCATATCCAGCAGTTCATAATAATCTTTGCCGCCTTCCATCAAAGTATCTTTTCCGACAATGCCTATATCGGCAACGCCATGTTCTACATACGTGATGACATCATTCGGCTTTGCCAGGAAGTACTGAATATCTTTCTTGGTATCCGGAAAGATCAATGCTCTTCCTTTATCTTTCAGACGTTCAACACCATAGCCGCTCTTTTCCAGCATCGCTACAGTCTTCTCTTCCAGTCTTCCTTTTGTCAAAGCAATTGATAAGCTCATGCTTTTTCCTCCCGAACTTTTTCCACCAGTTCTACCGCACCTTTTTGACGGAGCTGCTTTGCCTGCTTTAAGGCTTCTGCTTCTTTTCCTCTTTCATAATAGAGCTTTGTGATATCTGTCTTTTCTTCCGGCAGGATATCGATCAGAGAATCCAGCTTTACCGAGAAACCGCAGGCTGGAAGATCGCGGCCGAACTTCTTCAGCAGTGAATCATAGCGGCCTCCGCTCAGTACCGATGTTCCGACATTGCCGACATAGCCTTCAAAGATGATGCCGGTATAATAATCCAGATGCGGCACTTTGCCGAAATCGAAGCGGATCTGCGATCCATAGCCAAGCGACTGCAAGTCGGCATACAGATCCTTCAGCGTCTGCACTTCATCCTTCAGAGAATCCGTAAAGCTGATCTGTTCTGCCTGAAGCAGTGCTTCCTGTCCGCCGCCAAGCATCGGCAGCTGCTGGAAGAAGTTCCTTGATCTTTCTTCCAGTTCAAGTGTCTTTAAGTATTCCTGCAGTTCGACCATTGATTTGCGGTCGATCAGCTGGGCAAGTCTTCTGCCCGCCTCCTCTGACAAGTGTGTCGCATGGCAGGCATTGCGGAAGAATTCGCTGTTGCCGATCTCCAAGACATATTCTTTGGCACCAATGGCCTGCATCGTATCCAAGGCCGTGCATAGGACCTCCAGATCCGAACGGCTGTCGCAGCCGATCAGTTCAATGCCGCAGTCCGTCACTTCACTGCGCTGTCCCGCAAAAGTATGGCGCACCTTGAATACATCCGAACAATAGCGGAAGCGGAAAGGCGGCATCGCATTGCTGAACTTTGAAGCACACATTCTGGCAATCGGAACGGTCATATCTGCCCGCAGCACAAGTGTCCTTCCCTCCTGATCAAAGAACTTATACATTTCTTCATCTGCCATATCCCCGTAGCCATTGGCATAGGTTTCAAGGTATTCGATCGCCGGCGTCTTTAATGGCCGGTAGCCATACGAAGCAAAGACCTTTTCAATTCTTGTTTTCAATGCCTCTTTCTTTTCACATTCTTCACTGATCAAGTCTCTCATTCCCTGCGGTATTCTGATCTGGTTCATCGTTTTCTCCTTCCAGCAATAAACAAAAAGGCGCCCCATATCGGGACGTCTTGTTATGACGTGATTCCACCTGATTTCACTGAAGCCTCACGGTCTTCAGTCTCATTGAGTACCAACATACTCTTGTGCTGTAACGGGCACCGCCGTTTCACCTTACTGTGTTCAGATGAACTGCTCCGGGATGTGTTTTCACTGTACCTTCTGTCCTTCCTTCTCATCAAACGGAAGTTCTCTTTATCAGTACGATCCAGCTACTTTTTCCCATCAGCGCTTTCTTGATGTTTTCATTCTAGCATTCCAGATCGACTAGTCAAGAGTAAATGATACTGTTTTCATTCTTTGAAACCTTTTTCATTTCTATGGTGCATGAGCAGCCCGCCGCCGGCCGCTGCTATCAGCGCAGCTGCACCGCCGAACAGCCAAAGGACCTGGGGCGCCTCTTTCTGCTCTATCTGATCTTCCTTCTTTTCCTTGGTCTCCACCTTGATAACAGGCTTCTCTGCTGGTTCTTCTTCCGGCATAGCAAAGTCTGTTTCCTCTCCCGAGTCTTTATCCTTCACAGAATAATTCTTCCCTGCTTCCAATTTTTCCGCAGCGACTGCTTTGTTTTCCTCGTCTGCCTTCCATGTCTTGATCAGATTGCCATCTTCATCACGCAGTTCCATGGTATGGCTGCCTTCACCGATATTGTCGATCTCAATGGATGCCTTGACCGATGCCGGATCGATCTGGACATTCTGCTGGAGCGATCCTTCCGCAATGATGATCTCTTTTTTTGTACGATAGCAGTGAGGTACTGCTTCACTGATGAACCAATAGGTTCCTGGGGCAAGCTTGACACTGGCGCCCTGCGAAGACAGCTGCATCTCACATGGATTGCCAAAGATATCCAATGCTTTTTCATTCTGTTCTGCATCTAGATAAAGTGCTCCTTTGACTGCGCTTTTGCCATCGCTGTGCAGGATCAGATCAATGTATGGGTCAAAGGTAAATTCCAAAGAAGGCAGCGCATCGCCCTGTTCCAGCACGGCGCTTTGTTCGTCCTGGTACAGATACTGTCCTTGGATCTGCTGTACAGAGACTTCATATGTATGCCCCGCATTGATCCCTTCGCTGATCCAACCGCCGGAAGCACTGCTGAGCGAAGCAATGACCTGCCCATTCTCTTTGATATCGTAAATGATCTCCGGAGTGCCGCTTCCATGAACGGTGCTGGTGATGGAAAAACCAGCTTTCTGATTGGTGAAGACAAGTTCTGTATCCAGACTGACGGTCCGCTGGCACCGTACTGTATGATGTACCGGATCCAGAAAATATCCAGCAGGAGCAGCGTTCTGCTTGACATAATAGATACCATTCGGCATTTCCAATACAGCTTCATTTTCCATGAGCACAGCCTGGGCTGGCATACCATGGCGATCCAAAGCAATGGAGGTGCAGGATGCGTCCGTATACAGTGCGGTCAAAGAACCGATTGTTCCGCGGATATTCACCTGCGTGTATGGAACATGCGGAAAGGAGATTTCATACGTCTGCGGTACCTCAGAAGAAGCCGGAATGACAAGCTGCTGATCGCTGGCTGCCTCATATCCCGGCAGACAGGATATTTCATGAAAGATCACCGTCTCACCTGCCCGTGCCTCCGATAAAAGGGCACCGGCAGAATTGCGGATCTCATACTTCATGGCAACATCTGTACCGGTCTCACTGTCAGATCCCTGTACATGGATGGCAAAAGGAACGGCCTTGAAAACAATGTCCAGCGGCTCATCCGCATCCGCAGGAATAGCAGCTGTCTGCATCTGAAGCTGAAAATATCCGGGATCTTTCGGCACAGCTTGGATCTGGTAGGTCTTCTCCCTCTGCCAATTTTCTTCTTTCTGCACCTGTTCTTCTTCTCGGCATTTGATATCTGCCGGGATCTCTTTTCCTGATGAAATATCCAGGACATGGACATGCACTGCCATTTTCCGCAAAGCAGCCTGCACCGCCGTATCTGCCCCGGCCTTTACAGCAAACGGAAGCGCATCGGAAGAAAGACAATACGCAGAGGGCATGGAAAGGATCTTCAGAAAGTAATTTCCTGGTGCCAATGAGACCATCTTCTTTTTTATTTCACTGACTGCTTCTGTTTCGCGGCCGCACACTTCGACGGCTTTTACCGTACATTCAGCATCCTGATAGATCTGATATCCAATCCCGACGGTCTCTGTTTCTCCATCGAGAAAACTGATATCGGCGCAGCCATATTCCTGTTCTGCTGCTTCAAGGATGATCGGATCCTTTTCTGTTTCATGATAGAGCGGGATATCCAAAGAAAGGGGCACTGCTGCATGATAGCTGTCTGGCGAAGCCTCATAGACTGTATAGTGCTGGCCTGCCTCTGCCTGACTGCTTGGAAGCAAGGTGCCATCCTCCGTCTTCAGCTGCATAGCAGCGGAACGTTCGCCGGCTTTGTATGCAAAGCGGATCGGCCATTGGGCTAGGGAAAGTTCTTTCTTTACCGCTATGACCTGCGGATCCATATAGTATCCCTTTCCAGCTGTCTTCATCTTCAGAAAGCAAGCCGATGGCAGTTCCATCTGTGCTTCGCCTTTCGCATCTGTTTTCAGGATCAGTGCTTCCCCTTTTTCATCTGTCGCAGGAAGCAGTGCCTGTTCATCCTGAAAGACCTCGTATTCTGCTTCTGCACATGGGATCGATGGATCTGCCTCTGCATGCACAGAAAGATGGATCATCTGCTTCTCTTCTTCGCCATAGACAGGAACGATCCCTGTCTGCAGCAGAAGAAGAGCCATTGCCAAGTGCAGCTTCTTTCTCATGCATCCTGCTCCGCAGGCTTTTCTTCCGGAACTTTGACATAGCCAAAGCCTTTTCCTTTTTCCTCCGCGGGAATACTTACTTCATCTGCGATCACCCGCGTATAGTAGCGGTTCTGTTCCCCGGCTTTATAGGAACTGACATTGATCTTTCCTTTCACGGCAATACGATCTCCCTGTCCATAGGATTCCCTGACGCGGTCCGCCAGATCCTCCCAGGCTGTCACATAGATCCGATCATAGGAATTCGGTGACTGCAGACGATGGATCTTCAGAACAAAATCAATTTTTGATCTGTTTGTATTCTCCGTCTTCTTAAATCTTGGTGCTTCGGCGATGGTGCCGATCAATTCTGCTGCATTCTGATCATACATATGCTTTCCTCCATGAGGGCCTTTTCCCTCTACCCTTCTATTCACCGGAAAAGCATTGTTTCCCTTCCGAATTGCAAAAGAAAAGACCGCTGTTCAGCAGCGGCCTAAATTACTGAATATTATTTTCCTGTTCCGGCGCATTGACATCTGTATCAATATGCTCTGTTCCGTCGGCATGCTTGAATCCAGCAAGATCTGCATGTTCACGCTTCTCTGCTGTGTAGTTCTCATATGCAGGCTTCTTATGCTTTTCTTCCGCCCAGATACGATCTGCGACCGGCTTCCACTTTTCTGCATAAGGGATCGTCTTAGCAATCAGATGATCAACTTCTTCCGGAGACTCTTCATTCGTCTGATGAGCTCCTGTAGCAGCTACCATTTCCTTCAGCTGTTCAGGATTCTCCAGCATAGGACATGGTCTCAGATGATTTCTGTTGAATGGCTGTCCTTCATGATATGCCATGAACAATGGGGACTGCAGCATCTCTAAGATCGTATGATCTCTGATGTTTGTATTGGAGAAATGGATGAATACACATGGTTCAGCATCTCCGCTGGCATTGATATGGAAATAGTTTCTGCCTCCGGCAATGCATCCGCCGACAAATTCACCATCATTCTGGAAGTCCATTGGGAAGAATTCAATATTGGATTCTTCGGTACGGATGCTTCTGATCCGCTTGATCATATATTCTCTCTGCTCAACGGTAGGCATCAGTTCAGGAACACCATTGTTGCCAACTGGCATCAGATGGAAATAGAAACCATAGTGAGCACCCTTGCTTGTCAGCAGATTGAAGAATTCATCAGATGTAACAGCTTCAACATTATCCTTTGTATAGCAGATCGATGTGCCGAAGATAATGCCATACTGCTTCAAAAGATCCATGGCATGCATCGCTGCAGCATAGTGTCCCTTGCCGCGTCTTGCATCATTGGTATCCGGTGTTCCTTCAATTGAAAGCATGAAGGATAAGTTGCCGAGCTTCTGGATCTTCTTGCACAGTTCCTCATCGATCAATGTTGAGTTGGAATAGGCAACAAAGAAGCAGTCCTGATGTTCTTCACAAAGACGCAGAACATCATTCTTGCGGACCATAGGTTCGCCGCCTGTCAGCATATACAAATGAGCACCAAGCTCCTTGCCTTCGGTAACGATCTTATTCATCTCTTCATATGTCAGAGAAGCCTTGTGACCATATGTTCCGGACCAGCATCCTACACAGTGCATATTGCATGCAGACGTTGGATCGAACAGGATCAGCCAAGGAATATTGCAGTTGTACTTTGTACGATTCTCACGGATCGTCTTTGTACCTCTGAAGAATGACTCATAGCCAAGATCCAAGAGCATCATCTTTGCATAGTTCGGATCTGCATCATCAATAATATGATTGATCATTCTCATCCATCTGTGATTTGGATCAGATACGTATTTGCGGATGCCATCCATCTTATCTTTGGCTTCCGGATAGAACTTTTCAGCCATATCAACAATCTTTAAATATGTCTCCGTTCTCTCCGCATAATCGCCCTTTTTCTTCAGATTTTTGATCAGCTGATCCGCAACTACTTCAATTGCTTTTCTTTCAGCTGCATGTTTCATCTTTTCGCCTGTTCCTGCCATAATTCCTCCCTCAACAGTATCTCTTATTGTATTTATCAAACATGGCTACTTTACCACTATTTCATTGCCCCTGTCCAACATTTGGACCCGGTTTTACCTATACAAAAACGCCAATACGTAAACGAATTAAAAAGGAATGCATTTCCAAGGCAAGAAAGCATTCCTGATTCAATTCCTTTACTGCTTCAGAAGGGACTGTCCTTTCGTGACAGTACATGGGTCAATGAATGAGATCTTATGATCATGATTGTCGGTAATGATCAGCATCGTGCTCATATCATATGTCTGGCCCAATTTCCTGATATCTGCTTCCACGATCGGATCGCCTGCTTTGACCATATCTCCCTGCTTCTTTTTAAGCAGCCGGAAGCCATCGCCTTTGGCATTGACGGTATCGATGCCGATATGGACAAGTACTTCAACACCATTGTTCATCGTGATGCCAAACGCATGCCCCGTTGGGAACAGAACGCTCAGTACACCATTGCATGGTGCGCAGAGAACGACATGATCCTGGCTATAGCGAAAGGCTACGCCGTCTCCCATCATTTTCTGAGCAAATACCTCATCTTTTACAGATTCAATTGGAAACAGTTCTCCATCGGCCGGTGCTGCGATCACATCATCGCTGACGCTCACTGCCGCTTCCTTCTTTTTAAACATTTCAAACATACAGTGCTCCTTTATTTAAATGCTATCGTAACGCAATTTCGGCCGCTTGAATAGCTTCATTTTTTCCAAGTAATGCGTTTCTGCAGAGCCTCGATCTCTTCACTGTCACGATCTGCATCCAGCAGATTCATTGCATCTTCCGCATATTTGCGGTCCTCGGTGCTCTTCGTTGCCTCTGCTCTTTCGAATACGACATTGATCAAAGAATAGCCTGCTTTGACAATGGCAGAGTCCTTGGTCACCGGTGTCTTGGAAGCGTTGATCAGCTTGAACTTTTCTGTGGCCATATCTGCCGCTAAGGCACTGAGCTGACTGGATACCTTTGCGCTGCTGTCCATGCCGATTGAAAGGATCTGCGGGACAAAGCCCAAGGTCGCTGAAGTATAGCTGCTGCCATCAAACTTATTGGCATTCTTGCTTGGATCTGTTACTGGCGAATTGATCTTATTGGTCAGATAGACGACCGCAAGATTGCGGGAAGGATCGATCATAGTCAGTGTTCCTGTCCATCCCTGATGGCCGATCGTATCGCTGCTGGATTGCGTACCGAAGTACCAGACTCTTTCATCATCTGCTTCACGCCACCAGCCAAGGCCCCAGTTTGCGGCATCTTCTTTTTTAGGAGCTGTGAAAGTATCCATGATATCCTGTGAGAAGAAGCTTGTATTGCCATAGCCGCCCGTCAGCATCACTGAAGCCAGCTTTGCCAGATCTGTAGCATTGGCAAACAGTCCGGCGTGTCCGCTCATGCCTGCCATTGCATAGTATGCTTTTTCATCGTGGACTTCACCCTGGATCGTATCTTTTCTGACACCGGTGAAATTGATGGCACCATCTCTGGTGTTGCCATTCAGTTCAGTAGCTGCACAATCGCTCTTAGAGAAACCATTCTTCAGCGGATTGTATGTGATATTCTTCAGTCCCATCGGATCCCAGAAGGTCTCCTTCAGGAAAGTATTCAGATCTGTGCCTACTGTCTTTTCAATGATGAAATCCAGCAGCATGTAATCTACATCGCTGTAGACGGTCTTGGTGCCTGGCTCATACATCAGCGGAGTCATGCAGATCGACTTCAATGTATTCTGCTTGGTCGCTTCGGTCCCATCGCTGCCGCTGTACAGTACATTTGCCGTACCGGCAGAAGCTTTCTGCGTCGTCTGGTCAAAGGCATCATTGTGATACTGCGGATCTGCTGGGAAGCCTGCCTGATGGCGCAGAATATCACGGATCGTCAGTTCAGCTTTCCATGCTTTATTTGTTTCAAGCGATGGATTTTCCTGCTTTGCATATTCTACGTCGATCGTATCATTGACAAAATCTTCACCGATAATATCGACAATTTTTGTATCAAGATCGATCTTCTTATTTGTCACCAGATACTGCAGAGCATAGTTGACGGAATACATCTTTGTATTGGATGCCAGATCATACAGCGTATCATTGGTAACAGCTGCACTGTCTGTTTTAGCCGTACCATCCTGATTGTAGGAATCCAATGCGCCCCAGCAGTTCTGATAGACAAGCTTTCCGTCTTTTACGACTGCCATCTGTGCACTTGTAAAGCCATTGTCTACATCCGACTGCACAATGGATGAGATCATATCTGCCGCATCCTGACTGATGCCGACATCTGCCAATTTGCCATCTGTCACAGTTGGATACGGGATCTTTACTGTCACTGCCTTTTCGGCATCGCTTGGTTCAATGTTGGATACCTGCAGTGTATTTGTACCATTGACGGCTGCCGAAGAGATATCGACTTTATAGGTACCTGCATCCTTCATGCTGGAAGTATCTACTTCCTGATCATTCACATACATCTTGTAGCTGCTGACACCGTCAGCGACCGTTACATAGACGCTTCCCTGGCCTTCATAATCTTTGAAGCTGTACATTGAATTCATGGCCAGTGTATCGTCAACATACCCATCCCAATCCGGGAATACTGCCTGTCCTTCCCAGCCTGTTTCAGTCGGCTCATCCACTTTCGTTCCTTTCAATGCTGTGGATTCTTTTGCCTGCGCACATGCGGTCATACTGATCGCAGAACTTGCCGCAAGCAGGATACTCAGAAGCTTTTTCATTTCATTCCTCCCTTGGCTGATTAAGCCATTTTTAAAAAAACACACTCTTGGTGTGAATTTTCCATAATGAAAAAATGTATTCACTCTCAACTTCTGTATTTTTAAAAGATCCAGGTCCCGAATCATTCATGCATGTATATGCACAGGGCACCTTCTAACAATGAGTATAGGTGAATGGATTTTGATTTCAATGAATTATAAGGATGTTGAAACAATAGTTCATAGCTTGACTTCAAATATCATGCTTGCATAGAAAAAAAGAATAAGCATATACTGCCTATTCTTTGACTAACACAAACCTCTGATTTCCTTGAATAAGATCGATCAATGGCATGGCTTCAGCCTTTGTCTGACCAATCACATTTACTTTTTCATCAGCGGGGAGATCTTCCCGCATCAGCTGGATCTCACCGCAGTAGCGGCTATAGAGCATGTTGTCCATGGTGATGCTTCCGCGGATCCGCGGCAGTACCCTGCCCTGCTTTGCCATTTCTTGGGCCGGCATGCCGAAACCGCGCGATTCTTGGAAACGGATCAGTCTCTTAGGAGAATCAATGCGGTTTGTATATACTCTGCCGTATAAAGATTCATATTCCTTCTGCAGTGCACATGGGATCTCCATCACATCATCATGGATGTATCTGGCGATGCGGCGCTCTTGGAAAGAAGAAACACCAGGGTCGCCAGCAAATACATAATCCACGCTGTCATTGAGACAGAGATCTGCATATGCCGCAAACGGTGTCCAGCCGCGATGCTTTTCCAATGTCGGAAGGCCTTTCTTCAATGGTCCCCGCAGACATGCATCACCAGGAATAAATGCAATGACCTGCATCCCGGCCTGATGCAGCATTTCATTGCGCTCACGGAAAGCATCCTCATCCAGACCGGTCTCCGGGCGCGGATAAAAGTTATGCATTGCCATGACACATTTTCCAGCCTTGGCCATAGCTTGGGCTTCTGAAATCGTGATCGTTGATGCATTGACTGCGGTCGGCATAGCAGCACAGATGCGGAGCACTTCCGCAAGAGGAAAGCCATAGTCCAAGCGAACGCCCCAAAGGTGCAGCCTCTCAGCTAAAGCAAGCAGATCTGTTTCATGAAATTGGGCAAGGGTCTCCTGCGACACATCTGCTAAGATGCGGTAGCCCTTGGCATGCAGTTCATTGATCCAATGTTCAGCCCGTTCCGCAAAGCCCTGGCTGAATTCTTCAGGAATATGCAGCGAAATAAAAATAAGCGAAACGCCTGGTGCAGATGCATCAGGTGTTTCACACTCATTTTCATTTAGATAGGCTGAATGTCCAAGGACATTAAGCTTCGGCAACTTCATTGTCCTTTACCAAAGCATTGGTGATGATAAAGCCCATGATGTAGGAGATCACGATGCCCACAGCATAGCAGGCAACGGAAGAAACCGCGCCAGTAGGACCGGCTGTCATCACAAAGCATGCTAAGATGCCCGATGGTCCCCAGGCAGTTGCAGCGACCTGCATTGCCATAACGAAGGCACCGCCGAAACCAGCACCAAGGCCTGCCGTAATAAACGGCTTGCCCATAGGCAGGGTAACACCATAGATCAAAGGTTCGCCAACGCCGAGGATCCCGGCTGGAAGAGCACCGCTGATAACAGCTTTCATTCTCTCATTCTTGACTTTCTTAGCCTTCAGATAGATGGCAATTGCAGCACCGACCTGGCCAGCACCAGCCATGCAGAGAGCAGGATACAGAGTGACATAGCCAAGTGTATTCAGCTGAACCGTATACAGAGCAACTAAGCCATGATGCATGCCCATAGCGACCATCGGCAGGAACAGAGCAGAGGAAATAAAACCAGCAATGATCCGAACAAATACGTTGGAGCTCATGCAGATCTCCTGTACGATCCATACCAGGCCTGTGGAAACAAGTCCGCATGCAGGCATGATCAGGAAGATGTAAGGAATGACACAGATGATCAGTGTCAGAATAGGTGTAAATACAATATCCATGGAATCCGGCATTCTTCTGCGGATCCACTTTTCGACCTTGACCATCACATAGACACCAAGAACAGCAGATAAGACACCGCCTCTGCCGCTTCTCAGCAGAGAATCCAATGGCGAAGCTTCATTGAACCAGCCGACCAGTTTAGACAGAGCATTGATGCCGTCCAAGCCAGTGATCATGCCAAGCATACCGCCTAAGATCGGTGTACCGCCGAAGCGTTCTGCCGCACGGTAGCCAGCCCAAGCCGTCAGATATGTCATGAAGGCTGCGGAGATCAGACCGAGCAGTGCTACAACAACTGCTAAGAATGTATTCTGCGCATAGTTAGGATTGACCTGTGTGATCAGAGTAGAAATACCTGAGCAGAGTCCTGCTGCAACAACACCAGGGATCAGCGGGATAAAGATCTCACCGAAGATCTTCAGGGCATTGCGTACAGGATTGCTCTTCTGCTTTGACTTCACAGCAGCCTTGTTTGCCTGCCAGTCATTCTGTGTGCTGGTTGTTCCGGTAGAAGGAATTCCCATATCGAAGCAGATATCTGCACACTTGCGGCTCTTGCCAGGACCGACAACAACTTCTACATACTGCGGACGGTCATGGACTGTGCCCAGAACGCCCTCCGTTTTCTTTAATTCTTCCTCATTCAGCTTGGCATCATCCTTGAGATTGATACGAAGGCGTGTCATGCAGTTCGTAGCTGAAACAACGTTGTCTTTGCCGCCAACATGTTCCAGAATATTTTGGACCAATTCTTCGTTAGTCATATTCTAAAATCCCCTTCTTTCTATTCACCCTTGCTTGATTGCCATGCGTACATGGCCATTTGCTTTCTGCAGTCTTGCTTCTGCCTCTTTGGCATCGCAGTCTGCTAAGATCATCGTGATTGCTGTTTTGCAGCTGCCGTCAGCTTCATTAATTTTTTTCCGTGCTGTCGCAGTATCCGTTCCCGTTGCTTCCACAACGATCTTCTCGGCCCTTGCACGCAGTTTTTCATTTGTCTGCTTCACATCGACCATCAGATTCATATATGCTTTCCCAACTCCTACCATGGAAGCTGTAGAGATCATATTCAGGATCATCTTTTCAGCTGTTCCTGCTTTCAGTCTAGTTGAGCCCGTCAGGATTTCCGGTCCGGCAACCGCATCGATTGCCACATCAGAGACCTTTCCAATAGCTGAATCTTTATTGCATGAAACAGCTGCCGTATGGCATCCAATCGACTTTGCATATTCCAGTGCGCCGATCACATACGGTGTTCTGCCGCTTGCGGCCAGGCCGATCAGAATATCTGTCTTCTTCAGTTCATGCTCGATCATGTCCTGCTTTCCCTGTTCACGGTCATCTTCAGCACCTTCTTTTGCGCTGATAAAAGCTCCGTTTCCACCGGCAATCAGGCCGACGACCTCTTCTGGCGATACACCGAATGTAGGCGGGCATTCCGCCGCATCCAATACGCCAAGTCTTCCGCTGGTCCCTGCACCGATGTAAATGATCCTGCCGCCATGCTGCATTGCCTCAATAGCCCAATCCGCTGTCTGTGCGATCTTCGGCAGAAGCGGTTCAATGCAGAGCGGGATCTTCTGATCTTCACGATTCATTTCAGTTACGATTTCCAGTGAAGACATCTGATCCAGATTCATCGTTTCAGGGTTCCGTGATTCTGTTGTCAACTGATCCAGATTCAATACATTCACCTCCTGTATTATCTTTCTTTTGTCATGCCCGGCGCCTTCAGGCATAGCTCTTAAGTGCTATTTCATAGTAAATCGAAATATTTTTGTTTCAATAACAGGTGATATGTTTGTAACTTTGTTCTATACTTTGGCTAAATGAGTTTTCATTGGGAGGAGAATAATAGAGGTATGAAAAATGCATTGATACGTTTGCGGGAAGGACGTGACGGTCTCAACCCTGCCGAATACGCGGCTGCCGACTATGTGCTGGCCGATCCTCAGAGAGCGAGTACGCTCAGTGTCCATGAATTGGCGGATAAGGCTTTTGTATCTTCTTCTGCGGTCATCCGCATGTGCCGCGACCTTGGGTTTGAAGGATACAAGGATTTCCGCAGCAGTCTGACGGTGGAGATCGCTCTGCGCGATGAAAACATGAGCCTCTCCCGTGAAGATATTGAAAAAGGAGATTCCATCAGTGAGATCATTCAGAAGATCACTTACAAAAATGTACAGTCCCTTCTGGATACACAGCATCTGATGGATACTGATACACTGCAGAAATGCGTTGCGCTCTTAGAGAAAGCAAAGAGCGTGATTCTCTTCGGCCTGGGTGCCTCTTGGCTTGCGGGACGCGATGCCTATGAAAAGCTGCTGCGGATCAATAAACCATGCACGATTAATGAAGACTGGCATCTGCAGCTGCTCAGTGCAAGGAACAGCACGCGCGATGACGTCGGCGTTGTCATTTCCTACAGCGGTCAGACAACAGAAATGATTGAATGCATGAAAGCAATGAAGGACAATCATACACCGATCATAGTCATTACCCGCTGTGTTGACAGTCCAATCTCAGAATTAGCTGATTATAAGCTGTATACAACCGCCAATGAATCCTTGTTCCGTTCGGCAGCCATGTCTTCACGTATCTCTCAGCTTGATATCATCGATATTCTTTATACTGCTTTGGCTAATAACAACTATGAAAACTGCATTAAGCAGCTGAAGAAAACACATATTGTAAAACCGTAAGAGAACGAACGACGCTCATCTGAGCAAAGATGAAAAAAAAAGACTTAACATCATGTTAAGCTTTTTTTGTAATATAGGTGCTCCTGGCCGGATTCGAACCGGCACGATATTGCTATCGGCAGATTTTGAGTCTACTGCGTCTACCAGCTCCGCCACAGGAGCGAAAATAACAGCTAGGTCATTATACAATAACCCTCTTTTTTTCGCAATGAATTCAGACAGAAAAGGGGCAGTGATTGCTCACTGTCCCTCAGAACTGCTATTTATCTTCCTGTTTTCCCTTTGCTTTTGCTGCGGCAATGACCTTATCTGCTATTTCTTTCGGGGCTGCCTGATAGCGGTCAAAGGTAATGATATAGGACCCTCTTCCCTGTGTCATTGCACGGAGCTCATTCTGATATGTCTGCATTTCAGCCATCGGTGCTTCGGCATTGATCACCTGATCGCCGTCCTCATTCGTTGTCATATCGCTGATCAGTCCGCGTCTCTTGGTAAAGTCACCCATGATAGCGCCGGTATATTCTTCCGGTGCTGTGACGACGATCTTGCCAATCGGTTCCAGAAGAACAGGATCGGCTTTCGGCATCGCCGCAACATAGGCAAGTCTGGCCGCTTCCTTGAATGCAACTTCTTTTGAATCTACCGGATGATAGGAACCATCATACAGTGTTGCTTTGACACCGACCACTTTGAAGCCGGCTAAAGGTCCCTTCTTCATGCATTCTCTCAGTCCCTGTTCGGTCGGTGGGAAATACTGTTTTGGCACGGCACCGCCGAAGACTTCTTCCGCAAATACCATATCTCCGTCTGGATCATCGCTTGGTTCAAATCTGACCCATACATCGCCAAACTGCCCAGCGCCGCCATTCTGTTTCTTATAGCGTCCCTGCGCTTCTGCTTTGCCGCGGATCGTTTCACGATACTGCACGGTCGGCAAGGCGGATGTCACTTCTACTTTGTACTTTGCCTTCAGTTTATCCAGGATCAGATTGATATGCTGATCGCCGATGCCATACAGGATCTGTTCATGTGTTTCATCATTATTGACAAAACGGATGGTGCCATCTTCCTGCATCAGATTGCGAATGCCGACAGACATTTTATCTTCATCTGCTTTTGTCTTCGGTCGGATAGCATACCCCAGCATCGGCTGCGGGTATTCAATGTCCGGATAATGGACAACTCTGCTTCTTGTGCACAGCGTATCGTTTGTCGTCGTGCTCTGCAGCTTGACCACTGCCCCGATATCTCCAGTGAACAGCTTGCCTACGCCGATCTGATACTTGCCATTGATGACATAGATCTGGGAGATCTTCTCCATGACATCTTTCTTGGCATTATAGACCTGAGAATCACTGTTCAGCACGCCGCTCATGACCTTCAGGTAGGAGACTTTCCCAACAAATGGATCAATGACCGTCTTGAAGACAAAAGCACTTAAGGCTTCTTCTTCATTGGTCTCCATATCCAAGGTCTCATTCTTTGCATTCAGGGCATGGACATGTCCCTTTTCAGCATAGCTTGGGAAGAATTCTGTGATCAGATCCAGCAGTCTTTCAATACCGGTCTGTTTTTCTGCCGATCCGCAGTAGACAGGATGAATGTCCCCATTGCGAACACCGATCCGCAGTCCCTTGGCTATTTCATGTTCATCAAATTCTTCGCCATTGGAGAATTTCTCAAGCAGTTCATCATCTGTCATCGCAATTGCTTCGGCAATCTCACTGTAGTATTCATCGACTTTCGGCTTGATCGCATCCGGCACTTCCTGCGGAACACCTGGCTTATCATAGTACCAAGCCTTATGGCGCAGGATATTGACGGATCCGATGACCTTGCGGCCATCAATGATCGGCAGTTCAAATAAGAAGACGGATTTGCCGAATTTCTCACGCAGTTCATCTACGGTCTGTGAGAAATCTGCATTTTCATCATCCAGCTTATTCACAAAGAAGATCGTCGGAAGCTTCTGTTTCTTTACCGCATTCTTCCACGCTCTTTCTGTTCCTGCCTCCGCACCATCTTTAGCAGATACGACGATCAAAGCATTGTCTCCGACCATTAAGCCGGTCGCTTCTTCCCCGACATAATCCATATATCCCGGCACATCAATAAAGTTGATCTTTTTATTCTGCCATTCCACCGGTGCCAAATGACAGTAGACAGAAGATCTGCGCTTTCCTTCTTCCGTATCATAATTCAATGCGGTCGTGCCATCATTATTGGCACCGTATTTATCGATCTGATGCGTTGTATACAGGCAGGCCTCGATCAAAGAGCTCTTCCCGGCACCGGAGTGTCCCAATACCACGACATTCCGCACTTCATTCGCAAGATAGTCTCTCATAGCTGCCCCCTTACTTCAGGAAGCCTTTCAGATCTTCAAAGCATTCTTTTCTGACATAATGGATCGCTAAATTTCCCTGATAATCCTTTTTCGTTTTATCCGCACCTTTTGAAAGAAGGCTCTTTACCAGATCAGGAATACCGATATATGCAGCTCTCATCAAGGCAGTGCAGCCCTTTGCGTCTGCTGTATTTACAGATGCTCCGGCAGCCAGCAGCTGATCGATGACATCTTCTTTATATCCTGTGACAGCTTCCATCAAAGCCGTTCTGCCCTGGTCATCTGCCGCATTGACATCTGCACCTTTGGAGATCAGATATCCAACCGTTTCTGTTTCCCCCAGCAAGGCTGCTCTCATCAGTGATGTTCTGCCGTTATTATCATGCGAATTGACATCCGCCCCAGCGTGGATCAGCATCCGACATATTTCTGTATGCCCCTTTTTTGCGGCGCCCATCAGAGCCGTCTTATTATTTTTATCGCGTGCTCTTGTATCCGCACCATTATCCAATAAGAAGCGGACAATGTCTTCGTATCCTCTCTTTGCGCTGCGCATCAGTGCCGTACGTCCGTCACCGTTGGCAATGTTGACATCCGCACCCTTTGAAACCTGGGCACAGACTTTGCCAAAATCCCCCAAACCTGCTGCATCAAAGAATTCCTGGTTTACCTGATCCATAATCGTTTCCTCCTTTTATGTTCATCAGTTTAGATATAAAAAGGTGAGCATAATTCACCCACCTTAAATCCCATATTTATATGTTCTGCCGTCCCCGCCCAAAAGCATATCAGCCGCTGGTCTGCAGCCCCTTTCATCGATAGCTAAAAGAAGTATTCCATTCTTCATCATCTTATTTTTCTCTGTTATCTTTCTGCTTGGATCTCTATCTCAAATATAGCAGAATTCTTTTTTCATTCAACATCAATTCCTGCGGTTTCCTTGAAAATACAGATAAATGCCCCAGAAGAGATGTAACCGTTTTCATCCAACGGTTTTCCAGATAGCCCCATCTTTCTGCAGCGAAGTCGACAGCATCTGTTCGTTGACATAGAAATGAACTGTTTTCTCATTTGGCAGCAGGAGCTGCAGCGTCTGTTCCTTAGAAACAGCGTGCCTTTCGGCAAAATCCATACTGACATGGACATTGACCTGTGTATCATCTGCCAATTCATATGTCACACTGGTAATGGTCTGATTGCTGCGGACAGCTGCGATCTGCATCTTAATGATCGAACCATTGGTGACCACAGATTCTGCTGTGATCTGCACCCCGTTATGGACAATGCTTTCCCGCACGCTGAAAGCTGCCGTAAACAGGCAGAGAAAAGCTGCTGCTAAGATCACCGTCATTGTTTTCTTCATACCTGTATTTTAGCACAGCAGAAAAAAATCCCGCTCAGCAGATTTCAGGATCTGCCTGGCAGGACTGTTCTTCAGTGAAGTATCTGTACCTTAGGATAAGGAATCTCGATCTGATTTTCTTTGAAGACGATCAGCAGCTTTTCTCTGATCTCCGAAGAAGCCTGCAGATTGTCTTTCAGATCTGTTGTATTGACCGGAAAAGTGATCAGTACACCAGACTCTTCAAAATCATCCAGACGGATCAGAAATGGTTCTTTTCCCTGTTTCTTTTCTTCTTCACTTCGCAGATCATTCACCAATGGATTTGTCATGACTGCTTCTGTGATCAGCTTCTTTGCTAAGACCATGTCAGTATCATAGCCTACACTGACCTTCATATAGCGGGTAAAGGTCCCTTGGCCAAATACTTTATTCTCCAAGACAGCTGAATTCATCAGAGAATTCGGAATGATCATCTGCGTATTCTCGATGGTCTGCAGCACGGTATGACGGAACGTGATTTCCTGCACCGTTCCGGTAATATTCTTTTCCGGCAGCGTGATCAGATCTCCCACGGAGAAAGGCTGGCCCAAAGCCAAGAAGAAGCCGGCAATGAAATTGCCGAAGGTCTCCTGTGCAGCTAAGCCTAGAACAACCGTAATGACCGATGTAGCGCCCAGAACAGCAGATCCCAATCCTTCCAGCGGAACAATTGCGGAAAGTACGGAGAAAGCTGCCACAGCATAGACGATGGCGTTCAGGATCTTGCGGATATAAGCCGCAAGCATATCATTGGTACTGTTCTTTCTGTTGACCTGCTTTACCGTCCTATTGATCAGTTTATTGATCACCCAGGCAAAGATGATAATAAAAGCAGTCCTGATCAGAAAATTGATCAGACCTCCTTCAAAGATATTGGTTCCGATTGCTGTATCCACTGACATGAAGCCCTCCTATTTCAATTGATCGCTGTACGATTTCCACATGGGCATATACTTCTGCACCGTCTGATAGAATGACGGGCCATGATTCGGTACAAGCATATGCACATATTCATGGAGCAGCACATAATCCAGACATTCCTTCGGATAGTGGATCAGCCGTACATTGATACTGATATGTCCCGCTTCCGGAGAACAGCTTCCCCAGCGCGATGTCATATATTTGATCGTGATCTTCGGCAATGGCTTCTGATAGCTTTCACAGATCTTCTGATCCCATTCCGGCCGGCGCTCATTGATCATTGCCTTCAACATTTTAGCACCTTCTCGATAGAATACTTTCTCTCTTTCCTGCGGTGTATTTTCTTTCAGGAAAAAAAGGATCTTCTTCGCTTCCTCATCAATGAACAGAAGGCTCTTATGAGAAAGGACGGTCTCGATCTGGTAGGACTGGCCAAGCCAGAAGGCACAGATGCCATCCAAGCCTGTCTTTAGGGATGACTGCTTTCTTTTGATGCTCTGTTCACTGCGTGCGATCCATTTTTCTTTTTCACTGATGAAAGACCTGATCTCACTGCTGTTCACCCAGCGCGGACATGTGACATGCAGACTGCCGTCATCATTGACCCTTAGATACATATTGTGATTCCGCTTGTATTCAACGCGGACAGAACGTTCCTGTCCCGCAACTGTGATCTCCATATTTTCTCTCCTGCATATTCATTATATTACCGTTAGGTTATGCTTGCATTCCCCTTCTCTTTGCGGTAATATTATCAAGCACCTGGCGGCTATGGTGAAGTTGGTTAACACACTGGATTGTGGCTCCAGCACTCGTGGGTTCGAGTCCCACTAGTCGCCCCATTATTGATCTAAAATGGCTGAATAAGCCATTTTTTTGTTGTACAGCTGACTGTTCTTTCTGTTTCCGCATCATCCCGCTTCTACTTCGCGGCACTTTCTTTCATGTTCTGCAAGTATCTAGTCATATCGGAATCATAGACAAGAGAAGCCTCAAGTTCTGTGCTGTACGGATCTGAGGACGGAAAGAATTTCAATGTGCCAACACTTTCAGCCAGATTCAGCAGATCAAGGTCTGTTCTCTGCACGGCAAGCTCCATCAGATACGGGACCCCATTGCTTTGAGCATTGCGGAGGGAAAGTCCCTGATGATCTTTGATGCAGATGACTCTGGCATTCTGGATCAGGATCCCAGTCAGAGGCGTACTGTCTCTTCGTTCAATGCCGACATGCATATCGACCCTTTCGTCTTCCGTGAGAGAGCCTAAAGAAGCGACATCGACCTGTACGCCAAAGGATGTCTCCCCTTCTTTCAGCTGCAGCTGCGCATGATCCGGAAGGTCTTTTTCTTCATAAAGCATATGTTTATAGAAGACCGATCCGGCCGGGATCATGCCCTGGATCTCGGTATACTTGCCGATGATATCTTCTTTTTTCAGATATGTATTATCGATCAGATAATCCGAAGCAATCTCGGCAGGAACAAGATCCTCTTCCGTGATCTTTGTGCGCGGCGGTATATCTTCTGCCGCAATATACGTATGGACCAGATTCAGCTTTGCCTTTATGCACAGCCGGAACAGAATGCCATTCAGCGCCAATAGCATCGCAGCGCAGCCAAGACATACCGCAATTTTCAGGACTATCTTCTTTTTCATATCTGCATCTCTCTTCTGTCTATATATACGCACAGAAAAAAGATTTTCCTGATCCGGCCGTACGTTTCAGCTTCGTTTTGTTTCGATCATGTACAGAACATCCTGGATCGGCAGAAAGCTGTATTCACTGGACTGACGGATCTCCATGACCTCATTTCCATTGACTGTGCGCATTCTGGCGAACTGCCCGCTGCAGATCTGCTGACGTTTGGCATAGATCAGTACTGATTTTCCTAAATACGGTTCTATCTCATATCTTTTCATATGTCTGCCCTCTAAAGGATATATAGCAGACAATGATCATCTTTCTTTGATGAAAAGGTGATTTATGTATGAAAAGAGACCTCCATTTGAAGGTCTCTTAGCTTTATGCTTCTTTATGTTCCGCAAGATACTGGCGGATCTTTTCTTTTGCATCTGGTTTGCTAGGTGCGCATTGATCGATCTTGCATTCACCAGACACGAGCTTTGCAGCCATGCCAGCACATCCTGGATTGCCGCATCCGCCGCAGTTGTATCCTGGCAGCATGCCTAGGATATCCTGCACTCTGTTGTCTTCTTTGACATAGAACTTCTTTGATGCAAATCCTAGTACTGCCCCCAGCACAGCACCTAATATCAGCATCAGTACAAATGCTTTAATGATTACCATCATCTTCCTCTTTTCTTATCGGTTTCATTCTTGACGTACAGTCTGACATGCCGCAGCTCCCGCAGTCCGGTGTGAGATTCTCACAGCCCTTCGGCACAGGCGTATGCTTGTTCTTCCGAAAGAGAAATACATTCAGAAGGAACAGGCCTGCCACAAGTACGATCGCAATTAAAACTTTCATTGTTTATCCAACCAGGCCCGCAAGAGAAGAGAAGGCAATTGCCATAATGCCTGCAACGACAAAGGCAATCGGATTTCCCTTGAATGGCTTAGGAATACTGCTGCCCTGAAGTCTTTCACGGATCGTAGCAAAGATGACCAGCATCAGCATAAATCCTGCTGGGGTCGCAATGGAATTGACCATTGTCTGGAAGATATCATAATTCTTTGTGATGTTTTCCTGTGCAACATACAGAACTGTGCAGTTGGTCGTGATCAGCGGAAGATAGATACCGAGCTGACGGTACAGTCCTGGTGAATACTTCTTTAAGAATAATTCAACGAACTGAACAAACGCTGCAATCAGCAGAATGAAGGTGATCAGTTCCATATACTCCAACTGCAGCGGTACCAATACAAAGTAGTATAAGCACCATGACAGAACCGAAGCACCGAAGATAACGAAGATAACAGCAGCACCCATGCCGACAGCAGAATCCAGCTTGGTGGAAACGCCCATGAATGGGCACATGCCTAAGAACTTGGTCAAGACAATGTTATTGATCAGCATTGCGCTGATGAATAAGGCAAATAGATTCATACTTACTTAACCTCCTTCTTTGCGGACTTCTGAGCCATGCTCTCTTTATAGACCGCAACTGCTGCAGCTAAGCAGGCAAAGGTGAAGAAAGCGCCTGTTTCGCCAGTCATGAATGGAATCGTATAGGATTCCGGAATAATGCGCCATGAGAAGATGACTGCATTTGTAAATGGGTTTGCTAAAGACAGAACACCGGTGCCTACGATCTGACGGATCAGAGACATGCACAGAAGGGAGCAAGTATAAGCAAGGCCCATCTGCAGACCATCCAGTGCGGATGCACCGACACTGTGATTGCAGGCAAACGCTTCCGCTCTTCCCAAGATGATGCAGTTGACAACGATCAGGGAAAGGAATGCGCCCAATGCTGTATACAGATCCGGTGTATATGCATGCATGAACATCTCCAGGATTGTTACCAATGTAGCAATGACAACAATATAAACTGGAATATGAATGTCATCCGGTGTGATCTTCGCGATCATTGAGATAACGACATTTGAAAGCACTAATACGACGATAACACCTACGCCCATGCCGATGGCATTGTTCACAGATGTTGAAATTGCCAATGTTGAGCAGATGCCCAGATACAGTCCGAAGACTGGATTCTCAGTGATCAGCTTTGAGAAAAAGCTTGGTTTCTTTTCATTGTTTTCGCTCATAAGTGACCTCCTTTATTGCTGAGCTGCAGCTTTAAGCGCTGCGGCTGCCATGCCTTTTACGGCTTTTGAAGTAAATGTAGCACCTGACATTGCATCAATGGATGAATCTAAGGTTGCGCCATTGAAGACAGAAGCATCAGAGTACCATGCATCTCCCATGCCATCGCCATTGTCCTTGCCCGTCAGATCTTTGATCGAAGTGATAGCACCGTCCTTAACGAGGATCGTTGCAGTGACATCTGCACCGTCAAATCCTGTTGCGCGGCAGGCAAAGGCACCGGAAGAAGTAGCTGTGCAGGATGCTTTGGCACTGGCATAATCGCCCGTTCCAAGTGTATCCGAAGTTTTCGCACCAGAGGATGCAGAAGCACTTGATGTTGCACCGCTGTTTGTGGTCGCACCGCTTGATGCTTCGGCAGAAGCAGAAGCCTGAGAAGCAGGTTCGCCAGAAATATTGGCAATTGAATTGAAGATCGTCTCAGCCTGTTTTACCGCGGCACCGACGGCACTTGTTGTGATCGTAGCGCCTGAGATCAAAGGCATTGCATCAAGAGAAGTAAGCTTTTTCACTTCATCCGCATAATCCTGATCAAAAGCCAAGGATCCTTTGCCGGAAGTCTCCTGCTGTTCCAGAGCCATATAGCCCTCGATCGTACCGTCATTGTTGAAAGCAATGGCGAACTTGAAGCCGGAAGAACTGTATCCTGTGTTATGAAGCGTAAAGATATAGCCTTTTCCTTCTGCTTCATAGACGCCGTCAACAAGATCTGTATCCTTGGTAACATACTTAGATGTAACATCTGAGAAAGTGCCATCCGGATAGAATTGATTCAATGTTGTTTTAACTGCTGCAAGTGCATTGTCCGTGATGATCGGTTTTGTTACTGCATTGACAGCTGCCAAGCAGGCACCTGCCACTGAACATACAACAGCTAAGAGGATCGTTTTATACATACTGGAATTTTTGTCCATTGTTCGTACCCTCCTCACATTTCACTGACAGATATGTCAGTGATCTCGGCTGCTGGATTCTCCTGCACAGCAGCTGTCGTTGAAGATGTCTTAGGAGCAAGCATAGAGCCGACAAAGAAAGCAGTTGCAATAGCAATGACAGAAATAATAACTGCCCGCTTCATAAATGCGGAAGCATTCTTGATCTGATTGCCAGAGAATGCCTTATCGATTGCCGGTGTCAGCATGTTCATTAATAAGATAGAGAATAGGACACCATCCGGAAGATTGCTCCGCCAGCGGATGACCAGAGTCAGGCAGGCTGTGCAGATGCCAAAGACGACTCTGCCGCCGATGGTAACTGGCGTTGATACAGGATCTGTCATCATAAAGACAGCACCGAACAGCACACCGCCGCTGATGACGTTGAACAGACCGTATTCAAAGCCTGCACCCTTCATCAGACCGACAATGCCGGAAATAACAAATATCGTGACAACATAGCTGACGCTGAGATGCCAATCAATATCCTTCTTCCATAATAAATAAAGGAAACATAAGATCAGCAGCAGGGCACAGCTTCCGCCGATGACGGATGCATAGTTGCCTAAGAAGAAGCTCTTGAGGCCGCCGAACTGGCTCAGGAACGCACTGAAGGCGCTTGAATCCATGATCCAGCCTGCGGACTTGATTGTTGTAACTGGGGTTGCCCCGGTGGAAATATCAGATGCAACGGAAGCACTGAAGGAATTCATGATCAATGCTTCGCCGAAAGCTGCTGGGTTGAAGATATTCTGGCCAAAGCCGCCGAATACCATCTTGCCGAAGATAATAGCAACGATCGTTGCCACAATGACAGCATAATAGCTGACTTCCAAGCGAGTGATCAGAACTAAGATCAAAGCTGTGACCCAGCCATAGGAATGGAAGATCTCTTTCCAATCCTTGCCCGTTGCTTTGAACCAGATGACTTCTGTAGCTTCGGCCGCAATGACCGCAAACAGAGCCATTAAGAATACTCTCAAGCCATACATTGCACCATAAGATACACTGTACCAAACGATCGAGAACAGCAGAACTGCCAGCAGGCAGAACGTGACGTCCCACATGATTCCAGTTGTGCTCTGTTCAGAACGATAGTTCGGGGATGGTCTGTATGAAATTTTCATGTTTATTTTCCTCCCTTTGCTTTCTTATCCTTCTGCATCTGCAGCTGAATGAGCCTCTTGCCTTTGCGGACATTCTCGGTCACATCGATCTTTGAAGGACATACATATGTGCATAAACCGCACTCAATGCAGTCCATAACAGATAATTTAGCCAAAGCATCCTTATCCATCTTCTTTGTAGCTGCCGCAATATTGACTGGCTCCAGGCCAGATGGACAATGTTCTGTGCATTTCCCGCAGCGCAGGCATGCAACACTGTCGATCGGTTCATTCTTCAGAACTGTCAGGCCATTATTCTGCGGACAGATCACAAAAGTATCATTTGGAATTGCTTTGCCCATCATCGGTCCGCCGGCAATCACCAGAACATCATCAACACCGTCAGCGTATCCGCCGACTGCTTCAATGACTTCGTGAGCAGGTGTGCCGATCGGCACAATAATATTCTGCGGCTGCTTCAGAGCATTGCCTGAAACGGTCAGCACCTTATGAATGATCGGCATGCCATTGACGATCGCATCGCCTAAAGCAATTGCGGTCGAAGCATTGTTCAGCACGCATCCTGCTTCCATCGGCAGTCTGTCATAGCGCTTTCCGGTCAATTCATAGACCAGCACACGCTCCCAGCCCATTGGATACTTATCCGGTACCGTACGGATCTCGATCGGTGTACCGCTGAAGGCAGTCTGCAGTGCAGCAATCTGATCTTTCTTATCTTCCTTGATTGCAATGCATCCCTTCTCTGCTTTAGAAAGCTTGAACAGAGCAAGAACACCTGTTTTCAATAAGGATAGATTGGCTTCAATATTCTTGTAGTCAGAAGTCAGATATGGTTCGCATTCCACTGCATTGACAATGAACAGCTTCACGTTCTCCGGCTTCATATACTTGACGTAGGTAGGGAAGCCCGCACCGCCAAGTCCTAACATTCCTGCGTTCTTTACGAAATCCAGCAGTTCCTGCCAGCTGGCCTTTTCATAATCAAACTCCGCAAAAGCACGCACAGCTGTGTTCTTGTGGTCATTCTGGATTCTTAAATGTTCACCCTGCGTCATGCCAGAAGTCATGAATTTCTCAATGCCGGTAACTGTTCCAGATACTGGCGAGAAGATAGGCAGATAAAAGTGGTCGTTTCTTTCTGCGACCTTTGTACCGATCGAAACTTCATCTCCAACTTTCACACATGGTGTGCATGCTGCGTTTCCGTTATATAACGGCACCCATACCACATCCGGATCCATTGACTTCAGGACTTCCTTGCCCAGCGTCAGATCCTTATGTCCATTGAGATGTTCATTCATCGGTCCCTGTAAAAATGACATATGGTCTCCTCCCATCAAAACAGAGAGAATTATAGCATCTTTTTCTTTATTTATGCAGTTTCTTAATCAGTTTACCAACAGTTAACTGGGCAATCCCGCAGGATTGTATTATTTCCTTGAATATTTCATCAATTGTTCAGGTGAGCAGATGTTAGGTACTTTTTTTAAGTTCTGCTATAATCGGTCAATATGACAAAGAAAAACATATGCAAAATCGTACTGTCAGCTCTTCTGCTGACTGGCTGTTCCGCAAATACAGCACCCGCTTCTTCCGCATCGGCATCCACAGAAGCATATAAGAATACAAATCTTGATGCCGGGATCTTTGATACCACTTACGCATATCAGGAAGCACCGAAAACAGATGAAAGTGCAGAGCACTATCAGAGCTCTTTGACCGCCTTGAAAGAGTACAGCGATCTCTATGATATCTATAACAATTATGACGGTATAAATAATCTGAAGACGATCAATGACAATGCAGGCATTCAGCCGGTCAAAGTCGATCAGAAGATCATTGATATGCTGAAACTGGCAAAACAGTTCTATGTCTATTCCGATGGTGAATTTGATATTACGATGGGCGCTGTTCTTAAGATATGGCATACATATCGTGAAAATGGCATCACCTTGAATGAACAGGGACAGAATGGTCCGATCCCTTCACAGGAAGAATTGGATGCAGTAAAGACAGAGAGCGGCTGGGATAAAGTCATCATTGATGAAGATGCCAGTACCGTCTATATCACCGATGCCGCAGTTTCCTTGGATGTCGGCGGCATTGCCAAAGGCTATGCCACAGAACAGGTCGCTGCCGATCTGGAAAAGCAGAATATCAGCGGCGGGTATGTCAATGTCGGGCGGAACATCCGTCTGCTTGGAGCAAAAGCCGATGGCTCGCAATGGCGCATCGGCATTACCAATCCAGGCAGTTCCACGGGAGAATCTTTAGTTGCTCTGGATGTGGATCCTTCTTATTCTGTTGTCACTTCCGGCGATTATGAACGCTACTATACCGGGACCGACGGCAATCGCTATTCGCATATTATTGATCCGCAGACCCTCTTTCCTGCCACCTACTACCACAGTGTGACGATCATCGCTGATGATTCCGGCGTCGCTGACTGTCTGTCTACAACGCTGTTTACGATGAGCGTCGCGGATGGCAAAAAGGCTTTGGCTGCTTATGAAGCAGCATCCGGAAAGAAAGTATCTGCCGTATGGATCATGGATCCTGATAAGACACAGAATGAAACAGGCAAAACAGAAGGAAGCTATTTTGTCACCTATACCGATGACATCAAGGATGATCTGATATGGTACTGATCGATATTCTGCTGGATTCCCTGAGCGATGTCGTTAAGATCATTCCCTTCTTATTTATTATCTATCTGCTCTTGGAATTCATGGAACATGAAGCCGGTCATAAGATGGAGCACTTCTTAGAAAAACATCGCCGGCTGAATCCGATCATGGGAACGATCATGGGACTGATCCCTTCCTGCGGCTTTGCCGGAGCTGCTTCTTCGCTGTTTGCGACCGGCGTGATCTCGGCCGGCACCTTAGTTGCTGTTTATCTCTCTTCTTCTGATGAGATGCTTTCGATCATGCTGAGCATGCAGGCACCTTTCAGCAAGATCTGGCCGATCCTGATCGTCAAGCTGATCGTGGCCGGCATTGCCGGTGTCATCATTGATCAGTTCTCAAAGAAGCGCAGCATTGATGTGGAAGAATTCTGCGAACGTGAACATGATGATCATTCGCATGGCATCTTCTATTCGGCTGCCATGCATACAATGCAGGTAGCCGTATGGCTGCTGCTGATCACCCTTGTCTTCAACCTGATCGTTGCTTGGATCGGGGAAGACAGCCTGCGCTTATTTGTTGCTTCTTATCCAAATCAATCGGTCTTTGTTTCAACGCTGATCGGCATGATCCCTTCCTGTGCTTCTTCGATCCTGCTGACCAAGATGTATCTGGAAGGCGTGATTGGCTTTGCGGCAGTATGTGCTGGGCTGTTAGTCAATGCCGGTACCGGCATGATGGTCCTGTGGCGGGTCAATCCAGATCTCAAAGAGAATTTCCAGATCATGTTCCTGACATGGCTCTGCGGCCTGATCGGCGGTCTATTGATCGAACTGATACTGACGCTCATATAAAAAAGGAATCCGCTCTGCCGTATAAAGACAGTTTGGATTCCTTTTCTTATGATGCTTTCTCAGCAGATACGTCTGCCGGCAGCGACCTTAAGAAGATGACCAGGAATGGTACCGTGATCAAAGCAGACAGGATCTCACTGACGCTCTGTGCCATCTCTAAGCCATACAGGCCCAAGATCCAATTCATCAGAAGGACCGTTGGGATCAGTACCAATCCGCTGCGCAGGGCAGCCAAGAAAGTTGCGGCTGCGCTTTTGCCGATGGATTGGAACAGCATATTGCCATACATCGATATCGGCATCAGTACCAAGGAAATGCATTGATAGCGCATTGCTGCAGCACCGATCTTCGTGACCTCCGGATCATCGCGGAAGAACGCAACAAATGTTTCCGCTTGGACAAAAGACAGAATGCTCAGAATGATCATGAGGGCAGTGCCAAGCTTCAAAGCAAAGAGAAAGCCAGCTTTGACACGCTGATACTTCTTGGCTCCATAGTTGAAGGCAGATACCGGCTGAAAGCCCTGTCCGATGCCGATGGCAACACAGAAGAGAAAGTTCACAATTCTGGTCACGATAGAAATAGCAGCCACCGCCGCATCGCCATAGCCGCCGGCACATACATTCAGGATCATCGTAGAAGCACTGTTCAGGCCCTGTCTTGCTAAAGAAGGAAGCCCAGTGCTGATGATATTGCGGAAGACAGAGAATCTTCTTGTAAAGTACTTCATATTGAATTTTGACTGTGTCTTTCCCTGCAGATACGGCAGCAGCAGAATGAACATAGAGATATATTCCGAAAGAGTGGTCGACAGTCCAGCACCGCCGATGCCCATATGCAGAAGATCTACAAAGATATAATCCCCTAAGATATTCAATAGGCCGCCTGCCGTCAGACCGAACATGGCAAATACTGCTTTTCCTTCATAGCGCAGAATATTATTCATGACGCAGGAAGATGTCATGGCCGGGCCGGCGAGCAGAATATAGAAAGCATACGTTCTGGCATAAGGAAGAATCGTATCTGTACTGCCAAGCATGCGCATCAGCGGATCCATGCATGCAAGACCAAGGATCAGGACCAGAAGACCAGCTAAGATCGAGGACCAGAATGACGTGCTTGCATATTCATGTGCCGCATTGACATTGCGGTCTCCAAGCTGACGCGCAATATTGGATCCTGCCCCATGGCCGAACATAAAGCCGAAAGCCTGCAGGATGGCCATTAAGCCAAAGACAATGCCGGTAGCTCCCGAAGCACTGGTAGAGATCGTACCGACAAAATATGTATCTGCCATGTTATAGATGCTCGTTACAAGCATCGAAATAATGGTCGGAATGCCCAATGACAGGATCAGCTTGGAGACGGGTGTTTCCGTCATTTTTATATACTGCTTTTTCTGTTCTTCATTATTCATCCTGTTATGATACTGCCGCAGCTGTCTTTTGTCACACGCACAGAAAAAGAAGGATCTCTCCTTCTTCAGCGCTGAATGATCTTTGGGGCATTGAACGGAACAACATCTTTGACTGCCTCGCCTGCATCGATCTCTGCTTCCTCGCGATCCAGATCGATCAGATGATAGCGGCGATTCCCCATGCCAAGCTCATTCATATACGAGAGCTGACGCAGGCCATGCCGAGATTGAACGCGCTCAACAAAATCATGATGATCCTTTTCATCCATTGCATAGATCATATCAATAGATGCCTGATCGATCGCACAGATATCCAAGGAAGCCAAGATACCGACATTCGGTGTCACGACTGGTTCAGCCTGGATCCCTTCGCAGTCGCAGGATACCGACATATTGCGCATAACATTGATAAAAGCGATCTGACTGCCGAAATGATCTACGGTCGCTTTGGCTGATTCCGTAAAGCGTTCCATGAATTCTTCTTCTTTGATATCCCACATATTCGGCTGACCGGGCGTTGTATGGATCTCTTTTTTGCCGATGCGGCCATCTGCACAGCCAATGCCGATATTCTTGTTGGAACCGCCGAAGCCTCCCTGCGTATGGCCTTTGAAATGCGTCAGAACAAGCATGGAATCATAGTTCAGTTCATGCGATCCAACATGCATCTCCTTGAACCATCTGCCATTTTTGACCGGCAGCGCAGCAGTGCCCTCTTCATCCATGATATCGACGGGACAGAACGTCCAGCCATTGACCTGCAGTGTTTCACGATGCTTTTCCGTTGTATAGCGGTCGCCGTCATAATACGTATTCGTCTCCACGATCGTCCCATCCGGAATTTCTTTGGACATCAGTTCTTTCACCCAAGGCCGCGGCAGAATGTTCGGTCCATGTTTTTCGCCGGTGTGCAGCTTTACGGCAATCTTTCCTGTCAGTACAGATCCGATCTTCTCATATGCTTTGATCAGTCCTGCGGCTGAAAGATCCCGCGTAAAATACACGATTGATTCTTTGCCTGTACGTTCACTGTAAGGCAGATACTCTGCACCATCTTTTTCCTGCATGATTGTCATATTTTTCTCCTGCTCTCATTATACCATTGCCAACCCTTTTTCCTTCTTTTTCTGCATGCCTATCCTTCATGATGATCATGCGGATCCCGCATAAAAAAGACTTGATCCCATTGTGCAGGACCAAGCCATATCATTGTTTCTTATCGATTGCTTACTTTTCGTATCCCGGTTTGCCAAGCAGACGGAACATATTCTTCTTATAGATTTCAACACCTGGCTGATTGAATGGGTTGATATCGATCATATAGCATGTCATTGCCGTAGCTAAGAAGAAGAAGTAGCAGAGATAGCCAAAGCTGTATTCCTTCATATCCGGGATCGTGATCAGCAGATTCGGAACATTGCCAGCCTCAACATGTGCTTCGATCGTTCCCTTTTCGGCCATCTTGTTGACCCAGTCATAAGACTTGCCAGTCAGATAGTTCATATTATCCAGATTTGCTTCATCTGCTTCTACATGAAGATCTTCAGTTGGCTTTTCTACTTCCAGCACAGTCTCATATAAGACTTTCTTTCCCTGCTGGATGAACTGGCCTAAAGAATGCAGATCAGTTGAGAAACATGCACTGTCCGGCAGGATGCCCTTGCCGTCTTTGCCTTCAGATTCTCCTAACAGCTGCTTCCACCATTCTGCTAACATCTGCATCTGCGGTTCATAGGTAACAAACATCTCAACATTGTATCCCTGCTTCTGCATGATGCGTCTGGTCACAGCATACTGATATGCTGGGTTCTTGTTCAGATCCGCGGTATTCAGTTCCGTATATGCATCATGAAGTCCTTCCATGACTTTCGCAATATCAATGCCGACAATTGCCATCGGCACTAAGCCGACCGGTGTGATCACCGAATAGCGTCCGCCGATATCATCCGGAATGACAAATGTCTCATAGCCTTCCTGATCTGCCAAAGTCTTCAGAGCACCTCTGGCTTTATCGGTCGTAGCAATGATCCTGGTCTTCGCCTCTTCCTTGCCGTACTTCTTTTCCATGAATTCTCTTAAGACACGGAAAGCAAGAGCTGTTTCCGTCGTTGTGCCGGACTTGGAGATCACATTGAGGACGACAGACTTATTCTGAACATGCTTCATGACCTGCGATACATATGTCGATGAGAAGGTATTGCCGATATAGATCACTTCTGTTTTTCCTTCCGGATACAGGCCATTGATCATTTCAATAGCTGCTCTGGCGCCTAAATAAGATCCGCCAATACCGCATACGATCAATACTTCAGCCTTGTCTCTGACTCTTTCAGCTGTCTTGATGATCCGGGCAAATTCTTCTTTGTCATAGGATGCAGGCCATTCGACCCATCCCATAAAATCATTGCCGGCTCCTGTTCTGCTGCGGATCGCCTTATGCAGTTCTGTAACTTTGTCCTGATAAGAAGAAATCTCCTCTTTCAGCAGACCGTGTGATGCATCAAATTTCATTGTCATGTAATATCTCTCCTTTTGCATCTGCAATCCATTGATCCATATGTGAAGCAATGGATTGAAAACCAATCTTCATGGAAGGCAGCGATGCCTTGATCAGCGGCGTCTGTTTCCTTCTGTTGCGCACCCGGCTATGATTCAATGCTTTGATAGAAAGCCTTGCCTGGTTCGTTGTATTGTCAAAATCGATGATCTTTGCTTTTACCGTATCACCGACTTTTACAAATGAATTGATATCTCTGATAAAGCCATCGGAGATCTCGGAAATATGGATCAGTCCGCTGGTATGCTTATCTAAACTGACAAATGCTCCATATGGCTGTATGCCGGTTATTTTTCCTTCAACGATCTGCCCAATCTGATAGCTCATTGTTATGAATTCTCCGGATTCAGTATACCACGGAATTTCTATGGACGTGTTATACTTTACTCGGAGAAAAATAACTATGGGATTGAAAACGATGTATATATTCTGGTCTTCTTTATTGTCCGCAACACTTGCACAGGTATTGAAGCCAGTAATCTATTATTTCTTTATTGGACATAAATGGCAGCCTGCCCGTGTCAAGGATGCCGGCGGATTTCCATCTTCTCATTCTGCCATGGTGTCTGCTCTGGCCTTATCTGTCGGTCTGCAGGAGAGATTTTCTTCCCCGCTGTTTGCGGTCACGCTGACGGTTGCCTGCATCGTGATCTATGATGCAGCAAACGTGAGGTATTATAGTGGACAAAATGCTAAAGTTACGCGACAATTAGTCAAAGATCTGCAGGAAGATCACCCGGAAGACTTCAATGATCCGATTTATTCCATTAAGCTGAAAGATGTACTTGGCCATAAATGGAAAGAGGTCATCGGCGGCATGATCCTAGGATGTGCTGTTGCCCTGTGCTTCCATTGGTATTTATAGGACCGAGGAAATATGAATAGAGACGAAGAAGAAAAAAAGATCAATCAGGAAATAGATGAAACAATCAAGGAGCATGAGATCCCTGCTCCCGCACAGCCAGTCAAAAAAGAAGCTGAAGCAGCATCGATTCAGCAGAGCCAGGAAGTCAAAGATCCCGAAACGCTGAATGCACTGCAGAATGCGGAAGGTACATTGGAACGTCAGGATCTGATGGATCGCATCCAGCATACCCTGAACAAGATCCGTCCGTATATTCAGGCAGATGGCGGCGACGTGCAGTTAATTGATTATAAAGACGGCATTGTGACCGTATCCATGCTGGGCGCATGTGCCGGATGCATGGCAATTGATGCGACCCTGACGGATGGCATTCAGGCGATCCTGATCGACGAAGTTCCGGAAGTGCACAAAGTGCAGATGCTGGAAGCCAACCCTTACGGGTATGAAAAGATCTAACAGGAGAGATCCTGTTTTTTTTGTGAGATCTTGATACTGAGAAACAGCAGAATTCTGTTCAAAAAACAATGTATTTCAATTCCATTCTTGTATTTTTCAAAAATATTCCGTAAATTTTAACTGTTTTTCATTCTTTTTTTGTAAAATCGCAAAATAAATCCAATTTTTTCTGTTTTTTCTCCTTTTTCAATTGACGTAACAGAAGAATTGAAATACAGTTTTCAAAAAGAAAAGGAGATGTTCAATGCCTACACCGTATGAAGGTTTTGGATCACTGGTCTTCAATGAAGACGAGATGAAAGACAGGCTTCCGGGCCCAGTCTATGATTCCTGGGAGAAAACAGTCGCAAATGAGGGCACCTTGGATCGTCCGACAGCAGATGCGATAGCACATGCCATGAAGAGATGGGCCATGGAACAGGGCGTCACGCACTTTACCCATTGGTTCCAGCCAATGACCGGGGGCACTGCTGAAAAGCATGATGCCTTCTTAGAGCCGGATGAGCAGGGAGAACCGATTGCCCGTTTTTCCGGGAAGATGCTGATCAAGGGAGAGCCGGATGCGTCAAGTTTTCCATCGGGCGGATTGAGAGCTACCTTTGAAGCCAGAGGGTATACCTATTGGGATGTCACTTCCCCTGTCTTTATCAAGGAGAATGTCCTATGCATTCCTACCATCTTTGTTTCTTACAATGGCGAAGCATTGGACAAAAAAGAACCTCTTTTAAAGTCTTTGGAAGTCCTGAGCACTTCGGCGACCAGACTGGTCAACCTGTTCGGTGACAAAGAAGTCAAATCATGCAACATCTCGGTCGGCTTGGAACAGGAATACTTTCTGATCGATCGGAAATACTTTGATCAGCGCTTGGACTTAAAGCTGACTGGCAGGACACTGTTCGGTGCTTCGGCAGCCAAGCGGCAGGAATTGGATGATCATTACTTCGGAGCCATCCCGACCAAAGTCCAGTCCTTTATGACCGACGTCAATCAGCAGCTTTGGAAGCTCGGCATCTATGCCAAGACAGAACATAACGAAGCTGCCCCGGCACAGTTTGAATTGGCCCCGATCTTCTGCAAGGGAAACATTGCCGTCGATCAGAATCAGGTGACCATGGATATTCTGCGCAAGACAGCCGAGAAACATGGGCTTGCATGCCTGCTCCATGAGAAGCCATTCAATGGCATCAATGGATCCGGCAAGCATAATAACTACTCCATCATTACAGACAATGGACAGAATCTGTTCGATCCTGGCAAGAAGCCAGCCGACAATATCCGCTTTCTGACCTTCATCTGTGCCTTTATCCAAGCAGTGGATGAATACCCAGTACTGCTGCGCATGAGCGCTTCCTGCACTGGCAATGATCATCGCTTAGGTGCCTTGGAAGCTCCGCCAGCTATCATCTCGATCTTCCTAGGATCTTATATTGAAGATATTCTGTATTCTCTCTATCAGGATCATCCTTCGCAGAAGAAAGGAAAGACGGAAGATAAAGATGACTTCAATCCAGTCGCCGGACTTTCTTATATTCCGCATGACAATACAGATCGCAACCGTACTTCTCCGGTCGCCTTTACCGGCAATAAGTTTGAATTCCGGATGCTTGGTTCTTCGATGTCAGCCTCTTTTGCCAATACGGTGCTCAACTGCATCATGGCACAGTCGCTCAATGCCATCTCCGATCAGCTTGACGGCATCAAGTATCTGCAGGATGTCAGAGAAAAAGCATTGGAGATCTGCCGCAATCTGATCCATGAACATAAGCGCATCCTGTTCTCTGGCGATGGCTACAGTGAAGCTTGGGTCAAAGAAGCCAAGCGCAGAGGCCTGCCGAATGTGCCATCCTTTATCGAATCCGTCGAAATACTGAAAGATAAGAAGGTCATTGATCTGTTTACTTCCTTAGGCGTCTATACCGAAAAAGAATTGGAAGCCAACCGCAAGATCATGGAAGAGCAGTATGACCGTACCATGGATATCGAAGTACGTACATTGATTGAAATGTGCAGAAAAGATGTCTTACCGGCCATGAGTGCAGAATATAACTTCTATGGCGAAGCTGCCAAGAACGGCGGCAAAGATGCACCGAAGTTCTTATCTAAGAGAATGAGCCAGCTGTCAGAACTGATCGACAATGTCTATGCAGCGACTGAGAAAATGACCGTGCTATGGAAAGAAGCCAATTCTTCGGAAGATGACTTTGAAACAGGGAAGAAGATCTATTATACCGTTGCACCGCAGATGGAAGTCCTGCGGAAGTATATCGACCGCTATGAAGAGATTGCTTCAAGGCAGTTCTATCACATGCCTCTGTATGAAGAAATGCTGTTCAATATCTAAAAAAAATGGAATCCTGGAGATCGCTCCAGAATTCCTTTTCTTATGCATTCTTATTTTCAACAATATGATAATACACTTTGGATGTCACAAAATAGACAAGCATGTAGATGATTGCAAACGCTCCGGCAGTAAGCAGCAGATATTTCAGATACAGCGATGTATCGGATAAGCCGAAGGCCCTCATCAGTTCATACACGATATGGAAGGCAAAGCAGATATGCAGCATAGCAACGCCCAATGGCATGAAGAATACAGTCAGCACTTGAGAATTGATCGACTTTTTGACTTCTGCTTTGGACAGGCCGACCTGCTGCAGGATCTCATAGCGATGGCGATCCTCATATCCTTCAGATACCTGCTTATAGTAGATGATCAGAACCGTCGCAATCAGGAACAGTGTTCCTAAGAAGACACCGACGAACAGCAGCGATCCGATCAGCGTATATGCTTCGGTGCGGAAAGAAGAATAGCACTGTGCTTCGCCGCCCTGTTCTGCATTGAAATACTCATCGCTCAGTCTGTCGCAGAATTTCTGCTGCTCTTGATCTGAAGCAGAGGTATCAAAGTCATCATGGAGCACCAGGGTCGGTTTTCCTTTGGCATTCTGCACTGTATCCGTCATCGCATATGGATCATTGCAGTAGATATATACAGACAGCTGTTCATCGTTTCCAATCGCTGACTCTGCAAAAGCATCCGGATTCGATAAGATCTCTTCTTTGACATGATAGCTGTTCTGATTGATCTTCAGAGCATCGCCGATCTGTCCATTGGCAGAACAGTAAGCAGCGATCTCATCGCCATTCAGCACAATATTGCGCCCTGTCTGCTCGTTGTAAGAAGCAATCGAAAGAATCTGTACAGAAACTGAAGAAACATGGTCCGGCAGATCCAGAAGACCGACACTGTCAGCAGAAAGCAATGTGCCTCCCTTGACATAAATAGTTTCGTTCTCTCTTGCTAGATCTGTATAAGATGCCAATTCATCTGTCACCTTTGCCTGATCTGTCTGGGAGTCAACGTAAGCTGAGATCTCAACATCTTTGGTAAATGAAGTCTTAACAATATTTTCTGTATTGACATACAGCGAGATCGTCATCGAGATCGTGACCAGCACCATGCATGAAAGAATGCAGATCTGGGCAAGTCCCTTGGCATTCTGCTTCATGCGGTACATCATGCCGGAAACATTGATGAAATGATTTTTCTTGTAATAGTACTTCTTATTCTTCTGCAGCAGTTTCAGTACCGCTACCGAACAGGAAGTAAATAAGAAGAATGTACCGATCATGACTAAGGCAACGGCAATAAAGAAATACGTCAATGCCTCTGTCGGATTCTTTACATACTGTGCCAGCCAATACCCAGCAATCAGAACAGCAGCACCGATAATGGCCATGGCCCAATTTGCTTTCGGCGCTTTCTCACCAGCATTGCTGGAAGACATCAGATCCACTGGCTTTGTCTGATAGATCGTCTTCAGAGTCGAAAGATAGGCAAGGAAATAGATCACGGCAAATAAGCAGACTGTATCCAGAACTGGTTTCAGGCTCAGCTGCATCGTAATATCGCCGCCGTATTTGATCATCCGCAGAAGCAGCAGCTGCATCAGTTTGGAGAATACCGTACCAAGCAGAATGCCGCCGAGGACAGCGATCAGAAAAGCAAAGGCGGTTTCAATAAATACAACACAGGCGATCTGCGGCTTATCCATGCCAAGTACATTGTACAGACCGAATTCCTTCGTACGCCGCTTCATTAAGAAGCTGTTGATATAAAGGATAAAGCTGACCGCAAACAGACCGACGATCCATGAGCCGGAGCCCAGAGCAGCCGACAGATTGCCGTTGTTCATGCCGGGATCCATCGCCAGCATCAGAATGATGTAATACATCATGATCATGCCGGAGCTGGCTAAAAGATAAGGAACGTACAGGCGATAGTTTGCTTTGATATTTGTGCATGCCAGCTTTGCGTAAAGAGAAAGCTTATGCATTCAGTTCACCGCCTCTGGCAACAACGGTCAGTGTCGACTGGATCCGTTCATAGAATTCTTCTTCGCTCATAGCAGCACGATACAGCTGATGATAGACTTCGCCATCCTTAATGAACAGGACACGGGATGCGTGGCTTGCCGCATGAGCACTGTGCGTGACCATGACGATCGTCTGTCCTTCGTTATTGATCTCTTCAAAGATCTTCAGAATATGACCCGCCGCTCTGGAATCCAATGCACCGGTCGGCTCATCTGCTAAGACAAGCTGCGGTGAAGTGATCAATGCACGGGCTGCAGCAGCTCTCTGCTTCTGACCGCCGGATACTTCATACGGGAATTTATCCAGCAGTTCCGTGATCTCCAAGCGCTTGGCAATCGGTGCCAGCCGACGTGCCATTTCCACTTCCGGGCATCCCTTCAGTACCAGGGGCAGATAGATATTGTCCCGGATAGAGAAAGTATCCAGCAGATTGAAATCCTGGAAAACGAAGCCTAAGTTGTCACGGCGGTATTTTGAAATATCGCGTTCGCTGATGGCAGTAGTATTCTTGCCATTCAGTAAGACAGATCCTGAAGTCGGCTTATCCAATGAGGCAAGAATGTTCAGCAGTGTTGTTTTGCCTGAACCGCTTTCGCCCATAATTGCTAAATACTCTCCTTTTTCAACGGAAAAGGTAACGTTGCTCAGAGCCTGTACTTTGTTTGTACCAAAGCGGCTGACATATACTTTCCGTAAGTTATTGACTTGTAATAGTTCCATATTTGAAACCCTCCTGACAGCTATTAGAATAATCCGGATCAAAAAGATCATCCATCGAACTGTCTTACAAAAGAAAGCCGAATCTTACAGTTTTGTAAGGTTCAGCCCTAAGATCACTTCTGTCCCTTTGCCAGCTTCCGATCTCAGCTGGATCGTATGGCCAAGCTGCTTCAGGATGCGCCGGCAGAGATACAGGCCGATCCCGCTGGCATGATCATCCATGCGACCATTGTATCCGGTATATCCCTTTTCCCCTACCCGGGCAAGATCTTCGGCACAGATCCCGCATCCGGTATCGGCGATGATCAGACTGCCATCTTCCGCATAGATGCGAATACTGCCATGCGATGTATATTTCAGGCTGTTGGAAATGATCTGTTCAAGGACAAAGAGAAGCCATTTTTTATCCGTTACGACATGCATGTTCGTCAGACTGTAATCCAGTTTCAGTTTTTTATGAATGAACTGGCTGCTGTAGTGGCGCACCGCTTCCTGAATGATTGGATCCAAAGCATAATCGCTCAGGACAAAATCATTGGTAATATCGTCCGTCTTCAGATAATGCATCACAATCGAAACATATTCTTCAATGCGGAAGAGCTGATCTTTGATCTCAGGGTCGCCATGATCATCGATCAATAGATGCATGGCTGAGATCGGTGTCTTGATCTGATGCGCCCACATGGCAAAGTAATCGCTGCGGTCGCGGTACTTTTCTTCTTCTTTCGTTACATACTGCCGATAGTTCACCGCTAAGGAATGCAGCAGATCCTGATACATGGATATTTCCATATCATTGGATTCTCTGAGATGCTCACTGCATCCTTCAATATCCATGCTTGCATTCAGTTCTTTCAGATACTGGATCCTGGTGCGGTAGCGCGGATAGCCGAAGCACAGCAGAAGAGCACCAACGATCAGAACAATGAGCGAAGCATACATCACCGCCGGACGCAGCTGCGCATATAGAACAGCTACGATCAGGAAAGTACCAACCGTGAATAATGAAAACAGGATCACCGGCAGATGTTTCCGCAGATAACCGAAGATCATATCTGGTAGCCTGATCCCTTTCTGGTAATGATAAAGTCTTTGAGGCCAAGTTCTTCCAAGGTATGGCGCAGGCGCGTCATATTGACCGTCAGTGTATTGTCATCAATAAATTCATTGGTCTCCCACAGTCTCTGCATCAGAGCTTCCCGTGAGATTATGTGTCCCTGGTTCTCCATCAGGACCTGCAGGATGCGATATTCATTCTTGGTCAGGTCCTTCTGCTGGCCTTCATAGCTCACAGAAGAAGCATTCAGATCCAGTGTCACGCCCTGATACGTCAGCAGATTGGCGGGGGAAGACATGTCATATGTCCGCCGCAGCAATGCCTGGATCTTGGCAATCAGCACATTCATATCAAAAGGCTTGGCAATGAAGTCATCCCCGCCCATATTCATGGCCATGACAATATTCATACTGTCAGACGCACTGGATATAAAGATCACCGGAACATGCGAAGTCTCCCGGATCTTGGCGCACCAATGAAAGCCATTATAAAAGGGAAGCTTGATATCGAGCAGCACAAGAGACGGCTGAAGATCCTGAAATTCTTCCATGATCTTCTGAAAATCACTGGCTCTCTCGGCAGCATATCCCCACTCCCGAAGCTGTTTTTCCAATTGTTCGCCGATGACACGGTCATCTTCTACGATCAGGATCTTATACACAGTGCTGCCTTTCTTTCTTACATGCCTAAATATCTGTAGGCGTATTCTCTCTGCTGCATACGGTCCAATTCATCGATCTTATCATCCGTCAGTACATACAGCAGGAACTTCCGGCGCATCTTATTCATATGACTTGGCCTTACATCATAGAAGCGCGATACAGAATCCAAAGAATCTCTTTTCACAAATGTCATCCACACCAAGGCTTTATAGGCAGGCGAGGGCATCAGTTCGATCGTATCTACGATCCAATCCATGCGGGATTGATAGTATGCCTTTCTGTCCTCCAGACGATTCTTCTGCTCGATCAAAGCAATCATGTCTTTTTCATGATGCGATGGGCTGGAGCCTATTTTCTCTAAGGATGGGGAATGGACATTCTCCATCTTGACCTTCAGCACTTTCAGGCGGCCGTTGATATTGTCGATATGTTCCTGAAAATCCAGGTAGCGATGGCATTCCTCCCGAAAGACATTGATCTTATCATTGTCATTCATGTGCTTACTCACCTGTATAGTCCAAGGCGGCGTGAAGCCACTTATCCATTGAATACTGGACCTGTCTTCTTGTAATGCCGAACTCATGCGCAATATCGACCTGCGTTCTTTCTTCGACAAAAAGAAGGAAGATCATCAGTCTTGCATTGGTACCGCATTTTTCTTCAATTCTGTCCAAGATCCTGTCCACATAGTCCACGTCTTCCTGCATGAAACGGACCATCTGTTCTGTCAGTGCATTCAGTCCCTGCGCATTCTTATACCGCACAAGGTTTTCCTTTTCATTCCGATAGGCTCGGCAGGAAGCACGGAACGCTTCTTGGCTTTCTTTGTAATCCATAATGAATCCTCCCCCACGAACATTCGTTAAATGTACAAATAATACCCCCTAACCTTAGCATACTTTTGTTCATTTTTGTGCATTCGGCATCATTTATCTTTGAAATAGCCAAATAAAAGTATGAATAGTGTATAATTCCCCATATGATAAAAATCCATCAGATCAAAGTGCCAGTTGATAAATCACTGAGTATTGATATTATTGCCAAAAAGCTCCATTGTCTGCCGAAAGATATCTCTTCTTTTGAAATCGACCGACAGAGCCTGGATGCCCGCGGTCCTCATCTGCATTATTCCTATACTGTCTATGCCCAAGTCAGAAATGAAGAAAAATATCTGCGGAATAAAGATGTGACCGCCGAAGAAAAAGAGACCTATGTCCTGCCGGCTTTTCAGCCAAAGCAGATGGAACGGCCGATCGTTGTGGGCTTCGGTCCTGCTGGCATGTTCAGTGCCTTGGTCCTGGCCGAATGCGGCCTGAAGCCGATCATCATTGAACGCGGAAAACCAGTGGAAGAACGCACCAAGGATATTGATGTCTTCTTTCAGAAAGGTGAATTGGATGAGGAATCCAATGTGCAGTTTGGCGAAGGCGGCGCCGGGACTTTTTCAGACGGCAAGCTGACGACCCGGATGAAGAATGTACGGATCGGAAAAGTATTTGATGAATTTATTGAAGCCGGTGCCGATCCAGCCATTTCCTATCAGCATCGTCCGCATTTAGGAACAGATGTACTTAGGATCATTGTGAAGAACATCCGTCAGAAGATCCTTTCTCTTGGCGGTGAAATCCATTTCAATACCCGCATGGAAGGTCTGATCACTGCCGATCATAAAGTGACAGGCATTCATACCAATGCCGGTGATTTTATGAGCAGCCACATCATCCTATGCGCCGGCCACAGTGCTTCGGATACATATCAGGATCTGTATCGCCAAGGCATTGCCATTGAACAGAAAGATTTTGCGGCAGGCGTCAGAGTCGAGCATCTGCAGAGCATGATCGATCAATGCACCTATGGCGATTCTGCCGGCAGCCCATATTTAGAACCAGCTTCCTATCAATTGACCGCCAAGACAAAAATCAATCGCGGTGTATACTCCTTCTGCATGTGCCCAGGCGGCATGGTGATCCCATCCTCTGCCAAAAAGAATGCCTTGGCCGTCAATGGCATGTCCTTCAGCAAGCGTGACGGTGCCAATGCCAACAGTGCGATCCTTGTGCAGATCCCCCGCAGCGACTTCGATCATGGCGATCCGCTTGACGGTTTCCGTTTCCAGCAGGAACTGGAAAAGCATGCCTATCGCAATGGCTATGAAGCACCCTGCCAGAATATTCGCGACTATCTGTCCCATACCGTTTCTGATACACCAGTCATTCCAACCTCTTTCCCGCGCGGGATCGTGATGGAAGATATGCACTCCCTGTTCTCTGAGAAAGTCAATGCGGCTTTGGCAGAAGGCCTTCGTACCTTCGGCCGCCGGATCAAGGGCTTTGATGATCAAGGCATCATGATCGGCATGGAATCCCGTTCTTCTTCCCCGATCCGTCTGCTGCGCACCGAAGATGGATGCTCGGTATCCTGCAAGGGGCTCTACCCAGCAGGTGAAGGTGCCGGCTATGCGGGCGGCATTGTCTCCAGTGCCGTTGATGGCATCAAGCAGGCAGAAAATATCATTCATGATCTAGACCAGGACTGATGCGCAGGCACCGGTCTTTTTTTTATGCATCCCTCTTCCGTTCAAAAAAGATCACAGACATTTCTGTCTGCGATCCTGTTCATTCCATTTTGATCTCTTTTTTCTTTAAACTGGCATTGATCCAATCGCGGATCAGAGTATACAGCACCGAGAAGATCGGTACACCGACGACCATGCCAGGGATGCCGAACAGAGAACCTCCGACAATGATGGCAAACATGATCCATAAAGTCGGCAGACCAAGCGATCCGCCCAAGATCTTCGGTCCCAGCAGATTGCCGTCGAACTGCTGCAGGATGAAGATAAAGATCAGGAACTTCAAAGCCGACCATGGATCGATCACGACCAGGATGATCAGGCACGGGATCGCACCGATGAACGGTCCGAATACCGGGATCACATTGGTCACGCCGACCACCACAGCGATCAGCACCGGATATGGCATCTTCATCAAAGCAACACAGATATAGCACAGGATCCCAATAATAAGAGAATCAATGAGCTTGCCGAAGATAAAGGCATTGAAAGCGACTTTGTTCAGATGATAGACATAGACGATCCAATCTGCGCCCTTCTGCGGCAGGATGCCGTAGAAAAGCTTTTTGAAGGTATGCTTGAACTTTTCTTCATCATACAGCATATAGGCAGCTGCGATGATGCCGATCAGGAAATTGAATGTTCCTTTGACAAAGCTCATACCGGCAGACAGGATCTTCTGGATCCCTCCGGAAGCACCGGTAAGCCAATCAGAGATGGAACTGAGGGCTGAATTCAGACCGGAATTGATCGCCGTGATCAGCTCTGCCATCTGCGGTGACGACGCATTGTCCGGATTCAGCAGCTTTTCAAAATTCTCCAGATATGTACTGAATGATTTCACAAAAGAAGTAATCGAAGAGACCAGCTGCGGCAGCAGGACCGCCACAAAAGCCACCAGGATCAGGATAAAGACCGTCATGGCAAAGATCGTGGCGAGCAGGCGCTTTTTCTTAAAGCTCCAATCTTTCTTCTTCAGCCATTTTTCTTCCATCAGGACACGGAACGGTTTGACTAAGAAAGCAAAGATAAAGCCATAAATAAAAGGCGACAGTGCATCCCAGATTATTTTAATGCCATTGCCCAGAACAGGCAGATGGCTCACCAGCAGATAGAACAGTACGATGATACAGCCCGCACCAGCATACGACAGCATATTGGTCTTGGCTTCATCGCTCATCAGATCTTTAATTTTCATTTTTGTACCTCGCATGTATTTTAGCATGCAAGGCCCCCGTTTTGAAGTATTTACAGAAACTCAAATGTGTATAGGTCATAAGAATTGACTCTGATCAAGGGCAATGCTTTAATAATGGAGTCTTTTATCAAGAATGGGTGAGAGAGTCAGCTCAGCGATCCCATACCAGCCTGCCCTAGGGTAAGGTGGTAAAGCTGACAACGATAAAGAAAGAGTCTGATAAATTCTCTTTCTCAGCTTTCGTTAAAAAAGACAAGAAAAGGAGAATTTTTTATGTCAAAAGTATTTTTTACATCCGAGTCCGTTACAAGCGGACATCCAGACAAGGTCTGTGATTATATCGCAGACTCGATCCTTGATGCAGCAATTGCCCAGGATCCAGAATCCCACATGGCAGTTGAGTGCACGATCAAAGATGATCTGATCCTGATCTATGGCGAAGCCGGAACAAAGGCTGACATCGATTATGAAAAAATCGCTTTGAATGCAATGAAGGAAATTGGCTATGATGAAGAATATCATGTCATGGTCAAGGTCAACAAACAGTCTTCTGAGATCAACGGTGCGGTTGCACATGATGAGATCTCGGCTGGCGATCAGGGCATCATGTTCGGCTACGCTGATGATGAGACCGATGATCTGATGCCATTTGCGATCGACTGTGCGCATAAGCTGGCCAAGAAGCTGGAAGAAGTCAGAAGACAGACACCATGCTTAAGACCGGACGGCAAGACACAGGTCACATGCGAATATGTTGACGGCAAGCTTGCAAGAATTGATACGATCGTTGTTTCTACCCAGCATACAGCAGATGTATCGCAGGAAGAGATCAAGAAGATCGTTATGGAAAAAGTCATCAAGCCAGTTGTAGATGCAAAGCTGGTAGATGCAGATACAAAATATCTGATCAACCCATCCGGAAGCTTCGTTCTGGGCGGATCCTGGGGCGATTCCGGTACGACCGGACGCAAGATCGTCGTTGATTCCTATGGCGGATATGCACCGATCGGCGGCGGCTGCTTCTCCAGCAAAGACCCAACTAAGGTCGACCGTTCCGCTGCATACTATGCCCGCTATGTCTGCCGCAACATTGTTGCCAATGGCTTAGCACATAAGTGCCAGCTGCAGCTCTCCTATGCCATCGGTGAGCCAAAGCCAACTTCTGTCTATGTACAGTCCTTCGGCACATCCAAGTACAGCGATGATGAACTGCAGGAGATCGTTCTGAAGAACTTCGACTTCTCTGTATCGAACATCATCAAAGAGCTGAACCTCAGACAGCCGATCTACAAGAAGACCGTCAACTACGGACACTTCGGCAAGAAAGACCTTCCTTGGGAACAGTTCAAAAAGATCAATTTCTAAAAAATGCTGCTGCAGAATATTCTGCAGCAGTTTTATTATTTTTCATTGAATTTAAATATGGCGCATCCATATGGCGGAAGATCAAACGTAAGATGGTACTTCTGATGATCGCATTCGCCTTTCAAGGCTGTATACTGCGTCCTCTTTCCATCCTGTATGGAAACAGCACCATCGCGATCCAGCAGCAGTGTATACCTGCCGGCATGCGGGGCGCCCACCATATAGCCGTTTCTTTCCATCGGGGTCATATTGACAATAAAGAGAAGACTGTTCTTCCCCGTACCGTCTCTTCTGACAAAGGAATAGATCGAACGTTCCGCATCATCTGCATTCATCCACTGGAAGCCATCCCAGGAATCATCCTTGGCATAGAAAGCAGGATATTTTTTATACAGATGAAGAAGATCTTTGACAAAGTTCTGCAGATCCTTGTTCAGCGGCTGTTCTGCTTCATCCCAGCTCAGCTGCACCTTCTCATCCCATTCATGGCTCTGCCCGAAATCCTGTCCCATGAACAGCAGTTTCTTTCCGGCATGGCCGAACATAAAGAGATAGCCGCACTTCAGATTCCGGAATTTATCCACTTCACATCCAGGCATTTTATTGATCATCGAACATTTCAGATGAACAACTTCATCATGCGATAAGACAAGAATGAATTTTTCACTGGCCGCATAGGACATACCGAAGGTCATCTTATTATGCGCTCCCTTGCGGAACAGCGGATCCAGTTTCATATAGTCCAGAAAATCATGCATCCAGCCCATATTCCATTTATATGTGAAACCAAGGCCGTCATTCTCAGGTGCTTCTGTCACTTTAGGCCAGGCTGTGCTTTCCTCCGCAATGATGATCGTTCCGTCTTTTCTGCCGCGGATCACAGAATTCAGATGCTTAAAGAATTCAATCGCTTCCAGGTTGCCGTTGGATCCATATTTATTCGGTACCCATTCTCCCTGTTTGCGGCCATAGTCCAGATACAGCATGGACGCCACCGCATCCACCCGAAGTCCATCAATATGGTATTCATCGAACCAGAACAATGCATTGCCGATCAGAAAATTCTTGACTTCATTCTTTGTGTAATCAAAGATCTTTGTGCCCCATTCCGGATGTTCGCCCTTGCGGGGATCCGCATACTCATAGGTCGGCGTACCGTCGAAGTCCGCTAAGCCATGCGCATCCTTCGGAAAATGTGCCGGCACCCAATCCAGAATGACCCCGATGCCGTGAAGATGAAGATGATTGATGAAGAACATAAAATCTTCTGGTGTACCATAGCGGCTGGTCGGTGCATAATATCCTGTGACCTGATAGCCCCATGATCCATCAAAAGGATGCTCGGCAATGCCCATCAGCTCTACATGCGTATATCCCATGTGACAGCAGTAGTCAGTCAGCTCCTTGGCCAATTCACGATAATTCATGAAGCCATCTGCACTGCCGTCGTTCTGCTTGCGCCAAGAACCTAAATGGCATTCATAGATCGACATCGGCGAAGCAAAGGTATTCTGTTCTTTTCTCTCCTGCATCCATTTGGCATCATGCCATTTGAACTTTGTGATATCTGCTGTACAGGATGCTGTCCCCGGACGCATCTCTGCATAGAAAGCATAAGGATCTGCTTTATACAGGATCTTTCCCTGCTCTGTTTCAATGGCATACTTATATAATTCCCCGGTTGACATGCCTTCCTGGAAGCCTTCAAATACCCCGCTGCGATCCAGCGGCTTTAAATAATTTGCTTTGATATCCCAGCCGTTTCTTTCACAGATAATGGAAACTCTTTTGGCATGCGGTGCCCATACATCAAAGCGCATGCCTTTCTTCTGATGGATGACCGCCGGATGTGCGCCCATCTTCTCATAGATCTTGTAGTCCCGTCCATTGCCGAATAAATACCGATCATATTCAGTAAAGAAAGCAGGCTCTGCTTTCGGCTGACTGCTTATGATGCTCTTTGTCTTTGTCATAAGATTTCCCCTTTTAATGATCAATTTTTATACTGGATCTCTGCTTTAAATATACTACATTCATCTTTATAATTCGACTGCTTTTCAAAGGAATGAATGACAGAATAGCTTTTCTGTCTGCTGTCAGAGTATGCAAAAAGAACAGTCCATGAAGGCACTGTTCTCTCATTTATAAATTCTTACTTTACAGCTGTATCCGGCGCCACATAGTCATCTGTCGGGCTTCCCGCAGGATCCTGCGTAAACTGTGCATATGCAGTTACTGATGCACTGCCATTTTTTGTCAGTGCCTTGAACAGATCTTCTGTCAGACTGTTATAAACACCGTCAATGCCATCAAACTTCCAGCCGGTAAATGTATATCCGTCTTTCGATGTGCTTGGCAGAGAACTGCTGATATCATTGATCGCATATGCCTTTTCTACAGTGTCAAAGTTCACTTTCACTACACTGCTGTTGACTGGCATCAGGGTAAACTGACTGAAGCCATGAGTTACCGTAAATGTCGCATTGTATACATTGCCAGTCTTAGCAACAGATGCCGTATAGTAATAGACATTGCCATTCTCTTTTTCATGTCTGATCGACAGCGGCTTATAACCGCCGTTGCCATCAGATACGGCCATGCTGGATGGGATCTCTGTGGTGATCTCAACTGGCTTTGTTCCTGTATCCAAGACACCGGATTCGATCATTACAGAATTATTCTTATTCACCGTTGTATCTTCTGATGTTGTTGCATAGACTTCATACATCGGCTTGATATCCATTGTGATCTCATTAGTTTCAGCATTATAGTATTCAGGTTTTACATTGAACAATGCTTTTACAACAAAATTGATATCCTGACCTGCTGTCGATGTCTTAGTCGCAGCCTCCAGTGTTTTGCGTGCTTCTTCAGCTGTCTTGGAAGGCTTCACTGCCTGCGCTGCCTTTTTCATGGCAGTATCATCGGCTGCTGGTTTCACCGCCGCAGCTGTTTCAAGCAGAGCAGTCTTATCGGCTGCTGTCATTTCTTTTTCACCCTCAGGTGTACTGATCTGGCTGTCATCAACAGTGGATGCGGTAACTGTCGCTGTTTTTGTGCTCAATGCTACAATGACCGTATATTTGCAGCCGCTGTCATTTATTTCATGAACAGAATATCCTTCTTTTACATACGCAATCGGATTGTCTGTATAGCTGCCATGTGTTATAGAAATGGATGGCTTTCCAGTGCCGTATGTCGCTGTCTGATTGCCAATATAGAATACTGAACTTGCCGTGTTTGCTTTGAAGTAGCCGCCGGCAATATTGATATTTGCTGCCGTGTTGCTGTATGGCACCGAAATTACATGCGAAGCAGGACCCGAAGTGGCATCAAACGTACCGCCGTAGATATTCAGATTGCCATTGCATGGCATATAGATCACCGTATCAAACTTTTCAGATGAACCAGCCTTTCTGTCTGAAGCAGCGTCCATGATATATTTGCCGCCGTAGACCGTAACATTGGCTGGTGAATATATATTGTTGCCGCCAATCACACTGTAATCCGCCGTGATCGTAGGACCGGTTCCATTGCTCTGCTTACCTAAAACGATTGTGCCGCCATTGAAAGCCGCAACGCCATTCATACCGCAAAGGTCACCTCCGGCAGTCGTTGTATTTTCCGTAACCGCCGTCAGTGTACCTGCTTCAATTGTCAGCTTTGCACTCGATCCATTAGCGACCATGATGCATTTGCCCTTATCCGGAATGTTTGTTCCATTGCAGACAAATGAACCGCCAAGAATATCAGCAGTTCCATTTTCAACTCTGACAATTTCAATCTCTTTTGAAGTATACGTGCCGGTGCTGATGGTCAGAGAACCGCCATTGACATCGAACATAGGTTCATAAGCTTTCTGATCAAAGCTATGATCATCTGTAACAGATCCATTTCCGGTTACTGATAAACTGCCGGACTTCACATTGAATGCTTTTCCATCCGTGGAAATCATTTTGCCATTGAGATCCAGTGTCAGACCTGCTTTGGTGAAATCCAGATCCTGTGAAATTGCTGCATCCTGCAGAACAGTAATGGTACTGTTATCTGCCGCATGATCCACTGCTTCTTTCAATGTTGCATACTCTGTTCCGTCAACACTTGCTTCGTTGCCGGCTGCGTTCGCTGCTGTCCCCAAACACACTGGCGACAGTCCGATCATCATAGCAGCACTTGCTATGATACTGACTAATCTCTTCATGTTTTACTTTCCCCCTGTCTAATATTTTTTTCAATATTATTGACTATGAGTAATATAGTTCTTCTGGCCCTTATGTCAATCGTGATATACTGTGTTTTTTTGTCAATGATGTGCATTTTTGCGCAAAAAAGAGAAGATTGTTCATCTTCTCCTAAATTTATTGCTAATGTTCCATGACAGAATGGCATCTTGGGCAGAGACCGTTCTCATCAGCTTCTTCAGAATAGTTCCAGCATCTTGGGCACTTCGTTCCCTTTGCCTTCACTACTTTGACACTTCTTTCATTTCCTTCACTGATCACTGCTTTGGATACGATCATCCATTGAGCGGCTGTTCCCTTGAGCCCCTTCGTCATCAGTTCTGCTTCTTCCTTTGGCAAAGTCAGATCCAATTCTGCTTCCTGGGCAGTGCCGATCTGCTTAGCAGCTCTGGCTTCTTCCAAGGCTTTCAGGACATCATTTCTGACATTCAGAAGCTTGTCAAATTCAGCTTCAATCTCAGCCGCATTGGCATAATTCTGTACCTGCGGGAATTCCGTATAGTGTACTGACTCTGCTGCATCATCATTGAAATGCGACCATACTTCTTCGCAGGTATAGACAAGGAATGGTGCCCATAGCTTCACTAACGCATCCGTGCAGTTCCAATAGACAGACTGTACCTGTCTTCTGCGACGATCATTCCTGCTGCTGCAGTAAAGAATATCCTTCGTGAAATCGCAGTAATAGGAAGACAGTTCATTGACCATGAAATTCGTCAGTGCTTTGGAAGCATCCAAGAAATCATACTCTGCACAGTCGCTGCGCACCGCCTGGGCAACTTCGTTCAGCTTGATCATGATATACTGATCTGCCGGTTCCAGATCTTCATAAGATACCATATCCTTCTTTGGATCAAAGTCGGATGGATGAATATTGCCTAATAAGAAACGGAATGTGTTGCGGATCTTGCGGTACTGATCCGATACCTGCTTGATATTGCTTGGGCCAAGCTTCAGGTCTTCTTTAAAGTCTGAGGTCATTGCCCATAAGCGGAACACATCGGCACCGTTGACATTGATGATATCCATCGGATTGACTACATTGCCGACGGATTTGGACATCTTCTCACCTTTGGAATCAACGACATAGCCATGGGACAGAACTTCTTTATATGGAGCAGTTCCATTGACAGCCGTGCTGACGATCAGAGAAGAGTTGAACCAGCCGCGGTACTGATCGCTTCCTTCAAAGTACAGATCGCATGGATAGCTGTCGCCTCTGGCAATCAGTTCATTCCATGACGAACCAGAATCGAACCAGACATCCATGATGTCTTTTTCTTTTGTAAAGTTCCCGTTCGGCGACTTTGCATTCGTATATCCTTCCGGCAGCAGTTCTTTGGCTTCTTTTTCAAACCAGATATTGGTGCCGTATTTGCCGAACAATTCCGCAACATGATTGAAGACAGCCATCTCCATGATCGGTGAACCATCTTCGTTATAGAAGATCGGGATTGGAACGCCCCATAATCTCTGCCGAGAGATGCACCAGTCGCCGCGGTCTGCAATCATATTATGCATGCGCTTCTGACCGAAGGAATTGTGCCATACGACCTGATGATCGATCTCATCCAGCAGCTGCGGCTTGATCTTATCGATCGAGCAGAACCACTGTTTAACGGCACGGAAGATGACCTTTTTCTTTAAGCGGTCATCGTGCGGATAGCTGTGGACAATATTCTCCACGGCCAGCAGACATCCCTTCTCACTCATATCGTGAATGACAGCCTTAGAGCAGTCTTCAAAGAACATGCCTTCATATTTGCCGGCATTCTCATTCATCTTTCCCTGATAGTCAACGGTATTGATCGGTGCTAAGCCATACTTGGCACATACATTGAAGTCATCGAGACCATGGCCGCCGGCTGTATGGACAACGCCTGTGCCATCTTCATCTGTGACATGATTGCCAAGAAGCACTGGGCATTCTTTGTCAAAGATCACATGATGATAGGTAATGCCTTCCAATTCTTTTCCTTTGAAAGTACGCAGGATGCCCTGATTGGTCAGATGGAATTTCTCCAGCAGCGCATCGACAAACTTTGCCAAGAAGACCAGCTTGCCTTTTTCTGTCTGCACTTCCGCATAATCAAAGCGCTCATTCATAGACACTGCTTCGTTAGCAGCCATCGTCCATGGCGTAGTTGTCCAGATCACAAAGTAATCATCAGAGTCCAAGATGCCCTTGCCATCGGCAATCTGGAAAGCAAGATAGATGGTTGCGTCCTTGACATCTTTATAAACGATCTCTGAATCTGCCACAGCTGTTTCATTGTACGGCGACCAATAGACAGGCTTAAAGCCCTGGAAGATCATACCGCTGGAAGCCATTTTGCCGAATGTCTTTACCTGACGTTCCTCAAATTCGCGATTCAGTGTGATATATGGATGTTCATAGTCAGCAATCTGTCCCAGACGTTTTTCCGTTGCCATCTGAGTGGCAATCTGCGAATGAACGAACTCATTGCACTTCTGACGGAATTCAGCAGCGCTGATCTTCTTGCGGTCAACCCCAAGTTTCTGGATCGCATTCTCCGTCGGCAGTCCATGCGTGTCCCAGCCTGGGAAGTATGGTGTGTAATAGCCAAGCATGGCATGCGATCTGACAATAAAATCCTTAATGGAACGGTTCATTGCTGTACCTGCATGCAGGTTGCCGTTGGCATACGGAGGACCGTCATGAAGAATAAAGGCCTTCTGTCCTTTATGATGCGCAAGCAGATTCTGATAATAGTTGTTTTCCTCCCACTGCTTTAAAATGCCTGGTTCTTTCTTGGCAAGATTTCCCCGCATTTCAAATTCTGTGTTCGGCATGTTCAGCGTGTCTTTGTAATCCATATGTCTCTCCTTTGTATACGTATATAAAAAGCGTCCCTATCTCTAAGGACGCTTTTGAACGCGGTACCACCTTAGTTTATGCAGTAAATGCATACCCTTATTTTATCCTCATAACGCTGAGGCGCGTCTGCTCGGAAAGTGATGTCCTTGGCAATCGAATTCCTGTTTTCACCAGCCACAGGATCTCTTGTGATTTCAATTGCTTGGCGCGTCTTTCTTCAGCGCAGTTTTTCTTCTGCTTCGTTCAGCCATCTAAGATCAGGCATCTGCGGAAGCTTGAAGTTGTCGAGCTGTTTCAATAAATCTTCCAGTTGCGTATTCATCTGTCCTTTGACCGTCCCAGCGCTCTGATAGAGCTTGGTCAGATCTGTCAGGACTAAACGGGCAGTGCCAAGAGCTTCACGGATGATCTCATCCGCATTGTTCTGGGCGGTAGCAATGATCTCATTTGCTTCCCGGATCGATAAGCGCGCAATGCGGTCGCTTGTTTCCTTGCGCACAGCATCGTTCTTCTCCATCTCCGCCAGCTGCGCTTTAATGGAGTTCAGCTCTCTGGTCGTTTCGACCAGCTGTTCCTGATAGAGCTCAAGCTTGCGCTGCAGGGCATCTGCCTGAGCAGCATAGCGCTCAACGGCATCATCGACCGCGAAACGATCGTATCCATTTTTCATGACCCGAAATGTCGGCCTTTTTGCACTCATTGCATGCTCCTCTACATATACTGCAGAAACTCAGCTGCGATCCGACCGCTCTTTGTACTGTGACTTGTTCCTATATAAGTAAATCTGCCAATACCGCGGATCGAAATCGTAACGTTATTATCGCACAGTTGATCGGGCTCTTCAAGACTCACGTGATTGAACTGCACCAGTCCTGCATGGATCATTTCCTTAGCCGCGACGCGGCTGACATGAGCCAGAGCAGCGACCAAGGCATCCGCCCGGTTGCTTGCCGCAACACAGGTGATCTTCTTCGTATGGAAGACCTGCACCGGTCTTTCTTCGGTGATCTGCAGAGAGATACTGAGCTGATTGATCCTGGTCAGCTGATCGATCAGAAAAGGTGCCATTGCTGCACTGGTATACAGATACAGATGATCCCCCTCCAGCCAGAAATCGCCGAAGGAACTGCGGTCGATCTGCAGATGCATCAGAGCACCGAGAATGTCACTGTGACCGATCCGGCGGAATCTTTGATCCGCCTTTGCTTCCAAACAGACAATATCAGAAAAGCCATCTTCCTCATCCGCGAGGAAAATGACCTTTTTCTTTCTTGCTTCAGGATATCCTCCATCATAGCGGATCAACGAGGAAGGCGGAAACAGTTTTTCCATAGCGCTCTGTTCCTCTTCATTCAGAAATGAAGAAGCCAGTGATTTATGCCATGTTCTGCTTTTCTCTTCCAGATCATGCAGATGCGCTGCCAATGAAGTCAGTTCCGATGCATCAGTCATCTTCACTGTCGAGTGAAATAGCCCCATCGACACCGACATTCTTCGGTGTGCAGAGGATGACATTATGACCGATCTTCTGGATCGTTCCATCTAACGCAAAGACAACACCCGTCAGGAAATCGATCGTGCGCTGTGCATAGTCTCTCTGCAGCTTATGCAGGTTGACAACACACGCTCTTCTCTGCTTCAGATGACGTGCAATTTCTTCTGCTTCTTCAAAGCTTCTTGGTTCAAACAGGACCATCTGTGCATTGGTAGGAACACCCTGTACCTTTGTCTGCTTTGCTTCATAAGTGCTCACAGGCTTTGTCTCCTGTTCATCATATGCTGTTTCATTTTCATCATCGTATTCATCATCGACCGGTGCAATAAAATTCTTTAATTTTTCGAATGCCATTTCTTATAGCCTCCATTAATATCTACTTACAGTAGTATACCATCATGATAATTTCAAAACAATCATTGAAACAAAATCCATTTTACGTTTACAATGGACACATGAAAAATAAAATCCTAAAGGAATTGAAAAATAAAACAGTGTGGATTGCCATCGCAGCAGGGGCTGCAGCCGCCTTGATCTATGGGCTGATCGTCAAGCCAGTTTATCTGTGCTTTATCAACGGTCTGACCTTTGTTGGTTTTCTGTATCTTCTGATCGGGCTGATGCGCTGGTCATGGGCGGAAGGAGATTTTACTTTCTTCAGCTGGAAACAGATCCATGGTTCCTATCGCAAGTGGCGTGAAGGAAGAAGAGAAGAAAGAAAAGGTTCTTCCAATCCCTTCCTCTATGCCGGCATTCTGACCGTCATAGTTTCGATCATTCTCAGCATCACCTACTAGTCCGGCACAATGCCGGTTTTTTTCTTTCTGAGAAGTCTTTCTGTCTGAATGCATGATCATGCATGTTTCTCTGTCATCACCTCTCAGAGTGCTTAAAATGCACGAAAAAGGCCATCATACAGATGACCTTTGTTTTTACTTCCGATAATTCTGCTGATAATAAGCAAATTCTTCATCATTGGCAAAGATCCAATGATCCTTGGCAAGCTCGCGGAAGGTTGCTGGATGTTCAGCATAGTTCCACTTCTTCTGATGCTCATCTTCGTCATATGTAATCAGTGTCTTTGATTTTTCAATCTCTGGATCCGGCAGCGGGATCGCTGACATCAGAGACTGTGTATATGGATGCATCGGATTCTTGAAGAGCTCATTTGTATCTGTCAGTTCAACAATTCTTCCTTTATGAATGACAGCAATACGATCTGAGATATAGCGCACAACAGATAAGTCATGGGCAATAAAGATCTGCGTCAGTCCCTGCTTCTCTTTGAATTCATTCAGCAGGTTCAATACCTGTGCACGGATAGAAACATCCAGAGCAGAGATCGGTTCATCCGCAATCAGAAGCGTTGGGTCCATGACCATCGCTCTGGCAATGCCGATACGCTGTCTCTGTCCGCCGGAGAATTCATGCGGATATCTTGTTGCATGCTCAGCTAACAGACCGACAGATTCCAAAGCATCCATGACCTTCTTCTTGCGGTCTTCTTCATCTTTGTACAGATGGAAGTTCTGCAGACCTTCAGAAACGATATAGTCGATGGTCGCTCTTTCATTCAAGGAAGCAGCTGGATCCTGGAAGACCATCTGGATATTGCGGACCACCCAGCGATTCTCTTCTTTGCTGAGCTTCTGATTGATCTTCTTGCCCATAAAGATGACATCGCCGTTTGATGTTGGATTGATCCGGATAATGGCACGGCCGATGGTCGTTTTGCCAGATCCTGATTCGCCAACTAACGCAAAGGTCTCACCTTTGTATACATTGAAATTGATATCATGTACCGCCCGGAATTCTTTTTTGCCATTGCGGAAAGTTACTGCCAGATCTTTAACTTCCAGCAGGATCTCTCTGCCATTGGCATCCTTCTTCAGAGGAGCCTGTTTCATTTCTGTCATTTCGCTTCCCCCTCATGCAGTTCCATTTTCTGTATACGGATCGTTTCCTGCATCCGCTCATGAAGTTCCTTTACCTGCACCGGAGGTTCAACATGCGGCGCTCTTGGATCCAGAAGCCATGTTTTAGCGAAATGCGTATCCGATACAGCAAACATCGGCGGTTCTTCTTCAAAATCGATCTTCATCGCATAATTCGATCTCTGCGCAAATGCATCGCCTTTGATCGTATCATACAGACTTGGCGGCGTACCTGTAATTGCATACAGCGGTTCGCCCTTGATGCCTAACTGCGGCAGCGAGCTCAATAAGCCCCAAGTATATGGATGCTTTGGATCATAGAAGATCTCGTTGACTTTGCCATATTCAATGATCTGACCGGAATACATGATTGCAACACGGTCAGCCACATTCGCTACTACACCAAGATCATGCGTGATGAAGATGATGGAATAGCCATAATCCTTCTGCAGTTTTTTGATCAGACGGATGATTTGTGCCTGGACTGTTACATCCAATGCGGTCGTCGGCTCATCGCAGATCAGGATCTCCGGATGGCAGGCTAAAGCAATTGCTATAACAATACGCTGGCGCATGCCGCCGGAATACATGAATGGATATTCATCAAAGCGATCTTCAGCATCATAGATGCCAACTTCGCTCATCAGCTGAATTGCTTCTTTCTTTGCTTCATCAAAAGATTTTCCCTGATGCTTTTCAATGACCTCCGTGATCTGACGGCCGATAGAAATGATCGGATTCAATGAAGTCATCGGGTCCTGGAAGATCGTCGCGATCTTTCTGCCTCTGATCTTCTGCCACTCTTCATCTGTCTTGTTATCATACAGATTCTTGCCTTCAAAGATGGCGGTACCGCCGGTGACCGCGCCATTGGCGTCGATCATGCCGGTAAATGTTTTTGTAAATACGGATTTCCCGGAACCGGATTCTCCGACAATTGCAAGTGTCTCTCCTTCATAGAGATCCACTGATACTCCTCTGATCGCATTCAGCGTTTTTCCGCGTACAGTGAACTGCACATGTACATCATTGGCTGATAGGATCGTTTTTCTTTCTTCACTCATCTTTCAGCACCTCCTTACATATGTGTTCTAGGATCAGCAGCATCCGCAAATGTCTGACCGGCAACATAAAGTGAAATGGTAATCACGGCAGAGATCGCGACCGGGATCCAGAACAGGTACGGCGTACTTGTCATGAAGGTACGGTTGGCTGAGATCGTCTTGCCTAAGGATGGTGTTGTTTCGCCAACGCCGATGCCAAGCCAAGCTAAGAATACTTCCAGCGAGATATACGATGGCATATCACGGGAGATCGAAGTAACAATGATCGATACCAGGAATGGCATGATGTTGTTCTTGACGATGGTCCATGTTGATGTGCCTAAGCACTGCGATGCCAGGTTGTATTCACGGTCGCGGATGATCATGACCTGGGTGCGGATAAAGTATGCGGTAGAGAGCCACGAAGTGACTGACATAGCAAAGATCAGCTGCCAGAAGCCTCTGCCCAATACATACATCAGAACGAAGACAACTAAGGTAAATGGAACATTGGCAATAATGTTGTAGATCTCGATCATCCATTTATCCATCTTTTTGGAATAGCCCCAGATAGCACCAACAACGACACCTAAGACAATGGTGATCAATGTTGTAATGCCGGCAATGGCCAGTGAGTTTCTCGCACCGATCCATACGACATTCCACAGATTGTCGCCGTAATCATTTGTGCCGAAGAAATACTTCAGGCTAGGATGAATGAACTGCATTGACGTATCATTGATATTCACATGCGTAATGCCATCATAGTTTGAGATCATTGGATCAATAATGGACAGGGCAATGACCGTCAAGGCAATGATCAGGACAATGACCGTTGATTTTGATGAAAGGAACTTTTTAAATACAGCAGACCAATAGGAATATTTAGGTGCGGCAATGTGCTCAGATGCATTGTCATCATTTTTGACAAAGACGAACTTGTTTTCAGATTCTGACATTAATGAGCACCCCCTTCCTTTTCTTCCAGCTGAATTCTAGGATCGATCGCTGTCATTAAGAGATCGCCCAGCAGTACTGACATAATGGAAAGTGCTGTAAAGATCATAGTCAGCGCAACGATCATCGAGTTGTTATGATCATTGATGGCATCCGGCAGCAGTTTGCCTGTGCCAGGAATTGCAAAGACAGTTTCAGTTAAGACAGCACCGGTAATCGTCAGAATGACATTGGCCGGAATATCATGAACTATAGGAATAATTGCATTGCGCAGGATATGACGGCGGAAGATCTCTTTCTCCGTCAGGCCCTTAGCGCGGGCAAATTTAACATAATCCGCATTTTCCTGATCGATCATATAGCGTCTGGTCCACAGCATCAGCGACGCTGTATTCATCAGAGCCAAGATCACGACTGCTGGAATATACGAACGGATATCATGTGCACCGAACGTTGGGAATGACTGCGGCAGGCCAAGCAGATAGAAGATCTGACGGCCGAAGAAGATAAAGGCAAGCGATGGAACAGCAATCATAAAGTTGATCCAGATCGTACCGATATGATCGCCCATCTTTCCCTTATGACGGGCCATGCCCATGCCAGCAGGAATTGAGATCAGATAAGCCAGTATCAGAGCAATGATGCCAATCGTCATAGAATCCTGGATCATGGAAGGATCCGTCTTCTGCGTTAAGCATTCAGCGTAGTTGTCCGTGTACTTATTTGTATCCAGACGATCCAGATTTTCGGTCGCCTTATATTGGCAGGAATGCTGGATCACGGCAGATTCGATCGTCTCACCGGTCGGGAAGGTCTGCTCAAAAGTATCTTCTGAGCCCTGGGAAGAAGAAATGACCTGGGTGATCGGCGTATATGAATATGCCGGATAGGATAAGCCTAAATTAATGGAAATAATATTCTGATGAATGAACGGGAAATTGCCGTCCACATAGATCAGATACTGATGTTCGGTGCCATTGCCCATCAGCGCCGGCAGACCGTTGTAATCCAATCCCCAGTATATGCCTCTGGTAGAATTCAGTTCTGGGTTGGAATCATCCGTAACTCTCCATGGATGGTCAATATCAATCAGATTGGAAAAGAAGTTGCCGACAATAGATAGGATTGGGTTATCTTTATATGCATAGTAAAGACCAGCCTTGTATTGCTGAACTGTATATCCTTTTGCCTCATATTCAGGAAGAATGCTCTTGATCTCACTGGAATTTTCGACCATGCAGGCATCATAGTTATCGGATGCATATGCACCGCACATGTCGGTCTGTTCAATGAAATCCACATATCCCAATTTTTCATAAGCGTTGTATTTATAACGATTTCTATCGTCTTCCTTGCCGCCTAATTTCTGATACGTTGCATCCGTCTTAAAGATCAATTCACGCGGGATCAGCGTGTAGATCATGATCATTGCTACTGCAGTGACAATAAAGACAGATAAGATGGCCCTGATAACGCGGCCCCATATATATCGTTTCATAGAAACCCCCTGCTTTAAATTCGCTTATTAAGGATATAATATACAGCTCAAAAATACAAATGATTAGGAAGCATTTTCAGCCCCCTAATCATCATATTTACATTAAAATGTAAATTTTTCAATGGTGAGAAAGGATTAGCCCTTCTGCCAAGTTTCCAGAGCTTTCTTGTAATCAGCAGCTGTGATTGCATCCTTCTGGATGATTCTGCTCTTGTACTTCGTTGTCTGCAGATAGCCTCCCTGGAATGGAACTTCTCTCGAAATTCTCCAGTTTACAGAAGCTGTACGAGCCTGTACAGGAATGTAGATAGCTTCATCAAGGATGAATGCTTCTGCCTTAGCAAATGCCTTGTAACGTGCATCCTGATCATCTGTGATGGCATCAGCAGCATCATAGAGCTTCTGATATTCATCCAGACCGGAAGCAGCAATGGCTGCTGTGTTCTGAGCATCGCCATCTGCTTCAAATTCAAGACCCATGTTCTGACGGAGAATATCGCCGTCTGTTGGGCAGAAGATATGCAGATAAGACTTCGGATCGATGTAGTCATAGCCCCAGCCTGTAGATGTGGAGATATCCCAGTCAGCATCGACTGGTCCTGTGGAGTTGTAAGCGGACTTCTCATATGTATCAGAATCTACTGGGTGAACAATGATCTGAACATTGTCTGTACCAAGCGAAGCTTCAATGGACTGCTTCAGAGAAGAAGCCTGAGCAACCAGAGTCTTGCTGGATTCATCGACCATCAAGTCAAGCTTGATTGGGAAGGTGACACCGGACAGTTCGCTCTTTGCAGATTCGATATACTTCTTAGCTGTGTCAGCATTGTAGAACGGATCCTGTCCTTCAGACAGATCTGCCTTCAGTGTCGAAGCATCTTCAACAAGCTGACCATATGCTGTGCCATCTGTTGTCGTGACAAAGTTCCATGGGCATTCAATGTTGCGGAGTGCAGTAGCAGCGATGGAAGGATCAACAGCTGTTCCCATGTAAGATACACGGTCCAGGCCATACTTCAGAGCCAAACGGAAGTTCTTGTTCAGCAGTGCTGCACGAGCATCTGTCTGCTGTGTAGCTGTCTTGTCTGTTGTTGTATATGTGATACGGTTCATATTGAAGTTGATGCCGAAGGTATACTGATCCTGCATGCCTGTGTATGCATTGTCCTTATACTTTTCAAGATAATCCTTGAAGTTGTCAGACTTAGCAAGCAGTACGCCCTGGTAATAAGGGTTCTCTGACTGTTCGAATCCCTTTACAGTTGATGCTGGATCAGATCCATCATCATAGACCAGGTTGACATTGTTGATGTAAACATGATCTGCATCCCAATAATTCTTGTTCTTTGTCAGCTTTTCTTCAGACTTGGAAACAAAGGATGTCAGGATATAAGCACCGTTGTACAGTACAGAACTTGGTTCTGTTGGCTGTCCGAACTTACAGTTGTTTGCATCTGGGGAACCCAGTTTGCATCCGGAGCCCTGAGCTTCAAGGAACTCACGGTTGACTGGATAGAAAATTGTATAAGATGTCAATGTATCAAAATATGTAGCAGGCTGTGTCAGTGTGTATTCAACTGTATAGTCATCAACAGCCTTGACACCTACTGTGCTGAAGTCCTTTGTCTTGCCATCTGCATAATCCTGCAGTCCCTTGATATGCATAGCAGCAAGAGATAATGTAGCAGACTTGAAATCAGCTGCGTGCTGCAGACCGGCAACAAAGTCGTCAGCCTTAACTGTACCGTACTGTTCACCGGTATTTGTGACCCACTTGGCATCCTTTCTTAAATGGAATGTCCAAACACTGGAATCATCGTTGTGTTCCCAGCTTTCTGCCAAAGAAGCAACATACTTGTTCTTGGCATCTACTTCAACCAAGCCATCAACAATGTTGTCGTTGATGTCATGATCTGCCGCATTCTGTGTGATCAAATAGTCAGTTGTCTTCAGATCTGATGTAAATACATAATACAGATCCTGAGACTTCTTGCTGGATGATGCGCTGCCTGTAGAGCAACCTGCAGCCAGTACAAGTGCCAGTGAAGCGCATAAAGCCTTCTTCATCTTCATAACTCTTTCCTCCCGTTCAGTTTTACCTGAATATGCTAAAATTGTAGGTATTTTCAGGATTTGTGTCAATAAGTTTCACAATTTACATTGTAATTTTCATGATAATTGTCTGAAAACTTTTTCATTATTTTCATAAGTAGGTGTTCTGCGCCGATTATGGTATAATCATTTTTGCTGTTTGGAGAAGTACCCAAGAGGCTGAAGGGACCGGTTTCGAAAACCGGCAGACGTGCAAGCGTGCGAGGGTTCGAACCCCTCCTTCTCCGCCATAAATGAAATCCAGTTCTGGCATATGGCCGAGCTGGATTTTTCTTTTTCATTTGCTAATTATGCTGTCTCTTAATCAATATATCTGCTGAAATAGCCATTTCCCCATGAAAAGGCATAAGGAGAATGCGGATCCATGCATAATTTCTCCACTCCTTTCAGAGAAAAAGCACCTAAGGCAAGAGAACAGCATAAAGCCAATGGAATCTCCCACAGAGCAGGGATCTGTTCCCTCAGCAGGCAGTATACGATGCCGAGGCCGATGGGGAAGTATCCCGCTGCTGCGGTAAACAGACCGGGATTGTAAATGGTACGCTTTCCTTGATCTCTGAATTTGCGATATGCAAAGATACCGCCGGACAGATGCCCGCCGATCTCTGCACAGCAGAGGAACAGCTGCATGATCAGAAATACCGGATTTACACCAGCAATCAGAACAGCGCACCCGAATACTTCGCCGAGCAGATTCGTCCACATATCAGAAAGCTGATTCATCGGATAGCAGTCTGGATGATCGGAACGCTTCATCAGATTGTACATCGTATGGAACCCGCCGGGAAAATGCCATTCTTCCAATACATGCAGAGGAAGCAGGATGGTTGCTGCCGCAAACAGTTTTGTGCCAAGGTCCCATGTATGCCAGTTTGCCAGCAGAAGTCCCAAAATGATGCCGGCCGTCAGGATCATGACATAGAGCCAGATTGACAGCCATGCTTCAGTCAGTTTTTTTATCATCTCTCGCTCCTTCCTGAAGCAGAACAAGCTGCTCCTGAATGATCGCTGTGATCTCTTCGGGTGTTTCTCTGCGTCCGCCGCGCAGCCATGCCGTCAGGATACTGACGGTAAATCCTGTGCGGATCGCAATAAAATAGTTTCCATGTTCTGAGGGAAAGTTAGGCAGCCGGCCATACTGTGCAGCCAAAGCATCTGCATTCTTCATATGGCAGGCATAAATAATATCAAAGCGATTGATCTTCATCAGGAGCTCCAGAATATCGCTGTGCTCCATCCAATATTTAAAATAGTGTTTAGCCAGTTCCATTTCAGAGGATCTGAGAGATGGCATAGAGCTGAACAGAGAATCATTAAAACAGGTATCGCACTTCCAATACAGAATATCCGAGATATTGTCAAAACTGCGATAGATCGTTGTCCGTGCCACCCCGGATTCTTTCTGCAGATCACTCACCGTGATCCGATCAAATTCTTTTTTCTTCAGACAGCTGATCAGACCATTGTAGATCAGCTTCACTGACTGTTCGCTGCGCTTATCCTTGGGAATATGGTACATATCGTTCTCCTTTTCCGCTTCATATTTCTGCTTTCTGCAGTGTTTATTGCGATACTATTGTATCGCATTTATTTTACTGATACAACAGAGATGCAGAAAGAAAAGAGGAGATCACTTATGGAAACATTGCTTCAAGGCTGGCTGTCGATCTGGCTGTATGTGATGGCAGCGATTGCCATTGTCCTTTGCATCTTGATTTATAAGCATCGTCATACATGGTCTAAGCTGACCATTCTCTGCACGCTGGCAATTGTTGTTCTTGTCCTGCATGTCCTTGAGGAATGGGTGCTGCCAGGCGGACTGCATTACTCTTACAACCTGAGCCATGGATCATCCATATTAAGCTGCTATCCTATGAACCGTCTGACCGATATGATCACCAACTTTGGCGGTGTGCTGCTTGGCTGCATCGTATTGAAGTTCTGGGGCTTCGGCAAACCAGCTGGCATTGCCATCATGCTGTTCTCTTTATTTGAAGTATTCATCCATGTCAGCATCGGCCTTCAGGATATGCAGATCTTTGCACCATATGGCATGAATACATTGTATTCACCAGGTCTGATCACTTCCCTGTTCGGCTTTCTGCCGATAGCCATTGGCATTGCCATACAGCTGTTCAGAACAAAAGAGGATCGTCCGAAATTCAGGCAATGGATCATTGCCATCGCCGCAATGTTTGGCTTCTGTTTCCTGCTGATCAATCTGCCGGAAGATCTATTAGGCAGTCAGAATACGCCTTATGCATTCACCAATCGCGGATACTATGAAAGATATGCTGAACAGTTTGAAAAAGACAATGGATATCAGTATGACAAAGCATCCAATTCAGCGGAGACTGAATAAGCAGAATACAGGAGGCATCTGACAGTCTTTATTCAAGACGCAGCATAGCTTATCCGGAGCAGAAAACATTCATGCATAGTATTATGATCTGCTGCTTAACGGAATCATGAAATGCCATAAAAGAAGCCATGCAGAGCTGTTCAAAAGAAAAAGATCTTATCGGTATGATTGCTGCAACAATCTTTGCCGAAAAGATCTCATAGGATGCTGCTGTAAACAATTACTTCTTCATCTGCTTTCTGAGGTACTGATATAGTTTCTTATTTGTCTCTTTGCTGATTGAATGTTCAATCTCATGTGCATCTGTTTCTGCTGTTTCTTCATCGACACCGATGGCTATCAATGCTTCTTTCAGCAGTTTCCTTTTTGCCAATACATCTTTGGCAATCGCATGTCCCGCTTCTGACAGTATCAGTTCATGAGACGTTCCAAAGCTGACAAGATCCTGTTCAGTCAGCTTTTTCATTGCCACACTGACACTGGCTTTGGCAACATTCAGATCATGCGATACATCTACCGAATAGCACCTGCCATTTCTTTTCTGAATATCCAGGATCGATGCGAGATAATTCTCCACCGATTCTTTTTCTCTTCTTGCCAGCTGCATATTTTATGCCAAGCCAATCAGAAGACCGATGAAATGAACAAGGAATGCGATGATCCAAGCTAATGCGCATTGGAACAGCACAATGAATAGGGACCACTTTGCGCCAAGCTCCCGCTTGATGGCAGAAACAGCAGCAATGCATGGTGTATAGAGAAGACAGAAGACAAGCAATGCAGCCGCAGCCAGCGGTGTAATTGCACTGAGGATCTCTGCCGTGCTGCCGAATAATACGGAGAGCGTAGATACAACAGATTCCTTTGCCATAAAGCCAGTGATCAATGCGGTAACAATGCGCCAATCGCCAAATCCCAATGGAGCAAAGATCGGCGAAATACCGCCAGCCGCAATGGCCAGAATACTTGTGGAAGAATCAGATACAAGATTCAACGAGAGATCAAAGTGCTGCAGGAACCAGATGATGATCGTTGCGACAAAGATGACGGTAAAGGCTCTCTGCAGGAAATCTTTTGCCTTGTCCCACATCAGCATCCATGTTGACTTTGCACTTGGCATTCTGTAATTCGGGAGTTCCATCACAAATGGAGTTGCTTCACCATGAAAGACCGTTTCTTTTGAAAGCAGAGCAACGATGATTGCCATCACAATGCCAAGGAAGTACAGAGCAAGCATGACCCAGCCAGCCTGAGATGGAAAGAAGGCATCGGCTAAGAAAGCATAGATTGGCAGCTTTGCACTGCAGCTCATGAATGGCGTCAGCAGAATTGTCAATTTGCGATCACGATCAGAAGGAAGTGTACGGGCCGACATGACGCCTGGCACTGTGCATCCAAACCCGATCAGCATCGGTACAATACTTCGGCCGGAAAGACCGATCCGGCGCAGCAGCTTATCCATAACGAAGGCTACACGTGCCATATATCCGCTGTCTTCCAGAATTGACAGGAAAAAGAACAGTACCATAATGATCGGCACAAAACTGATCACCGTACCGACACCGGTAAAGATACCGTCGATCACTAAAGAATGAACAACACTGTTGACCTGCACTGACGTCATCCATGCATCCACAGCACCGGTTGCTGCACTGATACCTTCTTCCAATAGACCTTGAAAGAACGCACCGATGACATGAAAGGTCAGAAAGAAGACGAGGCCCATGATACCGATAAAGAAAGGAATCGCTGTATATTTTCCCGTCAGTATTTTATCGATCCGCCGCGACTGTTCATGTTCCTTTGATTCCACTGGCTTGACGACCGTCTGCTGACATAGTTTTTCAATAAAGGAATAGCGCATATCGGCAATGGCTGCTGCTCTGTCTAAGCCGCGCTCTTCTTCCATCTGTTCAATGATATGCTCCAGCATATCCATTTCATTCTGCTCAAAGTTCAGAGCCTTGATTATCCGCTCATCCCCTTCTACTACCTTTGTAGCCGCAAAGCGCAGCGGCAGACCGGCAGCTGATGCATGATCTTCAATCAGATCCATGATGCCATGCAGGCAGCGATGCACAGCGCCATTATGATCATTCTCATCGCAGAAATCCTGCCGCGCCGGCTTCTCCTGATATTTTGCAACATGCAGTGCATGATTGATCAGTTCATCAATGCCTTCATCTTTGGCTGCGGAAATTGCAACGACTGGTATGCCTAAAGCAGCTTCCATATCATTGATCAGTACCGATCCGCCATTATTGCGCATCTCATCCATCATGTTCAGCGCTAAGACCATCGGTCTGTCCAATTCCATCAGCTGCATGCTTAAATACAGATTTCGTTCTATGTTCGTCGCATCCACAATATTAATGATGCCGCTTGGCTTTTCATCCAGAATAAACTCACGTGACACAAGTTCTTCACTTGTATAGGGAGAAAGAGAATAAATGCCCGGCAGATCGGTCACATTGGTATTCTTATGCCCGCGGACCTGTCCGCTTTTCCGATCGACCGTAACACCAGGAAAGTTTCCTACATGCTGATTGGAACCCGTCAGCTGGTTGAAAAGAGTTGTCTTTCCGCTGTTCTGATTTCCTGCTAAAGCAAAAGTCAGCACGGTATCTTCAGGAAGCGGATGTTCTGTCTTGCGATCATGATAAATACCGCCTTCACCAAGACCAGGATGAAGAACTTCTTTTTTTAATTTTGCATTTGATATCTTTGTATCTGCTTTGATTGGCTCTACTTCGATCTTTTCAGCATCTGCTAAGCGGATCGTCAGTTCATATCCATGCAGCATGACTTCAATAGGATCCCCCATTGGTGCATACTTTGTTACGGTTACTTCCGTACCTGGGATCATGCCCATATCCAGGAAATGCTGACGAAGTTCGCCCTCACCTCCAATGACAGTCATTTTTGCAGACTGCCCGATCTTCAGCTCTTTCAGGTTCATTGCTATCTCCTCTCTGTCAGAGATTAGTTTATTCTAACTAATATAGAATGTCAATCCAGATCTGTCAGCACACAGAATCCGATATATTTCTTTGTTCTGCACAGTCATACAAAAAGAAGACCGCCTCAGCAGTCTTCTCATTCAGCATGATATACGTTTACTTCTTTGCTACTAAAGCAGCATCCCCGCGCATATAGTACGGCTGAACATATTCAGGCAGGCCATCGCCTTCCTGCATCAGGATCACAGGATTGCCATGGATCAGCGGTTCCAAATACGCATAGCCTTCCTTAGTAATGCCCTTGTATTCAGGCAGCAGCCATTCCACTGGGAAATTCTTGACATAGTTGGCAACTTTAGAAGCCTCAACAGCGAAGAATTCTGCATCATATTCTTCTCCTGCTCTTCTCTTGACACCGACCATCTTGCCTGTGAATGTCTTATCTGCAGATCTGTTCAGAGCCGACATTCCTAAGCGGAATGACTCTGTAACATCGACCAGCGACTGTTCTGTTGCATGACATCTCTGTGCGGTAGAAAGATCCTGCACCTTGCATCTAGGAGCAGCTTCTGCATTCAGGATCATTGTCTCCAATGCCTTGCCTGCACCGCCTAAGATTGCATGGCCGAATTTATCATTCTTTGCTTCACCGGCTGCCAAATAGCTGCCATCTGCGAAATGTGCACCTTCGGATACAACCACAAAGCACTTCGCTTTTTCGTCAACGATCTGTTTGACTTCCTTCAGGAATACTTCCTTGTCAAACGGCTGTTCCGGTACGATCAGAAGATCAACCTTGCCGCTCAGGCAGGCAGAAGCAGCCAGCCAGCCGGCATCTCTTCCCATGGTCTCAAGAATGAATACTTCCTTGCGGGAAGCAGGATAGACATTGACATCATACCAGCACTGCAGAGCTGTTGTAGCAATGAACTTTGCTGCTGAAGCAAAGCCTGGGCAGTGATCAGTGACCATCAGATCGTTATCAACTGTTTTTGGGCAGCCGACAAAGCGGTGGTTCGTGATCTTATTCTTTGCAGCATATTCAGATAATGCTGCTACGGTATCCATTGAATCATTGCCGCCGGTATAGAACAATGTTTCAATATCATACTTATCCATGATACTGATGATCTTTTCAAAATCTTCAACATTGTCTCTCTTCAGCTTATAACGGCAGGAGCCTAAAGCAGAAGAAGGTGTCTGGCGCAGGACCAGGTTCTCATGTTCTGACATATTTGTCAGATCAACAAATCTCTCCTGTAAAATGCCCTCAATGCCATTTAAGCCGCCATAGACATGATCATAGATCGGATTCATCTGGTTGGCTTTGACTACACCTGCTACGGTTGCGTTAATGACGGAGCTAGGTCCGCCTGACTGTGCTACGATACAATTTGACATAGTTTTCGTTTTCTCCTCTTATTGCGTATTCATTATATCAATCCTCTTCTAAAAAAAACAGAGATTCCTCTCTGTTTACGCATCTTCATTGAGCTCGTCCCACTTCTGATACAGATGTGCCAATTCATTATGCACATCATCAATATCCCCATCCAAGACATTCATTTTCTGATAATCCTGATAATATTCCGGTTCATAGCGCAGATCGCGCAGATCTTCCAATTCTCCCTCTTTATCGGTGATCTTTTCTTCCAGCTTCTTGATCTCGCGAGCTTTGGCTTCCGGGGAGAGCTGACGGCGTGTTTCCTGAGCAGGAGCTTCTTCCGCCGGCTGCTTCTTCTCCGATGCCATGACCATAGAAGCCTTGGAAGTTTCCTGTTCCTCATACTCATTCCAATTGGCTTCGATGAATTCTGCTTTCCCATTTTCGAACTTCAGCAGGCCGGTTGCCAGCTGCTGAATGAAATATCTGTCATGAGAAACGAATAAGATCGTGCCGGAGAATCCCTTCAGTGCCTGTTCCAGAGCTTCCTTGCCAGGAATGTCCAAATGGTTGGTCGGTTCATCCAAGATCAGGAGATTGCTGTGCTGCAGCAGCAGTTTTGCAAAAGACAGACGGACTTTTTCACCGCCGGACAGAACATCAACAGATTTGAAGACATCATCCGCACTGAAAAGAAACTGTCCAAGGACAGAACGCACTGCCGTGCGATCCAATTCAGGATAATCATCCCAGACTTCTTCCAGCACCGTTTTCCCCGAGGAGAACTGCGCCAGCTGCTGATCAAAATAGCCCTTTTCAATCTGATGTCCAAATAAGAAAGAACCGCCTAAAGATGGGATCAGTTCCATCAGTGTTTTGACAAACGTTGATTTGCCGGTGCCATTAGGACCGATAACGGCGATCCGATCCCCTCTTCTCATTTTCATGGTCACTTCGGTCAGGACATGATCATAGCCAATGGCCAGATGATCTGTTTCCAATACCTTTTCACCGCCTTTGACATTGGGCGTAAAGTGGGCATGGAAATTTCTTGTATCGCTTTTATCTACGGTGACCATTTCCATCCGGTCCAGATATTTGATCTTCGACTGGGCAAAAGCAGCCTTGCTTCTCTTATAGCGGAACTTTTCAATCAATGCCTGCAGACGCTCCACGTCTTTCTGCTGACGATTGTACGCATCCTGCTGTCTCTCCAGATCATTCTCCCGCTCCACAACAAAATTAGAATAGTTGCCGGGATAGCGGGTCATCTTGCCATACTCCATGTTATAAACACAGTCGACAGTATGATCTAGGAACATTCGATCATGCGATACAACAACAACTGCCTTCGGATAGCTCTTCACATATCCTTCCAGCCACTCGATCGCATCAATATCCAAATGGTTCGTCGGTTCATCCAAAAGCAGAATATCCGGTTTGGAAAGCAGCAGCTTTACAAAAGCGATCCGTGTCTTCTGCCCGCCGGAGAATTCGCCGATCTTTTTTGATAACTGTTCAATGGGAAAACCAAAGCGCGTAAAGACTGTCTTCATTTCAGATTCCCAATGATAACCGTTCATCGCTTCAAATTTTTCCTGTGCTTCGCCATATTGATTCATGACCTTTTCAGAATAATCATTGGCCATTTTATCTTCCAGTTCATTTATTTTCTTCTGCAGCGCAAAGATCGGTTCATAGATCGTCATCAGTTCCTGTTCAACGGTCCAGTCATCATGCGATAGGACTTTCTGCGCCAGATAGCCGATCTCCGTACCATTCTGTTTGGCAATATTGGCATGATCAAAAGATTCTTCACCGCACATGCAGCGAAGGAAAGTTGTTTTTCCGCAGCCATTGCGTCCTACAATAGCGATCTTCTCCGTGCCTTTGATCTCAAAGTTCACATCCTGAAAGATCTCATCTGCACCATACGCTTTGGATGCTTTCGATATTGAATACAGCATATGCCGTTCTCCTTTCCTCTGCCAATAAAAAACAGAAATGCCAGCCATGTAAGGTTACCGCATTCCTGTCTTGATTTCAAATCCTTTAGAACTGAAGATTCCGCGGCGTTCTGGCAAAAGGAATGACATCGCGGATATTTTCCATGCCAGTGACATACATCACAAGTCTTTCAAACCCTACACCGAAGCCGGCATGCTGGCATCCGCCATATCTGCGCAGATCCAAATACCATTGATAATGGTCCTTGTTCATGCCCAGTTCATCCATGCGCTTTTCAAGCACATCAAGACGCTCTTCTCTCTGCGATCCGCCGACCAATTCGCCGACGCCTGGAACTAAGCAGTCTACTGCAGCAACTGTCTTGCCGTCATCGTTCTGTCTCATATAGAATGCTTTGATATCCTTAGGATAATCCGTTAAGAATAAAGGTCCGTCCGCAATCTTCTCACAGAGATATCTTTCATGTTCTGTCATCAGATCCATGCCCCATTCGATCTTTGTATTCTCGAACTTCACGCCGTCCGCGACTGCTTTTTTCAAAAGCTCAATGCCTTCAGAATACGGCATTCTTCTGAATTCAGAATTTCTGACTTTATTCAGACGCTCTGCTAAGCTTGTATCAATGCGCTCATTGAAGAACTTCATCTCTTCTGGGCAGGTCTCATAGACATAGCTGATGCAGTACTTGATCAGATCTTCGATCACATCCATATCATAGTCCAGATCAGCGAACGCCATTTCCGGTTCGATCATCCAGAATTCTGCCAAATGGTTCGTTGTATTGGAATTCTCAGCACGGAAAGTCGGTCCGAACGTATACACATCACGGAAAGCCATCGCATACGCTTCTGCCTGCAGCTGACCGGAAACAGTCAGACTTGCATGCTTGCCAAAGAAGTCTTCCTCATACTTGCCGTCATCTCTCGTTGTGACGGTAAATGTTTCCCCAGCGCCTTCTGCATCATTCGATGTGATCAGCGGTGTGTTGACATAAACAAATCCCTGATCCTGGAAGAACTGATGCACGGCCATGGCCAAGGCACTTCTCACCCGGAATACAGCGGAGAAAGTATTTGTTCTCGGTCTCAGATGACCGATCTCACGCAGATATTCAAAAGAATGTCTTTTCTTCTGCAGCGGGAAAGACGCATCGCAGGCACCTTCCAAGACAATTTCTGTTGCCTGTATCTCAAATGGTTGCTTATTATCCGGCGTCAAAGCAAATCTGCCGATCACACTGACTGCCGTGCCCGTGCCGTACTTCGCTGCATCCTCATAGTTTGCTAGCGTATCAGCCGCATAGACGACCTGCGCATTCTGAAAATAAGTACCATCATTCAAGGCAATAAACGATACATTCTTGCCTGCTCTGTTGGACTTGATCCAGCCCTGCAGCTGCACATACTCCAGCTGGTCTTTTTCTAATTCTGTTCCTTCGCTCGTAAGCTCATACAGCTCACGGATGCTCATTTCTGTTGGCATACCAAATCTCCTTCTATTCTCTTATGATCCTTCTTCAGTCCTTCATGGAATTGGTCTCAAAGACAAGTTCCTGAATAGAAGAAACAACATCGACAGATCTTACATAGACTCCCTGCGGAACACTGAAGTGCTCCAGAGAGAAACTGACAAATCCTTTGATTCCTTCTTTGACCAGCATATTGACCGTTTCCTGTACATTCTGATTGATGCATAGGATAGCAATGCGGCATCCCTTCGGCATCTTCGCTGAAAGTTCGCGTATATCATATACGGGTACCGTAGATTCCTTGCAGTTCTCCGGTTTCAGATCAAAAGCACAGACGATCTCCCCGACAACATGATTCCAATGATTGTAATTCAGCAATGCTTTGCCTAAGTTTCCGGCACCGATCAGAATGATCTTTTCATCAAAATTGACACCAAGCTGATCTGAAAAGATCTGGATCAGAGAATCTACATTATAGCCATATCCCTGTTTTCCCAGATTGCCAAGAAAGCTGAAATCACGGCGTATTGTTGTTGATTCAATGCCGACATAGTCAGCCAGCTGACGGGACATGATCCTGTCAACACCGTCTGTCTTCAATTTGCGCAGGGCTTTCAGATATACCGGATATCTTTGCAGGGTAGCGCGAGGTACTTTTCTATCATTCATTTCCATATTTATCACCGGTTCAATTTTATCACGATTTCAGACTTTGTGAAATTTTTTGTGAATTTTTTCTCGATACCGAGAGTTATTCTTCACCCGGCATCATCAGTCCAGGATCTGCTGCCACATCAAAGGTGCCGAACAGACCGTGCTTATATGCAATATATCCTGAAGCACCGATCATTGCCGCATTGTCTGTGCAGAACTTGATCGGCGGCTGCGATAATTCAACCTTCGGGAACTGTTTCATGCCTTCTTCCAGCAGCACTCTTAAGCGGCTGTTGGCTGCAACTCCGCCGGCCGTAACGACCATTGCCGGATGCAGATCCTGCACAGCCTGCAGGGTCTTGCCGATCATTGATTTCAGCGCAGTTTCCTGGAAAGCATACGCAACATCTTCTTTAATGATCGGACGGCCTGCTTTCTCTTCTCTCGCAATCAGCTGTGAGACAGCTGTCTTCAGTCCGGAGAATGAGAAATCATATTTGCCATCCACTTTCGGTGTCGGCAGATGATAATTCTCCTTGCTAGACTTTGCCATCTTATCGATCACTGGACCGCCTGGATATCCTGTACCAAGAACTCTGGAAACTTTATCGTATGCTTCACCGATGGCATCATCTCTGGTCGTTCCTAGGACTTTGAAATCCCAGTCATTGGCCATCCATACAAGCTGTGAATGTCCGCCGGAAATAACCAAAGCAAGCAGAGGAAATTTCAGATCATGGTCAATCGCAAAACGGTTGGCATAGATATGTCCTGTCATATGATCGATCGGGACCAATGGCTTGTGAAATTCCCAAGCCAATGTCTTAGCTGCCTGGACACCGACATGCAGCGAACCGATCAGTCCAGGTCCCTGTGTGAAGGCGATGGCATCAATGTCATTCATCGTTACGCCGCTTCTCTTTACTGCTTCGGTAACGACTGTTGAAATATTTTCTACATGGATCCTGCTTGCAACTTCAGGTACGACCCCGCCGTACAGGGTATGTACATTGATCTGCGAAGATACGATAGAAGATAGAATTTCCTTTCCATCTTTTACAACAGCACAAGCCGTTTCATCGCAGCTGGACTCAAGCGCCAGTATCATTGTCATATTCTAGACCTCCTAATGGTTTCACCATGAGATAGGCATCTTCACCATCTTCATAGTATTTTTTTCTTTTATTGACTGTAATGAATCCATTTTTTTCATAAACCTGAATTGCCCGGTCATTCGAGACCCGCACTTCCAGCGTTAGATTTTCACATTCATTCCGAATACCCTGATTGACACAGTATTTCAGCAAAGCATTGCCATAGCCTAAGCCTTGGTATTTCTTTGCCACACCGATATTAGCAATCTGTGCCTGCTCATACGTGATCCAAAGATCCGCAAAGCCAGCAATGACACCGTCTTTTTCATAGATATAGAATGTTGAGAAAGGATTCTCATGGAATTCATAAAGAAATTCGCTCTCTGGCCATGGCGAAGAAAAGAGCTCCTGCTCGATCTTCATCAAAGCCGGTATATCTGCGTCCTGCCCAGTTCGGATCATGCTTTCTTCACAAGGTATGATTCACTTGGCTTCAGATATTCAGGCACGACAAGATGGACATTTTCTGCTTTCTTCCATTCATTCTGCAGAGCTAAGAAATTCTCCGCAATATCCGGCCACACGTTAGTTCTGCCGACCAATTCACCATCGCCGATGACTTTTTCTGCAGGATCAATTTTAAGATCAGCTATCTCGACAGCTTCCAGTTTTCCTGTCGCCCTGCCATTTTCATATGTGCATGTATAAACACGTTTTCCTCTGGCATCTGTAACAACCCGGCACTTCTCTTTGCCAGCATACAGCTGCAGCGTACCTAACGTATATAAAGGAAGATCTCTCATTGCACAGAATACTTTCGCAATCGTCATCGCAATGCGGACGCCCGTATAAGAGCCAGGTCCTTCAGAAATAACGATCTGATCAATATTTTCCGGTTCCAGCTTCTGCTCATCCATCATCTTGATCAGTTTCGGAAAGATCTCTTCCGACTGCTTCTTCCAGCATGGTTCCTGTACTTTTGCCAGCATGCGGCCATCCTGGATCAATCCCAGAACGAGCCATGTATGACTTGTATCAATGCATAGTGTGATCATTTTAAATCCTCCAATAGTTTCTCATACTGACTGCCGACTGCGGTGAAAACAAATTCTCTCGAATTTTCTTCCAGCAGTTTGATAGAAATTCTCATATATTCTTCTGGAATCAGGTTAGGCACAAACTGCGACCATTCAATTACCGTCAGTCCATCATCGTAAAAATATTCTTCAAAGCCAAGATCCTGATCCACGCCTTCCAAACGATAGGCATCGATGTGATACAGCGGGAGCCTGCCGTGATAGATCTTCTGGATAGTGAATGTCGGACTTGTAACATTTTTATGTATATCCAATCCTTTAGCAATCCCCTGGGTCAATGTTGTCTTGCCAGCACCAAGATCTCCGTCCAATAAGAAGACCATATTTGCCATGGCATTTCTGCCTAGGATCTCTCCCAGCTGATGTGTTTCTTCTAAGCTCTCTGTCTTTACTTTATATTCCTTCATATATTAGCCTCACGCTTGGTAATTATACTCCTCTTCCTTTCGTAAGTCTCAGCAAATGCGCGGTTATTTGCTGACGAACGAAAAAAAAGAGAGAAACGAGTCTCTCTCTTTGACCTGGCAGCGAGCTTGATTCACCCGAAGGCTATTTCAGCCGCGGGAGTGCTTGACTTCTGTGTTCGGGATGGGAACAGGT
>JAKVKC010000008.1 GCA_022486705.1 Solobacterium sp. | reverse complement strand
TTAAGGGAATGTTCACAGAAACTTCAGAATGCAAAATTGCAAATGATTTCTCATTATCATATAATAGAAAAGCGTTTTTAATAGGAGGTTCTATGGGCAAATTCTTTAAAAAGAACTGGTTCGTAATACTGGTCGTCATTTTGTTCGCCGGCATCAGTGTTTATTACATCTACGATACCAACAAGGGTAAATTGAAGGGAAAAAGCGACAGCGGAAAAGATGTTGTCTATGAAGTCGACGGTGAAGATAAGACGGCGGATGACTTCTATGATGAACTATATAAGAGCAATGGTACAACTTCTGTTGTTTCCCTGTTCAAACAGGCAGTAGCTGATCAGTCTGTATCTACAACAAGTGCGATGAAAGATACAGCTAAGACACAGGCTACATCCATTCGTTCCAGCTATTCTACAAACTACGGCACAAGTGCAGATACACAGCTTGCTTCCGATCTGAAGAGCACCGGCTATACAGATCTGGAAGAGTATCTGATTGAAGCACAGAAAATCTTAAAAGTCACAGGAGAGTATGCCAAGGCAAACTTTGATGACCTGCAGATCCGCCAGGTATCCTACATTCTGATCAAGTTTACAGATTCATCCAATGTTACTGATACCCCAACAGAAGATGAAGCATCCCGTATGAAGACAGTTGATGATGCTCTGTCCAGCGGCACAGATTTTGCTTCCGTAGCAACATCTCATTCAGAAGATACTTCAACTGCTACCAGCGGCGGAGATCTTGGTGTCATTGATAAGAATACGTCATCTCTGGATTCCACGTTCCTCTCTGCTGCGCTTGCTTTAAACGAAGGCGAAACAAGCGGATGGGTCAAGAGCAGCAGCTTTGGCTATTTCAAGATCTACTGCTCCGCATCTACACCGGATACTCTGGCAGCGAACAATACTTCCAGCGATCCATATGTTTCCCTCGTGCAGAAATATGATACAACACTGGAGAACAAGGCCATCTGGGACAAAGCACAGTCATTAGGCATTGACTTCCATGGCAATGATGACCTGGAATCAACGATCAAAACAAGTCTTGCCATCACAGATGATGATTCTTCTGACAGCGATGCTGAAGCGACCGCAAGCGCAAGCGCTTCTGCGGAAGCAACCGCAAGCAGTTCGAGCAGTTCAAATTAAGGAGGATGAAAAGATGAAGAAGATTAATTTAGCACTTGCATCTGTTCTCGTCCTCACACTTGCTGGATGCACAGATGCCACGGCAAAGATTTCCGATGCTAAGACAGCATTGATCACTGTCGGCAAAACAACGGTCACAAAGGGATCCGTTTATTCCCTGATGAACAGTTCTGCCGGTGCCACGACTGCTGTCAATGATGCAAATAAGACAATTGCTTCAGCTGAAGTAGAGATCACAGATGATATGAAATCCACTGCTCAGTCGACATTGTCTTCCTACAAATCTCTGTATGGCGATACCTTTACGTCTTATCTGGAACAGCAGAATATGACGGAAGATGAATATGTCAATGATTATCTGATTCCTTCCCAGCAGGCTGAAAAGCTGACAGCGAAGTATATCGATGAGAACTTTGATGAAGTATGTGATTCCTATCAGGTCGTTAAGGCTACTATCCTTGAATTTACTTCTCAGGATGATGCAAATGCTGCCTTGGCAGAACTGAAGAGCGGTTCGAAGACAGCTGCCGAAGCTGCTTCAGGACATAACAGTTCTTCGACCGGAACATCTACGATCTATACACTGTCTTCCACTGATGTCAATTCAATGGTCAGGACCGTTATTACAAGTGCTTCGCCTGACGATGGCTGGTCCATGGTACCGGAAGATACCGGAACATCCTATGCCGTTGTAAAGGTTGATGACAATACGCCGAGCAACTTTAAAGATGAAGCGATTACAACACTGTCATCCATTGACAATGTATCCTCTGCTGCCACGACCTACTTCTTTAAGAAATATAAGTTCGTGATCTATGACAAGACCATCTACGATGGTGTCAAAGCAGATCATCCGGATAATTTAGTTCAGGACATGACTGACTGATTGCTGAGCCGATGCACAATGCACCGGCTTTTCTTATGGCATTGCGATATAATACATAGAGGAGGCTTATTATGTGCGTATTCTGCGATATTATTGATCATAAGATCCCAAGCAAAGTTGTTTATGAAGATGAAGATGTCTTAGCAATCCTGGACATCTCACAGGTCACGTATGGGCATACGATCGTCATGCCGAAAAAACATGTGAGGAACATTCTGGAAGCTGATGAAGAAACGGTGTGCAAATGCATGAAAGTCGTGCAGATGCTGGCCAAGCAGATCACAAAGAACTGCGGTGCTGTGGGCTGCAATATTCTGAACAACTGCGGTGAAACAGCAGGACAGTCAGTCGACCACCTGCACTTCCATATCATCCCTAGATATTCTGATCAGGATGCTGCAGTATTCAAATTCCTGCCATCCAAGAAACAGGATCTGGATGAAGTCCTGACCAAAATCAAAGGCTGACACTATAAAATTCTCAAGAACAGATCATAAGACGTTCTGCTCTGAGAATTTTTTTTGTACATAAAAAGCCAAATTGCATCAAAGCAGTCTGGCTGATAAACAGATCATGATTCATTCGTGAAGACAGTGAAGGCGCTTCAGCATGACTTTCTGCGCACATTCTTCCAAAGTATCATCCAATGGTGCCAGATCCACTTTGCCATACCTCTTCTTCAGAGCACGTTCCAAAATCTTATCGGCGATCTTAGGATTCTTCGGCAGCAGCGGTCCATGCATATATGTTGCCAAGACCTGGTCATTCATAAATCCTTCCATGCCATCTTCGATGGTATTGCCATATCCCTTCAGCACCTTGCCGAACGGTGTGCTGACATTTCTCGTCTGACCGCCATGATTCTCAAAGCCTACTGCTTTGAAGGTCTCTCCATCCATGCATGTTTCAATCGCAATATTGCCGATGCAGCGTTCATTTCTAGAAGATGCCTCAGTATAGTAATCAAAGAAACTGAGCCCTTCGACCGTGTTCCCGTCCTGATCTTTATAATACTTTCCAAACAGCTGATAGCCGCCGCAGACGAGCAGAAAGGCTGTGTGTGCATCCATCGCTTCCCGTATATTCTCTTTCCTTGAAAGCAGATCCTTGAAGATCAGTTCCTGCTCTCGGTCTGCTCCGCCGCCCAGGAAGAACAGATCATAATCGCTGACATCGGCCGCCTCACCGATCGTACATGTGCGGATCTCCGTTTCAATTCCGCGCTTCTCTGCTCTGACACGCAGCACTTCCGCATTTCCTTTGTCCCCATACAGATCCATCAGATCATGATACATCCACAGTATTTTTAAATTCATCTGGATGCCTCCTTCTTAAGGATCGCTCTGGTTGGATGCAGGGCGGTATATGTCGAAATAACAAAAGAATTCATCTTCTGTTCATTCAGCCAATGAATGGCTTCTTTCGCATCCTCTTTCACAAGAATGCGGTCTTCCAGCCCTTCATATTTCAGTCTCAGTGCCATGTCATAGGCACGCAGGCCGGAGCAGACAATATGTTTGACTTCAGGTACATTCAGTCTCTCAAAATGAGCATCCCAGATCCAGGAAACATCATGTCCATCCTGATCATTGTCATTCAGCAGAATGCAGATATTCTTCTCTCCAGGCTGTGCAATAATATATTTCATCACTTCATTGGCACCGGTCGGATTCTTGATCAGGTTGATCACACAAGGCTTGGAAAGAGAGAACACTTCATTTCTTCCCTCATTCATAACAAAGGTACGGAAGACATGATCTGCCGCCTTAGGATCCAGCGACAGTACCTTCATCACAGTCAGCACAGATGCACAGTTGTAAACTGCATAGATCGTATTGATAAAGCTGTGATAGTCAACACCATCCACCGTAAAGCTTTCTGTATCATAATTGATATTTGATACTTCGATCTCTGGGTCGATCTCACCGAAACCATCCTTCGGACAGCGGAATCTGCCAATATGTGAATACTGATAATATTCATATTCCAACGGGGTCCCGCAGCGCGGGCAGAACTTTCCTTCAGATGCCTCATTGGTATGTTCCTTGGACATCTGATTGCGGCCAACAGAGAACGTATGGATCTTTGCTTTCTTTGCTGTATCCGCAATCCGCAATGTATTCGGATCATCGCCATTCAGGATCAGATCGCCGGTAAAATCCGATGTGATCTCCTGGATCTTGCGGATAGTCGTTTCCATTTCTCCTGCCCGGTCCAGCTGATCGCGGAAAAAATTTGTTACCACAAGATGCGTCGGATGCAGGTTCCTGAACTGACGGTATAATGTCAGTTCATCTACTTCGATCACAGCAGCCTGACCATGGACCTGATATTTTTCGTCGCTGTTCGTCGCAAGCAGTGTCGCAATACCGACATTCAGATTGTCCCCTCTGCGATTGTTGATCACTTCAAGTCCAGCCGCACGCAATGATTCTGCAATCAGGTTGGATGTTGTCGTTTTTCCGTTGGTCCCTGTGACCAGGACAACAATCTCAGGCATTTTGAATTTTTCAATAAAATGCGGATCTAAACGGAGCGCGATCTCACCTGGCAGTGAGCCTCCCCGACCGAGCTTTGCAAGCATTCTGTGGGTAAACTGTACAAGTTTTAAACAGTCTGTCATTTATGCCTCATTTCGTATTCTTGGGCTTATAGAACATACGGTTGTCCAAGGCAAAGATCTTCTGAGTAAACGCACCGGGATCTGTGATTGCCAATGCCTGCTTTAAGATATTCATGCGGGCATCCAGATTATCGATCAGGAATAATACTTCCGCTTCCTGCACCATCGGTACGACCGGCGAGCCAAACTCCTGATGGCCATGATGGGAAAGGATCATGTGATGCAGCAGCACTGCTTCTTCACTGTCCGCCAGTCCTTCTTCATCAGCCACTTCGCTGAGCCAGCCATTGGCAATGGATATATGTCCCTCAAGCTTTCCCTCCAGCGTATACTCGGTGGTGACCGGTCCGCTCATTTCTGCCGTCTTGCCGACATCATGGATCAAAGCTCCTGCAATCAGCAGGTCATGATCCAGCTGCGGATAATGTGCACAGATAGCTTCTGCCATCTGTGCCATGGACAGAGAATGCTCGCTCAGACCTCCCAGCCAGTTGTGATGGATCTTGCTGGCAGCCGGATAAGTCATATACTTTTCACCGACCTTTTTCAGCATGCCCAGAACAAGTCTTCTCTCTTTTTCATTGCGGATCGAATTGACAAGCCGCTTCAGTTCTTCTTTGCGTTCCGCTTCCGGGATGCCGGATGCAATGACATATTCATCCATAGCGATCTGCGACTGTTCCATCGCTTCGGCATGATTGATCCGCAGCTGCAGATTGTGATTGTAATCGAGCACTTCAAAGCTCAGCAGAGTTACCTGCCCGACTTTGACCTGCTGTCTGTCTTCATCCTTGATATCCCAGAATTTTCCATCGATGACACCTGTATTATCCTGCAGGGTCAGCGTTAGGTATGGTGCTCCTTTGGAAGTTGTTCCGTTTTTGATGTCCTTGATCAGCAGAGGCATTGTCAGACGCTGTCCCTGCTTCATTTCATTGATTTTTGTCATACGCTACCAGTCCATTTCATTCATTACAGTATAGATCTCTTCACTTTCAAAGCCCTGTGAAAAGCAATATTGGTATACACGGTTCCGCAGTTCCGTTCCGGTAAATTTCCGTTCATATCTTCTTTTCGATTTATAGGCACATCTGCGAAGATTCTCCAATTCATGATCTTCGCTCTGTGTGTAGTCCAGCTTCTCTGCCGTCTCTTTAGCAAGATCAGCGCTATACCCCTGTACGATCATTTTACTGATGACTAAGTTCTTCAGTTTCTTAGTACTGTCCTCATGATGTGAATGGATGATCTTCTGCCCATAGGATTCCGCATTCTCTGCTTCTCCATCCATATTCTGATCCATTTTTTCTACGATCATTTCATACGGCAGGCCATGTTTTTTCAGATCACGGATGATTTTTTCACGACCGGCAAGCATCAGCTTTTCTTTGGCAATCTGCTCCGCACAGTAGCGCTCATCATTGATATAGCCTTTCTCTTCCAGTCTTTCAACAATGCCATTGACTGTTTCAATACTGCAGTCCGTATTCTGTGTCAGCCAATCATAGATTTCTTTTCTTGTACGATCCTTCGCGGCGATCCGCTTCAGACATCTGCGATATGCCAGCACACCGGCTTCTTTTTCATGCAGTTCTTCGACCTGCCGTGAGATCAGAAAGCCTCCCGTCCGCATGCCTAAATTGTAGAAATCATCCATGGAAACATGCAGGCGCATCTCTTCTTTCTGATTGGAGATCAGATACAGCTGTACAATATTATCCGTCACTCTGACATCTTCAATGCAGTACTGATGCTGGTATTCTTCCACAACTCTCTCATAGACCTTTATGACCTTTTCGTAGAATACTTCCGAACTGTAAGGCCTCACTACCTCCAAAGCCTTTTGATGCATTTCATCCAGCTTTGGCTGCTCCATATTTCTAAGCACCGCTATTTTCTCCGCCAGATCATTTTCATCCGAGAAATACGCACCTGTCTCACCATCGATGCAAAGGCCTTCCAGCACTTCATCTTTTCTGACTAGGATCGGCAGACCGGAAGCCAGCGCTTCAATGAACGTCATGCCCTGTGTCTCCGACAGCGAAGCAGAAACAAAAGCATCTGCTGCCCGATAGTAATCCGGAATATCGCTTGCTTGACGCGGTCCTGCGACCGTAATGTCTGCTTCCATGCCAAGCTTTTTTACCATTTCTCGGCAGTTGTCTTCATCCGGCCCGCTGCCAATGATCAGCAGTTTCATACCGTTTCCTTCATCCTTGGCTTTCTTAAAGCCATTGATAACAATATCCATGGACTTTTCTTTTGCTAAGCGGCCGACATAGATCACAAAGCGTTCCGTATCATCAATGCCGAATTCACTGCGTATTTCATGCCGCTTCGCCTGATCAAAAGAAGCAGGCGAAAAACGATCCAGCTCAAGGCCAGTCGGAACGACATCAATATTCTTGCGGATATGATAGCCTTCCAGCATATTCTTTGTTTTCATGCTTGGGGCAATGACTTCCATCGATGTATCGCCATAAAGCTTTGAAACCCTGGCAACACCCTTCTTAGCCACTTCATCAACGGTCCTGCTGTTGATGAAATTGACATAATGCGTATAGTCCTCATACGTAGTATGGTACGTGCTCACCAGCGGAACACGCAGCTGCTTTGCACAGATCCTCGCAAAAATGCCGACGCCGAATTCCGTCTGGGCATGGATCACATCCAGATCCAGTTTGCGGATCTCTTCCAAAGCAAAGGCATGAAATGGACTGGTCATAACATAACCATATAAGAACTTCAGCTCTTTTCCTGCTAAGCGAAGTATCTTGCCATCCTCATCCCATTTTGCGTGCCCGCTGCCGGAAAATGTCGTCACAACATAGACTTCATGCCCATGTTTTTCCAGCTCATTGCGCAGAATGCTCGTGCTGTTGGCTACACCATTGATCTCCGGAGGAAATGTATCACTGAACAATGCAATTCTCATTTCAATTTCTCTCTCTCTATCACTGATTCTTCATATGTTGTAGGAAGCGTGCTCTCTTCGATCGGTACATCCTTTTTTGTTTTGGCAATCATGAACACAACGGTACCGACGATCAGCACCTGATAGAAGGTCACCAAACGCCAAAGGATCATGATCGAAGTGGCCTCTGCCTTCGTGAACAGCGTAGAATACATCAGAATAAAGGTCGCTTCCGTACCGCCGGAAGAGCCCGGCATCGGCAAGAAAGCATTCACCATTGCCACAAAGGATGCCAAGGCAAGCATATCGAAATACATATTTCCTTTTACCGGCAGTCCAAGCGCATATGCACATAAGAAAGGAATGCTGTAATAGATGATCAGCCGGATCAGGTCCTGCAATGCTAACAAAGCGATCATTTTTTTATGTGTCCGCAGAACAACGATCTCTTTGGCAAACTGGGTCAGCTGATTGTTCAGATTCGCCAATGTCTTCTGCTTATCCTTGATCAGATGGAGCTTGCAGCCAATGTTGATACCAGTCGTTGTCAGCCATATATAGAACTTCGGTGAAACAGCTAAGAGCCACAAAAAGACAATGACACCGGCACCGATCAGGAAACCAAAAATAACAATCAGAAAGAACTGACTGTATTGCGTATAAAAGTAATGGAACTTCAGCAGGATCAGAAGCAGGACAAATAAGCACATCGTCGACTGATAGACAATGAAGTCCAGCCAAAGAACACCGATGCTGTTGGACAGCGGGATTCCCTGTTTGCGGAAGATATATCCCTGAGCAATCTGACCGCCGGAAGCACCCGGTGTAATGTTGTTAAACAGACCGGCAACATAGGAATTGATAAAACCCTGCTTTGTCGTGTACTTTGGATGTGTCAGCCGGCATTCTAAGCCCAGGCCCCAGCCTAAAAGGTAGCGTTCAAAGACCATCAGTGCAAGGATCGCTGCCAGCCATATAAAATTGACATTCTTCAATGTCTCAAATACCTGTGCACCATCATCTTTCATTGAAAAATACAGTACTAAAAAAGCAAGTGAGAAGATCAGAAAGATATTGAATGGCGTTGATTTGAATATTGCTTTAATCTTTTTCCACATAGCTATTATTATACTATTTCAGTCCTATGTTCTCAATGTTATCTGTTCTGTTCAGTACCATGCAGGACTTCTTCATATACATGCTTCAGCTGCTGTCCGACGCCCTCAATAGACCGTTCCTGAGCCGTCAGATAGCCTTCTTCTTTTGTCTTCGGCAGAGATCCTTCAATCGTACCTTCGATCAGTCTGACAAATTCATCATTATCCGTTCCTTTATAACAATTCTTTCCGCTGATCAGCCAAGGATCAAAGGCTCCAATATCACGAACGATGACCTGCTGTTTTGCAGCCAAGGCTTCCAATACCACAATGCCTTCAGTCTCTTCATAGGAAGGAAAGAAAAAACAGTCTGCATCAGAATACGCACCTTCAATGATTGCCCCTTTGACATATCCTGGGAAGATCACATTGTCAGGATGATGTTCAAGCACTTCGTTGATCTTCGGCGGAATGATCACTTTTGATACCGAACCAAACCAGATGAATTTATACTGCGGAAGGCTTCTGGCGACCTCGACAAAATCCAGCAGGCCCTTTCTCTGAAAGAACAGACCGACGCCCAGTACGACTTTATCATTGGGCTTTAAGCTGAAATACTTGCGGAAGGCTGTGATCTTTGACGCATCCGGTGCATACCGCTGTATATCCACACCATTGGATACCGGATAGATCGGCAGATCAATGCCATATCCCTCCAGGATCTTTTTGCTGTATGGGGTCGGTGTGATCAGCGCATCCGCCTGCGTATACAGATGCATCAGCCATTTTTTGACGCCTGGTGCCAAAGCATTCGAAAAAGTAAAACTGTCCCGGAAATCCTCCTCCGTACTGTGTGCATGGTAGATGACTTTCTTGCCATGATCGCGCGCATTTTTCACAATAGCATCTGAATTCATATAACAGGTATTGATATGAAGAATATCATAATCGTCTGCCCAGGGATCTGTCGTATATTCTACACCGGCCGACTCCAAAGCACGGCATTGGTGATTGAATGCTCTGCCAATGCCTGACTTAGATATAGCATTCTGTCCTTCAAAGTATAATAGAACTTTCATAAGCTCCTCGTTTCTCTGTCTATTTTATCATGAACCATTTCTGATTGATACCTTGCCTGAATACACAAAAAGAAGTACAGCTTTTCAGCCATACTTCTCAATGTTTTTATTCGTTACAGGAGTAAACGAATTTACTTAGTTTCGTTCTGCAGAGCTTCTTTTGCAATCAGCTTAGAGAGACGTGTCTGAGCATCCTTCTTAGCCTTAGCAAACATCTTGTCTGCTGCTTCCTGGCCCTTGATTCTTGGCAGGTTGAAGTAACGAGCTTCCTGCATCAGGAATTCATTATACTTATCCCAATCAGGTGTCTTTGTAGAATCGATCTGCAGAGGCTTGTCAAGTCTAGGATCAAAGCGATACAGAGAAGTGTAGCCGCATGCGACAGCAAGCTTCTGACGTGTCGGAGTATTGATCAGACCGCCGAGGATACCATGTTCCTGGCATGGGCAGTAAGCAATTACAAGTGAAGGTCCTTTATAGGATTCAGCTTCCTTGAATGCCTTGATCGTCTGCATCTGGTTTGCGCCCATGGATACTGAAGCAACATATGCTGTTCCATATTCCATGAAGATCTGACCAAGATCCTTCTTAGCTGTTGGCTTTCCGCCGGCAGCGAACTTAGCAATAGCAGATGTATTTGTAGACTTAGAAGCCTGTCCGCCTGTGTTGGAATATGTTTCTGTATCCAATACCAGAACGTTTACATCCAGGTTGTTCGCCATGACATGATCCAGTCCGCCGTAGCCGATATCATAAGACCAGCCATCGCCGCCGATGATCCATACAGACTTGGAAACAAGATCTCTTTCCATTTCTGCCAAAGGCTTAACAGCTTCGACCTTAGAAGCCTTGACGCCCTTCATGATCGCATCCTTGACAGCTCTCTGCTTCTCACGATCATCATTTGCTGCAATATAAGACTGGAAGGCATTCTTCAGATCTGGTTCAACCTTATCCATGTTGTCTTCCATGATCCGCAGAATACGAGCTTCCTTAGCACTCTGTGCAATAGCCATGCCGAAACCATATTCAGCATTGTCTTCAAACAGAGAGTTAGCCCATGCAACACCTTCACCGTTCTCATCAATAGAGAATGGGTTCGATGGTGTGCCAGAGCAGTAGATCATAGAGCATCCAGTAGCATTGGCGACCATCATATCCTTGCCGAACATCTGTGAAGCAAGTCTGTAATATGGAGCTTCGCCGCATCCTGGGCAGCATCCGGAAACTTCAAAGTAAGGACGTTCCAGAGATACACCCATGACGGTATTCGGCATGCCATACTGAGGCTTAGCCGGTGTTTCTTTATACAGATAATCAGCAACTGGTTCCTGCTTCATCTGGGTAGCAATTGGCTTAGCAGTCAAGGCTCTTGGATTCTCCTTTGTGCCATCGCCGACTGGGCAGACTGTCATACAGACGCCGCATCCAACGCAGTTCTCAGTAGCAAGCTGGATTCTGAACTTCAGACCGGCTTCCTTAGCTCCCTTATATGCAGGAGTCGGATCCTTGTATGTCAGTTCAAATCCATTGTCCTTAGCAATAGCAGAAGCCTTTGTGCACTCTTCTTCTGTCATTAAGAACGGACGGATCGTAGCATGTGGGCAGGCAAATGCGCACTGACCGCACTCGATGCACTTATCTGCATTCCATTCAGGGACATAAGAAGCAATGTTTCTCTTCTCCTTGAAGGATACATTCTCAGGCATAGAACCATCAATGATATTGTCCTTGACGAACTCAGAGACCTTCATATCATTGCCTTCCAATGCATTGATCTTCTGAACATAGTTATCATAATGATCGTCACCAGTCATTTCATACAGAGCACTCTTGACTGTCAGCTTAGACCATTCTGGCTTAACTGTGACTTCAACCAATCCTTCAGATCCCTTATCAATAGCAGCAATGTTGTTATTGACAACTTCTTCACCCTTGCGGGCATATGTTGTACGAGCAGAATCCTTCATCAGCTTCAGAGACTTCTCATAAGGCATGATCTGCGGATTCAGAGCAAAGAAAGCAGACTGCAGGATCGTGTTTGTATGAGATCCCATATGGGTAGCACGAGCAAGCTTTGTTGCATCGATTACATAGAACTTTGCATGCTTGTCAGCTAAGCCCTTCAGCATTCTGTTAGGCATCTTGCTCTCAACTTCATCTGCACCAACGGTTGTATTCAGTAAGAATGTGCCGCCCTCTTTCAGATCGCGGACCATGTCATACTTAAATGCATAGCTTGGCTGTGAGCAGGAAATAAAGTCTGCCTTATTGATATAGTATGGGCTGTGGATCGGGGTAGGACCGAATCTCAGATGAGATCTTGTGATGCCGCCAGCCTTCTTTGAATCATAAGCAAAGTAAGCCTGTGAATACAGATCTGTGTTGTTGCCGATGATCTTAACAGTAGACTTGTTGGCACCGACAGTACCATCAGAGCCCAAGCCATAGAACAGGCATGATGTATAATCTGCATCAACATGGATATCAACTGGCTCCAATGACAGATGTGTTACATCATCATCAATACCGATTGTGAATTCTTCCTTTGGTTCAGACTTCTTCATTTCTTCGTAGACACCATTGATGTCACTAGGATTTGTATCCTTGGAAGACAGACCATAGCGGCCGCCGATAATCGTCAGATTGTGCTTGCGCAGCGCATAGCTGACATCCAGGAACAATGGTTCTCTGGAACCAACTTCCTTAGCACGGTCAAGAACAGCAACTGTCTTAACAGTAGAAGGAAGAACAGCTTCCAAATACTTCTGTGAGAATGGACGATACAGATAGACCTTGATCAGGCCGACCTTTTCACCCTTCTTCACAAGAGCGTTGATCGTCTCAGTAATCGTATCTGTAACAGAGCCCATAGCAACAATGACTCTTTCCGCATCCTTAGCACCGACATAAACAAACGGAGCATAGTTGCGTCCTGTATGTTCAGATACAGCCTTCATGTACTTTGCAGCGATTTCAGGAATTGCTTCAAAGTGCTTGTTCTGTGCTTCTTCACCCTGGAAGAAAATATCATCGTTCTGGTTCGTGCCACGAACAACTGGGTTTGTATGAGGGTTCAGTGCATGAGCACGGAATGCCTCGACCTTGTCCATTGGCAGCAGGCTCTTGAGGAAGTCATAATCCATGACCTCGACCTTGTCATACTCATGAGATGTACGGAAACCATCAAAGAAATGCATGACAGGAACAGATCCGTCAATTGCGATCAGATGAGCAACACCTGCAAGATCCATACAATCCTGAACAGAATGAGAGCACATCATGACAATGCCTGTCTGACGGCAAGCATAAACATCACTGTGATCGCCAAAAATAGAAAGCGTGTGTGTAGCAAGTGTTCTGGCAGCTACGTGGATAACACCTGGCAGCAGTTCACCCTTCAGCTTGTAAATGTTCGGGATCATCAATAACAGACCCTGTGATGCAGTGAATGTAGCTGCTAATGAGCCACCCTGCAGTGCGCCATGGATTGCTCCGGCAGCGCCGCCTTCAGCCTGCATTTCAACGACCTTTACTTTGTCGCCGAAGACATTGGTGCGGCCAGCTGTAGCCCACTCATCAATGTGTTCCGCCATCGGTGAAGATGGTGTAATTGGATAGATGCCAGCGACTTCTGTGAATGCATACGCAGAATGAGCAACCGCTGTGTTACCATCCATTGCTTCGAAAACCTTTTTGTTTTCTGTACTCATATATCCTCCTGTAAACCATTTTCTATTATACGCTTTTTAAAGCGTTTGCAAAGATAAATTAAACCGGTTAACCATAGGAAAGTATCAATTTATCACTTCACAAAAAAAGCTCCTATTCATAAGAGCTTTCTTCTGTTCTATTTTGTTTTTTACATCTTCATGGATTTCATGACCTGATGGACCTGTGCCTCGGAAGGCTTTCTTCCCATCTGCATGAACATTGCCCGGATCATCTTCTCGTTGACCGGCGGATTTTCCTTGAGCTGTTTCTCAAAATAGTGCTTTGTGATGAAGAATGTTGCTACTGCAGCAACCGCTGCACCTGCTAAGAACCATAATAATGATGCCCAAAATTCTGTCATAGTATAATCACCACCTGTTCTGTATATCCTTGTCTATTCTATCTGAAAGAAAGGCCGACCGCAATCTTATTCTTCCGTTTCTTTCTTAACTGTTTCAATGCCTAATACATCCAGCTGTTCCTGGTCAACATTTCCTGGTGCTTCGCTCATCAGATCAAATGAACTGTTGGTCGTTGGGAAGGCGACAACATCGCGGATATTGTCTGTTCCGGCAAGGATCATGGTCAATCTCTCCAGACCGATGCCGACGCCGCCATGCGGAGGTGTGCCGTATTTGAAGGCATCCAGGAAGAATCCGAATCTCTCCTGCGCTTTCTCTGGCGAAAGACCAATTGCCTCAAAGACCTTTTTCTGCAGCTGCTGATCATGGATACGGATCGATCCAGACAGCAGTTCATAGCCATTGCATACAAGATCATATGCCCTTGACGAAACATGCGCCGGATCGCTCAGCAGCTTATCCACATCTTCTTCTTTCGGAGCTGTGAATGGATGATGTGCTGCAACCCATCTGTGTTCTTCTTCACTGTATTCAAACATTGGGAATTCCGTGACCCAAAGGAACTTATAGTTCTCGCCCTGCGGGATCAGATCCAATTCATGCGCCAGTCTGACACGCAGTGCACCAAGTGAAGTCTCGACGATTCTTTCCTGATCGGCGATCACTAAGACCAGATCATTGTCCTGCAGATCCAATCTTTCCGCAACGGCCTTCTTTTCTTCATCCGACAGCGGTTTGGCAATAGAGCCGGACAGTTCCCCGCCATTCATCTTCAGATACGCTAGTGCCTTGGCCTTGAAGCCATGCTTAACAAATTCCTGCAGAGCATCCAGTCCTTTGCGGCTGTACTTATCGGCCGCATTGCTGAACTTCACTGCTCCGATCATGCCATGGGCTTCCATGACACTGCGGAAGACCTGAAATTCAGTATTTTCAAAGATCGATGTAATATCCTGGATCTCATTGCCAAAGCGCATATCCGGCTTGTCGGAACCAAATCTCTTCATGCATTCAATCCATGGAATACGGATAAAATGATCTTCCAGTTCGTGATTTTTAACACCCTTGAAAATATTGTGCATCAGGTTTTCAACAACAGCGAAGATCGTATCTTCATCGCCGAAGCTCATTTCAATATCGATCTGCGTAAATTCCGGCTGACGGTCTGCACGCAGGTCCTCATCGCGGAAACAGCGGGCAATCTGGAAATACTTCTCCATGCCGCCGATCATCAGCAGCTGCTTATAGATCTGCGGAGACTGCGGCAGCGCCCAGAACTTGCCATTGTAAATTCTGGAAGGCACCAGATAATCGCGTGCTCCTTCCGGCGTGCTCTTTGCTAAGATCGGTGTTTCGACCTCGATGAATCCCTTCTGATCCAAGGTGCTGCGCACGATCATGCATACCTTATGACGCAGGATCAGATTTGCCTGCAGGCTTGGTCTGCGCAGATCCAGATACCTGTATTTCAGTCGGGTATCTTCCGAAGAAGTACTGTTATCACTGAGATCGATCGGCAGAGCCTCAGAAGAATTGACGATGGTCACTTCTTCCGCATGGATTTCTACTTCACCGGTCGCCATTTTCGGATTGGCATCTTTTCTCAGCTGCACGGTACCGGTCACGCTTAAGATATACTCATTTCTTACTTCCTGAACCTGGGCCGCCATTTTTTCATCAAAAGTGATCTGCACAATGCCGCTGCGGTCTCTTAAATCAATAAAGACAAGAGATCCAAGATTCCGGCGCTTGCTGACCCAGCCGATCAATGTGACTTTTCTGCCGGCATCGCCTGCCCGCAGACTTCCATTTCCACACGTTTTTTCCATCGCTATCTTCCTTCCCACTTCTGCAGTGTGCTGATCAGCTCACTGCTCTGCAATGTGCTCTGTTCTTTTGTATCAGCACGTTTGACATTGACCGTGCCATTCTTCACTTCATCTTCGCCCAGGATCACGATATACTTCGCATGATTTCTCTCGGCGCTCTTAAACTGTGATTTCAGACTGCGCGGCACCAGATTTCCTTCACAGACAAATCCTGCATGGCGCAGATCCTGAACTGTTTTCAGGACCGTATCGGATACATCGCCAAGTCCGATGACATAGGCATCGCATGGCGCATCCTGGCCAAAGTCATGGCCCTCTTCCGCTGCTAAGGAGATCAGTCTTTCCAGACCGATGGCAAAGCCGATGCCCGACATCTGCGGTCCGCCATAATATTCGACAAAGTGATCATACCTGCCGCCGGCAAAGATCGTTGCCTGTGCCCCGGATTCCGGACGGGTCGAAACGACTTCAAATACTGTATGTGTGTAGTAATCCAAGCCTCTGACCAATCGCTCATCGATCTCATAAGGAATGCCCAAGGCATCCAATGCTTTTAAGACACGTGCGAAATAGTCCTTGGATTCTTCCGTCAGATATTCGGAAAGACGCGGTGCTTCCTTCATGCAGTCCAGATCATGATCGATCTTGCAGTCCAGGATCCGCAGCGGATTCTGTTCATAGCGACGGTGGCAGTCCGCGCATAATTCATCCAAATGCGGTGCAAAATGCTTTTTCAATGCTTCACGGTACGCTGCCCGCGACTCATCATCGCCCAAAGTATTGATGCACACTTTAACCGATGAGATACCCATTTCTTTCACGATATCATAGCCAAGTGCGATTGTTTCCGCATCCAGCTCCGGTGATTTCGCACCGATATTCTCAACACCGAACTGTGTGAACTGACGCTGTCTTCCCTTCTGCGGACGTTCATGGCGGAACATGGCTCCCATATAGTAGAAGCGCGCCGGCAGTTCCATTGATCCATACAGCTTATGCTGATCAAAAGCACGGATCACCCCTGCTGTTCCTTCCGGACGCAGCGTATAAGAATCCTCTCCCATCGAAAATGTATACATTTCTTTATTGACCATATCGGAAGAATCGTTCTCACGTGAGAAAACATTGGTCGCTTCAAAATACGGTGTGCGGATCTCCTGATAGCGATAGAGCTCCGTCTTTTCTCGGATGACTTTTTCCAGATCATGCCACCGGCCCATCTCCTCCGGCAGAATGTCATACGTTCCTCTTGGTGTCTGATAATTCATAAGCTTTCTCCTTTACATTAAAAAAGCGCCGCTTGTATAAAAACTCTCCAAGGACGCTTGACTGCGCGGTACCACCTTAGTTCACATTATTGCAATGTGCTCTTTTTCCTTAACGCGGAATACGGGATCCTTTACTGTCTTTCGAAGATCCATCTCCAGAGTGTCTTTTCTTTCTTCATGCATGCAGTGCTTTCACCATACCACTGTCGCTATTTGATGCCGCAGAAAGAATTTCTCCTTCATTGATATTGTCTGTGCGTGAAGATTATAAGACGAAATGTCCATTCAAACAAGAGAATCAATGATTATCCCTTTCAACATATAAGACCGCATCCACTTTTCTAAGATTTGCCATCAGATTCTCCAGAGCATCCTTGTTTCTGACTCTCACCGTCATTTTGATCGTTGTAATGAGCGTATCATGATTGATGCTCGCATTCACTGTTTCCAAAGTCATTTTGCACTGCGATACAACGGTAACAATATCGGTCAGCAGGAAATTGCGGTCCTTGCTTTCAACGACCAGGTCGCTGTCATACGTCCTTTCCGCATCTTCTGCTGCCCACTGCACATCGATCAGACGGGCACCTTCCACATTGACATTTACACAGTCTCTGCGGTGCACCTTAACGCCTTCACCCTTCGTAATAAAACCAACAATATCATCGCCATAGACCGGCTGACAGCAGTGAGCAATCGACATCTTCATAGATTCAATGCCTGGGATCAGCAGACCGGATTTGGATGCTTTCCGTTCCACCTCACGATTCAGGACATGCTGCAGAGCTTCGCCCTCTGATACTCTTCCCTTCTGATTTGTCAGCTTTTCGCAGACGATTGTTGGGTTGATCGATTTCACGGAAATACCGTACATGAAATCGGTATAGTTTGAGACTCTGAATTCATGATAGATATTTTCAAGTTTCTTTTTCTCGGTATATTCCTTCGGATCAAAGCCCCGCCGACGCAGTTCATCTTCCAGCAGTTTTTCTCCTTCTTCGATCTTTTCAGAACGCTTTTCTGTTTCTTTCTTTGTAAGATACGCGCGGATCTTATTCTTGGCCTGATTGGTCTTGACAAATTTCAGCCAGTCTTCGCTGGGACCCGATCCTTTCTTTGTCTTGATCTCGACCACATCGCCGGTCTGCAGTTCCGTATTCAGCGGGACCATCGTATCATTGACGACGGCGCCTACGCATGTATGGCCAATATCCGTATGTACCCGGTATGCCAAATCCACCGGTGTAGCACCATTAGGAAGGTCGATGACTCTTCCCTTCGGCGTCATGACATAGACATTTGCTTCAAAGACATCATGCTGCAGAGTAGCCATATATTCCGAAGCACTTGTATTTGATTCTTCGGCAGAATACGTTGCAAAATTCTTGAACCAGGAAAGCTTATCTTCGATCTCCTTCTGTTCTTCTTTCGCATTGTACTTTTTGCCTTCTTTGTAGCGCCAATGTGCAGCCACACCATTTTCAGCGATGCTGTCCATTTCTTCCGTTCTGATCTGCACTTCAAAGATCTTGCCGTCATCCCCTACGATCGTGGTATGCAGCGACTGATACATATTTGTTTTCGGCACGGCAATATAATCTTTAAGACGCCCCGGGATCGGTTTGTATTTAGCATGGATATAGCCAAGGATCTCATAGCAGTTCAGTTCTGTCTGCGTCACAATGCGAATTGCCAGCAGATCTAAGATCTGATCAAAACGCTTATGTTTTTTGACCATTTTATTGTAAATGGAATACAGATGCTTTGATCTGCCGAAGATGCGGAACTGCAGATGATTCTCATTCAGCATTTCTGAGATCTCAATGATCATGCGATTGACGGAAGCATCCCGTTCTGTTTTCTTTGTCTCAACAAGCTGCGCAATGCGATGATATTCTTCATTGTTGAGATAATAGAAGCAGAGATCTTCCAGTTCATTCTTGATCGAGCTGATACCTAAGCGATGAGCGATTGGTGCATAAACATCCAGGGTCTCAGAAGCGATGCGCTTCTGTGCCGCTTCCGGCTGATATTCCAATGTGCGCATATTATGAAGTCGATCGCAAAGCTTGATCAGAATGACTCTGACATCCTTAGCCATGGCGATAAAGATCTTGCGATGGTTCTCGGCCTGATATTCCGGATCCTCTTTGCCTTTATACTGCAGTGTTCCTACCTTGGTAACGGCTTCGACCAGATCGGCAATCTCCTCATCAAATTCTTTGGCCAGTTCATCATGTGAAATCCCGCAGTCTTCAATGACATCATGCAGGAAACCGGCCGCAATTGTTTTCGGTCCTACCTGCAGGGTCGTCAGAAGATACGCTACATTGGTCAGATGAATGATGTATGGTTCGCCGGATTTGCGGAACTGTCCGGCATGATGCTCGGTGGCGTAGTTCGCCGCTTTCTCAATGATGGCTAAGCTTTTGGCATCATGAATATATGTCTTGGCATTGTTCATGACATCATTGACACCTGGGTTGCTGATCTCTTCCATACTTCATTCACCTCCCCTCAAAATAATATTACTATGATTATACTAAAAAATCGGAGATCCCTCTCCGATTTTTTCTATATTATTATCAATTATCGCTCATTTTCAGCAGACTGCATACTTCATAGTTCTTCAGAACACCTCTGCCATCCATGCCATTGCCGTAAAGTTCAACAACAAATGCAATGCCAGCGACCACGCCGCCAAGCTCTTCTACCATCTTTGCACTGGCTTTGGCGGTACCGCCTGTTGCCAGCAGATCATCAATGATCAGCACTCTCTGACCAGGCTTTACAGCATCTTTATGCATGAAAACTTCATTGGATCCATACTCCAGATCATACTTGCATGAAACTGTCTCCCGCGGCAGTTTGCCTGGTTTTCTGACCGGGGCAAAACCAATGCCCATTTCAAGCGCAACCGGTGCACCGAAGATAAATCCGCGGCTCTCCGGTCCGATGACCAGATCTGCATTTACTTTTCTGCCGAATTCTGACAGCTCGTCGACAGCATATTTAAAAGCAGCCGGGTCATTCAGCATCGGTGTAACATCTCTGAATAAGATCCCCTTGGATGGAAAATCAGGAATTGAAGCAATATAGTCTTCTAAGTTTAATGCCATGATAGAAACCCTCCCTCAGCATACCTGCTTATTATACAACATGGTCTTTTAAAACAATACGACAAATGAGCCTCATTGCATATCTTCAATCACCATCTGACAGGTGACCTTTCCCTGCCAGCGATTGATCCCTAAGGTACCAATCAGCGTGATTGGTCTCTTCAGTGCCGCAATATTCCTGCGCTTATACAGGACAGCATCAAACCCGCCGGATGCATTCGCGATCCGATATTTCACCATTTTGGCCGTATCTCTGATCTCAATGATCTCCGGATGGTCAACCGCAAAGAATGGCTTCATCAGATCATGCGGATACGGTGCCAGTCTCTGCAGATCAGCCAAAGCATCAAATGTGATCTCATCACAGGAAACCTCAATCGCTGTTTCTGCCGGTTCCTGGTAGACAAAAGCATGAGCCGCCATCTTATTCTGGATCTGCTGCCGGAACGAAGCAAATTCTGCATAGGGGACGGAGATGCCCACTGCCTGCGCATGGCCGCCAAAGGCACTTAAGCCTTTGAAATCATGAAAGAACTCATACAGGTCAAAGCCAGGCACACTGCGGCCGCTCCCTTTGACAAGATCACCGCTCTTGGCCATCACCAAGGCAGGACGTTTGTATTTGTCTGCGAGATTGCCCGCAATCTGTCCGCAGATCCCTTCATGAAAATGCGGATCATAGATCAGCAGGAAAGCCTGCTCTGCGACCATTTTCTCAGCCGTCTCTGTTTCATGCAGAGCTCTTTGCTTGCGCAGTTCATTGACCTGCTGCAGCTGCGCAGCATAATCCGCGATCAGCCGATCATTTCTGCTCAGCAGGAACGTCGGCAGCGTATTGACATTGGCTGTATCGCTCATGCGTCCGACACTGTTCAGTTTCGGGCCGATATAGAAGCCGATGGCTGTATCATCGATCGTACTGTTCGGCTGCAGCAGAGCCGCAAGACTGCGAGGCTGGCCTACCTTCAGCTGATCCAAGGCACAGTTGACTAGTTTTCTTGTTTCTTTCCACAGCGGCATGACATCTGTAATGCTGGCCGTGCCGGCAAATGCATTGAGATCATCCCGATTGCCAATCAGATTGCGTGAGATTTCCAAAGCGACCCCCGCACCGGAAAGATACTGATACGCATCTTCCATCAGCGAAGGATGCACCAGAATATCAGCTGGAACATCTTCTTCAATAATATGATGATCCGTAACAATCGTATCGATCTTCAGTGAGCGGGCAAGCTGCAGTGCTTCCTGTGCCTTGACGCCATTGTCGACCGTTATGATCAAGGAATATCCCTTTTCCGCCGCCGCTTTTACAGTCGCCGGCTTCAGGCCATATCCTTCTTTGATACGATCAGGAATATAAAAGCCATTGACAATGCCCATCGCATCCAGTGTCGCTTTCATAATGGCTGTACTGCATACACCGTCTCCGTCATAGTCTCCGGCAATAAATACTTTTTCATTGTTTTCTTTGGCCTGCTTGATCCTTGCGCATGCCTGCATGACGCAGATAGCCTGCGAAGAAGTCAGTCTGGTATCAGAACTGAGAAGTTCCTGGATCTGCGCATCGCTCAGATGGGCTGCTGCCATCAGCTTCCCGCTCAGCGAAAGTACCTGGTATGCTGTCTCATACTTTCTGGGATCGGCATGGATGATCTGCCACCTCATCTGTTTTCTCCAAAGGCCAGCTGTTCAAAGATCTTTCCGCGTTCTTCAAAATTCTTGAAATGATCATAGGAAGACGCTGCCGGGGAAAGCAGGCACGTATGCCCCTTCCGTGTCAGCTGCTTAGCCAAAGCAACCGCTTCTTTCAGATCCTCTGTCTGATGGAGCCCATCCCGCATCAATGCCTTTTCTTTCATTTCTGCAAAGATACGATGCCCGGTCGCATACATGAAAATGACCTGTACATCTTTTCTTTCATAAAGATAGTTTTCCAATTCCGCATAAGAGATCCCGCGATCCATGCCGCCGATCAAAACAGTATCTACTTTCTGGATTGAACGCAGGGCCTGAATGCATGCCTGGCCGATCGTTGAAATTGAATCATTCACATAGCGGATGCCATTGCTTTCCCCAAGATCTTCAAGGCGATGGTGCAGCGGCACAAAATGACGGCAGGCATCCAGTACCTGTTCATCGCTGATACCGTACTGTTCAGCCGCGTAATATGCGACGGCTAGATTCTGGTAGTTATGATCGCCGATCAAAGCACAGTCCGATACCTTGAGCTCATGGCCAGGAATATACAGCGTACGATCCTCAGCACGGATGTCACTGCCGATCAATACCGTTTTCTGATGGCATTGACTGATGTACTGCGGCAGGTCTTTCCAGATCACAGCCGTATCCTCTTCTGACTGATGCTTCAGAATATTGAACTTTGCATTTCCATATTTTTCAAGCGTACCATAATGATCCAGATGTTCCTCAAACAGATTCAGATAGATACCGATATGAGGACTGTATGGGCAGAATTCCAGCTGATGGCAGGAGATCTCAAAAACAGCCAAAGCACCTGCTTCCATTGCTTCAATTTCATCAAAGCAAGCCTTGCCGATATTGCCGACCAGAACTGTATGGTATTTTTCTTTCAGCAGAGCATATGTCAAAGATGCTGTTGTGCTCTTGCCCTTTGTACCGGTAATACCAATCGTATGAGAAGCATAGTGCTTCAGGAACAGCTGTGCTTCGCCAGAAAGATTCTTATGATCCTGGTCATCCTTTACAACGATACCCGGTGCCTTCATGATCAGATCATAATCTGCCAGATCGATATCATGATCATCCATACAGATCGTATGCACGGTCTCTTTCGCAGCTGTTTCACGGCCCTTGCCGCCGTCAGCGATCGTGATCACCTGCTCTGGCAGAAGAGAACGGATCAGATGATATGTAGATCTGCCTTCCATGCCATATCCCCAGATCAGTATTTTCTTATTTTCAAATTCTTTTTTCCAAGCATCCATGCTCATGCGTTATTCCTCAATTCTTTCTGAACCAGCTGTGCATATTCGTCCGGCAGATCATTCTCTTCATTGTATGCAAGCATATCTACGCTGCGATTCTGATAGAAAGCATAATATTTTGATTTCTGATACTCCTGATACAGCAGTGGGATCTCTCGTCCCTTTTCTTTCATACCGCGGATCGACATGCAGATTGCTGTATTGACTTCATCTCTGGTACCCACACATTCAAAAGGCTTATCATCCAGGATCCCGCTCAGCTGCTGGAACAGCTGTCTCATCTCTGGATCATTCAGCATATCCCTGCCAAAGATAGCAATAACTTCATCCGGTGCGAGATAGGCGCTCATCATAATGCAGACGAACAGGCACTTGGCACAATGGCCGCACCATATTCCTTTTTTCTGACCGACATTGCAGGAACGGAAGACCGGAAGATACTTCTTCAGCTTTGTAAAAATACCTGCGATCTGCAGTTCGCTCAAAGGACGCAGCAGACTGAAATAATGGATCTCATCTGTCAGATAGCGCTTTGCATATTGGTTGAAATCCTGCTCAAAAGCGAATGTCTTCGAATACTGATGATTGACACTGGAACCTTTTATCGTAGACTCATTGGCCGATGCTTCGTTAGACAGAGTGATGTATTTTCTCTGCCAGACAATAGCCGTGAGATACGATGCAAATGCAGCCATAGCACTGAAGGGAGTATGGCCATTCAGATAGCCTTTCTGATTGAGCTCCAGCATTGCCGGATCCAAAGTGCGTTCGACGATCAGAAGATCCTTTCCCTCCTGATAGCCTGCCGCATGTGCTGCATTGACTGCACTGATAATATGATTGATGATGAAAGCACAGTTCTCTTTGCGATACGGCTCCAGAAGGTGCAGTGTTACAAAAGAATCTTTGCCGCCGCCGACCGGGATCAGATTGCCGGTGTATGTCTGCGTGCATGCCATCCCTTCTATTGCTCCGCCTGTACTTCTCAGATCCATGCATTCATCCATTGAAGTGCTGATATGATTCTTATAGAAAAATTCACCGAGGCCATTGAAGTACAGCTTCTTCCACCATTGGATCTGGTATTCATCCAAGCTGCCGCATTCAACCGTAACATGCGGTGCACAGCTGATCTTCCAATAGCTGATCAGTTCGACCATACCAAGCGAAAATACGGCAGTACGGAACAGTGCGGTATCCATGATATGGCTTCCCTTAGGACATGGCATGGCAAAGGTCGGATGAAAAGAAGCCAAGCCTTTGATCTCCATATCATAAGTAATGCATATTTTATTTTCTTCTGTCTCGATCTTAAAAGAATGATAAATAAATTCTGTATATTTTTCTCTCAGCTGCTGATATTCCATAGCATCTCCTTATAAAAGATCAATGACCTGTGCAAGATCATTCTTCTGAAACTCAATTGCCTCTTTCATTTCTTTATCCGGTATTATTGTATCCTGAATAAAACAGGAATGCATTCCTGCTGATCTGGCCGCCAGGATCCCCTGCTTGGAATCTTCCAGAACAAGACAATTCTCCTTTGCAGTATCCAGCGCTTTGGCTGCCTTGAGAAAGATCTCAGGATCCGGTTTTCCATGCACCACCTGATCGCCGGTGATCAGCGCATCAAAATGCATCGGCACAGATACATTGGCAATCAAAGCCTCCACATACTGCCGTGAACTGCTGGATCCAACCGCGCGGCGTATCCCTTTTTCTTCAAGATAGGAATAGAGCTGCAGAAGTCCCTTCTTATTCAATTCATCTGTTTTAAAAGAGGACCAGTAGACATGATCAAAACGTTTTGTCTTCATCAATGTGCACAATTCATTCAAATGCGGAATATAAGCAAACTGCTGTCTTGCCTCAGAATCGTTTCGTGCCCCGGTAATCGCCGTAAAGAATTCATCCGGGATAGAAATATGCATTTTTTCTGCTTCCTGCCGCCACATTTTCTTTGACATCTGTTCGGTATTGAACATCAGCCCATCGCAATCAAATATTACTGCCTGTATCTTCATAACCCTCCGGAAATTGATAAGGCAGTGACAAGAATGTCACTGCCGCAATCGTTCAATTAAGCGTTGATTCCCTTGATCGTATACTCATCAAGCTTTTCTTTGTTCTGTTTCTTTTCTTTCTTCGTCTTCGCCTTAGGTGTGTGATGAACTCGCAGCCATACCCACACTGCCGGGGCAACAAAGATGGAAGAGAATGTTCCGGCGATCAGACCGACGAACATTGCTACATTGAATGTTGCAATGGCACTGGAGCCCATGACCAGCAGGAAGACAACTGGAATGATCGTTGTAATTGAACCATCCAATGCCATCCAGATAGTCTCATCAATGGATGTATTGACCACCTGTTTATACTCAGCTTCACTTAAGTGCCCCTTTGTGTTCTTCATATTCTCACGGATACGATCGAAGATGATGATCGCATTATTGATCGAATAGCCGATGATCGTCAGCAGGACAGAGATCAGCGTAATGTTCACTTCCATCCGAAGGATACAGAACGCTGCCAATACCATACCGACATCATGGAGCAGTGCTACTAAGCAGCCGATGCCGTAATCCCATTCATAGCGGATCGTAATATATGCCATCATAGCGATCCAAGCAACGATCGTCAGGATAAAGGCATTCTTGACTAAGTCCTGACCGACGACAGGAGTTACGACGTTGTCACCAGGCTCTTCGCCATACATCTCATTGAAAGCTTCTTTAACGGTCTTCAGTTCTTCTGTATCCAAGGATGTCTTCCCTGTTGCATAGACTGTATAGTCGCCGGAAGTCTGATAGCTGAAGCCATCATATCCTAAGCTTTCCATTTCTTTCTTTACATCATCGATCGTGACCTTCGTATCTGCCGAAGTCACTGTCAGCTGGGTGCCGGAAGAGAAATCAATACCGATATTCATGAAGCCATCGCCTCTGACCGTGCCAATGATACCAAAGAGAATAGCTGCCGCAAAGATACCAAGCGCAATGCGGATCACGATCTTCCCCTTGCCCATGTAATCAAATTTCTTAGTATCAGAATAGAATTGTGATTCGCCTTTGGAAACATCCGGGATCTGATTCTTTTTCACACCGAACCATTCCGGCTTATTATCGCAGATACCGCTGTCAACAATCAGCGACAGCAGCAGCTTGGAAAGTGCAACATTCAGAACAAGTGTCATGATGACCGTAATGATCAGCATTGTCGCAAAGCCCTTGACCGTTCCGTTGCCCCAGATATACATGATCAAAGCTGAGATCAGTGTCGTGAACTGTGCATCGAAGATAGCCGAGAGAGACAGCTGCTGTCCTTCAATAACAGCTGTACGTACCGATCTTCCTTGGAATAATTCCTGTCGGATACGTTCAAAGTTGATAATATTGACATCCACTGTCATACCGACGCCCAGAACAAGTGCCCCGATTGCGGACAGCGTGAAGACTGCGCCCATGATCGAATACAGTCCAAAGACACACCAGATGTATGCGACCAGCATCAATGCGGAGATGATACCAGGCATGCGGTACTTCAGGATCATGTAGATCATGACACCGATGATGCCGATAATGCCAGCCATTGCTGTACGATTCAAAGCATCCATACCGAACTGAGCTGAGACAACATTGGAAGAAAGCTCTGTCATCTTGACCGGCAGAGAACCTGAATTGATCAGATTTGCCAATGTCTTAGCTTCGGTCTCTGTAAAATTGCCAGAGATCTGGCAGTCGCCGGAGATGGAAGAACTGACGGTAGCAGCCGAAATGTAATTTGCGGTGCCGCCATTGGCTGCTTTCGCAGCTTCCGTCTGATAAGAATCGCCATCCTGGTAATCCAGCCAGATGACCATAATATTTTCACCCGTTGTTTTAGCGGCAATCGTTGAAGTGATAGACGCAAACTTTGTCTGATCAGCGATCTTCAGAGAAACGACCGGCAGTCCATTGGAATCATATCCCAGAGATGCGCCGCCTTCGCTCAGAATGCTGGAATCTGCGAGCTCATTGTCATCCACATCGCGGAAAGTCAGATTTGCTGTTGTTCCGATCATTTCACGAGCAGCGTCCTGGTCGGCAACACCGGCCAGCTGTACCCGGATACGATCTGTACCTTCTACTGAAATACTTGGCTCAGATACGCCCAATACATTGATTCTCTTTGAAATACTGTTGACGACAGCTGTCATATCGACAGTGCCGCCTTCATTCAGCGGTTCGACCTGATACAGGATCTCAAAACCGCCCTTCAGATCAAGACCGAGATTCAGATGGCTTGCGATCGTACTGCATGTTGCTGCAATCACGACTGCTATAGCCGCAATGATCACTGCCAGCCAAGCCAATTTCCCCTTTTTGATTTTCTTATTGTTGGTCATACTGCTCATTTCCTCCTAACATATCTGAGAAGTCTTCCAGTTTCGCTTTGGCACCATCTTTCACTGCTTTCACTTCCATGAACTGCACAATATCACCTGTCGTGACATGAAGAATGTCATTGGCCGCTTCATGAAGCGATGAAGGCTGGTGATCGATCCATAAGCTCTGATCCAGAAAGTCTGCCAAATTTTCATAGCATAAAGTAGGAAGCTCTTCGCTTTTCAGTTTCTGCAGTTTCAGGATCATGATCATCTGCACCTGCGGATTATTTATATCGAAACTTGATAAAGACATAGTTCCCCCTTCACAAGTAATGATTATACCAAAGAATATCTTCTTTCGGTCACTTTTCTTGTGCATGGTGCGAAATATTCACATATCTTGAAAATAATAAAAGAGCCTTTCATAGGCTCTAGAACAAGTAAAGCAAAAGACCAATGCATGCAAAGACAGCTTCTGCCAGCCAGAACATTCTAACAATATTCTTTTCCGGCATTCCTTTGATGCGGAAAGCATAATGGATCGGCGTATAGACAAAAACTTTCTTATGACCTGTACGCACGGCCACCTGCTGTATGATAACGCATAGCGTTTCAATGACTGGCACGCCGGCAATGACGATCAGCAGCAGTTCGGTTTTGGTGATCATGGCAAGGGCAGCTAAGACACCGCCCAAAGCAAGAGAACCTGTATCGCCCATGAAGATCTTTGCCGGCTTTTTGTTGTAATAAAGATAGCCAAGAAGCGCACCAAGCAGGCTCGCCGCAAAGACAGCTAACCCAGCGCGTTCCTGCAGAATGCAGATGATCATGTATGGGATCAATGCCAGGATCACAACTCCAGAGGATAAGCCATCCATGCCATCCGTCAGATTCACGGCATTTGAAGATCCCGCAAACATGAACAGGACAAGAATGAAGTATCCCCAGCTAAGATTGACGGGCGCATTCACAAACGGAAGCGTGATCTCCAGCTGAGCATGACTGCGATAGATCAGAAAGAACACGGCTGCCAATACAGCCTGCAGCAAAAGCTTCTGCCAAGGCTTCAGTCCGTCATTGTTCTTTTTGACAGCAATCAGATAATCATCGATAAAGCCGATCAGGCCATAGCCTGCAAAGGCCAGGATCACGATCCATATATCAATATCATGCAGCGACTCCGGCGATGCAATGATCGATACAATGATCGGAACAATAATGAACAGAATGCCGCCCATGATCGGCGTCCCTGCTTTTTTCTTATCATCTTCCAGTGCATATTCACTGACGGTCTGCTTAAAACTTAATTTTTTCAGATACTTGATCAGATAAGGCATGGCGATAAGGACAATCGCTGCGCTGATCAGAAATCCCAGGATCATTTTTACTGACATCTGTCTATTCCCCCCTGCGTGCTCGGCTATTATAAACTGAAGGCTCAGCCAAACGCAATCTCAATTGTAGTACCTTTGGTAACTGTCGTTCCGGCTGGGATCGATTGCGATACAACTTTTCCTTCTCCGCTCAGCTGAAATTCAAATCCGCTGACAGCCCATAGAGCTGCTACATCTTTTCGTGTCCAGCCTGTCAGATCAGGCATGGCAAAGCTGGAAGTATCCGTGAGCAGGAACACTCTCTGTCCCGTGCTTACCGTTCCGGTCTCATTCGGATACTGATCGATGACACTGCTGCCATTGCCTAAGGTGATCACATCTGCACTGTACTGCGCCAATTTCTGTTTCGCATAATCAACACTGTGATTGAGGAGCGATGGCATATCATACGTTTCAATATCCGTCTGTGTATCAGAAGTCTGCGTGCTCGTCTGTGAAGAACTGCTCTTGGTAAACCCATATGTGATGGCAACTTTTCTTAACAGTGCCTTTTCAGCATCTGTAATATATCCGATATTGCTGTTATACGGTGCATTGAAAGCATAGTATACGATGACCTGCGGATTGTCTGCCGGCATAGCAAACATGATGGAGTGGATGACAACACTTGTATATGCATTGCCGGAAGCCACTTCTGTTGTTCCGGTCTTGCCGATCATCTCGCACTCCGGAATCTGATAATAATACGCTGTTCCGGCGGGATTGTTCACGGTCTGATACATGATCGTCTGCAGCTGTTTGGCCGTATCTGCAGTGATCGGATTTCCGGTCACTTCGGTCTCCGATTGGTAGACGACCTTGCTGGCATCATAAGCATCTCTGACGGATTCTACAAAGTGCGGCTTGACCATGCTGCCATTGCCGAAGACAGCACTGTATGCCTGCAGCAGCTGCAGGGTCGTTACGGAGGATCCCTGTCCATAGGACAAAGATGCTTTATCAGCTGGCGTATTGAAATTCAATGTTCCGGTCGCTTCTTCTACACCATCTGTATCTACCGGCTGCCAAAAGCCGAATTTCTTTAAGTATTCCAAATGGATCTGCGGGGTAATGACTTCGTTCTGAATAGCCAAGGCTACGGTATTCAGAGAACGATACAGTCCGCTGTCATAGTCCACTTCTCCATATTGACGTTCCAATGCATTGTAGATGCATCCATAGGATTCACCCTCACTGACCCGGACAGGATTGCCGTTCTCATCGCTGCCATAGCAGTACTCATTGCCATTCGTTGTATCGGAACCATTGTATTTTCCTTCGTTGATCGCAGCAGCCCATGTAAAGGTCTTTAAGGTAGATCCCGGCTCATACGGGAGCTGTGCACCATAGTTCTGGAACTCTGTAATATCTTTATCATTCGGATTGAATGACGGCGACTGGCCCCAGGCAACGATCTTGCCGGTGCTGATCTCCATGACTGCGCCCCATGCGCGATCCGTTGATGGGAAAGTTGTAAATGTCTGCTTCATGGAATCTTCCAGCTGCTGCTGGATACTGGCATCCAATGTCAGATAGACATTGTCGCCATTGACTGCTGATACAGTCTCACCTTTCATCCCCGGCAGATTGTATCCATTCTTATCGACCTGATAAGAGCGATATCCATCCGTACCCGACAGATAGCTGTTCAGATACAGTTCCAATCCCATCTTGCCAACCGTCGCTGTACCTTCATCATTGACCTGTGCATAGCCGATCAGATTGGATGCAAACTGACCATACGGATAGACTCTTTCAACTGAGTCCGTAAATTCAATGCCGGTCAGATCCGTCGCTTCTATTTCTTCTTTTACAGTCTTTGACAGATTTCTTCCTTCGGTGCCAAGCTCTGTCTGATAAACGCCGTTGTCACCTTGGGAAAGATAATCCAGGATCTTCTGCTGATCCATCTTCAGGATCGCGCTCAATGTAGCCGCCGTCTTTTCGCGGTCCGCAACATAGGCTACCGCTCCATCGACACCCGGTCTGGAAGAATCCAAAATACAAACAATGTTATAGGTACGATTGTCTTCCGCAATAATATTGCCATTGCGGTCATATATATTTCCGCGGAAGGCAGTTTCTGTCTCCGTGATCGTATTGGCTCCTTCAGCATAAGCTGTCAGATCTGTACCAGAGCGCAGATGCACTTTGCCAACAGCAACGAAAAAAACATCGGAGACAATAAGAAGCATGGCCGCCAATGTCAAAATTGTAATATTTCTGATTGCGTGATTCTTTCTATGAGACATTTATTATTCTCCGTCAGCTGTCGTTCCATCTGAGACGGTTGAAATACTGTTCTGGTTATAGCTCATGCCATTGCTTGCAGCGACCTGATTGACCCGATCAGAAGAAGCCAGCTGTCTGATCTCGACCTGCAGAGAATCATTCTGCGTTTCAGTAGAGAGGATCTCTTCTTCCATTGACTGCTTCTTAATGCTCAATGAGTTGTTGTATGCTTTCAGTCCCAGGGAACCGACGAAGAACACAATAACAGAAATCAGTGTGAAAAGACACGTAAAAGACAGAAATTTCATTTCACGATCATTTTTTCTATTTCTTCTGTTCGTCTTCATGTTTTTCACCCTTTATTCTTTCTATCACCCGCAGCTTTGCACTGTGGGAGCGATGGTTCTCTTCCAATTCTTCTTCCTGAGCCTCAATCGGCTTCTTATTGACTAATAAGAAGGAGGCCTGCTCCATCTGCTCAGCTTTCAGCGGCAGCTTCGGTTCAACAAATGGAGCAGTGGAATATTCTTTGAATGTATTCTTCACAAGCCGGTCCTCCAGCGAATGGAAGGTAATGACAGCACACCTCCCATTCACATTCAGAAGATCCAAAGCCTGCTGCAAAGCATCTTTCAACGCTCCCAATTCATCATTCACTTCGATCCGCAGAGCCTGAAATGTCTGCTTTGCCGGATGTCCCTTTTTATGGAGCTCTCTTTCCGGGAGTGCGCTCTTGATCACATCGACCAATTGGAAAGTTGTTTCGATCGGTCTCTCACTGCGTGCTCTTTCTATTTTTTTAGCAATAGAATACGCATATCTTTCTTCCCCATATTCTTTAAAGATCCTTGTCAATTCTTCTGGTGAATACGTATTGATGACCTGATAGGCATCTTTTTCCTGTTCCTGATCCATCCGCATATCCAATCTGGCATCAAAGCGGTAGCTGAATCCTCTTGCCGGATCATCGAACTGCGGCGAACTGACGCCCAGATCCATCATGATGCCATCGACCTTTTCAATGCCTCTTGCGTTTAATTCTTTCTTCATGGCGCGGAAATCATCGTGGATCATTGTTACTTTGGAAAGATATTCTTTTAAGTTCACAGCTGATTCTTCAATTGCCTGCTCATCTTTATCAAATGCATACAGATGGCCGTCGGTCAGCTTTGACAGCAGGTATCCTGCATGGCCTCCTCTGCCTAAAGTACCATCCACATAGATCCCATCTTTTTTTACCTGCAGAGAATCTACCGTCTCATGGAGAAGTACGCTCGTATGTTCCATCATTTCAATATCTCTGTTACTTTCGCAGCTGACTCTTCCAAATTCACTTCGGAGCAGTATGCATCATATTTTTCTTCTGACCAGATCTCAAAATGCTTAGCTGTTCCTAAGATGACACATGCTTTTTTGATGCCTGTATCGCTGACAAGGAACTGCGGCAGAAGGATCCTGCCCTGCCCATCAATGCTGCACTCTTCTGCTTTGCCATTGATCTGGCGAAGAAAGATACGTGCGCTGGCATCGGTCATCGGCAGTGCGCTGTACTGTTCGATCATCTGATTCCACTGCTGTTCTGGAAAAGCGGCCAAGCACCCTTCCATCCATTCAGTGACATATACGGTCGTGGAAAGCTGTTCCCGGAACTTTGCCGGGATGATCAGTCTGTTCTTGGCATCTAGATTGTGTCTGTATTCCCCAATGAACATAGATGATTTCCTCCACTTTGCTCCACTTCCTACCACAATTCTACCACCCAGGAGGGATTGTACAAGTATTTTGGGAAAATTCATGCCAGATTCTTAAAAATTACTCACCTCAGGAAACAAAAAAAACCGCCTTTCGGCGGCTGCATAATAAGAAAAGGAAGAGATCTCTCTCTTCCATCTTTATCTAGTTGAAACAGAACAATTACTTGTTCTCTGCTGCGGTAGCTTCTGCTCCGCCAACATTTCCACACTTTGGGCAAGCATGATGAGGACGCTTCATTTCACCGCATACTGGGCACTTCACGAGTGTCGGAGCACTTAAAGTGTAATGTGTTCTTCTCTTATCTCTTCTTGTCTTAGAGTTTCTTCTCTGTTGTACAGCCATTGTCTAGCACCTCCTACTATTCATTTTTGAATTGCTTCAGTTTTGCCAGACGCGGATCGTCTTGATCTTTCCGGCTTTCCTGATACTCAGCCTCACTGTATACCTTCCAGCCATTGCCTTCCGGATATTCATTTTCAGCTATATCAGTCACCTGTAACGGAACCTCAAGCAGGATATCGTCTATCACTGCTGGGATCAGGTCGATGACCTCATCGGTAACTGCACGTTCACTGTCATCTTCCGGCTCGCCAAAGACATATGTCTCTGAGCTCTCCGTATCCAATGGAACTTCCACGTCTTCATTTGTGATAGCATCGGGGCAGTACATCATACCTGTCACATGCATTTTCACATAGAAGCGGTCATTCTCATCATCAAGATAGCCGCTGCCACTTACATGTACATCCTTCACGGCATTGATCAGTGTATTCTTTGCAAATACATCATCTTCAATTTCCACATTTTCATCAAATGCAGTACTCTGCTCTTCCTGCAGAAGCTGTGCTCTAGTCCACTTCACGGCAGTCTCCTCGTGCGTTAACGCTAATAAATTATAGCAAACACTTTTTCAAAGTCAACGAAATCCGCGCTTGGTCAGTCGATTTTTGTCGTTTTTCTGTTTGAAAACATGGTTTTGCATTCTCAGATATTCTTCAGGATCCAGTCTGCCGTATCCTTCATGACATGGTCAGCATCTTTTTCATGCAGTGTTTCATGGCGCATTCCGGGATACAGTGTGCTTGAAACATTCTTATAGCCGGCATTGCGGATACTTGCAATACTGTCTTTAAAGCCTGTCTCACCGCCGCGGCAAGGATCATCTTCACCCGCAAAGAACAGGATGGGAAGATTTGGCTTTGTGCAGTGAAAGCGAGCAGGATCATGCATATATCCCATACCAAGGAAAAGATCCTTGTATCCCTGATTGGTAAATGGAAAACCGCACAGCGGATCAGCAATATACGCATCCACATTGTCCTGATTGAAGCTCAGCCAATCCAGCGGTGTCCTTGGATCTGCAATGGCTTTATTAAAGCTGCCGGTCGCCAGATTATCCAGCATATGAGAATGGCCCTTCTTGCCTTTGCAGGCAGCAATGATCGAAGCTAAGGCAATGCCCGCTTTTGATGCCGACTGATAATTCGGTGCGCCCGAGAGGATCATAGCATCGATCATACTGTCATGATCCTGCAGAAAGGTACGGCCGATCATTGTTCCCATCGAATGACCGAACAGAGCGATCGGTGTATGCGGAAATTCCTGATGCGCAAGATTGGCTATTTCCACAGCACTGTCCGTTAGATTCATCCAGCCGTTCTGATTGCCGAACCATCCCAGGTCCTCTTTCGGGCAGTCCGATCCATGCCCTGGCAGATCATACGTGATGCAGGCAATGCCGCGGGAATTCAAATACTTGGCAAAGCCCTCATAGCGCTTCTGATGTTCCTGCATGCCATGCACAATGAAAACACATGCATGAGGTGCTTCTTGGGTACGAAAAATCTGATAAGATAATTTTCCGTTCATGATGATATTCTCCTTTTTCAAATAGGTAATTTCATTGTATCATTGTTCCGTTGGAAAGGATGGCAATATGTCTTCTTGCGGTATCATTTCAGAATACAACCCCCTTCATAATGGACACATCTATCAGATTGCCAAGGCCAAAGAACAGAGCGGCGCCGATTTCATGATTGCAGTCATGAGCGGAAACTTTGTCCAGCGGGGAGAACCGGCCGTCATTGACAAATGGAAACGGGCAGAAGCTGCCATTCGCAATGGCATTGACGTCGTCATTGAACTGCCCTATTTTTTTGCATCGCAAAGTGCTTCTCATTTCGCTGCCGGAGCTATTCAGGTCTTTCAGGCAGCCGGCATTGACAGTATCTGCTTTGGATCTGAATGCGGCAATCTTGAAAATCTGCAGGAAATTGCGGATACGCCGATCAATCCTGATCACCTTCATGCGTCAATGAATGCCGGCATGTCCTATCCTAAAGCCTATTCGCTGCTGACCAGTTCTATGTATCCCAATGATCTTTTGGCCGTCTGCTATCTGCGGGCGCTCAAAGGAACAGGCATTCAGCCTTATCTTGTACAGCGCACTTCCGGCTATCTGGATGAGGAAGTCAAAGAAAATGCCAGTGCCTTTGCCATTCGGCATGCCTTAAAGAACCATCTTTCGCTGGCCGGCTCCACACCGATGGAAGAGATTTTAAAGAGCAGCACACTGCAGTTCAGTGAACTGTATTATCCCTATCTCCGTACCTTTTTATCAGTATCTTCGCCAGAGCATCTGCGTCAGCTCTTTCTCTTTTCAGAGGGCATTGAATATCTGCTGCAGAAGAATGCTTTGAAGTACGAAAAATATGATGATTTCATCAATGCCTGCACAAATTATCGCTATACCGCAAGCAGAGTCCGTCGCTGCTGTCTGCAGGCGCTCAATCAGGTCACTAAAAAAGAGGCCGAAGCTCTGCCTCCTTATGATACTGTCAGAGTCCTTGCCTTTGGTGAACATGGCAGAAAATGGCTGGCGGAGCAAAGAAAAAAAGAGACAAAGATTGCTTCCCGCTTTGCGGATGTCCCTGATGCCTGGCGCCAGCTGGAGTACCGCACATCATTGATGTATACCAGTGTCTTAAAGGAAGAAGAAAGAAAGCGCATCCTGTCTCTGGAGATCGGCGGCGCTCATTATGTCAAATAAAAACTGGCGCTGGCCAGTTTTTCTGTATCTTAGTTGTTTTCTTCTTCTGAAGGAATACGTGCATTTGTATAGATCTTGTTGACATCATCAACTTCATTCAGCAGATCCATCAGCTTATGATATGCATTGATATCTTCTTCCGTTGTCAGATCAACATATTCATTCGGCAGCATCGTTGCTTCGCATACATCGAATTCAACATTCGGAATGAACTTTTCAATTGCATCCTGTGCTTTGCCAAAATCATTGAATGTCGTCTTGACCGTCATCATGCCATCTGCAACAGAAATATCCTGTACATCAACCTCTGCTTCCATCATCGCATCCAGCATTGCTTCTTCATCTTCATAAGGGAAAACAAATAAGCCTACTGGCTGATAATTAAAAGATACCGCACCTGCTCCCACCAGTTTTGCACCATGGCACTTGTTGAATGTTGTCTTGACATCTGTCAGTGAACGATTTGTATTGTTGGTCAGACAGTCAACGACGATTGTGCTATTGCCAGGGCCAAAGCCCTCATAGCGTGCTTCATCATAATGCTCGTCATCGCCGCCTTTTGCTTTATCAATTGCTCTTTTGATAACATCAGCCGGAATCTGGTTCTGCTTTGCTTCAGCGATCTTTCTCTTAAGGCTGAGGTTCATTTCAGGATCAGGGACGCCATTTTTCGCTGCAATATACAGCTCTTTTCCAAATCTAGAATATAATTTTGACTTAATTGCCGCTGTCTTAGCCATTGAGGCTGCGCGGACTTCATGAGCTCTTCCCATGTAAAATACCACCTTCCATAAATCAATAACGCAGATATTATATCAAAACACGCTCTCTCTGTGAAGAAAAACTTTCAATACCGCAAGCTTCACACGGAATTCATCTTCATAACACTTTACTTTCAGAAGACTTGACTATATTCAAATCAGCAGGAGGCAGATGGGATGAAACATATGATAAAAACTGCCGGTATAATGCTCTTATTGCTCAGCAGCGGCTGTACAGCTGCCGCGCAGGCAGAGCAGGCGACCGACGACAGCAATGTACTGACTGCCTATGGCACCGTGAAATCAAACGATAACGGCAACGTCATTATTTCTTATGAAACAGAAGATTCAAAAGGAATACAGACTGCTTCCGTTCCTAGTACAGCCATGGTCCTGAAAGACAGTACGACACTTCACAGTGAAGATCTCCAGAAAGATGAAGAAGTATCAATTTCGTTTACCAATGGCAAGATCAGTGTCATTCAGGTACTTTCTTCCGAAGAGGATCAGAAGTAAGAATATAGGCGGATATCGAACTAGGTTCCTGCATTATGGTACAATGAAAGCAGAGGTACCTATGTCAACCTATGTAATCAGCGATCTGCATGGATGCAAAGAAGAATTTGATAAAATGCTTTCTGTAATCGAATATCGGAAAGATTATGATACTTTATGGATCATCGGCGATATCTGCGACCGCGGCAATGAATCCATTGCTTTGATGCAGGAGATCATGAAGGATCCATCGATGCATATCATCTATGGCAATCATGATCTGTGGTTCCAGCGCTATGCACAGGAACTGATCGATACGAAACATGACAATAACAGCGTGGATATGACCGATGATCTGATGTGCTGGCTGCATTACAACGGCGGCTATAAAACAGCTGATCAGTTCATGGATCTCAGCTTTCCTGAATGCTATGACATGAAACTGTATTTGGACAGCAATCGTATTTTTTACAAAGAACTGACCATCAGGGAAAGAAAGTTCATCCTTGTGCACGCCGGCCTGGCAGATGAATATCTGCGGGCAAACATCCGCATGTCGGAAGTGCCGGAACAGGTGCTGGTATGGTCGCATATCGGCAGAGATGACAATCCTTTTGATGATATTACAATGATCGTCGGACATATCCCTACGTTCCTGTATGGGGACAGCTGGGAAGGAAAGATCCTGCATGGCAGAAATGATACGCTCTATCATATTGACTGCGGGTGTGTCTATGGCAGGACATTAGGCTGTCTTAGACTGGATGATATGAAAGAATTCTATGTAAAGAGCAACTATCCTTATCTGAAATGCAGCAAAGATCAGATCTGTGAAAATTAGCAGAAAAAAAGCTGGGATCGTATCAACTGATCTCAGCCATTTTTTTATTGAATGCTCTTTTTGACCAATGCAACAACGTCTTCCATGCGATCAAGCTCCACAGCCTTGGCTGCCATCGCTTTCATCTCTTCATAATTCAGACCGTTGATCATCTTGCGGGCTCTCAGAATAGATGTTGCACTCATTGAGAACTCATCCAGGCCAAGTCCAAGCAAGACCGGAGCAGCCAGCTCATCGCCCGCCATTTCTCCGCACATGCCGCACCATTTGCCATTCTTATGTGCACCGTCGATCGTCATCTTGACCAAGCGCAGAATGGATGGATTCAGCGGCTGATACAGATAGGATACCGGCTGGCTCATGCGATCTGCTGCCATAGAATACTGGATCAGATCATTTGTGCCAATGGAGAAGAAGTCAGCATATTTGGAAAGCTGATCAGCCAAGACAGCAGCTGCTGGGATCTCGATCATGCATCCGACTTCGACATCATTGCCTACTTTTGTTCCTTCGGCAATCAGTTTTGCTCTTTCTTCTTCATACAATCCCTTTGCTTCCGTGAATTCATTGACCGTAGCAATCATTGGGAACATGATGCACAGATGGCCAAAAGCAGAAGCTCTGAGCAGAGCTCTCAGCTGTACCCGGAAAACATCCTTGCGCATCAGGCAGAAACGAATTGCACGTACGCCAAGAAATGGGTTCATCTCATCTTCGAATTTATAATACTTCAGCTTCTTATCCCCGCCGATATCCAATGTGCGGATCACGACCGGTTTGCCATTCATGCCTTCCAAGACCTGCTTATAAGCAGCGAACTGTGTATCTTCATCCGGGAAATCATTTTCACTCTTCATATAAAGGAATTCTGTACGGAATAAGCCGACACCTTCGCCGCCATTGTCCAATACACCTTCAACATCTGCGACCGATCCAATATTGCCGACCAGCAGCACTTTATGCCCATCTGTAGATACAGAAGGCAGTTCCTTCATTGCCTTCAGAGCATCTTTTTCTTTCTGATACTCTTCTGCTTTCTTTGTATATTCCTGGATCTGCTCTGGAGTAGGATCCAAAATAACTTCACCGCTGATTGCATCCAAAATGATCTCATCGCCGGATTTTGCAGCCGCCAATATTCCTGTGGTGCCTACAATGGCTGGAATTTCCAGAGATCTTGCCATAATTGCACTGTGGCTTGTACGTCCGCCGACCTCTGTTGCAAATCCCTTTGCATACTTCTTGTTCAGCGATCCTGTATCAGAAGGCGTCAGATCTTTTGCTACGATCACGACCGGCTCGCTCAAAGTTGCCAGATTCGGGATCTCTTTGCCTGCCAGATTGCAGAGCAGACGGAAGCATACATCTCTGATATCAGCAGCTCTGCCCTTCATGTATTCATCATCCATCGCTTCAAACATAGAGACCATGTTATCGCCGACCATCTTGGCAGCGTATTCTGCATTGTCCTTGTTCGTATTGATATCTTCTTCGATCATGCCGCGGAATTCAGGATCATTCGCCATCATCAAATGAGCATCAAAGATTGCCAATTCCTCTTCTTTTAAAGATTTTGAAGCAACTTCTTTGATCTTTTCAATATCAGCGACTGTTTTCTTAAATGCAGCATCCAGCTTTGCCAATTCCTGCGCCGGTTCAGATGCAACTTGCTTTACATCAACGACCGGCTGTTCAAGCTTGTAGACTTTTGCAATCGCAATCCCCTGTGAAGCAGCAATACCTTTAAGCATACTTTTAATTCCCTCCTGGTTTTATTGCTCAAGCGTACCAATTCTCATCTGTATGCCCTTTCATTGTTTCATACCCATCATAAAATATTTTACAGTCTTATTTTCTGAGATATGAAACAAGCAAAGCATTCTGCAGATGATCCGATAACACTCCTTGAGGAAATTTTAACATTCTGCTCTCACAAGTTCAATCTCTTAACTTTTGAAATACCTGACTGAATTCATGCACGGCTGCTTTCTTCAGCCGATAATAGGTCGATCTTGCATAATACGGAATATACCAATCATTGCCATCTTTGCGGATATATGCATGGATAATAATAAAACGAGCGGTCGGTGTGATACTGCTGATGGTACGGTCGATCAGTTCAATAACAGCTGTCTGCTGTCTGTACTTGATCATGTTCGTTTCTCGATTTTCTTCTCTGCGGTACAATTCGGCAATCGTCTGTGCTTTGCAGTACAGTTCGCTCAGATACATGAGAATTGCCTTTTCATCCTGGTACGTCATCTTCCCCTTTGTTGTGTTTTCCATTTTCTTTCCCCCTTGGTCAACTGTTTGACTCGGCATCATCATGCATGATTTCACAAGGAATGGAAAGCCCTTTCAGCAATGTTCCAATAATTCCGTAGTGATTTCGCAGATATTCCAATTTCGCCGTAGTTCATCTTCTCTAAAATGTGACACTGAAAGCATTTTCCTGTAAAATAAGGTCATTAGGAGCATATCTATGCCGGGAAAGACAACATCTGCACTTTCTATGAAACGCATCATCATTTCCTGTCTGATCTTTACGGCGATCCCTTTGGCAGCGCATCTGCTGAATATCGTCATCAGCCAGTATGCGATCTCTTTGATGTTCTGCATGAATGCAGGCACATCTATTCTGATCATCTATGATTGGAATCTGTTCGGCATCCATTACAACCGGGCAAAAAAGAATGCCATGGATACTATCCTGTTCACTTCTCTTGGCGCGATCCTGATCATGCTGTGGGTCTATGTAGGTGCCAATATTCTGCAGGCAGACCTCATCCTGCCAGGCAACAGCGATCTGATTGCCTATGGCTACGCAAGACCAGGAATGCTGATCGCATTTTCCTTTATGGAAGCAGCCAATATCTCGATCAGCTATAAATGCTTTACAGATCATTTTGATGTCCATGGCAAAGAGCTGCAATCCATTCTGCTGTCTTCTCTTCTGTTCGGTCTGCTGTTCACTGTCATCTATATGCCATCGCTGAATATCAGCCTATTTTTCCGCACATATCTATACAACATGGTCCTGATTGCGATCCTTGCCTATCTCTACAATCAATGCCATACATTCATCCCTGGTCTTCTTGCCATGGCAGTCATCTATTTCATTATCATGCTGCAGTCATCTGTCATATAAAAAAACTAGGCTTTCGCCCAGTTCTTCTTATTCATCATCGACTTCGATCAAGCCATATCCTCCGACCTTCCGGCGGTAGACAACGGCAACTTTTTCACTGTCTTCATCGGTATAGATATAGAAATTATGTCCTGACAGTTCCATCTGCATGATAGCTTCGTCCAATGGCATTTCTTCAGCTGTTACGCTCTTGGTACGAACAGGAATATCGTCTGTTTCAGGCTGGTCATTCTCATCAATGAATGCCTGTGCAAGATGCTCGCGATGTCTCTTGGATAAGCGTGTCTTCTGTCTTCTTAACTGATCTTCCAATTTATCAATAGCCAGATCCACCGCAGCGTAGAAATCATTATCTTCTACTTCTGTACGGAGCAGTCCTACTTTTGTAGGAATCGTCACTTCCACTTTCTGTGAATTCGGATATACTCTGGCAACTACTCTTACAATTGTGTCTTCATCAATGAGCAGATACTTCTGAAGTCCGCTGAGCTTCTTCTCGATCTTTTCCTTCATTGCAGGTGTTACAGTTACATTTTTTCCAACAATTTCGAATCTCATAAAGTTTTCCTCCATTTGTAGTTTTATGATGAAAGCAGTTCCCTTTTTGAGGAAATGCTTCTACCAACTTTTTTATGATGTCATATCTCTTTCTTTCTAAATGTATTATACCATCAACCATGAAGATCAGGCTGAATTTTACGTGAAATTACTCATATCAGTTTTAAAAAAATCATCAGAATTATTTCTGATGATCTCACTGTATCTTTTCTTCATTGATCTTCTTCAGCCATTGGAAAACAACTGTCATTGCATAGGAATCCATCCCGCAGTATTTTTTCAGATCTTCAACGATCTTATGATGATCGACGGTATCATCGCTGTAATCCAAATGCCGCCATTGGAAGACTGCTTCCATACCTTGATTGATATCCAGATCCTTATACGACTTATCATTCATCATGGCCATAATGACCTTCAGAGACCACTGCCCGCGCATCCTTGTATCATAGACGGTACCAGTCTCAAAGATGAGCTGCAGATCCTCCATGCGTGCATTGATGTCATTCAGCTTTTCAGCATACTCTGGGAACAGCTGAGCAAATTCAGCAATCCTCATCATTTCAGCACCAACTGCATTATATGCAATGACCGTTCCCTGGGATGGAATATCCGTCACCAGATTCTTCGCCATATCGCGGCGGTCATCATGGATATTCAGATACACTTTATGCGTCATCGTGCCGTCTGCCTGCATGATATGCAAACTGTATTCAAAAGGCATTACATCATACGGACGCATTCCTTTATATGGCGGAATGGCAAACCTTTCCCATTCAAAATCTAAGAAAGAGATTGGATACTTGATCCAGCTGAGCCATGACTTCAAAGCATATCGGTCGACGTGAAGCCCGCCCTCCTGATCTGCTAAGATCTGGGCATACTGCTGACGCGAACCTTCAATCCTCTCAGGATCCGCATCTTTCAGCAAAGCAATGCCTTCTTTTTTCATTTCATGTTTATTCTGCGAAGCAATCAGCGTCAGGATACTGTCATCCGGCTCTTCTGCTTCATTTGGAAAACAGCTGTCATAATATCTGCATTTCTGCCGCGTTGTACAGCGATTTGTTCGGTTGGCAGCTGGAGCACTGCCTTCCTGAAGCTGATCCATTTCATTCAATACATGAGTCAGATCGCGCTTGCTTTTATAGATAGCATCTTTGACTTTGACACTTGGATGATTCTTGCCGTTATAGAAGCAGTCGCTGATCACAAACAATGCTGAAGGATCCAGTTCTTTGTCTCTGATATATTCTGCATTCAGATGGATGATATAGATCTGATCGATCTTGATATGATTGTTCTCCAGCACCCATACTTCATCGCAGTAGAACTGCATATCATCGGCATGGGGATACAGACCGATAAAAAGGAAATACAGGTCCCATCCCTTATCTGTCTGATGCAGAAATGGTACCTTCACTCGCAGCTGACGATATTCAAAGCGTGCTTTCATCAGCCATTCTGCACTCTGCATTGCCTGCAGTGCAGCCGCTGGATCATCCCCCTTCTGACCGAGGAAGTAATGATCTTCAATGTGCAGTTTCTGGGCGACCAAAGAAGTCACTTCTTCATCCAATCGGATAAAAGGCTGATACTCTCTTTTGGGAGCGTGCTTTTCATTTACGTACAGCCGAGCGCAGCGGGTATATTTTTTTACATCAGAAATATGATACATAGCAGTTCCTTTCCATTTGAAGCAATGAAATGACCGGAAGACCGGTCATTTGGCATTATAAGCCGTTTGACATCGGAAGCATCGCTGCTCCGACAACACCCGGTTCATCCAAGGAAGCTGTCAGAAAAGCAGTGTCTCTTAATGCCGGCAGCACTCTTGCCTGATATTTTTCTTTGACCATCGGCAGGAAGAGACCCGCAGATTTCATCATGCCGCCGCCTAAGATAAAGCAGTCAGGATCAATGGTCGTTGCCAGATTTCCGAACATGACAGCCAGATCTGTTGTGACCTGATCGACGATGGCAGCAGCCGGGCCGACGCCCTGAGCAGCCAAGTCAAACACCTGGCCTGCATGTGCGATTGTCTGATCCGGCATTTTTTCACGTCCCAGACGAGTCACGCTTGTTCCGCTTGCCCAATCTTCAACCGCACCATTGGCTGGCAGGTTGATCTTTGGACGTGAACCATCCACTGACATGGAAGCAACTTCCATGGAATAGCCATGGCTCCCCGGCAGCAGCTGTCCATTATAGACAATGGCACCGCCGATTCCCGTTGACAATGTGATATAGATCACCGTGCGCAGTCCCTTGCCAGCACCGACCAGAGCTTCTGCAAGTCCAGCAGCATCTGCATCATTGCCTAAGAAGCACGGCAGATGAAGTTCATTCTGCAGCGTATCTCTTAATGGGAACTTCGCCAGGCATGGAATATTGGTGCACATGGCCATGCCATTGCCATCGCGAGCGACAGGACCGGGAGCAGCAGCACCTATCCCTGATGCATTCTGCCAATCTTTCAGCTGTCTGATCATTGCCGCAATGTTGGAAATGATGGCTTCTGCGCCTTCGTCTGCATGCGAAGGTCCTTTGACTGTCTCAATGACAGTGCCATCCATTTGGACGGTGGAGCAGCGGACATTGGTTCCGCCTAGATCAATGCCAATATAGGTTTTCATGAAATACAATCCTCCTTGATTTCTTCACCTATGAGATTCTGTCCGCTGATCTTTTTGATGCGGACTTTTGTGAACTGACCTGCTTCATGCGGCTGATCGGAATGGAACATGATACAGCCATCTACACCATCCGGAGCAAAAGCATAGCTTCTTCCGGTATACATATGCGTCAAAGGATTTCTTCCTTCGATCATGACTTCATAAACATGATCAATTGTTATCTTCAGGCGATCTTCCGCAATCTTTTCCTGGACTGCCATGATCTCCGCTCTTCTTCTTTCTTTTTCTTCGGCACTGACATCATCCTTCATATCAAAAGCCGCCGTTCCTTCTTCGCTTGAGAATGTAAAGACGCCAAGGTGATTGAACTGAACATGCCTGACCATGGACAGTGTCTCTTCATGATCAGCGATGCTTTCACCCGGGAACCCAGCAATCAGAGTCGTGCGCAGCGATGCATTCGGCATCTGCCGACGGATCTGATCCGTCAGATCAAGGATCTTCTGACGATTTGTTTTGCGTTTCATTGCATGCAGTACTGCATCAGAACCGCTTTGTGTCGGAATGTCGAAATACGGCAGAATGTGTCTGCTGTTCTGGATCGTATCAAACAGACCTTCCGGGATCTCATCCGGATACAGATACAGCATACGGATCCAATGGATCCCTTCCACTTTATCCAGTGCCTTCAGCAGTTCCACCAAATGCAGCTGATGATCAAAATCATAGCCATAGCGGGAACAGTCCTGTGCGACCAATGTGATCTCTTTGACCCCGATCGAAGCCAAGCGTTCTGCTTCCTGCAGAACCTTTTCCTGCGGAATGCTGTGCAGCCGTCCGCGGATCGAAGGAATGGCGCAAAAGCTGCAGTTATTATCGCAGCCATCGCTGATCTGCAGATATGCCATCCAAGGTTTCCCCGACAGGACACGCGGTGCCAGCCCATAAGTATCAGCTATCTTTACCTGCAATTCCTGGCTGAGGATCGTACCTAAATGCGGATATTCATCAATGGCGATAAAACGATCCACTTCCGGCATTTCCTTTTCCAGCTGTGCTTTATATCTTTCCGCTAAGCATCCCATAACGATCAGCTTTTTCAGATTCTTTTTTTTCAGATCTGCCGTATCCAGGATCGTATTGATCGCTTCTGTCTTTGCACTTTCGATAAAACCGCATGTATTGATAATAATTGCTTCGGCTTCTTCATAAGAAGTTGTTATATCCTGCCCTGACTGCCTCAGCATGCCAAGGACGTTCTCTGTATCAACTAAGTTCTTGGCACAGCCAAGAGAAATGACTCCGATTTTCATTGTTCAGCTCCAAATCTACGAGATTATTATACCACGCCATGAAAAAAGAATGCCCTCAAAGAGCGGCATTCTCATTCTCGCATTTGCACTGCAATCAGTCAGCCAAGGTTCCAAACGGATCCCAAGGAGCCAGTTCAGAAGATTTTCCCGAAAGAGCCTTGAGCGCTTTCTTGGACAGATACTTCTTATTGACAGCAACAACATACATATATTTGTCGAACCATGTATCACTGGCAATGAAGAATCCCTTATTTGCTGTTTCTTCGCCCCAGGAATTTTCAATCTTCCAGCGGTCAGGCTGTCCCTTTTCATTCAGATTGACGCCAGTCAGCACCATAGCATGATTCATCGCGGATTCTCTTGTATCCAGAGCTTCTGCCTTTGTGAGATCCAGCTGCATATCAAATGTATTGGCATAATCATACTGTGCATCATCCCAAAGGCCTAATGTACGATCCGCATCCTTGCTGCAGTCGCAGCCGAACCATACAAGTTCGCCAGCCTTCAGCTGATCCAGAGCTGCCTTTTTAAATTCCTTGATCGGCAGGTTCAGAAGCTCGATCTTGTGTCCGCCGACAACATTGCCAAGATATTTAACAGAATATGTCTTATAGAATGGCTTGTCTTCTGTCGGTCCGTTGATGACACAGACATAGTCCTCCAGATCTGTCTTCAGGTACTGATGATAGAAATCCAATGGTTTGACATGATAATCTGCATGATGCTTATCATCTTTATCACGATATTCAAAAGTGAATTCTACTGGCGGCATGCCAAAGCAGGAAGCCAGCAGACCATAGATCTCACTGAGCGCATCCTTTTTCAAAGCAGCAATCTCCTTCTTCTTTCCTTCTGCTGCCAATCTGCGTGAATCTGCTGCAAACTTCCGCAGTCTCAGGTTCAGCACACCATTCATATTTCTTGTATGAGAAGACTGATATGTCTCCGGCATTGCGCTCTTCGGACAGATGCCGTATTTCATAACGATGCTCTGCAGCATGTTCCACTGACCGCCATCGCCGACAGCCCACTCCAATAAGAATCTCATATTTTCAGAAGTGATCGGCTGATCCAGTTCCTGCAATGTGCATTCCATGAACCAGTTGGCTTTTTCCAGCTTGTCATAGAAGGCAATGTAATTCTGTGAAAGTTCAAAGTCCTTGATCTTAAAGCGCTTGGCAATGATCTCGCGCAGCACATTCATTGAGGAGAAGATCCAGCATCTGCCAGACTGCTTCTGATTTGTTGCCGTCATTGTTTTGTTATCAATTGAGAAAATGTTTGGATTGGCTGCTTCTGCTTCAAAGACACGGGATATCGTACTGATATCATTCTTCGTCAGAGCATTCCGCACCACTCTTGCTTTTTCATTTCTGCGGTAGGCATCTGCCATGCCGGCCAATTCTTTTTCAGATATTTCTTTCATCTTTTCATCCTTCTTTTCAACGTTATTACTGTATCACATTTTGCCGAAGAAAAAGCGGGAAACGATCAGCTTTTACGGCTGAATTCCTTCCCGCATGTAGGACATGTAATATCGATCTTTCCGCGATGGCGCGGAACCCTGACAATCTGATGGCACTGCGGACATACATAATAGTGATGTTCCTTATCGCTCAGATTTGATTTTGCCGCTTTGAAGATATGCCGCACCCAATTCTTCAGGAGCAGATAGCTCTGATTCTCAATGGAACGCTTGACGATATTCTTTGAAAGCATCCGAAAGATTGCATAGATCAATAGAATATCCGCCAGGATCAGAAAATAAGCACTGCCGGCAAACATGCTGATGATATCCGCTGTCAAACCAATGATCAGCAGGAACCTGTCATACGCATCTGCTCCATTTCTGCCCATCATGAATCTGCTGAACGCCTCTCTTAGTTTCTGCATATTTCACCTCAATGCAAATATCGTATGCGCTTTTAGTTCTACTTTCAAGCGATTGCCTTATACATATCTGCTCTTATGCCGATTGCAATCAGAAATTCGTCTTTCTTTCTGCCGCAGGTCTGCAGAATGACATAGGAATCATTCTCCGTACCTTCTCGGCTGCGGATCACTGTATTTTCTTCTGCATACCGGATCCATTGCCGAAAATCATCTGCGGAAGAGAAGGCATGTTTCTGCAGAACAAATTCCGCCGAATTTTTTGCAAGAGCAAACAGATAGCAGATCTGATACTGTTCTTCATATTCTTCATACTGCAGTGAGAACATGACTGGCTCCTGCTGTTCTTTCAATTGCAGCAAAGGAGAGAACATCGCCGCCGGATCATAATAAACATGATGCCCATAGATGATGCGGACAGGATCATGCGGCTGGTCTGCAGCAGAGAAGAAAAGTGTTCCCTGCCCATTTTCACTGCGGTCAAATGCATGGTCAAGATAATATCCATCATCCCTGCCCTGCACGACGGGCAGAGATAGGGAAAGATCCTTGATCTGCATCCAGCACACATAATCCTCATTGATCCCTTTCAAGGATGCTTCTTTTGTTTCAGAATCAGATTCTTCTGCTATCTGCTGGATCTCTTTCGTCAATATCTTCCCATGCTGTATATCGCCTGACCAAAAGAAGAGATCGCAGGCCGCATAGCTCAGACTGCCGCACAGCAGTGCCAGTACGAAGAGATCACGCTTTTTCATGCGGATATTTCATAAAGCATAGACATCCCAATGCACAGAGCAGTGCCATGACTGCATGATATGGCAGATCCGTGCCCGTATCGACATTCTTATGATCGATCACATGGATCTCCTGCGGCGATTCCTGATGAAAGAATTCTTCCTGATCATTGCTCAGCTGCTTTTCCTTGGGATCAATCGCATATCCTTCCGGTGCTTTTGTCTCTTTCACATAGTAGCCATCCGACGTATATGGAAGGCGGAAAGATACGATGCCTTTTTCTGCCGTCAGCTGCTGTGCCTTTTCCCCCTTGAGATCAAGGGCAGGCTCTTCAGTGCCCGCATGATATACTGTGATCTCACAGTCTGCCAAATACGGCATATTGCCATCTGCCGAACGCTTATCAATCTGCAGATAGACAGCCTTCGGACGGTCCAGCAGAGAAATGATCTGCGGCGAGGCAAGCGTACCAGTCATCTGAAAGGACTGATCTGCGCAGAGATCATAACCGAAAGGAGCCTTCTTTTCGTGCAGAATGTATGTCTCACCGCCGATCAGATAGGAACTGATCTTTTTCCCCATGCGATCCAGTGAGACTCCTTTCATAGATCCATCAGACAGAAAAGATGTCATCACTTTGCCTTCTTTATCTTGGATCTCTATTTCCGCATCCGCCAAAGGGCTTCCTTTCTCGTCTGTTTTCAGGAATGAAATATCATTTGTCTCATCGATCATACGGACAGTCACTGCCTGCGGGATGCCCTTTTCAGAAATCGCAAAGCGCATAGATTCTGCTTCTTGGTAGCCGGCCGTCTGGCCCGTCTCTTCCAAAAGATACTGATGCCCACTACAGAGTTCACGGCCGAATTTTTCACTCGTTCCTGCTGTCGTCCATTCACGGATCAGCTGTGTTTCCTGGGCTGTAACATCGCTCAGCCGCAAAGTAACGCCGGATACAGGAGTGCCCTGTTCATCTGTCTTGAGGATCTCATATTGGATCGGCATATCTTTCACGGCAATCTCTATTTCCTCTTTATCCGTATCACTAACATCAAAAGAAATTGCTTCGGCCGCATAGTATCCCTGCGGTGCCTGATCTTCTCTGATCTCATAGCTTTCGCCTGCATGCAGGTAAGATGAAATATCATATGGTACGTTCTCACTGGTCCATTGGGCAAGGACTTCGCCAGCCTGGATCAGACTGAGATGTGCTCCTGGCACCGCCTGTTCCTGCAGATCTGTTTTCATCACCGAAGCGTGGATCGGGGCGTCTTCCATGACGATCCTGATTGCTTTAGGCTCTGAGGAATCTGCCGTAAAGATCTGTGCTTCCGCCTTGTAATAGCCGTTTGGTGCGTCGATCTCCTGAACATCATATGTATGATCTGCCAAAAGGAGCGCACCGATCTCAATATCGGTATCTGCGGATGTCTCAAAGGTGCCGATCTTCTCACCTGTATTATGATCTTTCACTTCCAATACCGCGCCTTCGATCCGTCTGCCTGCTGGATCCGTCTTTATGAGGACAGTCTGGATCTTCTGGTCTTCCATCACCACCGCGATTGGTTCAGCACTGCCTTGATCCGCGATATGAAATGAGATTTCTGCTGCTGCATAGTAGCCAAGCGGAGCGGCCGTTTCTTTCAGTACATAGTCTGTATTTCTCTTCAGCCCATAGATCACTTCCGGTTCTTTGCCGCTGAGAAAAGAGCGGACTTCTTTTTCTCCCTGTTCTGTCTTTTCGCAGATCTTCAGCTCTGCATTCTCTACCGGATTTCCTTCGGCATCTGTTTTCAGAAAACTGTATACAATACGATCATCTTCACAGGTGATCACAATCGGTTCTGAACTGCCATGATCCGGTACCGTAAAGATCTGATCCGCAGTCAGATAATACCCGTCTGGGCCCTCGATTTCCTGCAGCCGATAGGTGTGCCCGCGTTCAAACAGATTGATGGTCAGAGGTTCTTCCGTACTGTGCCAATCCAGAACAACACGATCCGCATCCAAAGGATCCGTAATATCGGTGATACGCAGTCTGGCATCTTTGACGGCTTTGCCATTCTCATCGACTTTCTGCAGCACATAGCTGATATGATCATCGATCACTGTGATCTCATGTCTGCCGATCTGATCATCATACTGAGAGACAGAAAAATTCTGATCAACGGCCAGAAAATATTTTGAGGCCGCATCATTTTCTACAATGCTGTAGGCATGTCCCGCCCTGAGCAGATTTCCGACTTCCACCGGTTCTGTGTCCGTGATCCATGTTTTCAGCAGTTCTTTATCATTGGATGAAACATCATACAGAGATAAAGAAGCTCCTCTTACCGGATGGCCCGCTTCATCTTTTTTCAGGATCTCATAGTGAATATGCTGGTCCTTCATCGTGATCTGAATTGGTTCTTTGCCTTGATGAGGGACAGAGAAAAAAACATTCTCCACCGCATAGCATCCCGCCGGAGCCTGCAGTTCTTTCACGGCATAAGAATGATCTGCTTTCAAAAAGCTGCCGCATTCATAAGGTTCCTCAGCAGAGACAAATGTCAAGGAACGTCCATCTGTCTGATCGATCAGCTGCAGTTTTGCGCCAGATACAGGCAGACCGTTTTCATCTGTCTTCATGATTGAACAGCGAATGGGATTGTCCGCCAATGCGATCTCTTTTTTCTGATCCGGATGAAAGCTGATCTGACTGCCATAGTAATATCCTAACGGGGCACCTTCTTCGCTCAGTATGTAAACATGGTCGCCTTCCAGACCAGAGATATGATGTGCTTGCTGTTCTGATATCCATGTATCAATCACGGTATCTGCGGTCTGGTCATACAGCTGAAAGGAAGCGCCTGCCACTGGTGCACCCTTCGGGTCAGTCTTGCTGAGATCTGCTGAAAACAGTGTATGCAGCTGGATGAGCGCTGTTCTGCTGACATCTCCGCGCACAAAGAATTTCTGAAATTGGCCCGATGCATCGCTCAGCAGCAGCGGCCGATCGCCGATAGAGAGAGTATTGCTGATAAATTTTGCACGCTTCTCCCCTGCGGTCGCAGCCGAAAGATGAATGAAGACATGATTGTCCGACCATGCAAGCGCATCGCCGAAATCATTTTGGATCAGCTTCATATGACAGAGCGCACCGGAGATATCATCAAAGATGATATCTGTTCCTGCTTCACCATTGCCGTAATAAGAGCCTCTGACATTCTTCTCATTGACAGCGCCTGTGACATTGAAGACCGTTTCTTTCTGATACTCTTTCACATCATTGAGGATACGCTGAACGCTTGCTTCCACCTCTGAAGTCATTTCAGATCCAGAACTCTCGTCATAATACGTAACATTTCTGACAAAAGTATCATCAATCTCCAGCCAGATCAGATACTGCGATGCGGCATAATCCTTTGGACTGCTGTGGCCATCATAGCCATAGCCAAAATAGGAGAACTCGGCTATATGTTCACGCTGTGAAGCTGATAGATTCTGATATTGTTCAAAATAGCTGACATCATAAACATCCTCTCGGCTGAAATCAATGCGCGGCTCAATACAGTATGCGGGCAGGCCATTGTATGTTTTCATCATCAGCGTACCACCTTCAAAACTGTCGGCCATGATCCTGATCCCGCTGGATGCCATCTCAACACGGACACCTGCCTGCAATGGGATCATGGCAGAAATAAATACCTGAAGCATGACAAAAAAAGATGCCAATGCTTTCACGATGCGCCATCCTCTTTTCATGCGCGCACCTCATTCTTCCTATAGATTGCATTTTCAAGCCAGAAGCGATATTTCTTCTGCAGGACATTTTCGGTAAGCTGATGCTGATGGGCGATCTTTTTCTGCGTCTTTCCCTGAATATATGCTTCTTCCAGCATTCCTGCTGCTTCTTTGCCATAGAACATTCTGACATAGCGCAGTACTTCTTCTACTTCATCAATGCGGTCTTTTAGCAAAGCATAACGTTTTCTGAGCTCCTCCTCACTGCGGAACTGGCCGCCGGCATAGTCATAGATACATTCTCCATCAATCTTCTGCCCGCGCAGGCTCTGCTCCATTTTTCTCATTAAATACTGATTGCTGCGATAATTTCTGCAGCTGCTGCGGAAACAGCTGATCTTATCAGGATATGGATATTCGCTGATCTCGGTAATTGCATTGTTCATCTTCTTTCTCCTCTCACCTTTTTATAGACAGGATCGAGGAAAAATCCCCAAATAAAAAGGAAGATTTCTCTTCCCTTACGCTTCCAGTTCTTTGCCTGTCAGCAGTTTATATGCTTCCTTATATTTTGCAATCGTCTTATCAATGACTTCCTGCGGCAGCTGATAATCGCTTTCAGGGTTGGCTTTCAGCCAATCTCTGACGAACTGCTTATCGAATGATGGCTGTCCATGACCAGGCTCATAGCCTTCCACTGGCCAGAAGCGGCTGGAATCAGGTGTCAGCATCTCATCGCCGATGACAACTTCGCCCTTGTCATTGAGACCGAATTCAAACTTTGTATCCGCAATAATGATGCCTTTCGTACGCGCATATTCTGCGCACTTTTTATATAAAGCAATAGTATAATCTCTGATCTTTGTAGCATATTCTCTGCCATGTCCAGGGAACTTCTTCTCTAAGACATCGATCGATGCTTCATAACTGATATTCTCATCATGATCGCCGATCTCTGCTTTGGTCGATGGCGTATAAATTGGTTCAGGAAGCTGATCGCATTCTTTCAGACCGGCCGGCAGCTGAATACCGCATGCTGTACCATTCTTCTGATAGGATGCCCAGCCGGAGCCCGTGATATAGCCTCTGACAATGCATTCGATAGGGATCATATTCAATTTTCTGCAGAGCATGGAATTGCCGATGAACTGCGGCTGATGAAAGTATTCTGGCATGTCATTGACATCCGTACTGATCATATGATTCGGTACAATATCCTTTGTAAAATCAAACCAGAACTTGGACATCTGTGTAAGCACAGTGCCTTTCTTTGCTACTTTGTTCTTCAGAATTACATCAAAAGCGGAAATACGGTCGGTGGCTACCATAATCAAGGAATCACCGTTATCATAGATCTCACGGACTTTTCCTTCTTTGATCGGGGCAAATTCTTTCATCCTGTTTTCTCCTTCTTTATTGTGCAACAGGAAAATAGTATACCATCTCAGCAATATTTCAACCGCTAAATATCCAGCGGTTCCGGTGCCTTCCAGCCATGCGGTGCATACCAATGATCGATCATATAATGGCCAAGCCCATCATGATCATTGTCATATTCCGTAATTTCATTGGCCAGTGCCTTTGTATCATCCGAACCATTCTTCAGACATACTGACCAGCCGGCGGCCGTCATCATGCCATTGTCATTGGACATATCGCCGAAAGCCATGACTTCATCCAAAGAAATGCCATTCTGCTGACAGTATCTCTCAACCCCCAATCCCTTATTGACCCGCGGATCCTGAAATTCAAGCATCGTCGGCTGCGTTTTAAAAGCAGCGTAGTCCTTGGAAGGATGCTGTGCCGCAAATGCTTCTGCCTCCGGCATCTGCGAAGCATCCGATAAACGGAACAGGATCTTGTTGGTCGGCCCTTCCCACAGTTCACTGAGCTGTTCTGCCTTTGTGCATTGAATATGATGGCGCTTCATGCTGTCAAACATCTCTTCATCCACTTCTTCGCTCAGCATATCTTCGCCCAGATAAATAAATGGATTGGCATGCATTGGTTTCATGAAAGTGATGATCTCTTCAATCGTTTTCGGCTGCAGCTTATAAAAATGCTCATACGTATCTTTATGCACATCGTACAGCTGTCCGCCATTCATGCCGATCCACATATCAAAATTGAAATTGACTTTCCATTCATCTTTCTGTTCATACAGATGCGGACCAAGCGGCCTGCCGCTGGCAATGCCTAAAAGGATTCCCCTGGCATGCAGATCATTGAGCACAGCTCGCGTCAAAGGCATCATTTCTCTTGGCTCATTGACTAAGGTGCCGTCAATATCTGCTACCAATAATTTCATTGTTTTTATCATGATCTTTCACTCCGTTCAATTGCTCATATTATAACATTCTGCTCTTTCGATTCCGTTCCTAAAAAAGAAACAGGCATCCGCCTATTTCTTCTCACGATGAATATTCTTCTTGCCGATGGATGCCAGCCACTTCTGCAGCTTTGCTTCATAGGCAATATCTGAAAGTTCATAAAAGCTCTCATTCTTCAGAGCATCCGGCAGATACTGCTGATCTACATAATGATGCGGATAATCATGCGCATACTGATAGCCAATACCATGATCCAATTTTGCAGCGCCAGGATAATGTGCATCTTTGAGATACGGCGGGATCGGCAGATTGCCGGTCTTCTCAATTACTTCCATTGCTTTTGAGATTGCCTTGACTGCTGAATTCGATTTTGGTGCACAGGCAACATAGGAAGCAGCCTGCGACAGAATGATCTGACTTTCCGGCATTCCAACTCTTTCAACTGCCAGAGAAGCAGATACCGCAATCTCCAAAGCTCTTGGATCGGCATTTCCGACATCTTCGGAAGCACAGATCATGATCCGGCGGGCAATGAATTTCACATCCTCGCCAGCCGAGAGCATTCTGCCTAGATAATAGACAGCCGCATCCGGATCTGAACCGCGCATCGATTTGATAAAAGCAGAGATCGTATCATAGTGGTTATCACCTGTTTTATCATAACGAACCGCTTTCTTCTGGATGCATTCTTCAGCCACTGCCAGCGTAATATGAATGAAGCCGTCATCGCTCCGTCCCGTTGTCAGATCTGCCAGTTCCAATGCATTCAAAGCAGCCCGAGCATCGCCATCAGCGACATCGGCCAGAAACTTCTCTGCATCCTCATCAACTTTGACCATATCGCCGGCAATGCCTTTGATCGGATCATTCACTGCTCTTTTGATCAGTATCAGAATATCTTTTGTTTCTAAGGAATGCAGTTCAAAGATGCGTGATCTGCTCAGCAGAGCACCATTGACCTCAAAGTATGGATTTTCCGTAGTCGCACCGATGAGAATAATCGTGCCATCTTCCACAAAAGGAAGCAGATAATCCTGCTGTGCTTTATTGAAGCGATGGATCTCATCAATGAACAGGATGGTCTTTCGGCCATACGCACCTAGATTCTCTTTGGCATGGGCAATCACCTGTTCCATCTCTTTTTTGCCAGCTGCCGTAGCATTGATCTGTTCAAATTCCGCACTGGTGGAATGAGCAATGACCATGGCTAAAGTTGTCTTTCCGGTTCCAGGAGGACCATAAAGAATGATCGAGCTCAATTGATCTGCTTTGATGGCGCGGTATAAAAGCTTATCTTTGCCAACAATATGTTCCTGACCTACAACTTCTTCCAAGGTCTCCGGCCGCATTCTGGCAGCTAAAGGCTCATTTTTTTCTTTTGTTTCCTGTCCAGCATATTCAAATAGATCTGACATAGTATAAGTATTATAGCGAATTCAAACTTATTTGTGCAATTCTGCCTGCTTCAGCCAATCTGTTTTTGTAAGCAGATTCGTCTCAGTCTCTTCGATGGTGTTCATCTTGGTCTTGTGCTGAACGGTCCGATACGGCGCAAACCCGCATTTTCTCTGCACGCTTTCCGACTGATGATTCCATTTGAAATAGCTGCATGTGAGACAGTCCAGGCCTTTTTCTTCAAACAGCCAGCGAATGACTTCCTTTACTGCTTCCGGCATGATGCCCTGTCCCCAGTATGTTTTGGACAGTACAAAGCCAAGTTCCCTTGCTTTCTGATCCGCCAGATCCGGGAGATCCTGTTCATTGTATTTTTCAATGCCGATCGAGCCGATGCATTTATGATCTTTTTCAATCGCAAATGTCTTCTTTTCCTGAATGAAGAGATCTAAGATCTGCTGGGACTCTGCCAGATCTTTATGCGGTGCCCAGCCAGCCATCTGACCGACGCCGTCCATGGAAGCATATGCATAAAAGTCATTGAGATCGCTCTGTTTCCATGGTCTCAATATCAATCTTTCAGTATGCAGTTCAATACCTTCAATATTTATATCAGCATTCATATCTTTTCCTCTTTTGGCTGCATAATATATCATATCAAAAAAAAAGCTCACTTCTTAAAGTGAACTTTTCTTATGGTGCGGATAACTGGATTTGAACCAGCACGGGTCGCCCCACTAGTACCTGAAACTAGCGCGTCTGCCAATTCCGCCATATCCGCATCAGCAAGAATGATTATACCTAAGAGATGCCGAAATGTCTAGAATTTTTTAACGATTCTGCGCGCAGCGCGATCTCTTTCTGCATTCCAGCCCTTAAATGGATCAGTTTGAACAAGATAATCTTCAAAATGAGGCATATCCATATCATCAAAGATCAGGAAGCCGCTGAAGTCGGGATGAGCTAAAAGATACTGTTCAATATCTGCTTCTCTTTCCTGAAAAGAAGCCGTCTGCGTCGTATCTGCAATGATCTTTTCATCTTTGAGACCAGCTTGCTTTAAGTAAGCAGTGCATCCCTTCAGCCGGCCAAAGCGCCAGGAAGAAGAAATAATCACCTGCACCGGATAATCCTCGCAGAAACGGTTCAGCCGCTCCACTGCTTTCCGATCAGCGAAATCAAAAGAACTGCCTGATTCTTTGATCTTCTTTTTATATGCCTCTGTTCCTTCCTGACAGAACACATTGATCACTCCATCAAAATCCAGGAACAGATAGATCTTATGATTTCCCTTTTTCTGATTTGCATGCATGATATATTCGATCATCGGCAGATCCGGCACATGCTTATCCTTCATGATGGAACCTGCTGTAAAAGAAATCTAAGATCGATGCAAAGAAATCACCGATGGCATCATAGATCCTGGCAATGAAAGCAATCAGAAATGGTTCCAATGCCATCATCGGTAGAATGACCACAAGATCGATCCATGCATAGGCAACATTGACCAGCTGATGAGCAAAGACAAACACCAGGATCATACAGATGCCCATAGCCGCAAAGACCGTCCAGCGCAGTTTTGTCGGCGGATAGTAGACACGGTACAGCGTATAAATATAAATGAAGCTCGTCACGGTCACAAAGATCCCATAGAATCTCTCATTCGGCAGATAGAAACCATCTCTGACCAGCATGCATAGGATCGCACTCAGGAATACCGCAATCGCACTTGGCACCGAATTGCGCAGAGCATTCGGAAAGAATCTTCCGCTGACCTTTTCAAAGGATGGTTCCAGCTGCAGGAAGAAAGTCGGTATGCCGACGCCAAAGGCACTGATCACAGAAAGATGGACTGGCAGGAAAGGATATTCTCTGACCAGACAGATAACGTAGATGCTCAGGAGCATGGAGAAGACGGTCTTGACTAAATACATTGATGAAGCTCTTGAGATATTGTTGATGACTCTTCTCCCTTCATCTACAATGCTCGGCATTCTGCCGAAATCATTATCCAAGAGAACGATATTGGCACTGTCCTTTGCGGCCGAAGCTCCCGCTGCCATAGCAACCGATACATCGGCTGTCTTCAGGGCTGGTACATCATTGACCCCATCGCCCGTCATGGCGACCGTACGTCCCTGCTTCTTCAGTGCTTTGACCAATGCTTTTTTCTGATCCGGCAGAACACGTCCGAAGACCATATAATTCGAAGCACATTCTTCAATGGTCTCAGAAGTCTTGGACATATCGACATAATGGTCTGCATATGGGATCCCAGCCTGTTTTGCCAAAGCAGAGACCGTCGCAGGATCATCGCCGGAGATGACTCTGATATCTACATTCTGTTTTTGGAAATACTGCATGATATCTTCGACATGATCTCTGAGAACATCCTTGATAGCGACCATAGCCAATGGTTCCAGATCTTCCGGGAGCCTTTCACCGATGGCTTCATCGCTGTGAGCAATAATGATCACGCGCTCACCATTGGCCGTATGTTCCTGCAGATATGCATTGGCTGCGGGGCATCCTTTTGGGAAAAGGAAATTGACCGCACCGACATAGATGCTTCCCTGATTGTGCAGAGCCGCACCGGCATATTTTCTGTCGGAAGAGAATGGCAGTATTTTATCTTTCGCATAATGCGAATTGGTACCAAAGAAATCAATCATGGCGCGTGAAGTCGCATTCGGCTTTTCCATTCCATTCAAATAGGAGCCCATAAGATCTTTGACCTGATCCGGTTGGGCATTGAGCAGCGGCCGTACAGATGTCACTTTCATTGTCCCCTGTGTCAGTGTACCGGTCTTATCCAAGCAGATCGTATCAACGCGCGCTAAAGACTCAATAGAGAACAGATCCTGCACCAATACTTTCTGCCGTGAAAGACGGATGACAGAAACAGCCAATGCAATGGATGTCAGGACAACAAGTCCCTCTGGGATCATGCCAACAACGGCTGCAACTGTCTTCAGAATCGAATCCTGCCAATCCATGCCGAGCCCATTCTTCTGTACAAGGTACAGAACAATGCCAAGCGGAATGATGGCAAAAGAGATCACTCGGATCAGTTTATTCAGATCGTTGTGAAGTTTGGATTCTGCTTTCTTTTCTTTCTGCGCTTCGGCCATGATCTGCGAAGCCAAGCAGTTTTTTCCAACTTTTGTTACATGCGCACTTGCTTTGCCGGAAGTGATAATGGTGCCGGCATAAACATGGTCTCCTGCCTGTTTGATCACCGTATTGGATTCGCCCGTCAGCATGCTCTCGTTGACTTCCAGATATCCTTCTTCTACATCTCCGTCAACAGGCACCTGATCGCCTGCATCCAAATTGATCAGATCATCCAGCACGATCTCAGAGACCGGGATCTCGCTCCATGTACCTTCGCGCTTGGCTTCGACCTTTGTCACCACCAGGATTGCCATCTGGTCCAAGAGCTTCTTTGATTTGATCTCCTGGAAGATGCCAATGCATGTGTTGGCTATCATCGTCAGAATGAATAAAGCATTGTTCAGCTGACCGGTAAAACAGACGACAATAAAAAGAACAATATTGACAAAGTTAAAATATGTCAGTGTATTCGCTTTAACAATTTCTTTATAAGAACGGGACATCCGTCTGGTCTGCCCATTGATCAGTCCCTGTTCTTTCTTTTTCTGTACTTCCTGATTGCTTAATCCGCTGTACATATACCTACTTTCCTAAGATCATTTTGGCCAGCTGTCTTTTTTCTCTTTCAAAGAGGCTGCTGTCCGGCATAGCCCTGCCGCAGTCTTCCGCGAAGCTGACAGCATAGCGCAGTGCACTCTGCCGTGATATTCCTGCTGTAATGGCTGCCATATAGCCAGCCGTCAGCATATTGAGCTGGATCTTTCTATGACAGGGAATAAGTGCCGGCTCATCGCCATCTTCTGTATAGATTCCTTCCTGCTCCTGATAGATCATGACTGCTGCTTCGCTTTCTCGATATAAAGCATCCGCTGTTTCTTTCATATCATTCGTGCATGCCCCAGCAATGAAATATGCTTCACTGTCAGTTAAGAACAGCTGCGGCTGCAGCGCAAGCATCTCTTTCAGTATTTCTTCGTCGATCTCATCCCCGCGATTTTCCGGAATGAACAGGATGGGCTGATTCAGATCATCCAATGCCTGAATCAGGTCGGATGCATTCTCTCCTGTCAGCATTGATCCAAAGACAGCTGCCAAAGAAATCTCTTCTGGATCGATATACTGAATATCCTCCAGGTCAAATTCATATTCCGCCCCGGGAACACACATGTAGCCTTCTTTTCCTTTAGCATCCGTCAAAGTATACATGCATCCATTGATGCCCGGCTTGGCAATCACCGGCACATGATTCTCTGCACATTCCTTTTTCACCAGGTCTCCATAGATACCAGTGCCAGCCGGTGCTATCAGCTCATAAGGAAAACCGAATCCATTCAGCACCCGAGCCGTCTCATATCCGCTGCCGCGCACTCTCTGTTCTGTATGCTTCGGTATAAAGTCTTCATTGCCTTTCGGCAGCTCATCTACATCATTCAATATCTCGGTAAAAACCGGTCCAATAATTAAAGTTTTTTTCATAGACTCAATTATAACAAAAAACAGGTCTGAATTAACCTGTTTCGTATGGCATGCTGTACATTCATATCATACTGCCATGAAAGCAAAAGAAAAGCTGATCGGAATCAGCTTCAGGTGGTCCCAGGCAGAGTTGAACTGCCGACACCAGCATTTTCAGTGCTGTGCTCTACCTGCTGAGCTACAGGACCAATGGTTGCGAGGGAAGGATTTGAACCAACGACCTCCGGGTTATGGGCCCGACGAGCTACCAGGCTGCTCTACCTCGCGACAAGAATAAAGATTTTGATGCATGTGTTTGAAACAAATAATGGCGGAGGAGCTGGGATTCGAACCCAGGCGCCAGTTTCCCGACCTACCGGTTTTCAAGACCGGACCCTTCAACCACTTGGGTACTCCTCCAATAAAACTAGGTGGACCCTGAAGGACTCGAACCTTCGACCAGTCGGTTATGGGCCGACGGCTCTGACCAACTGAGCTAAGGGTCCGAGAAACAAACAGAATCTAAATTTTATCTGCCCGAACACATTAATACAAATGGTAGCGAGGGTGAGACTCGAACTCACGATCTTCCGGGTATGAACCGATTGCTCTAGCCAACTGAGCTACCTCGCCGCAATAATGGTCGGGATGGCAGGATTCGAACCTGTGACCCCTTGATCCCAAATCAAGTGCACTACCAAGCTGTGCTACATCCCGACATAATGGTGCGCCGAACAAGAGTCGAACTCGCAACCTTTTGATTCGTAGTCAAATGCTCTATCCAGTTGAGCTATCGGCGCATGCGCTGTTAAACAGTGCTCAAATATAATAACAAACATCCCTTGGGAATGCAACTTTATTTGCAATTCTTTTTTAGAAGCTGGAATAGTTCCAGGCGCATAAAACACAGTGCTATCGGAAGGTATGTCTTTTATGCTCACATTCCCCAGATCAGCCAGTTGACAATATATCCAGCCGCAACCGCGACCAGTGTAAACGGAACACCGATTTTCAGGTAGTCTGTTGTGGACACTTCATAGCCATCCTTCTGCAGGATACCGATGCCGGCAATATTTGCCGAAGCACCGACAGGTGTCAGGTTTCCTCCCAGCGTTGCACCGATCAGCAGGCCGTAGTACAGAACGTATGGTTCAACGCCCATGGATACTGCAATCCCCTGCACGACGGGAAGCATTGTCGCAACGTACGGGATATTATCAACAAAAGCAGAAATGAACACCGATGCAAATACGATCAGCGTATACATCAGGAACAGGGAATTGCCGCCGATCTTAACAAACAGATCCGCAATTGCCGATATCACACCGGCTTCGCTGATGCCTCCAATAACAATGAACAATCCAATCAAGAGCAGCAATGTATGATAATCAACTGCTTTGAAGATACGGGCGATCACATCTGTGCTCTTTTCACGGATAACGCGGTAAAGAATGCCGAAAGCAGCGAAGCCAATGCAGATAAAGCCATTGGTCAGCTCCGGCTTATTCGGGAACTGCGAAGCAAAGATCAGAGCAGCGATGACACCGAACATTAAGAAGGTCGGCACTTTGTCATCGACTTTCGTCTCAGCATCCGCATCTACCTTATCTTTTTCTTTGCGGAAAAGGAACAGAAGAACAGGAATCGTCAGCAGAGCACCCGCTTCAACAGAGAAAGCAATGCCTGGCCGTCCCATGAACCAGAAGAAATCATTGAAGCTCATATTTGCATAGCCGCCCAGAAGAATACTGGTCGTATCGCCGACCAAGGTCGCAGCGCCCTGCAGGTTGGAAGATACCGCAATCGAAATGATCACTGGGATTGGATTTGTATGCAGTTTCTTAGCGACTGCCAAACCGATCGGTGCGACCATCAGCACAGTAGCAACATTGTCCACAAAAGCAGAGACCAGACCAGCGAACAAAGCTAAAGCAACAATTGCCCATTGAATATTCGGTACGATCTTCAGCAGCTGCTCCGCCATGCGGGCAGGCATTCTGCTTTCAATGAACAGTTCAACGACCATCATTGTTCCTGCTAACATCAGGATGACATTCCATTCTACTGCCCCGATCACTTTCTGGATCGGCAGAATGCCGGTAACAATGAAAACTGCAGCCGCCGCCAAAGCCGTAATATAGCGCTTATCCGGCAGAGCAAGCAGCAGTGCATACATGATGATAAATATGATCAATGCTGGAATCATGTGAGCCTCTCCTTCTTTCAGAAGGGAATATCTTCATATCCCTTCATATTCTTCATCTGATCTAAGTTCGTTGTTTCATTGTCCAGCGGCGTAATTGAGACATAGCCGTTTCTGACCGCTGTCACATCCCCTGCCAGAGTATTGAGCATATGCGAAGATGTCATCGGCACCTGATCGCATACGAGCAGCAGTGAACCATCCTTCTGATCAAGGACTTCAACCGGCTTCTCATAGCTTCGGCTTCCTTCAATCTGAGTTATGCGGTATCCCTTGAGCTCTTCGTAAGGAAGAGCCGGCACATTGATATTCAGCAGATACTCCAAGCGATGCGGATCTTTCATATAGTAAGGAATGATCTTCCGCACTGCTTTGGCAGCCGCTTCATAATCTTCACTTGTATAGGAACATAAAGAAACAGCAATGGACGGAATGCCCAGAATGATGCCTTCCGATGCAGCTCCTACTGTACCGGAATAAATACAGTCAGTAGATAGATTCTCACCTTGATTGATACCGGTGATAATCAGATCAGGCAGCTGCTTTAAGAACGCAAAACAGCCATAATAGACACAGTCTGCTGGCGTTGCATCGATTGCCCATGCCCCTGCCGTACCCTCCATCTCACGGCGCCATGCTTTCCGATGGCGGATAAAATAGGTTATCGAGTGACTGTAGCCGCTCCGCTGACGGTGCGGTGCAGCAACATAGACTTCATGATCATTTTTCAGAATATCCACTAAGGCAGCGATGCCTTTGGCATCAATGCCATCATCATTTGCTAATAAAATACGCATCTTTTATTCTCCCTGCGGCATATTATAGCATATATGACATTGCGGACATGCTACAATAGTCCCATGGAAATCCAATCAACAAAAGAGATCGAAGCTTTCTGCAGCCGCTGCCGCAGTCATCTTCAGTCGGATGACAAAAACAGTTTTCTCGGCATGCATGCGACCAAAGCAAATGAAGCCAAGATCCAGGCAGCCATGCATGACGCCGGCTTTGCTGAATTTCAGGGCGATATCAATACTTGGCCTTCTCTATTCTTATCTGCTGATGCATGGGAAAGATCCAGCTATCATTCGCATGTTTCTTTGGATCTTGTTAAGAATGAGCATTTTTCCTATCAGACTGAAAATACAGCTGGGCATGAATTATTCAATACCGACTGCATTCAGAAAGACCCAAAAAGAGAATTGAATGATTGGATGAAGCTCAGAGCGATGGATCGCAATTTTGATGCTATTTATTTATATCAGGACGACAGGGATTGGATGATGGATGCGCCAAGTGAAGCAGCGACCAATGATGTCCCAGCCGCAAAAGCACATGGCAATGTACTGACCTTCGGTCTGGGCATCGGATACTTCATCTATATGGCGCTCATGAATCCCCGCGTAGATACCGTAACATGCATTGAAAGCAGTTCCCAGGTCATTGAAATGTTCAATCGTTTTCTGTATCCGCAGTTTCCGCAGAATAAGAAAGTGACCATTATTGAAGGAGATGCTTTCGCCTATTACCGCCAAGAGCATCTGTCTCAGTATGACTATGTCTTTACGGATATTTGGCAGAGCTCGATTGATGGCTTATCCTGCATTGAAAAGCTCCTGATGCAGGATAATGAGCCTTTAGATAAAACAGACTTCTGGATCGAAGACAGCTGCTTTGAGATCATGTGGACATTGATCTTTCTTTTCTTTGATGCACAGCTTCATCATCATAAAATATCCATCAATCCGCATTATGCTCATCTGATGCATAAGATACAGAAATATTTTGATGCCATGGATGTGGTCATTCATGATCCTTCCCAGCTGCAGTTCTATATGTATGATACTGCGACAGTCCGTGCCATCTTAGCGCAGCAATAAAAAAGAAAAAGAGCTTTCGCTCCTTCACCAATTCACCATTTTGGCACCGCAGTGCGGACATACTTTCTTTTCCTGGTTGCTGACATAGCCGCATTCACTGCATTCACACTGCGGCAGATACATGACACCGTCAACATAGCTGTCGTTCTTAACAGTGTGATGGATCCAATGCGGAACTCCCTGGCGCAGCGCATCCATTGCGGTCTGCCCTTTTTTTACTTTGATTCCTTTTTTCATGATCTGTACTGTCATTGCATATACCTCATACTAAGAGCGGCAGGAACAGCTGTGCTAAGCCCAAGAAGATAAAGAAGCCAAGAACATCTGTTGCTGTCGTAACAAAAATCGAAGAAGCGACGGCTGGATCGGCACCAAGTTTTTTCAATAATACAGGGACAACAAAACCGAAAATACCAGCTACTACTAAATTGCCGATCATGGCAATCAGGATAATGATGCCTAAGAATGCATTGCCATAAACTGCATAAACGATCAGACCAGTCACTGCACCATTGACAGCACCGTTGATCACGCCTAACAGGATCTCTTTCCAGAAAGCCTTCCAATATTTAGAGCGAGGAATATCATCCTGCGCCAGCTGACGCACAAGGATCGACTGCGTCTGGGTGCCGGCATTTCCGCCCATGCCGGAAACAATCGTCATCGTAGAAGATAAAGCAACGACCTGAGCAATTGTTCCTTCGAATGCTTTTACGGTCAGGGATGCCAGGAAAGCCGTTCCTAAGTTGATCAGCAGCCAAGGCAGCCGCAGCTTGATCGATTCCCATAAAGAAGTCGAAAGACTTTCTTCTTTGGAAACACCGGCCATCTCTAAGATATCTTCGTTATACTCTTCAACAATAACATCGATAATATCATCAACAGTAATAATGCCCATAATTGAGCGGCGGTTGTTGATGACGGGAATTGCATTCAGATCGTATCGCGAAACAAGCTTAGCAACTTCTTCCTGATCATCTTCCGGATGCACCGCGATCACATTTTCATTCATGATATCTTTCAGCATCGTATTTTTCTGTGCGGTCAGGATCTGCCTCAGGTTGCAGATGCCCGTCAGCTGATGCTTGGCATTGACAATATAGATTGTTTCAATGACTTCGGTCTTCTCTGCAGTCTGCTTGATCTTGGTCATACCGTCTGAGACGGTCATATCTTCCGGCAGTGAAATATATGCGGTCGTCATAATGCCGCCGGCACTGTCTTCCGGATACTGCAGCAGCGTCTGTACGGCATTCCGATCTCTGACCTGCATCTGCTTGATCAGCATCTTTCGCTGGGCATCCGGGATCTCACCGATCAAATCGGCAATATCATCCTTCTGCATATAGCTGAAGACTTCGATCAGTTCATCGTTGGTGATGGATTCTGCCATGCGGACAGCCTGTTCATCTTCCGCCTGTTCCAATACCTTTGCCAGATTCTCCGTTTCCAATAAGGAACAGAGCTTCCATACCTGTTCATCGCTCAATTCCGGTAAAAGCTGGGCAATATCCACTGCATTGAAATCTTCAATGTAGTCAGCCAGTTCTGCTGCTTCATTATGATCCAGCATCTGAACCAGTTCATTGATAGTCATGACTTCTGCCATAGTTCTGCCCTCCGTTTTCTGCCCCTATACAATACTTTCATTTTCTCTTTGAAGCAATGAAAAAGATGCCGCAGCATCTTTATATTATTTCTTTCTTTTCCATTCTCACTAAGAAGACGATAGGAAGATAGGCAAACACAGTGACAATGCCGCTGACAATATATATGATCGGTGCAACATTCCCGCTGCCGATCAGCAGAGATCCGATTTCCGGACCGACCACCATCGGGATCATGACCATAAAGATCATGCGCATGCCTTCAAAACGTCCATGAGAATCCTCAGGGATCAGATTTTTGAACATGGCGGTAGAAGCGACCATTATGGCCATCCATCCGCCATACAGCAGGACTCTGGCAAGGATGATCAGAATAATATTCGCGGTCGAGCCATGCAGAAGACATCCCGCAATAAATAGGATCGGTGCAATGCATAGTACTTTTGTGCCTTTGCTTTGATCGCACAGTCTGCCTGTCCACAGCGATGCAATGACCATGACCGGAAGCGCAGCTGCCGTCAGAAAAGTCGCATATGTTTTTGAAATACCCAAATACTGATTGGCAAAGATCATTTCGTAAGCATAGGAGACCTGAAAGCCGCACAGCAGGATGCAGACGATGCACAGAACAAGAAACAGCTTTTTATTCTTTTTGAATGTATCGATCTTAAAAGAACCAAAGATCTGCTTCCATACACCTTCTTTATCTGCGTCTGCATTCGGTCTGAGATCCGGTGCATCTTTCATAGCATTGCCAGCAATCAAGCCGGTCAGACTGACCAAAGAACCGACACTGATAAAGAAAACTGCATACCCATAGTTGTCAATGACAGCTCCGGCAAACGCCAGAATGACACCGGAGATCAAAGGAGCAATCTGCACGATGGCCGTAATCCTGCCGCGATTGGTCTTGTTGGAAATGTCCGTAGTCCAGGCATTAAAGCAGGAGTCATATGCGGTGGAACCGAAGAAAGTCATGACACAATCCAATACCACGACCATCAGGCACTTGATGAATTCGCCAGGAAAAAGCTTGCAGCAGTAGAAGCCTGCCGTAGCAATGCCCCAGATCACATATCCCCAAAGAATAAATGGCTTGCGCTTTCCGGCTTTATCTGACAGCGTGCCCATCAGGAAAGTTGTCACGGTGGCAACGATTGCACTGGCACCATTCATGATAGCAATCGGCTGTGTATTGGTCGTTATCTCATCATAAGTAAAAGTATTGAACCATGAGTTTTCCAAGCCCCAGGCAATCTGACCAAGTACAGCCAAAGCTATGGCGATCCAGAAGACATTCTTCTGCGAAAATCCTTTTCTGTTCTGTTCCATAAAGCACCTTCTTTATTTAAGATCCTGTATCAGATTTTTATAAAATTCAACGCAGCCCGGCAGACAGTTCGTTTCAATATTCTCATTGAGACCATGCATGCCTTTCATCTGCTCTGGGCCATAGATGACAGGCGCAAAGCGAACAACTGTATCACAGATATCCTGATAATTTCTAGCATCAGTCGCACCGGTCATCACATAGGGGCTGACCGCCACGCCAGGAAATGTCTGATCGATCATCTTTGTAAAGAATTGAAAGGCATCGCTTTCAATATCCACTGAATGAGAAGCATCCGTTGCATACAGCACTTCTGTTTTCAGATCATGCTCAGCAGCAAGCTTGGTAATGATATCAATGCTTTCCTTCATTCCCTGATGCGGAATAAAGCGCATGTTTGCCCCAAGCGTCGCTTCCTGCGGCATGACATTGTAGGCATCGGAACCAGATGCTTTAGTAAAGGCGATCGTCGTCTTCAGCATAGCCCCTGCCTGAGCAGAGATGCTTGGCATGAGCTTTACCAGCAATGGTTTGAACAGCCATGTATTGCCGAAGATATAGCGCAGGCCAAACGATGATGCATACGGTGCCAGTGTATTGAACATTCTTTCAACTTCTTTGGACATTTCAGATCGGAAAACAGGACGCGTTTCCACTTCATTCACAAAGGCTGCGATCCTCGCCAGCGGTGAATTCTTAGATGGTGTGCTGGCATGGCCGCCATTGCTTTCAGCCGTGAACTTTACATCTGCTTTGCCCTTTTCAAATAAGCCGACCATGGCAAAGTTCCCGGGAATGCCATTCATCGGATCAGTAATGATACCGCCGCCTTCATCGCATACCAAGTACGGATGAACCTTTCTTTTCTTCAGTTCGGCGACCAGCTTGCCGCAGCCATCTCCTGCCCATTCTTCCGTGCAGGAAGAAGAAAGATACACATCATTCTCCGGTACATATCCCTGAGCCAGCAGTTCTTCTGCAGCTTCAAAGAAGCCCATGACAGAACATTTGGTATCCGAAGCTCCGCGTCCCCATACTTTGCCATCGGCCAAGTCGCCTGAAAATGGCGCATGGCTCCACGCACCTTCGGCGGGAACAACATCCTGGTGGCTCATCAGAACGAGCGGATGCGTGCTCTGCTTTCCCTTCCAATAGAACAGCAGGTTGCCGTCGATCTCTGTCTTCTCCAATTTCTGATGAACGAGCGGGAACAGCTTTTCCAATGTTTCATGGAACTTCGCAAATTTTTCTTTCTCATACGTATCTGGATAGGAAGTCGTATCCACCTGTACCATGGCGGATAATTTCTCTGCACACATCTTTTCTCTATCCGCTTCCGGATGCGGTTCATACGATGTTTTTTTCGGCGGTGTGCACAAGGTATGGATCAAAGCTGCCAGCAGCAGAAGCAGCAGGACAGATACCGCAATAGCCAGGATCATCCAAAAAATCTTCATAGCACTTCACCTTGGACATTCTTTTTCTTCCAGGCAAAATAGGACAGTGCAATCGTCACTGCTCCCGAAGGCAGGATCATCAGACTGGTCTGTGACGTCAAGGATGGCACGAACAGATACAGCAGCGTCATCAGGAGCAGCGGAACACATGCAAGCTTCAGATTCTTGCGGTAATACTGGTATGCCATGGCACCGAATAAAGCAGGTACCACATTGGCAAAAGCAGGCTGCAGTGCTTCGCTCTGCAAGATTGGCTGCAGCGGGATCAGCAGCACGACGCCGATGGCCAATACAACAATGGTCACCAAGGAAGAAGCAGCGATCGACAGTGTCGATATGATCTCATTTTCACTCGTACCGCTCTTGGTACCGCAGATCTCACGAGCATTCATCGCACATGGGATCTTCATATTGATCAGATTGCCTGTGATAAATGCAAGGTAGCCGCCGCCGGCGCCAAGCATCGGCGTATAGACCAGGAATTCCACAACGCTCGATACTGTCCACACCAATCCTACGGACAGATATCCTTTCAGTACAGCGGACAGATCCGGCATAGCTCCTAAATACAGGCCGATAACAAACGGTGCGCCGATGAACAGCACTGTGCAGATGGCTGTGGAAGCCCGCCCGATCAGATGCGTTCCGCGATCATATTTATCCAGATATTCTTTTTTATCATTATCATCCATTGTCATATTCATTCATCCTTCCTAGATAAGCACCGCAGCGATCATGCCCACCAGCATACTTCCCGCAATGGAGAAGCTCTCCAGCCAGACAAGATGTTTCTTTTCCGCAAAATAAGTAAAGATTGCCATCGTCAAGGCAGATACAGCTGCAACAATGATCGGCAGATAATCTCCTTGGAAAGTGAACATTCCTTTGCCGGAGACAAAATTTCCAATATAGCTTCCAAGATACGCACTGACCAGGCCGATGAACATCGCCGTCATAGCAGTATCGCCAAAGCCCTCTTTCTTTGTTTTCTGATCCGTCTGGGCATTCTTCTGCAGTTTCTTTAAATAGCGCTTGTTGAAGAAGAAGGATAAGACCATGCCCCAGATGATGCAGACGCTCATTAATAAAGCTATTGTAGCAAAGGCCTGCGGTGTCATAGCAGAAGCAGAGAGCTGGCTCATGCCGACCTGCTCGGCGGCAGCTTCCGCTACCTGTGTCTCGTAGTGCAGGGCACCGATGACCGATAATCTCAGCCAAGGCCACGGTGTTCCTAAGCTGCCGGATAAGGCAATGACGCCCAGCAGAATGCCGATACTTGGCAGAATGGAAAAAGTAATGCTGGAAGTCACGGCATATTTCAGTTTCTTCCGATCCATGCCAATGGCAATGCCAGCCCGGTATGCACGCACCATAAAGACCACACATACCAAAGCAACAAATAAAATAATGAGCCCGCAGATCAAGTACATCGGTACACTGTTCAATAGATCTATCATAGAAAGCACCTCTTTTCCATCATACGCTTTTCTTCTTCCTGATAGTCAGAAAATAAAAGGGCACAGTTATCCTGTGTCCCATCGCTCATTCAAATGGATGCTGAGCCGTCAACGCAAGTACCTGTTCTCTGATCTTTGCTTTTACTGCTTCATCATCTTTATGTTTCAGCACTTCTGCGATCATCATACCGACCTGACGGAAGTCTTCTTCTTTAAATCCCTTCGTTGTCATTGCGGCCGTGCCCAAACGAATGCCGGAAGTCGTATTCGGCTTCAGCGTATCATAAGGGATCGCATTCTTATTGACGGTGATATTTACTTGATCCAGAGCAGTCTCTGCTTCTAAGCCAGTCACGCCCATAGACATTATATCGACTAATACCAAATGGTTGTCCGTGCCGCCGCTGACTAAACGGAAGCCCTCTTCCTGAAGCGTCTTTGCCAATACCTGGCAGTTATCCAAAAGCTGTTTGATATAGACTTTGAATTCCGGCTGCATTGCTTCATAAAGGCAGGCCGCCTTGGCGGCAACAATGTGGCACAATGGTCCGCCCTGAATGCCAGGGAAGATAGCTTTGTCCAGCTGCTTTGCATACTGCTCTCTGCATAGGATCATTCCGCCCCGCGGACCGCGCAGTGTCTTATGCGTCGTGGTCGTGACGAAGTCGGCATATGGTACTGGGCTCATATGATAGCCAGTGGCAACGAGCCCGGCAATATGCGCCATATCGACCATCAGCAATGCCCCGCAGTGATCTGCGATCCTTCTGAATTCCCTGAAGTCAATTTCACGTGCATAGGCAGATGCACCTGCCACAATGATCTTCGGCTGCACTTCCACAGCCGCTTTATCAATCGCATCATAATCCAAGCGTTCGCTCTTTGGATCCACCCCATAGGAATGGAACTCATACAGTTTGCCGGAGAAAGATACTTTCGCTCCATGCGTCAGATGTCCGCCAGATGCTAAGTCCATGCCCATGACTCTGTCGCCTGGTCTCAGCACAGACATATAGACGCCCATATTTGCCTGTGAGCCGGAGTGCGGCTGGACATTGGCATGTTCTGCCCCGAACAGTTCGCACGCTCTTGTCCGGGCTAATTCTTCCACAGCATCCACATTGACGCAGCCGCCATAATAGCGATGCCCTGGATATCCTTCCGCATACTTATTGGTCAGGATTGATCCCGCCGCTTCCCTGACTTCTTTGGAACAGAAGTTCTCCGAAGCAATCAGTTCAATATTGTTATTCTGTCTTTCCTGTTCCTTGGCAATCAGTCTTTCCAGTTCCGCATCCTGCATACAATGTACCCCCTGCTTTTCTAAGTATCATTGTATTTTAATTCCGCTGAATTGTCAGCGGGTTTATACAGATTGATTGGAAAGCGGAAAGGATAGGATGACTTTGAACAGATCGCCGTCAACGCTCAGGTCCATCGTACCATGCTGCAGTTCTGTCAAGCTCTGAGCAATCGAGAGACCTAGGCCATTGCCTTCCGTATTTCTGGAACTGTCTCCTCTGACAAAACGTTCCTTCAGTTCCTCTGCGGTGATATTCAGCTGTTCCCTGGACGTATTCTTGAAAGAGATCTCTGCACTGCCCTCCTTCTTCACTAAAGAAAGATAGACTCTGGTGCCATGCTGAGAATACTTGCATATATTATTCAATAGATTGTCAAAGATGCGCCATAAGCGTCTGCCATCGGCAGATATCATGATTGCTTCCTCCGGCTGATCAATGACCAGTTCCAGTTCTTTTTCCTTCATCTTTGCTTCATATTCTCCCGCCGCCTGGTTCAGCAGCACATTGACTTGACAGGGGACCAATTCTACTTCAAGACTGCCTGATGATGCTTTGGAAGCTTCGATCAGATCTTCGATCAGTTTCTTCAGTCTAGTTGACTGCCGGATCAGTACGCCCGTATATTCTTTGATCTTTTCAGGATCATCGGCTTCTTTTGCCAAGAGATCGGAATAATTAATGATAGAGGTCAATGGTGTCTTAATATCATGCGATACATTGGTAATCAGTTCCGTCTTCATCCGTTCGCTCTTCATGCGTTCTTCCACTGCCTGATTCATGCCGTCCGCGATATGATTGATATTCTCGCCAGCGATGGCAAAGTCGCCTTTCATATGCGATGTATCAACTTGATAATTAAGATTGCCATGCGATAATTCTTCACTTGCACTGAACAGTTTCTTCATCATCTCAGCAATCCATAGACCAGCAAAGAAGAAGATCAGCGTTTTGATCAGATAAAGAAGAGAATCGCCATGAAAGGACATCAGATTGAGAAAGAAATCAAGGATGATCCAGGTGCCAAGGATACCAGCAGCCTTCCATACCGTATTCATCTGTATACATAGATGACAGATTCCAAAGCAGATTGTTCCGATCAGCGTGTGCCGCCAGAATCCGCCTATTTTCACTCTGACAGCAATGTTCAAGATACAGGACGTCACAAGACATCCGATCAGAATGAAGACCGTCAGCAGCACACTGAGAGCTGTAAAAACAGAGCTCTTGCTGATCCCCTGCAGCATCCGCATGGCAAAATAGCAGATGCCCATGCAGCATGCCGCATATCCCAGAATACATACATCTCCTGGAACAGCAGCGAGAGACCCGGCATGGATCTCATCATCTTCACTGCAATGTCCAGCCGCATTGATCAGATAGATCAATGCACATACTGCTGCAATCAGAAAAGCAGCCGTATAGAAATAGATAGTATCTCTCATTCCGTAGAGCGTCATGGAGATGCGATGCCATTGTGCATAGATATCATTATTAGGAAAAGATCCGTTGATAAAGACATTGACTGTATATGTTTCATAAAGAGGTTCCGAACCAGAAGTATCTTTCAGCATAGGCATTTCGTAGGTTTCATTCAAAAGCGTATTTTCAAAAGTATGATCATTAAAGACTTCTGTACCTTGGCTGTCCCTGATTTCAAATGCTATATTGCGATCAGAGAAAACCTTTTTCTTATCTTCATATACCACGTCCTGCAGTAGTTCTCTGGTATCCTGATACAGCGGAGCATAATTTTCCATCACATTTTTTTCAGCTGTTTTATAAGCCTCCGCATAGAACTCATTGGACTGCAGAAAGGCAATGCTCAGCATAGCCATCAAAGATAAGCATGCGGCAGATACAAGGATGATCCAAGCAATTGTTTTCGCCCAGATACTGTATTTAAAGTGTTTGCTTTTCATGTCTTCCCTCCATTTTGTAGCCCTGTCCCCAGACAACCTTCAGATTTCTTGGTTCATTCGGATCAATCTCAAGTTTTTCTCTTAAATGACGGATATGGACTGCGACCGTTGTACTTTCATTTCCAACTGCTTCTTCTTTCCATACATTCATATAGATCTCTTTGGGACTGAACACTTTTCCTTCATGCATCATCAGAAGTTTCAGGATATCAAATTCCGTCGGTGTCAAAGAGACCGGTGCACCATCCAGCGTGACGGTCTTTGCCTCATTATCCAATGCAATGCCATCAATGACGATCTTCTCCGGTGCCATCTGTGCACTGCCTAACTGCGTATATCTTCTCAGCTGCGAGCGCACTCTGGCATTCACTTCAATCGGATTGAATGGCTTGGTAATATAATCATCAGCACCTACATTCAGACCGAGGATCTTATCATTGTCTTCGCTCTTTGCGGTCAGCAGGATAATTGGCACATTGGAGCTTTCTCGGATCTTTACCATCGCTTCCATGCCATCCATCTGCGGCATCATGATATCCATCAGGATCAATTGAATCTCATTTTCCTTCATCACCTGCAGTGCTTCTTCGCCATTGTATGCTTCATAGAGCTTATACTGCGGATCAGACAGATAGATCTTTAAAGCATTGACAATATCTCTGTCATCATCACAGATCAATATGCTGTACATTTTCTTTCCCTCTCTTTACAGGATCATTATAAGATGGCGGCACCTTAAGAAGATAGGGTTCAAATCCTTAAGATTTTCTTAACAAAAAAGCATTGTCTGCTATTTGCAGCAAAACAATGCAGTTCATTTTCTTCTCTATAAGGCACTCTTTATTCTTCTCTCTTCCGTTTGATCTCTTGGACAATATGAAGTGCTCTTTCTTTATATTTTTCTGAAACATACACTGTCTGTATCTCTTTATAAGCTGTATGCGGTTTGATGATTGATACATCATTGAAACCTCCTTGATGATTGAGATCATCAAGCTGGATCGTGTATGGTATATTATCTTCTTTGAACTTTGCCATACATAAGGCAGCCAAACGGCTGTCCCCTGTCTGCAGTACCTGCGTCTTAAATAATAATGCAAACATACGTTCATTCCCCCTTTTCACTTTTGCCCGAAGCATCGCAATGTATAGATGATTCCCGTTTAATCTTTTCGTACGCTGCGATCATTTTATTGTTCCTTGTCATGAGATCTTTGCAAAGAATGGTCCAATGAAATATCTGTATATCTGAGTTCAGTATATCATTTTGTTTTTTACTGCAATAATCCATGTCTCCCTGCATGCATTTGACAATTCTATCTCTGCTTGTAGTAAGATTACTGTAATCAGTAAAGTACTTATCATTCTCGGGGGAGACAAAAATGAAACTGAAGATTGCCATCTGCGATGATTCTCCAGAAGAGCTTAAAAAAATCCTGGATCAAACAGAAGCGTATGCCCAGAAACACACTTTGGATGTACATATCACTTCCTACAGTCATCCTGATGCACTGCTGCTGGCCAGCGATCAGATGGCTTTTGATCTGTATCTTTTGGATATTATCATGCCGATGATGTCAGGCATTGAAGTCGGCAGGCACTTAAGAGAACAGGATCAAGCTGCGCAGATCATTTATGTAACAAGCAGTTCTGACTATGCGGTAAATGCCTTTGCAATAGGAGCCGCTCATTATCTGATCAAGCCCTTCAGCAATGCTGCTTTTGAGGAAGCAATGGACCGTTCGATCAAGAATATCAAGCAGAATGAACGCATTGAATTCAGTATCCGCGGAGAAGACGGCGGCATACGGATCTTAGATGTCAGAGACATTGAATATATAGAATCTATCGACCATATTCAAGTAATCCACACTTCGCACGCTGTCTATACAGAACAGCGGCGATCAATCAGCAAATTAGCTGAAGAATTGGAAGCGATCATGCCAGAGCAGTTTATTGTTCCCTACCGGGGCTTTATTGTAAATCTCAAAGAGATCGCTGCTTTAGATCAGAAAAATATCCTGATGCATTCTGGGAAAAAGATACCGATCCCGCATGGCAGCTATCATCGGATCCAGGAGCAGTATATGTCATACCGCTTCAGAAAGAAGGACACATAATGCCCATCTCTCAATTGATCTATTATGTGCTGAAATTCTTTATTCCAGGATTTGCTTCCCTGCTGTTCCGTCTCGTTCTTGGCTATCGTTCCAAACGTTCAGCAGCCTGGGGCATCATCCTGTATACTGTCTATTCGCTTTTCCTACCTGCCTATCTGATCGTCACGTTAGGCTATGATGCATATTCAAAGTTCTCTTGGATCATTTTAGCTTTCGGTACATTGTTTGCCGTGATCTTTACGACCGATACTCTCAGCAAAACGATCTTCCTTCTGTTAGCCCAGAGCGGCGTTGTGACAATTGTATCCGTGCTGCTGAATCTGATACGGACACTGCTCCATCTCTCCTATGCCGATATGATCATCATGGAACTGATCGTATGTCCCCTGCTGTTCCTCATTGCGGCACATTGGTGGGCAAAGCCTCTGCGCTTCTTAGCAGATACGATCGAAGATGGCATTCTCTCTTTGATGGCACTGCCGCTGCTGACGCTGGCCATTGTCAATATCATTCCGGTCTATCCGCACGACAGTTTTCATCTTCATCCGATCTACTGTACGATACTGATGATTGCTGCAGAAACTGCTTTCTTTCTGTACTTATATGTACTGTATAAGAATCTGAAAAGGATCAGTTTCCTTTCCCGGCAGAATATTCGCACTGAACTGCTGAGCCAGGAGATTGCTCATTATCAGTCCTATCTTGATACCGCTGCGGAGAATCGCCATGATCAAAGACATCATGACAGCATCGTCTTAGAGTACTTAGAGAACAATGATACTGCATCCGCTATTCAGTATCTCCAGCATCACGAAGCTGTTCTTGCCGAAGGTGCTCTTAAGCAATACTGCATGGAGCCTACTGTAAATGCTGTATTAAGGATCTATGAAAAGCGCTGTCAGGAGGATCATATCACCTTTCATGCAGATGCCGTTCTTCCATCAGTACTGAACATAGATGCCGCAGATCTTGGCGGTATGCTTGGCAATCTATTTGAAAATGCTGTCCACGCAGCTTCAAAAAGCAAGGATGGTTTTCTATCCTTTTCAAGCAAGATCGAAGATGGCAGTCTTCTGATCGAACTGACCAATTCTTCACCAGATACAGCCGAGTTCCACAATGGTCTTCCTGTCTCCCATCGTCCTGGCGGAGGCACAGGTACTCGAAGCATTAAAGCTGCCGTCCAGAAATACAATGGCATTCTCTCCTTCAGCCAATCAGGAAACACCTTCATTGCCAGGATCATCATTCCTATGCATGCATAAAACACTTCTGCATTCAGTTGTCTAAACTGGATGCAGTTTTATGATGAAATACTCAAATTAGGATATTGATAAGGTCGTTTCACGGCAGAAAAAGGCCGTTTGGCGGCAGAATTGGTTCTTCCCTCTTCTCTCATGATATGAATAAATAAGAAATATTCGTATCTATATCATTTAAAAACGGAGGAAAGAACTATGTTCAGAAAAGGAAGAATCTTAAATGTATTTTTGTGTATTGGATTGTTTTTAGGACTGGCGCCCGTGTATATGGGAACAACCGTGAAAGCAGCCAATGAACCTGTAACAGTAACAGGAAGTACCAGCTATTCAGCTGGGATTTACACTGTGGATCTGCAAGTTTCATCATCTGAAGGATATACAGTATCCTCAGTTAAGTTTAATAATGCAGAAAAGCAGGCGGCGCCATATTCCTTTACTGTTACTGCATCCGGTAATTATGATTATACGATTGCCTATGCAGGTACAGCGAGTGGAACAAAAGATGGAATATACCATGTTGCAGAAGCCATCACCTCATTTGCAGAACTGACCAAGACTGAATATACAGTTGCAGTAGGAACTACTCAAAACGAGATAGGACTTCCAGCAACGCTCCCTGCAAACAATGCATCTGCAGCGGCAATTGATCCTGCTCCTGCAGTGACATGGAATTGTGCGGATTATGATGCAAATACTGCCGGCACCTATACATTCACTGCTGTCTTAGCTGAATCAGCATATATACTGGCAGATGGCACAGTGATGCCAAGCGTTGCAGTGAAAGTAGAAGAAGATAATACTGCAGTTCTCTCTGATAATGCAAAAACTTATATTGCAGCAGTCAAGTCTTTGAATAAAGGAACAATTATTTCTGCAGTAACAGCTTGGGCTGCTGATTCAAAAAATGAAGATCTCTCTAATGCGGCTGATGCAGCAATGGCACCTGTGATTGCTGCAGATGATCTTTATACTGCGCTCTCTGATAAAGACAAGAGTGAAGAAGCTGTAGCTGCTGCATATGCAATTGAACAGGATATCTATAATACGGCTGCCGCAGCAATGCCCGATCCATCAGAACCATTGGAAGCCGTCGAATATGGTGACTTTTCTGTAATCACTGCAGAAGGCAGCACAGCTCCAACTTATGCAGACAACATTCTAACTTTTGCCAATGCAGGAACCTATACTGTCAGCATGAAGACCGCTGGTGCAACTACAGTAGCAGATCGAATTGAGGTAACAGCTGCTGCCGGAGATCAAACTGCAACAGATGTTATAGTTAACATCACACTTGATGGAGTGAATATCAATGTGGGAAACACTGGAGAAGACTTGGGTGCTACCGAAGACGGTGGGGGAAGCAAGCCAGGAGTAGCAGCATTTTCAATTGAATCTGATTGCACGACAAATATCACATTGATTGGTACTAACACTTTACTGTCTGGTGTAACAAGAGCCGGCTTACATAATGGTGAACATCCACTGACAATCAATGGAGACGGAACACTGACTGCAACTGGCGGTGTATATGCTGCAGGTATCGGTGGCAACTGGATTGAACCTGGCAGCAATATCACCATTTTCACTGGAACTGTGAATGCGATAAGTTCTAATGATGGGGCAGGTATCGGCGGTGGCGCGTATGCATCCGGAAATAACATCACAATTAATGGCGGAATTGTAAAAGCAAAAAGTTTAAGATGGGGTGCTGGTATTGGCGGCGGCAGGTTTGGATCAGCAGACACAATTAAGATAAATGGCGGAACAGTGGATGCAAACGGCGGGGATGCTTTATCATCTGGAAGCGGCAGCGGTGCAGGTATTGGTGGCGGTTACGGTGGTGATGGCAGCAATATTACCATTTCCGGTGGAATTGTGAATGCACACAGCGGTAACGCTAAGTCTTCAGATAAAGATGGTGGCAATGATGTAGGTGGTGGCGCAGGCATTGGCGGTGGAGCTGCTAGAGAAGATCCCCTCAATAACGCCATCATCGGTGGTAATGGCAGCAATATCACCATTACTGGTGGAACTGTAACTGCAACAGGCTATACCGGAAGCCAAAACGATGAATCATATGGTGGCGGTGCAGGCATTGGTGGCGGATTTAAAGGTACTGGTAGTGATATAACAATTTCTGGCGGGACTGTGACCGCAAAGGGCAAAAATTTTGGTAGAGGCATTGGTGGCGGATATAAAGGTACTGGTAGTGATATAACAATTTCTGGTGGTATTGTGACTGTTGAGAGCAATTTACAAGCAATGAGCGCTGCACCAGACTTATCCTCTTATATAGGTTATGTTGCTGTTGCACATGAAAATACTGTATCCGGTCAAAAATTTCCTTATAATGCTAGTCGCATTGAAAAGTATACATATATTAGTATTGTTCCAGGAAACAACATTACTAAAGCTGAAGCAACTAACGGAAGCTTTAATACGCAAGTTTACATCGATAATGCTCTTAATAATATGTCTAGTGCTGCAGTAGGTGAAAAAGTTTATATAATACGGACACCTGATACGAATTATGAACTGAACAGCATTGAAATAAAAGAGACTGATGGAGAACGGACAGTAAGTATGGAAGATTTCAATTCATACTTTACCATGCCAAATTATCCCGTTACTGTAACGGTCACTTACAAAGAAAAACATGATTTGATAATAGATAAAGCAACGGGATATACCTATTCACCCGGTATGGTGACAATTACTGAAAAAGGCACATATGAAATCAGCATGCATTCGGGTATTGATACAACAACAGATTATATTAATGTTGCTCCTACAACAGCAGGTCCTGTCACAATCATTTTGAACAACGTGACAATCGATAACTCTAAAAACAGCAGTACAAGTCCATCCTTCATTATCAGCAACACTGGCACAACAACAGTGACATTGGCAGAAGGTTCCACTAATACGCTGAAAGCAGGCGGAGATCACGCAGGACTTGAAAACGGAATCAGTCCATTGATAATTAATGGCAAAGGAACACTGAATGCAACAGGACGAAATGTTGATACATATTGTGGTGGTGCAGGTATTGGTGGTGGATATAAAGCTTCTGGCAAAAATATCACTATTGAGAGCGGCACTGTAAATGCAACTGGTGCATATTTGGCTGCAGGTATCGGTGGCGGTCAGGGAGGATCAGGTGAAAATATCACTATTCTGCAGACGGATGGTTCAACGACTAAAGTTACAGCTAAAGGCGGAAGTTTTTCTGCCGGTATTGGCGGCGGTTCTTATCAGTCCGGCAGTAATATCACAATTTCTAGTGGAACTGTGAAAGCAACTGGTGGACAAGGTGCTGCAGGTATCGGCGGTGGTTATGGTGAAGCGGGCAATGGAAACAATATCAAGATTTCCGGTGGAACTGTCACTGCAATTGGCGGAACAGACACTTATAGTAGCGGTGCAGGCATTGGCGGCGGAGCTGGTTCTATTAACGTCAGCAGTATAACCATCACAGACGGTGATATTACTGCAATTGGCAATAAAAATAATAGTGAGGGAGCATTGGGAAACACGAGTGCTAATGGAGATACTACGCTTACACTTGGGGGTACATGGTACAGGTGGAGAGCAGCAGGATCGCAATCAGCCTTAAATGCGGAAAGTTATAAGACAAATTCATATACATCTGATTCATATAATGCAGCTAATCAAGCAATTCAGTTTTCTGCTATCCCTACTTACGTCATCACCAAGTCTGCTACAACAGCCAGCGGAAGTTTTGCTGTTCAGTCAGATGATTATGAGGTATCCAAGGCAGTAGAAGGTGCATCAATTACTATTGTTCCTGAGCCTGCTGTTGGCTATGTAATGGATGAAATTACCGTCACAAAAACTGGTGATACAGATACGATTGTTCCAATAACAAACAACACATTTATCATGCCAGCATATCCAGTTACGGTGACGGTCACTTTCAAAAATAAAGATCTGACAGTATTACAGACCAGTCAAGACGGCGAATATACTTATATTGATGACGTTTTAAATATAACCAAGGCTGGTGATTACACCGTCAGTAATACTAACACTGAATCTACAGCAGATCATATCGTGGTAAGTGCTTTGACAGGCGATGTGAATATCACACTCAATGGCGTAAATATATCATCCAGCAATGTAGCGGCATTTGCTATTACTGGTGACTGTACAACGAATGTTATATTGGCTGATAATTCAGCAAACACTTTGAAATCAGGTGCATATCATGCGGGTTTGGAAAATGGAACACATAGTCTGAATATCAGCGTTCCCGCAGACAGTACAAAAAAGAATGGAACACTGAATACAACAGGCGGTATTGGTGGCGCAGGTATTGGCGGCGGTAAAAACAGTGCTGGCAAAAATATTATGATAACTGCCGGAACGATAACTGCTGTATCTCCAATAGTGGATAATAGCGCAGGTGGCGCAGGTATTGGCGGCGGATATAATTCTACAGACAACACCGTAACCATTATCGGTGGTGACGTTACTGCCATTGGTGATTTAAAAACTTATCAAAATGGAAGTTATATATCTCATGGTGCCTTAGGGAACACAGCTGCTGACCGGGATACAACGCTTGAACTTGGTGATACTTGGTACAAGTGGAGAGCAAAGTATGATCCATCGGTATTCACTACAGAAACTTACAGCACAAATATATACGATCCATCTAGTTCATATGATTTGGCTGCTAAAGCAATTCAATTCACTGCTATACCTTTCGAAATTACATCAACTTCAACTGCACAGGAACAAGGCAGCTTCACCGTAACAGTAGATGGCAGCGCAGTTGACAGTGCAACAGCAAGAGGAACTGTTGAAATTACCCCAGCGCCTGCTACCGGTTATGTAATGGATGAAATTACCGTCACAAAAACTGGTGATACAGATACGATTGTTCCAGTAACAAACAACACATTTATCATGCCAGCATATCCAGTGACAATTACAGTAACATTTGTCGAATATACTGCGCCTACCGTCGGCAGTATCAGCCTTGGAAGTGACACCTTCATAGCTGGTACGGATTATAAACCGTCGATTGCTTTCACAGGATACAAGCCTACTGTTACTATAAACAGCGGTACAATTACGGATCAGGGCTGGCAATGGCAGCAAGACAGCGGTGAATGGGCAGGATTCTTTGTCCCAAACCTAGGTGAGTCTGTACTTAACCCCGATACTGTCCATACATATAAGCTTCGCTACTTTGTAGCCTATAACGATTACAAGAATGTATCTCATACGATTTATTCCAATGATGTTACGATGACTATAGTAGGACGTGAAACCGCTCTAGCACTTACCGCAAATCCTGAAAGCCCACATGCCGCAGGTACTGAGGTTATTCTAACCGCATCGCTGACAGGATATTTACAAGATGCTGGATTGACCAATCAGTTCATCACTTTTAAAAATGGTGCAGCAGAACTTGGTACAGCTGCATTAGATAAGAATGGCATTGCTACTTTAGCTTGGACACCAAGCACCGCAGGCGTCTATAGCCTGTCTGCTAAATATGCTGCATCTTCTTACAACAATGCCTCTTCTGGCACACTTAGTTATACTGCATTGGAAAGTTATGCCATTACTAAGGTGCCTGCAGAGAATGGCAGTTTCACTGTCAAAGCTGGAAATTCAGAAGTGATTCAGGAAGCAGCAAATGCAACTGTTACAATCATTCCAACACCAGCTGATGGTTATCTCGTAGACACAGTCACAGTTAAGCAGACTGCTTCCCCATATGCATCTGTAAATGTAGCAGATAATACATTCACCATGCCTGCATATCCTGTAACTGTCACAGTTACATTCAGTTTAATACCAACCTACAGCATAAGAATCACCGCTGGCCGCAATATGACAAGAGATACCAGCAAAGGATCAGATATACAGATATTTGCAATTACAGATCCAAGAACAAAGATTTCAGATATCGTGTATACGGCTGATGATGGCTATTACTTCCCTGAAAATTACACCGTGATATCTAGCAATAATATTTCTGTAACACGGAATAGTTCTAAACAGATCACCATATCAGGGCAGCCTTCAGCCAGCACCAACATCACACTGATCAATGCAACTGGTAAGACTGCACTTGAAGAACCCGTTGTCATAGCTGGAAATAATGAGATCAAAGGTACAACCGATAAAATGGAGTACAGTCTTGACGGAAAGACATGGAAGGCATGCAACAATCAATCAACTCCATTGTCAAAAGGAACTTATTATGTCCGCTACAAAGCAACTGACACGAAAAATGCAAGTGAAGCAATTATCATTACCATATCAGATCCTAATAAAGGAACACAGGATGCCCCTGCTTTGCTGACTGTTGCAGATGGCAAGTTAATGAATACAACTGCCGCTATGGAATATAGTCTTGATGGAATCAATTGGCTGACATGTGCAGACAGCTCAACTTCATTATCAAAGGGAACATATTGTATTCGCTATAAAGAAACTGACACAAAAAATGCAAGTGAAGCAGTCATTATTACCATACCAGATCCTGATAAAGGAACGCAGGATACCCCTGCTGAAGTG
>JAKVKC010000007.1 GCA_022486705.1 Solobacterium sp. | reverse complement strand
TTTTGCTTTATCAATTCATCTGATTTTGATATTAAATATGTTGACGTCAGGCAAAAAAAAGCATAATCTGATGATAGTAATAATATATAGACTAGTACATCTACCACAGAATCAATATTCTGTGGTTTTTTTGTACTTATATTATTAGCTGCATCTTATCTAATGCATTTTCATATTCTCTTGTTGAAGACATCAAATAGATTCTTGTCGTTTCTATGCTAGAATGCCCTAATATATCCGCAAGATGCGATATATTCTTTTCGACCTTATAAAATACCCGAGCAAAGAGATGCCGAAAGTTGTGTGGAAACACTTTATGTGCATCAACATCTGCCTCTTTGCATACTCTTTTCATTTCATGGCATATATTTGATCGATCCATCGGTCTCCCTGTCCTTGTTACAAAGACCGGACCGGAAAGGATTGAATTTTTGTCTGAATATTTCAATAGTTTTTTCTTTAGTTTGCTGGAAAGCATGACTACCCTGTTTTTTCCCTTCATAGATATTTCGGCTCTGCCAGTTTCAACTGCTTCTTTTGTAATGTATCTAAGTTCACTAATACGTATTCCAGTACCCGCCAATGTAAGCATTAAATAGTACATTCTTTCATCTTTTATCTTTAAAGCGGCCTGTAGAAGTTTCCTATAGTCTTTTTCGCTTAATTCTCTATTTTCATTAATAAAACACGTGTGCTGGACTCTTAATAAGCGAATCGTCAAATCGGATCTTCCTATGCTATGCAGATATGCATTTACCGCATTCAATTTCCCATTGACTGTTTGAGGCAAGTATTCTCCTTTTAATTTTTCACGGTATTTACTAAGAAGCTCTTTTGAAATGCATTCTTCTTTTGTAAAATCAAAAAGTTGCTGCAATTCTCTAATATACTTTGCAATCGTTGCATCTGCCTTTTCCATATTGATTAGATACGCTCTAAAATGATCAATCTTTTGTTTTGATTCTGCTGTACTCATTCTAACCTCCCATTCAACGGTGATGTTCATTAAAACATATGATGCGTTATTTATCTGCAGAAACACACAGTCATTTTTTTAATTTGCTAATTTAAACTGTTGATTCTGTATATAGTATTGTCAAATTTTTTAATGCAAATTAGTTATAAATCATCATTCATATCAGTTCATTAGATAACTCATATAATCATCTCTATGGGATGATACGGTTTTCAAGTTTCATATTTGCAGCTACGCGTCCTCGCTAATAATCCTCACGCACATAAGTGTTTTAATTATATTGCATGCAGGTATGTTTGAAACGGTCATATCATATAACAAATATTCACATTTGCATTATAAATTGAGCAACAGCATCACTTTTTTAAAACATATGCATACTAAATGAAAAAGAACCATTCTTTTGAACAGTTCTTTCCATAATACATAAATCTGGGAATCAGTTGTATAAACACTCACTCTTTGACGTTAAGAATGAGAACAACTGTCATAGAGATCCTATAAATCAATCAAGTCATTCCTATACAACTAATGCTTTACATAATCGTAGATTATTCATTCTTAATGCTATTTTTGCATTATGTAATTTGCCGTAGAACGGAATATATATTGTATAATAATACAAATTTCAAATGCTGATAAAATATTATTATCAGAAAAATAGTTATGCTTTGCTTTAAACCAATAATGATTTGCAGCCATTTTCTTATATGGATATAGCAGCTTTCTTTTATAATTTCCTTCATCTTGACATCCACTTTCGCAATCGCTATATTATTGATGAAAGAATCCATATGCAGTAAGAAAAGGAGGGCTGCTATCCCTCCTTTTCTGTGGATCATTAGGCTGGTCGGTTACTTCTTCTTTCTATTCAGCCATCTGCAGATATATTCACTGAGTATACCCGCTGCAATAGAAAGAACAAACGAAAATAAAGGATCCATACACAGTCCTCCTTCCTAGCCGAAAGGAAACCGACAATTCTATATACAATGGCATCGCTGATACTCTCTAAAAAATATGCAATATGAGTTAGAGCTTTCAGAAATGGTCATCCGCGGACTTTTCTGCTATAACAATCCATTTCAATTATTAAAGGAATTTGCGGTATTCTATAGATACAGACTTTCTTTAGGGGGATATGCATTCATGTCTATGACACTGATCTTAGGAATCATCACATGCATTTATTTATTTCTATTCCTGCTGCTGAATCACTTCTTTGGCAGAGCTCATCTGAGCAATGGCTTTTGGTTCTTTTTATTGATCTGCCTTGTCTTCATCACATTGTTTGTCTATGCGGGTGAGAATGATAATCAGCTGATCCTATCTCTGCTGATGCTCTGCAGTTTCTTTCTTTTATTTCTATTGCTCTTCAGTGTCTTTATTGTTATTTTCAGAGCATTGTTCAATGGCATAAAAATGATCCGTCATGAAGGGCTCTCTTTAGCAAATTCATTAAGTCTGCTCTTGGGCATCTGTATGATCCTGTTCATCTTATTCAACTGCTGGATCATGATTGCTTTCCGTGGGATCAGCGGCAATCTTCTGTTGGATAATACAGTTGCCGTTCTGCTGATCATATTTGATCTGGCAGTTGGCTATTTTGTCATGCTATACTTCAACTTTTCTTTCGCTTCATTCTTCTATTCTATTTATCAGCCGCTCCATACCGTTCATTACATCATTGTACTGGGCTCGGGATTGATCAATGGAAATACTGTTTCCCCGCTGCTTGCCGGTCGGATCCAAGCTGGGATCAAGATCTATCAGAAACAGGCAAAAAGGAAAAGAAGACCAATTGTTCCTAAGCTGATCTTATCCGGCGGACAGGGTGCAGATGAGAAGATCTCTGAAGCACAGGCAATGAAACAGTACGCCATAGAACATGGCGTGAAAGAAGAAGATATCCTGATTGAAGACCAATCTAAAAATACGTATGAAAATATGCTCAACTCTAAGAAGATCATTGAAGCAAGAGAAGCAGATATAAAAAAATGCAGGATTCTCTTCTGCACAACGAATTATCATGTCTTCCGCAGTGCAGTCTATGCCCAGCGCGTAGGTCTCAGAGCAGAAGGAATCGGTGCTTCTACCAAGGGATATTTCCGATACAATGCAACGATAAGAGAATTCATCGCTTTGATCAAAATGCATTGGAAGAAATACATGATCAAAATGGTCCTGTTCATCGTGCTGTGCTTCGCTCTCGCTTTCTTACTGCTGTATATATCTGAACACAGCGGAGAACTGCAGGCATTGCTGCAATCATTAAGTTCACACTTCAATTAATATGAATAAATGATTCTGTTTTATCAGACTGAAAACCCACAAATATCATCATACATATTTGCGTATTCAACTGTCACCTATTATCATTTGATATTCTTCACAGAATTACTATCTCATATGTTTGAAATCCAATAGACAATCGATTCTTTATTTGCACTGTCCGTTTATCATAAAAGTGCATTTTCTGCATTTTCAAGAATTACATTATGTGCATTATTATTTCGTGCTTTGCAGATTTTTAGATAAATACATTTATCCCAGACCAGTAAAGCAGATTCGCTGAGCGAATAGCTTTATATCAAAAAAACTCCCGAAGGAGTTTTACTGAAGCAGTGTCATCAGGGAATTCAGTCCCTGTGTAATTAAATAGAACATACTGATACCGAAGACGGCTGTGATGATAACAGCACAGAGATATTTATTCATCTTCTTGCTGATCTCGACCATGCCCATAATATATGTGACCATGGCAAACAGCATGAAGATGATCACAATAATAACAGAGGAACGCAGTGCATTGAGATATGCAGTAATGTTATACATTGCTGTCGTTGTGTTGATCGAGCTCTTCATTGAGATGCCGAACAGGCACATGACAAGAATAGACAGGGCTGGAACCGTCAGCAGCTGCGATGCTTTGCCGAAAGCTTTCTTTCCATCAAACTTTGGTTCTTCTTTGCCTATGAACAGAACTAAGAAATATCCTGCATAGATCAATGCAGTAATAACTAATGCATCAACAAAGGAGCTCAGTGCCCACCAATTGATCAGCAGAGCAGCCACGGCTACTGCAGATGCCGGCAGGATGCCTAAGATATGATCGCCAAAGGGATCTTTAAAGATATCTAAGAAAGTCTTGAATTCATCCCAGGCAATATTCTTGACTGCTGTCTGAGCACCTTCTTTTGCGGCATTGCCCATTCTGACAAAATCTTCTTTCTTCAGCTTGCCATCGTCTCCCAGCAGTACTTTTCCAGCCGCTGTATCTTTGAGCGAGTTGCCAATATCATTGCCAAGTGAAGGTTCTGCCTTTGCATCTTCCTGCACTGGTTCAGCTTTTGTTTCCTCCGGTGCCGGAACTGCTGTATCTGCTGTTTCAGCCGGTGCAGCTGCAGTTTCTGCTGGCTGTTCAATCGGCTTGATCTCTTCTGCTGTTTCTGTTTTTTCTTCTTCCTCAGTGACGGGAGTTCCGCATACGCCGCAGAATTTTGCACCCTCAGGCAGTTCGGTCCCACATTTTTTACATTTCATAAAAGTTCGTCCTTTCTTGAAGTATCCCTATTATATTACAAATTGATGGCAATTTCTGCAGGCAAATAGTTTATAATGGATAGGTTCAACTAGGAGGTATGCATGTCAAATTATTATTGCTTGAACTGTGGCAGTCTTGTGCCGGAAGGAAAGAAGTTCTGTCCTGTCTGCGGTGAGCCTGTCATTGCCCATAAAACACTGCCTACGGAAAATGTGAAGTTTCCTTCGGAAGCAGATACGATCGATTTTGCTCCGCAGCAGGAAACAGCACAGCTTGCCAATCCGCAGGATGATGCAAAGACCATCTCTGTACAGAAACCAAAGGCAGTGAAACAGAACGCTGCTGCAAAAGAAAAGAAACCAAACTTCTTCTCTCGGATCTTCTTTGAAGAAGTGGAGATCAGTGATGAAGAAGAAGCTGAATTGGAAGCTAAGAAAAAGAATAAGAAAAAGGGAAGCCATTCCCATGTACTGCCGATGATCCTCATTATTATCTTAGGAATACTGATCGGTGCATTTGCTTATCTATATATTGAGAAGCCAGCGTTATTGAACCGCGGTCTGCATAAGATCGGTCTTGGTCTTCCAGGATATTCAGAGACTGCTTCCAGTACCGCCTCTGCAAGTGCAGCTTCCACAGCCACACCAACGATTACTGCAGCGTCAGCTTCTGCTGCAGCATCCAGCAAGAATCTTGGCACCTTGACCGTTACCTTGGAAAGCATCAATATCCGTGATACGGCTGCCACTACCGGCAATGCGGTTGGCAAAGCAATGCAGGGATCAAAGTACACTGTTCTGGCAACGCAGACAGGTGAAGGATATACATGGTATGAGATCGGTCAGGATCAGTGGATCGCTGACAGCAATGGCGAATGGGTCTCTTATCAGGCAAACTAAAATAAATACTGTGAGCAGATTTCCATCATCTGTCCCACAGTATTTTTTCTTTTACTTCTTTGTAACGTCTTTTTCCTCATTGATCTCTGTCAGCTTATCAGTCAGCTGGGTCTCAATGCGGGCAAGCTCCTGTTCAGCAGCCTGTCTCTTTTCATGCCCATCCTTCTGGATCTGCATGACTTCATCCAAAGTATTGATCAGCTGTTCATTGGTATGCTGAAGTGTTTCAATATCAACAATTCCTCTCTCGGATTCCTTGGCGGTATCTACCGTTGCCTGATGCAATGTATCCGCATTCTTCTTCAGCAGTTCGTTAGTCATGTTGGTGACTTCTCTCTCTGCTTCCATCGCCTGCTTGGAATGCGTGATGCCTAAGGACAGCACGATCTGATTCTTCCAAAGAGGGATCGTATTGACTAAGGTCGACTGGATCTTTTCGGTCATCAGTGTATCGTTGTTCTGCACTAAGCGGATCTGCGGTGCCATCTGAATGGATACCTGTCTTGTCAGTTCCAGATCATACAGTTTCTTTTCAAAGCGTACACATGCCTGCTGCAGATCATTGGCTTCCTGCGCATCTTCCGGCAGACCGCTCTGCTTTGCTTTAGCAATCATCTGCGGGAGCTGATTTGTGCGGACATCTTCCAGCTTCTTTCGGCCAGCCAGAATATACATTGTCAGTTCTTTTGTATTAGTCGCATTTCTCTGATACAGTTCATCCAATAAAGAAATATCTTTCAGCAGAGAGATCTGATGATCTTCCAGCATACCAGCGACCTTATCCACATTCTGTGAAGCCTTGTCATAGCGAGCCTTCATCTTAACAACGGCATCGCCGCCTTTATCAAACAGACCGGCAAAGAAGCCCTTTTTCTCTTCTTCTCCGCTGTCCTTCAGATTTCCGACCAGATCTGTCAGAAGATCGCCGATCTCACCAAGATCCTTTGTACGTACACTGGACAGAGCAGTATCCGAGAAATCAGATACTTTCTTCTGTGCTGCCGCACCATATTCCAATACTGTATTGGATTCTGTAATATCGATCTTCTTTGAGAATTCATTGACCGTATTTTTTTCTACATCCGTCAGACGATCTTCATTGATCGGATCTTTTACGACTGTCTTCTCGGCAGGGTTTTCCGGGTTCTGGATCTCATTCTTTTTCGCTTCCAGTGAATCCAGCTGCTTCTTATTTTCTGTTTCAAGTTCTTCCGGTGTCAGTGTGAGCTTGATCTCCGGTTCTGCCTGAGCCTGTGCCTTTGTATCATTTTCTGCCATGGGTCCTGTCCTCTGTCTTTCCTCTTATGATGTACTTGAAAGTATATCATCATTCCGGAAGGCATGGCTATCTGATTTGCATTGAAAAAGCCCGTTTTCTGCGGGCTCTGTTCTATTTCTTCAGCAAGTTGGCAAGATCATTCAGCGAAGGTTCTGCTGTCTGCTTGGGCGCTGTGACTTTGATGGTGAAATTAAAGTCATCGCTGATCAGCTCGCTCATATCATCGCTTGGATTCTGCACAAGTCTTTCCGACTGTTTCAGAATAGCCTCTTCAACTAAGTTTCTTGCCAGGCGTCCATTGCCTGCTTCTGCGGCATTGATCGACTGTACTTTATCAAAGTATGCCTGCAGCTTCGGAAGAACATCTGCTTTCACTGTATATCCTTTATCCTTTGCCTGGATCTCCAGGATCTCTGTCAGTTCTTCGCCTGTATAATCAGGGAAATCGATCAGGTTTGGAAAGCGCGACTTCAGACCGGAATTGGATTCCAGGAAACCTGCCATCTCTTTTTTATATCCGGCTAAGATCACGATCAGATTGTCGCGATTGTCCTCCATTGCTTTGACTAAAGTATCAATGGATTCTAAGCCGAAGGAATCGTCTTTGCCGCGATACAGGGAATACGCTTCATCTATGAACAGAACGCCTCCCATTGCGCTCTTGATGACTGACATTGTCAAGGGTGCTGTCTGACCTACATACTGTGCAACAAGATCAGCTCTGGTCACTTCAACCAACTGTCCTTCGCTCAAAGCTCCGATAGCTTTCATATAGCGTGCCAACAGTCTCGCAATCGTTGTCTTGCCAGTACCTGGGTTGCCGGTAAAGATCATATGCTTTGAGATAGAAGCAGTCTTCATCCCCTGTTCTCTGCGCTTCTGCTGCATGGCAATATTCGCCTGCAGTGAAGAGATATACTTCTTGACCATATCCAGTCCAACGATCTCCGCCAGTTCTTTATTGATCGCTGCCAGTTCCTCGCTGCTTGTCTTTTCCCGGGAAAGTCTGATCTGTTTATCATGCACAGATGCGCATGGTGCATCATTGATCACGGAGACTGCAACCGTTTCCTGATTCCCTAAGTTCTCTTCAAGCACCGCCTGGGTCAGAGTAATATAAAAATCATGATAGACATCCGCAATCGCTTCAGCCCCTCTGGTCTTATCAAAATGTGCATGGGTCCAATCCTGCACGTCCTGGCCGATCTGCAGAGTGATCTTCAGCTGCTGTGAAGACTTTTCCATCAGTTCATTCTTTTTCTGTTCAATGATCGCATTCACTGCTTCTTCATCCAGCGGCTTGAACTGCACCGTATCTAAGACATGATACATAAAGTCCGCGCCAAAGGCATCCTGTACCTTAGATGGTTTCCCCGATGTAATAAAGATCAAGTACTTTCCTTCCGCATGAAGTTCATCCACGGAATCTTTGACTAAGCCAGTCTGATTCTCTACTAAGATTCCTTTCGCTAAAACATATCTTTTCGATAGGACAAACTTCCCTTCGACGGCCAATGAATTGAGCATTCTTAAAAAGGAAGGGAAACCTGTTTCAAAGTTCTCAAAGCAGATGACAGAACCAGCACCGCTCAATGCCTCATATAAGTCCTGCAGGAAGATCTGTTCCTGTGCACCTGAAGTATAGCGGGACATATCGATCGTATCGACTTCGCCCGAGGTGAATAATGCATGCGTGCATAGACTGTCTGCGATGGCCGTAATGGACCCATGCCGGCCCGTGCCTTCCGGTCCGCTGACCAGAATAATATTCTTTGCTTTGCCTGGCTCAGTGCCCATGACATACGGTCTGCGGAACGCTGTTACTAAGCTCTGCACTGCTTCATTCTCACCCTTGATCTTCTGACTGACTGCCGCATAGGTATCATCAAAGATCTTCTTTGTATCCGGATCCGGCTGTTTCTCTGCGGTCTTTACCCCATAGTCCTTCTGCAGATTTGTTTCCATCTCTGACAGTTCCTGATCTGTTACACCGATCGGATTGATCTCTGCGGTCTGTTTGGTCAGATCCGCCAGATCTTTCTGCTGTTTCTTTAAGATCTGCTGCAGGGCATCCATCGCATCATTGCTTTGCTTTAAAGTACTTGTTTCATCCTTATTGATCTCAAGGTCAATATTGTCACTGTCGCTTTTTTCATACGCTCTCTTTGTCCCAAGGACTTCTTTCATCAAGCGTTCTTTTTCATCTCTGCGGCGATCATCATTCATGAGACTGTCCCTCTTGGCTCTGTGCTTTCATCTGATCTCCCGTCAGGCCATCCTTCTGCAGCAGTGCTTCCAAAGTAGAAAGATCCGCCGAAAGGTTCATCATATCGGCATCGGTCATCGATGAAATGATGGTGCGCATAGCATCATTGATCAGATGGATCGTCTTGGTCAGCTTATCTTTTACCGGCTGATAGTTCTCATCATATTTCGCATCCTGCAGATTCACGAACTGCTTCAGAACACGGATCAGGATCGGCAGATAATAGTCATACAGTTTTGCCAGTTTCCCCTTGGATTTAGGAAACTTCAGTTCAAGGTTCTGGATCTGGGTCAAGAGAGAATTTGTTTCATACAGACCGTTGGTAATCTCTTCATCCGGAATATCGTTGTTCAGTGCGTTGATCGTATCGATGTAATACTGTGCATTCTTTTCCAACGGTTCCTGCGGTGCTGCCTGCTGCTTTGGTGCTTCTTGGTGCGGCTGGCTTTCTGATACTTCCGCATCAAAGACATCTGCCTTCTGTTCTGCCTTCGCCATCGATGCTAGCTTCTGCATGATCTCCTGATAAGAATCCGGATATCTCTGTTCAAAGTCATCCATGCTGCAGATATATGTGCCATCGCGATAGACATCCAAAGACCTTAAGGATGCATAGGTAGAAGTATGGACTCTCAGATCCAGCGATGTTCCGATATGGAGCACTCTGGAACTGCGAAAATAGTTTCTTAAATAAACATTGATCTTGGCAATATCTGCCGCCGACATCGAATTATCCCGGCCTGCACGGCGAAAAGAAGAGGTGCGCTGATACCCTCTTTGGTATGCATCATCTGTCTTTTTATTTGCAGAATTGCTGGCTGCTACGGCAATTGCCACAATAATGGCGATCACCACAATGATCGGAAGCAGGACCGTAAGGATCGTGCCGCCGAAGCCTCCTACAATAAAAAAGAAAAATAGAAATATCCACCACCCGCTGTTTTTTGAGTTTCTCATCATCTTACCTCTTAAATCTCCAAAATTATAGCATAGCTCCTGCTGTTATTGATGGGATCTGCTAAGAAAAGGGGAACATTTCCAATCAGAAATGATTCCCCCTGCTCTCAGTTTTCCTCTTTCGTTTCTTCTTCTGTACCTAAGCGCCACATTTCAGAATATGACAGGAAGGCAATTGAATCTGCGTTGATCTTTGCCTGATTTCTCTGTTTCTTGACGTTGCCGTCATGTTCCGTCTTCAGGATGGTCTTATTGACCATATACTGTACATACAATACCTTCTTCAGCAGGAACCAATGCACAACATACTGATAGATCGCCTGTGTACGATCTTCCAATGTCGGAAGCTTTTCTATCGCATCTGCTTTTTCTTCTTCCGCTGCCTGATAGGCAATTTTCTTCAGTTCCTCATAGCTGCCGAATACTTTCCGATCCAGATTGCGCTGGATGGCACCAGCCTTTTCTGCAAACATGCGGCTGAATGTACTGCTGATCTCTTCACTGCTGTCCGAAGCAATGGATACAAGTTCATTCTTCACTTCTGCAAATTCACTGCCTGGTTCTGTCAGACAGTAGTACATGCCTTTTCCATAGAGATAATTCTCTTTAGAATGCGGCAGGAGCAGAAGTGCTCTGCCTTCCCCATCTTCATGTTCCGCATATATGATATACGGCGTGATCAAAGGCCTGCTGCTCAGTTTAAAGACATCCTTATAGCGGATGATCTGGTTGCTGACAGCATCTCTGCTGATGGCATGTTTCAGATCCGTGATGATCTTCGCATCCTGTTCTTCTTCTAGAATTGTTTTGAAAGCATCTTTTAAAACGGGATCCAGGTCTTCTTCATGAAGGCTCAGATAATCTTCCAGATACCCATTGAAAGTACAGTCGCTTCCCTGTTTTCTTTCATCTACTTTTTCATTGAGAATCTCACAGACAGACATAAAATCTCCTTATGTATCCTTTTCTATATTATAATCTTTTTGATAGCATAATCAGCAAAAATCAAATTAAATCTGGAAAAGGAGCCTTTATGAACGGTGATAAAAAACAATGTTATGCGTATGCAGAAAAGCTGCTAGAAATGAAGCCTTGGCTGAAATTCAGTGACCATGATTGGATCCTGATCAGCCGCCCCGATGAAAGCACGGATGATCCCTCTGATTCTTTTGCCCTGCCGGACAATGACATCTTCTGCAATATTTTAGGCAATGCAGGAAAAGTCTATGGTGTCGCACTCTATAGAGGTGAGGTGGGCCTGCACAGCCTTCTGGCGGCCAGTCAGGAGGCCGAAACAGAAGCTGCTTATCTTAATTTTTCCGGCAGTCAGGAATGTATTACGCTGTATTTTGATCCCGTCAAGACAATCTTGGAGCAGCCTTTTGCGGATTGCCTTGAACCCGAATATTTAGAAAAGAAAGGCAAAGTCCCTTACTTTGTAGAGTTCACACCTGGCTATTTCCCGCATAAGCCAAAAGATACAGTATACAAGAAGACTGCAGCGGCTCTGAAAGATCTCCTTGCTGTACTGAAACAAGAAGAGGAAGAAGACTTCTTTGCCTTAATGGACAGTGATCGTAACATTTTATCCGCATCCATATTTGATGACGAGGATGGCGAGGATGTTTCCTTGCAGGAAGTCCCTCACCCAGTCGCTTCACTCTATGCAATGAAACTTCCTGTCCTTACGGATGAAGAAGTGAAGAGCCTGACAGCGGGGAAAGAGAATAAGGATGGATTGCTGATCATTGACAGCTGCTACACACAGCCTGTCATGAATGACGATGATGTCGCAATCATGCCGAAGATCCTTCTGCTGATCGATGAAAAAGGAATGATCATCGAGATGCGGGTCCTCTCTCCAGATGATGACCTCCACCAGCAGCTCGTCGGTGCATTAAAGAGCTTTATCGCAAAGAAGGGCATTCCAGGCATCGTCGGGTGCCGAAGAGACGATCTGATGGCTATCCTCAATCCATTCTTTGCGGCGATCGATCCAGGAATGGCATCCAATATTCCATGGGATGAAGTTGATTCCATCTATACAGACATTCAGAAACAAATGGATAGCATGAGCGATATGGACATGCCAAGCTGACCGTGCTTTTTGGCGGTAAACAAGCAAATATTACGACAGTCACGTACAAACACAAAAGCAGCGAAAACCATGATGAAATCTGGGGATTCGTTGCTTTTTCATGCCTAGAACTGTCAAACAGATATAACTATATATGCGCGCTTCCTCGATCTCTGGTCAGCGCACATCATGTAAAACATTACGACAGTCACGTGCATACACAGAAGTGCCAAAAACCCTGATGAAATCTAGGCTTTTGATACTTTTTCATATCTGGAACTGTCAAACAGATATAACTATGTGTGCGCATTTTCTTTGATCACTGCTCAGTGAACATTAGGCCAAACATTACGACAGTCACCTACAAACTCAAAAGTGCCTAAAACCATGATGAAATCTAGGCTTTTGATACTTTTTCATGTCTGGAACTGTCAAACAGATATAACAATATAGGCCCACTCCCTTGATCTCTGCTCAGTGCATATCGGAGCAGAGGTTACGACAGTCACGTGCATACACAGAAGCGCCTAAAACCCTGATGAAATCTAGGCTTTTGATGCTTTTTCGCATTTGGAACTGTCAAACAGATATAACTATATAGGCGCACTTCCATGATCTCTGCTCAGTGCATATCGGAGCAGAGGTTACGACAGTCACGTGCATACACAGAAGCGCCTAAAACCCTGATGAAATCTAGGCTTTTGATGCTTTTTCGCATTTGGAACTGTCAAACAGATATAACTATATGTGCACATTTTCTTTGATCACTGCTCAGCGCACATCAGATCAAACATTACGACAGTTACACGCAAACACAGAAGTGCCAAAAAGCATGATGAAATCTAGGCTTTTGATGCTTTCCCATGTCTGGAACTGTCAAACAGATATAACAATATAGGCCCACTCCCATGATCTCTGCTCAGTGCATATCGGAGCAGAGGTTACGACAGTCACCTACAAACTCAAAAGTGCCTAAAACCATGATGAAATCTAGGCTTTTGATGCTTTTTCATGTCTGGAACTGTTAAACAGATATAACTATATGTGCGCATTTTCTTTGATCACTGGTCTGAGAACATCAAGGCAGAGGTTACGACAGTCACGTACAAACACAAAAGCAGCGAAAACCATGATGAAATCTGGGGCTTTGCTGCTTTTTCATGTCTGGAACTGTCAAACAGATATAACTATATAGGCGCACTTCCACGATCTCTGCTCAGTGCATATCGGAGCAGAGGTTACGACAATCACCTACAAACTCAAAAGTGCCTAAAACCATGATGAAATCTAGGCTTTTGATGCTTTTTCGTGTTTGCAACTGTCAAACAGATATAACTATATGTGCACATTTTCTTTGACCTCTGCTCCGTGAACATCAGGCCAAACATTACGACAGTCACCTACAAACTCAAAAGTGCCTAAAACCATGATGAAATCTAGGCTTTTGATGCTTTCCCATGTCTGGAACTGTCAAACAGATATAGCTATATTTGCAAAATCTCTTGTATGAAAATGCAGTCAGACCTGCTCTTGTCACTTGTCCTCAAGCAGCCAGTCCAGCACATACTTCTGTTTGATGCCATTGTAGGATACAGGAGGATCGTTATCCATTGTCAGAAGATATTTCTGATTGTGATCCTGAATTGCATTGAGAGATGCAAGTTCACAATCCAATGTTTTAGGATCCCTTACCGTCCAAGATACTTGGTAGTATTCTGTATTGCCCTCATCGTCCTGTGTCACAAAGTCAACTTCTGCTGAGCCGTATTTACCTATAAATACTTTCATATTCCGTCTGAGCAATTCCAAAAATACGACATTTTCAAGAATATGTCCCTGATCCACTCTTGCTGTTCCCAGCAGGTAATAACGCAGTCCAACGTCGGAAAGATAATACTTTTCGAGAAGCTTCAGGTATTCTTTCCCCTTTATGTCATATCTTCCTACACGGTACATCAAAAGGCTGTCCGTGATGCCCTCCAGATAGTTTTCTACCGTATGGCTTGTTATTTTGCGTCCTGCACTTGTCATTGCATCAGCAATTTTTTTTGCTGAACAGGTATTTCCTATGTTATCAAACATAAATCGAAGAACACTCTTAAGCATTTTAGGGTCAGCAATCTTTTTGCGTTCCACAATATCATTGAGCACCACTGTATTAAACAGTCCATCAAGATAGATCTGAATATTTCTGTGGCTGTTCAAAGCGACCGTATAGGGAAAAGAACTGTTATATACATAATTCCTGTACAGTTCTTCATGTGTAGCAGGGCTGTTAAATGCACTGACATATTCTTTAAAAGAAAGCGGCAGCATTTTCAATTCCACATATCTCCCCGACAGAAGAGTTGCTAATTCACTGGACATAAAATAAGCATTGGAACCAGTGATGTATACATCTGTATTCTTTTTTGCAAATAGACTGTCGACCGCTTTTTCATATTGTTTCACATGCTGTATCTCATCAAGAAAAATATAGTTCATACAGTCTGGCAGCATCTTTGATTTTATATACTTATACAATGCCTTATGATCACAAAGTTCCTCATTTTCAACATCTTCAAAATTCAGGAAAATAATCTGCTCCGGTTTGACACCTTCAGAAAGAAGCTTTTCACGAAACAGATCGAAGATTGTTGATTTCCCGCACCGGCGAATGCCTGATACTACCTTGATGATCTGCTGATCTTTCCATTCTTCAAGAAAATTCATATATTTTGGTCTTTGTATCATAGCAGTACCTCCGAATCTTTTATGGAATTATATTACCATGTTTTAGCAAATTTTTATATTGTTTGCATTACATTGCAAAGTTTATATGCATTTAATATATATTTGCATAATGTTTCAATCATCAGATGAATGAAGATGCTATTTTCACTCTGCATGTAGAGAGTTGTCTCTTTTCAGACTAAAATATGACTATGAAAACTATTATTGCTGACAATTCACAGAAGGATCAGATCCTGCATGATGCTGCTATTAAAAACAATGGCATTGCTGCAGATCTGCAGGTCCTTTCTTTATCTGCTGTCATGAAAGAAGAAAGAGATGACAGGATCAGTGTCCTGCTGTCATTGAAGAAAATACTGTCTGAGCATCCGGAAGAGTATCCGATCTATGGTGCGATGTTTGCTTATCCTGCTTTTTTGGAAGATATTCTCGTCTTTGCCAAGGAATGCATGCTTTGGGGCATTGCCGAAGCAGATCTGCCGGCGGATACAGATGCGGAAAGAGAACTGCGGAAGATCCTGGCTGCTGTTTTTGCCATGGATCTGGCAGAAAAGAGGACACATGCTCAGCGGGATCAGATCTTAGCAGATCTGCAGGGACAGGATATTGTCCTCTATCCTTCTTTTTATACCGATCAATATCACTATGAAGTATTCCAGCAGCTGAAGCAGTCTTTCCCAATGTATGAAACAAGGTCTGCTTCACCAAAGAAAGAACTGTATTACAGTCTGAATATGCGCAAAGAAATTGAAGCGGCTGCCCAGAGCATCTGCCGCAGGAACCAGACATGCAATATCATCCTCTGCGATTACAGCAATCAGTATCCTGTCCTCAAACAGGTCTTTCAGAGATATGGCATTCCTTTTGCCTGTCTGAAAGAAGAAAAGATGATCCATATACCGATGATCTATGCTTCGCTGTGCACCTTTGCCCATAAAAAGGATCGCAGTTCCTTTCTGCAGGCATTGAAACAGAATGCTTTCAGCCAAGAATGTCCGCGCTGCTTAGCAGACTATATTGCTCAGAAGATGAACAGTGATGCACTGCCGTCTTCTATTTATGAAGCCGTGCAGAACAGTCCTTTCTCTGCTGAGGCAAAGATCTATCAGAGATATGATGCTGAATGTACTTCCTATCTGCAGCAGATCAAAGAGGACTATGATCTTCTGTATTCTTCCCATGGCCCACAGGAGATCTTCGCCAATGCCTATACAGTCATGCTGAGATCGCCCTATCTGAAACAGGACAAAGAATTCAAGGCAGGGATGCAGATCCGTTCTGCACTGCAGAATGTTCTGCCTTCACTGCAGGAAGATGAGATCTCTTTCTTCATTGAACTGTTTTCATCGATGCAGGATTCTTCATCATCCTTTGCGACCGACTTCTGTGCGGTCAGCGATCTGCAGCATCCTCTGTCTCTGCGCCAGGATACCTATCTTCTTGGCTGCAGCGAAAGCTTCTTTCCAGGCTTCCCCGCTAAGAAAGGTCTCTTTGATGAGGCTTATATCAAACGCACACATGGCTATCCTTCACTTGCGGTACGGCATACATCTTATATGGAACAGCTCCAATGGATCGCCAAGAGTGCAGAAAATACAATTTTCTATTCCTATGCAACCAATGACTATGCTGGCCATGAGCTCCAGCTGGCGCTGGATGCGGAATCGCTGTTTCCAAAGAACAGTGCCAGGAAATGGCCTTTGGATACGCTGACCAGAAAAGCATCTGCTCCGCATACACTGTCCAAAGATACGGCGCAGGAACTGTTTGTCAAAGACGGCCGGATCCATGGCTCGATCTCAACGATCGAACGGTGGTTCGCCTGCCCTTATGCCTACTTTATACAGAGCGGTCTGGGCATCCGGAAGAATCATCTCAGTACCAATGACGCTGCTTCGATTGGTACGATCCAGCATGCAGTTATGGAACATGCTGTTAAAACAAAGCAGAAAGACTATCCTGAGATCAGTGAAGAAGAGGTCCGTGCTTTTATTGCGCCATATTTTGAAGCACTGCAGATCACGCATCCAAATGATGCAGAACAGATCAATGCCACCAAAGAACGCTTGGTGCAGGGAATGATGATCTCTTTCTTCTTTCTGAAAGATATGGAGAAAGATACTTCCTTCGTGCCCGCTCAGGCAGAATCTCATTTTGAAGAGGAGATCGTGTCCGGTGTGACCCTGAAGGGTGTCATAGATCGCATGGATGAATGCAATGATCTGGTACGTATCATCGATTACAAATCCAGCGATCATGCTTTATCCGAAAAGGGCGTCAAAGCAGGGCAGTATCTGCAGCTGCTGAGCTACCTGATGATTGCAGAAAAGAAGACACAGCTGAAACCAGCGGGATGCTACTATTTTTCCCTAAAAGAAACGCCATCCCATCTTGCGGCCGCATCCGTCTCCCGTTTAACTGTCACCGATACCGAGATCAATGAAGAGAATTTCAAAGATACCTTAGTGAAGCAGCGGAGAATGCGCGGCTGGACATTCGCGGACAGGCTGACAGAACTGGATGAGAACAGTCTTCATATTGTTGGATTAAAAACGATCATGGATCATGATCTGGTGCAGGAATGCATCAAAGAACTGTACAGCTATTTCCGTGATTCATTGACGAACGGCAATATTGCCCTGTCACCAGCGGAAGGTGCCTGCACTTTCTGCGACTATCGGTCCATCTGCCGGTTCCATGGAGAATATCGTAAGATCGTTCCGCTCGTCATGAAAGAAGAATCATTTAAATGCAGTAAGAAAAAGGAGGAGAAATAAGATGCCGATGCATTTTGATAATGAACAGCAGGAAGCGATCAATACAACTGGTACTTCTGTTCTTGTTTCTGCTTCTGCCGGTGCCGGCAAGACCGGCGTCCTGGTCGCTCGCTTATTAAAGCGCTGTACCGTCGACCGCATTCCCATTCAGTCCATTTTGGCAGTAACGTTTACAGAAGCAGCAGCCAATGAAATGAAGAAGCGCTTAGCCAAGGAGCTTCATGGCCAAATAGCCAATACGGAAGATCCTGAACAGCTGGCATATTTAAAAGAGCAGCTGATTGCTTTATCTGCTGCCAGTATTACAACGATCGATTCCTACTGTCTTTCCATTATTCAAAAATACTATAACGTGATCGGCCTGGATCCCGCGGCAGCACAGAATGTCCTGAGCGAAGGTGTGAAAGAGACCATGCAGAAAGAGGCTTTCTTAACATGCTGGAATGAACTGCATCGGAAGGATCCTGCCATGGCAGAAAAGCTGGCCGCATGGTTCTCCCCGCGCAGTGAAGATTATGATGCCCTGTATCAGGCTGCTGTGCAGATCAGCAGCTGTGCTGACAGTGTGATGGATCCGCATGCATGGTATGAGAAGATCAAATCTCTCTATCCATCTGTATCTCACTTCTCAGATTTTCCCAAAGAGATCATGGATCCCTTTTATCATTCCTTCGAACTGCAGCTGCATAATATTGAAAATGATCTTGGACGCATGATGGCGTTTGCGGAAACGGATACGAAGATCAAACCGGAAGTATTGAAGCAGAAGCAGATTGCTCTGCAGAACTGTCTGAATGCCGTACAGGAGCAGAACTACAGCATGTACTGTTCTTCGCTGGATCTGCTGGCAGGTACAGCTACTTCCCCAAGCACCCAGAACAAACCTTATGCCAAGATCCGTGCATCCATGGATAAAAAGGTCAAAGATCTTTTAGCCAAGCGCTTTTCTGAAAAGCAGTATATTGCGGATGGCCAGGAGATGTCAGTCATTGTTAACAGTCTGACAGATCTTGCCGAACACACAAGCGCTGCTTTCCATGCTTTAAAGATTGAACATGCATGCATCGACTTCTCCGATATGGAACGCTATGCCTTGGATATTCTAATGAAGAATCATGGTGCCGTGGCTCAGATCATACGCCAGGGCTTTCAGGAGATCATGATCGATGAATTCCAGGATACAAGCGAACTGCAGAATGCCATCATTTCATGCATAGCTCAAAAGGACAATGTCTTCCGTGTCGGCGATGTCAAGCAGTCCATCTATGCCTTCCGCCAAGCCAAACCTTCCTTGATGCGCTCACTGATGAAGGATCCCAGCAACCATCTGATCACCCTTCGCCATAACTATCGTTCGAAAGACTCGATCGTACGCTTCACCAATCTTCTCTTTGAAAAACTGATGAATGTACCTGGAGCGAAAGATACATACAGTGAACTGGATCATGTAACGATCGGCAATCCCGCTTTCCAAAGCGAGCCTGCTCCGGTGCCCGTTATCTTTGCGGATATCAATGCACCCGAAGAAGCGGAGGATGACAGTCCGGAGGATGCTTCTGATACAGATGAAGAATCTGCTTCTTCCAAAGAGCTCAAGGCTTCCTGGATCGCCGAAAAGATCCTGTCTTTAATGAAAGAAGATACGTCCATCTCCTACCGTGATTTTGCGGTGTTGACGAGATCGCATGCAGATAAGCTTTATCTGAAAGCTGCTTTTGATCATGTCAATATTCCTTATGATATTGATACACGAGAAGGGTTCTATCGTTCGGAACTATGTCAGACCATACTTGCGATGTGCTCCGTGATGTCTGATCCTTCTGATACGATCTCGCTGCTTTCTGTACTGACTTCTTCTTTCTGCCAGATCTCAGATGAAGAATTGGCCAAGATGAAGATTGCACACGGTTCCCTTTCTGCCGGTGTCCGGGCGGAACATCCGGAGATCTTAGCGGAAATGCAGGAATTGAATGAGATTGCAGAGAAAGATGGCATCCTTGCCATGCTGAATGAGATTGCGGATCGTCATGGCTTCTTCAATTCTCTTGATGACAGCCAGAAAGCAAACTTTGATTTCCTTTTTGCCCAGACGGTCACGGCAAGACCTGCGAACCTGTCTGCTTTTATTGAGACAATGACCGTCAGCCAAGAGGAACATTCTTCAGAAGCAATGTCCAAAGGCAAAGATGATGATGCGGTCACTGTAACGACTATTCATCATTCCAAAGGCCTGCAATATGCAATCGTCTTTCTTTGGAGCACTTCCAAAAATGCTTTCCAGAGTGCGAAGTCCCCTCTGCTGGTAAACGAAGAACTTGGCCTCGGCCTAAAACATTATGATATGCCTTGGCGCATTGAACGTCCTACGGTCCAAAGGATCGCTGTCAGCTATCAGATGGATCTGGAAGATCAGGAAGAATTTACCCGTCTGTTCTATGTTGCTCTGACCAGAGCAGAGAAACGTCTGTTCATTGTCGATACTGTGAAACAGGATACCTTCCCTGTACAGCCAATGTCACTTTCACTGCTGTCTGCCCGCAAAGGCATGAGCGGACTGATCCTGTCTGCCCTGAACGACAGCCCATATTTCAAACATGTCATTGTTTCGCCAGATACCGCCGTCACCGCATCTGCACTGCATGATCTAAGCATTGCTTCTCTTCCTCACCTGAAAGAACAGCCGGAGACCTTCACTGAAACAGCGACGCCTAGTTCAAAAGAAACAAGTACACTGCTGCCATTGGATCTGACAAAACGTACCAATGGGACGGCATATGGAACGCTCATGCATGAATGGGCCGCCAAGCTTCCGAATACTGTATGGACGTCCGATGATGTGAAAGGATCGCCGGATCCTGAAGCACTGCTGAAATTTGCATCATCTGATCTATACCGTCAATGCCTGCAGGGCGAGATCCATAAAGAATATCCTTTCTACATCGAAAAGAAAGAACTGCACTGTACCGGTGCTATGGATATGATCTCTGTCCTGCCGCAGGAAGTCATCCTAGTAGATTTTAAAACGGACAGTGCTTCTATGGCAGAGATACAGAACCGCTATACGGATCAGCTGAATGAATATCGCAAGGCATTGAAGATCCTGTATCCTGAACATACTGTCACTGCATATGCGTACAGTTTTCATAACAATGCATCAATTGAGATCGAGGAGAAATAATGGAAAGACATTTTCAGAACGGTGATATTGTCTGCCACTTCAAGAGAGAATTAAAACATGAAGGAACACAGTATCTCTATCGCATTATCGGTGAAGCTGAGCACACAGAGACAAAAGAAAAGCTCATGATCTATCAGGCACTGTATGGAGACTGCCGGATCTATGCCAGGCCTTATGAGATGTTCATGAGCGAAGTGGATCATGCAAAGTATCCGGATATCAAGCAGATATACCGTTTTGCCTTATACCAAGAGCACTGAGATGGGAAACTCCCATCTTTTTTATTTTGAAAGATACTGCAGAGCTTTGATCATTCTGCCATTTGGATCTTTGAAATGATTCCCTTCATTCATTTCAAAGATCGTCGGAAAATGCAGTGACAGTTCTTGATATATTTCTTCCGTTCTTTCTTCGACAGTATGGAGCAGCGGCTGCCTGCTGTTCTTTTCCAGATTGCCTAAGGACAGATATGCCTGTCTGCAATGCATAGGATGTTCCTTGAGATATGCTGAAAAGCCAGGATACCATAATGATCCGGATACAGATGCACATGCATCAAAGAGATCTGTATTTGTGCATGCATACATGGCAAACAGACCGGCTAAGGAATAGCCGCAGATGATACGGCGCTGCCATGGCTGGAGCAGAATAGGATCCTGCAGGAGTGCCGACAGAGTCTGATCTGCTTCGCCTTGAAAATCACCGCCGCCTTTCAGCACCTGCGCAGCTGGCCATGGGGACAGTTCACGATTCCAATCCTCACTGCATACTGCTAAAAAAGAATAGGGAAATGCCTGATACAGTTCCGTGTTTTCTTCATTTCCTGTGATCAGTATAACCAATGTCTGATCTCCCTTTTTATAGAATGTCTTCATCTTCTCTCTCCTCGCAATGTCTCTCTGCATTATACACATGCCAGAAAAAAAGACGATGCATAAAGCACCGTCTAGTTCACCATATCCGTGACCATTTCTTCATACTGCCTTGTATACAGATCATAGTAGTGGCCATGCGCTTTCATCAGTTCATCATGCCGGCCGCGTTCAATGATCCTGCCATCCTGTACAACTAGGATGATATCCGCATCCACGATCGTTGACAGACGATGGGCAATGACAAAGCTGGTCCTGCCTTTGATCACTGTAAAGATCGCATCCTGAATGGCTTTCTCTGTCAGTGTATCAATAGAAGCAGTCGCTTCATCAAGAACTAAGATCCTAGGATCTGCTAAGATTGCTCTGGCAAATGAAAGCAATTGCTTTTCACCCGTCGACAGCATATCGCCGCCTTCGCCAACTTCTGAGTCCAGACCATGTTCCATTTTGTTAACAACGGATACTGCATCTACAAGTTCCAATGCTTTCCAGATTTCTTCATCTGAAGCATCCGGATTGCCATATTTCAGATTGTCCCTGACCGAGCCTGAGAACAGATGCGGTGTCTGCAGGACATAGCCGATATTGGAATGCAGCCAAAGCTGGCTTCTTTCTCTGGCATCTCTGCCATCGATCAGCACCTGTCCTTCTGTCGGTTCAAAGAAACGGCATACCAGATTGACCAGTGTCGATTTGCCAGCACCTGTTTCACCGACAATAGCGACATTGGTGCCCTGCGGCACTTTTAAGTTGAAGTTCTGCAGCACCATTTCATTGCCATCCGGGTATTGAAAGGAAACATCTTTAAACTCTACATCGCCATGGAGCGGTTCCCAATTCTCCTTCTTCGGATGAAAGGTATCGCCATATTTTTCAATCACTTCCGGGGTATCCGCAACATCTGATTTTGTATGCAGGAGCTTGGTAAAGCGCTCAATATTGACCTGGATCGCAATCAGTGCGGAAATACTTCCGATGATTCCCTGGATCGGGTCCAGCATGTTCAATGCATAGTTCATGAAGACAGAAAGCGTACCGATCATAATGACACCTTCCATCGTGATGATCCCGCCGCGCCACAGAACGATGGCCAGAGCTGCTGAGCTCATGATCGTTACCGCAGCTGAGAAAGCAGCGCTGTATCCTGTCGCATGCACGGATGTTTTTTCCATGCGTGAAGTATCTTTGCGGAAATCTGTATTGATCGCATCTTCAACGACCAGTGTCTTGATCGATTTCGCACCGGTAATTCCTTCATTGAAGTTGCCGGTAATACGGCTGTTGATCTCACGGATCTTCCGATTGAGGACGACCAGCTTCTTTTGAAATAAAGCAATGATCAGCACAGCAATCGGTACCAGAAGCAGAATATAAAGTGCCAATTCCGCATTGATCAGGAACATGTTGACAAAGACAAAGATCAGATAGGAACCATTCCATACAATATCCATCATCCGCCAGGATACCATTTCACCGATCTTGCCGGTATCGCTCATGACACGTGCCTGTACATAGCCTACATTGTTCTGATTGAAATAGGCAAAGGACAGTTCCTGCAGATGATTGAAGGAAGCACTGCGCAGATCCCGATCCACGCTCATTTCAATCAGTCCGGTCCAGTATACGCTCAGAAAGTTCAGAATGACTTGGCAGACAAGAATGACCAGATATGCAAGAATGAAGAATCCCAATGTATCCAATGTATTGCCGAGCACAAAATGATTCAATGCATACTGATTGAACAGCGGATAAACTGCATCGATCAGGGATGTAATGATTCCTAAAATGATCATCCAGATAATACGTACTTTATACTTCTTCGCAAACGGAAGCAGCTGCGGGATGCCGAACCACTTCAGTTTGATATTTTTATCATCGTCGTTCATACCTGCACCTCCTCTGCACTGCTTCTGCTTTGAAGGTCATAGATCTTTTTATAGATGCCATTCTTCGCCATCAGTTCTTCATGTGTACCAGCTTCTGAGATCTTTCCCTGGTCCATGACAATGATCTGATCTGCCTTCATCAGCGTCGTGATGCGATGAGCAATCAGGATCACCGTACTGCCGCCGGTATTCTCTTTTAAAGAAGCACGGATCTTCGCATCTGTTTCTGCATCGACAGCACTCAAAGAATCATCAAAGACCATGATCGGCGGTTTCCTGATCAGCATCTGAGCAATCGCTGCTCTCTGTTTCTGTCCGCCGGATAAGGTTACACCGCGTTCTCCGACAAAGGTCTCATATCCTTCTTTGAAATGTTCGACCGCATGATCTAAAGATGCGATCTTTGCGGCATGCTGGATCTCTTCAATATCTGCTTCCGGTTCTGCGATCTTGATATTCTCACCTAAAGAACGTGAGAAGAGATACGGTTCCTGCAGGACCATGCCGACATTCTGCCGGACCCATTCTGCTTTCATTTCACGAATATCAACGCCGCCGATGGAAATCGTTCCATCCTTCAGATCATACAGACGATCTAATAGATACATCAGTGTGCTTTTGCCAGAGCCTGTGCCGCCAAGGATGCCGACGGTACTTCCTGCTTTTACTGTAAAGGATACATGATCCAAGATCTCCGCGGAACCATTGTCATACTGGTAGGATACATTGTCGAAAACAATATCCTTGGACATGTCCGGTGTCTTTGCCTGCGGCAGATCCTGTTCTGTTTCACTGTTCATGATATAGCGCAGACGGTCAATAGAAATACCGGCTTTGCTTAAATTTGAAATGACTCTGCCCAAGTTGCGGATCGGCCACATCAGCATCATCGTATAGCTGACGAACGCGATATAATTCCCCGGTGTGATCTCACCATGGACAGCCAATACTGAACCATACGCAAGTACGGCGATGACTTGACCATAAGAGAACAGATCGGAGCTCATCCAGAACGCTGCCAGCAGCTTCATCAGATGGACCCACATGCCTGTATACTTGCCATTCTGCTTATCAAAACGATCCTGTTCATATTTCTCACGGCCAAAGGCACGCACAACACGCACACCGGTCAGATTTTCCTGCACAATCGAAGAAAGCTTTCCTTCTTCAATATCTGCTTTTTCAAAAGAACTTCCGATCCGTGTATGAAAGAAGAAGGAGTAGCAGACAACGATAGGAATAAACACTGCCGCTGCCAAAGCCAATTTCCAATTCATCGAAAACATAAAATACAAGGTCAGACAGATCATGACAATGATCCGAAAAAGTGCCGTCAGCTGTTCTGAAAGGAACATCTTGATCTGTTCAACATCAGAGGTACATCTTTGAATAATATCGCCGGTATGATTCTCACTGTGCCAGGAAAAGGGAAGATGCAGAATATGATCGAACAGAGAATCGCGCATTGTCTTGACCAAATGTTCCGCCCCGATCGAGTTGTAAAGATTGAAGAGGAATCTTGACAGTGCACCCAAAGCCGCCACGAACAGGACCGCACAGGCAATCAGCCACAGATGTGTACGCAGATATCCCATTCCGCCGATCTCTGCGATCCAGCTATTCAAGATAGATGGAAGCTGTACCGTCTGAGAATCCAGCAGGGAATCGACCGTAAAAGATATGATCTTTGGATTGATCAGATCAAAGACAGATACCATGCAGGCAAAAAAAATGGATACTGCAAAATATCTCTTTGATCCCCGCAGGAAGTACATGATCATCTGTGTTCTTGTCTGAAACCTATCTTTCTTTTCCATATTTATTCCTTAGTATTGCATATTTTAGCATGCTGGCAGATATGTTAGCAACAGCAGGCAAAAGAAAACCAGGATATTTTCCTGGTCTACAGCTGCTGCAATGGTTTCAATTTCAATTCTTCACAGCCTTCTATTTTTTCTTTTGAACCGATGACACAGATCGAACTTCCCGCAAGTACTTCTTTCAGCATCTCGCCATATTCCTTCAGCTGTTTCTTATGCATGGACAGAAGTTCTGTTCTGCCTTTGGCCCGCATGGCATAATCCACATGGCTGAAATACATCGCATCGCCGACTCTCACCTTCATGGCCGGTGACAGCAATGGCTCGCCAGATGCAATTGTCCCAATGATCATCTGATCGAGATCAAGATCGCTGTCTGCTAACTGAATGAGATAGTCTGCTGCATCCATGGCCGCATGGTACAGATTCATTGGGTCCGGATCGCGGTAGGAATAGATTCCAATACTGCCATTCTCATTGACCGCAAAGCCCGTGCCATAGGCACCGCCCTTGACTCTGACTTCATTCCACAGCCAATCATAAGTCAGGATATGCGCCATGACTTTCATGCATGGTTCATAGCCATAGCTGAAATGCGTGATATTTGTATTGATCGCACCATAGGCAATGCCAGCTGGGATCATCAGCGACTGTCTGTCTTCTGCTAACAGCGGATAATGCATCTTTGCTTTATTGGCATCATAGTCATGCAGCATGGAAATGACTTCTTTAACGGTATCCATATTTTCACTGCCGCTGATAGAGACGGTCACTCTTGCCTTTGAGAAGATGATGTCCGCATACATCTCACATTCCTGCTGAAAGGTCGCAAACTTGTCATCATACGCATCTTCCAGTTCCTTCTCATAAAGGCCGCTTTCATACCCGCCGACAAATTCACGGAAGACACCTTCTGCGCTTTGATGAGCCGCTGCTCTGCGCATGGCATCGCCATGACCTGCATTGATCAGTTCCTGACGGAAGCTTTCATTGTCCTGCTTCAGCAGAGAAAGAATTGGTTCTTTCTCATACATGGTATCAAACAGGATCTCTTTCAGGATCGGGACTGCTTTATGAATATTCTGCTGCAGTGCAGAAATAGAAACGCCAATGATCGGATAGCAGGAATCTGCTTCATTCCGCTGTGAATATGCCTCTAAATAAATGCCGAGATCGCCGAGATCTCTTTTCATATTTTCCTGCAGCTGCGATAAGGTATGTTCCTTCGTACGCAGGTTCGTCATCAAAGTCGACCAGAAGCCAAGCGAAGCTAAATGATCGCGGGTAATACCAGCCAGATTGAAATACAGGTTCAGATATACAATACCGTCTTCCTGCGGATGGATCAGTACAGGTACCCCGCTGATCTCTTTTTCTTCATACGGAAAAGGCACTGGTTCTTTCTGAATATCATTTAGAGACAGCTTCGGCAATGTATCCAGAGCTTCCGGAATATCTTCCGCCGCCTGCCAATTATCTAAGTTCTCATTCAGCGAAACATAATCGCTGACATGCATGCCCCATGACTTCTTCGCTTCCTGCAGTTTTGTATTTTCGCGCTTGATCCTTTCTGCGCCTGCCTTCTTTGACGGTACTGCAATGACCGTCTGCAGGTGATCTTCATCCAGCAGAAAATCTTTTAACAGTTCTTCAAAATAGCCATCTTTGACTTTCTGGCGCAGCTGTTCAAAGATCTCTCCTTCCTGCAGATACAGCGCAGGATCTCCTTCATACAGCCAGCTGTTCATCGCTCTTTCGGCATACATCAGACCGGCTGGTTCATGTTTCTCACGATACTTGAATTCCATCTGATTCAGTGTGGCAATGATCTCATCATGATTCAGGCCCTCTTTGACCAGAGCTTCAGCCGTATCATGGATCACTTTATGCAATGCCTCGTATTGATCTTCATTGGTATTGCGGATCGTCAGAACAGCCCAAGGCTGCTGAATGCCATTGTAAACACCAAGTTCTACATCTTCTCCAAGTCCGGCATCAATAATATTCTTTTTCAGCAAGGATTCATTGTTGGCCACAACAACATCATCCAGAGCCGACCAAGCCAGATTCTTTTCTACTTCATCATAGGAAGCAATGATCTTAGCAATAGAGATCTGTGTGCGGTCTTTGATCTGATCTTCTTCCTCGATCTCATACACACATTTTCTGACCGCTGCTTTTTCAGCCGTCTGCATCGGTATAGAAAAGTTCTTATCTTCTTTCTGATACATGGAGAAGTATTCATCATTGATAAAAGCCAAACATGCATCAATATCGAGATCGCCATCCAGCCAGACTCTGGCATTGGAAGGATGATAGAACTTCTGATGTGTCTCAATGAACTTCTCATAGGTCAGATCGGTAATATGTTCGGGATCCCCGCCGGATACATACTGATAGCAGTTATCTTTGAACAGCATGCGGTTCAGTTCATCAATCATGGTCTCGTCTACGGATGAGAATGCGCCCTTCATTTCATTTAAGACAACGCCTTTATATACAGGTGCTTCCTTTTCATCCCGGATCTCATAATGCCACCCTTCCTGATAAAAGATATTCGGATTGGTATAGATGGCCGGATGAAATACTGCATCCATATAGACCGACATCAGATTCATAAAGTCTTTATCATTGCGGGATGAAACAGGATACATTGTTTTATCCGGTGCGGTAAAGGCATTCAGGAATGTCTGCATGGAGCTCTTCAGCAGCTGTACAAACGGTTCTTTCACCGGATATTTCCTGGAACCATTCAATACAGAATGTTCCAGTATATGAAAGACGCCCGTATCATCGCTGGGGATCGTTTTAAATGTTATCGCAAATGTCTTGTTGGCATCTCTGCGATCCAGCCAGACGAGCTGTGCGCCTGTCTTCTGATGTTCAAATTCATACAGTGTTCCCTCACAGTCTTTCAGGTCCTGTATCTTTTTCAAAGCAAAGCCATGGTACTTCTCATTCAGTTTCAATTCCATAAAGCCTCCGTAAGCAGTACCATTGTATCATTTCTCTGCCGAAAAGAAGAAAGGTACTGCTCTCACAAAAAAACAGAATACCTTTTCAGATATTCCGTTCCTTTACAGATCGATTTTTTCAAAGTCCCGGCAGGATGCTTTCATGCTGAGATAGGATACGGCCGCATATATGAGCAGACTTCCGCCTAGGATCAGATACTGCATGCCCTGGCCTTCCGTACTGCTGTTCAGAAAGGTCATGCCAGGCAGATGGTGCAGTGTTTCCGCGATGCCGACAAGCAGGAATATCACAATGCCGCTGATCAGAAACGGCTTGCCCAAGGCATATGCTGTTTTCCAATACCCTCTGATAAAGATCCCATTGAAAGCCGCAAACAGAAGCAGAATATAGCCAAGATACGCAGGATCGGCATTCATCATCGGATTGTTCACATACGCCGGCACATCTTTCCATACTGTCATGCGGAAAGCTGTCAGGATTGCGCATAGGATGACATAGATCATCTCAATGCATATCGCAAAGAGATATCTTGCCTTGACCGCATCAGCTTTTGAGATAGGCATCAGCACCGTATAGAGAAGATCATTCTGTTCTCTTGCTGAAAGAAAGGACTGAAAGATCCCTAAGCAGGCAAAGAAGGCACCGACAAGGATCGGATAGCCAGGGATCCATGTCATGAAGGCAAACAGAAGAAAGAGATAGGTCAAAGGCAGTGCTGTAAAGCAGAATTCTTTATGCAGTAGTTTTTTCATCGCTTTACTCCCCATCAAAAGACAGCGGGCTCCTTTCCAAATGTACCATGATATCTTCCAGTGAATGTTCTTCTGGATAATCTGCCATGAATGCATGCATCGGCTTAGAGGCAATAACTCTGCCTGTTTTAAGATATGTTATACTGTCAGCACATTTCTCCAGATCCGTTGTGATATGCGTAGAGAATAAGATCGATGTTCCCTGCTTTGCCAAATACTGAAAGATCTCCAGCAGTTCTTCCCGGGATACCGGATCCAGTCCGCTGGTCGGCTCATCCAAGATCAGCAGTTCCGCATGATGGGACAGTGCAATCGTCAGGCTGAATTTTACTTTCATGCCTTCCGACAGCTCCATCAGTTTCTTCGTTTCATCTAAGCCGAACATCTTTAAATATTTCTGATACGCTTCTTCGTTCCAGCTGTCATAGAACGTTTTGGTCATCTTGGCAATTTCACCGATCCTCTTGCGCGGATAGAATATATTGGCACCGGAAGCGTAGCCGATCTTCTGCCGGATCGTATTCTCTTTCTGATGAATGGACTGGCCAAAGAACAGAACTTCTCCCTGATCTGGATGAACAAGATCAAGCATGGATTTCATCGTCGTTGTTTTGCCCGCACCATTCCGTCCGATCAATCCCATAATAGAGCCCTGTTCCATGGCAAAGGAAACATCCTTCAGCTGGAACTTCGGATACGTTTTGCTTAGATTCTTTACCTGGAGTATTTCGCTCATATCAGTCCTCTTTCTTTATAGCATGTGCAATTTCACTCATCAGTTCTTCCATCTTTTCTGATGAGATCAAAGCCAGTCCCTGTTCTTCATCACCCAGTACCAGAATGGTGCTGCCTGGTTTGATGTGAAAGATCTCTCTAGCTTTCTTAGGAATGACGATCTGTCCCTTCTCACCGACAGTGACTGATCCGAACAGATGCTTGCCTTTCGGCGGAATGCCAAGGCCGCTCTTATCCTGTGCATAGTTCACCAGATCATCTAAAGATACCTGATACAGTTCTGCCATGCGCATGCATTTATCCACATCCGGCACAGATTCTCCTGTCTCCCATTTGGCCAGCGATTGGCGTGATACACCGATCTTTTCTGCTGCGGTTTCCTGGGAATAGTGATGCAGTTTTCTTAAAGTAAGTAAATTGTCTTTCAGCATACTTTTCCTACTTTCCTTATCTATAATTTCATTATATGCAGTATAAAAGCATTTTCTACCAACTGAACGTTGCAGATTCAGTGCATTTCTGTTAACTTTCCTTTACAAAAAGGAGGCTCAGCGAGCCTCCGGTGTGATCTGTACAAAATATGTATTCCCGGTCGATGGGGAAGAAGTACTGCTGCCATAGTTGAAATAATCTGCTGAGCAGAAGTTGAAGACCGTCTCCGTGGCCGGCATTTCAAAGACAAGCGTTCCTTTTTTTGTCTCCGACTGTTCAAGGTCATAGCTGCTAGGAAGTTCGTCCGCAAGATAGGATCCTGACAGCGGCAGTACATAGCTGATATCGCTGGATGCGGATGCCGTGCTCTCACTGTCCTCCTCATCATCAGAACTGCTCAGTGTCTGCAGCTGGAAGTGATGATCCGTCAGTGACAGCTTTCCTTTGTATGTATTTTCAATAGATACCGAAACAACAACGAACATTTTTCCATCCTCTGGCTTATGTTCCCCAATGGCCAGCGTACTGTAGCAGTCCTCTACCGTGAACTGGTAGAACATCGTCGCTACACTTTCGTGGATATTTCCTGTGATCGTTTTATAGCTGGTGCAGGCTGTCAGTATGCATGCGGCAATGCCAGCCAGCATATATTTCATGATTTTCTTCATCTGTTCTCCTTCATTCCTCGGCAGTATCGTACAGAATGATCCATCCTGTACCATCAATATAATAGCCTTTGGCCACCTGACTGTTATTGTTCCGGATGATCAATGTATATGGATCTCCCTGTTCAGTATATGTATAGAGGATATCTTCATTGTCCGCATACGGCAGAATGCTGTCTGTTTTATTTCTCTTGACCGTCTTTTCTTTGACCCTGCCATTGTCATCATATTCATAAGCAGTCTCTGTGATAATATCGCCATTTTCCTCTGTTTCTGTTTCATGGACCAGATTCCCTTTGCGGTCATATTTATAGACCGTGGATGTCCCATCGTCATTCTTGATCTCGACCAGCTGATCATCCTTATAGGTATATTCTGCTTTGACAGTTCCTGTACTTGATCTGACAGATGCAGAAGCGATCTGATCTTCTTCATAGGTATAGCTGTAATTTGTCTTCTTGATAGAGGAAGAAGTTGTTACTGTCTGCAGCAGAGGATTGTCATGTTCATCATAAGAAGCTGCTTCTACCGAATATGTCACAGTCCCATCATCCTTCAGGATCCAGGACGCTTCGATCCTCTGATCATCCGCGAACTGATTGTAATTCACTTTGCTTGTATAGTTTGATACATATTCCTTCATTGCTTTCAATGTACGGTCATCATTGTATTCCAGGTCTACCTGATACAGAGTCTTGCCCTTCTTCACCGCACACAGCTTAACAGGGTCTCCCCATGCATTGAAGATATTTCCATCCTCATCTGTATAAGTTCCATTATTCTGCACAGCCTGCAGACGAATATTTGTATGATCATCCTCATCCAGATCATACTGCTTCTGCAGATACTCTGCCGCCGTACCATAGTTGCGGTCAGTTACAGACGCATCTGCCAGTTTCTCATATGTACGGATCAGCGCATCTTTCACGCCTTTCTGACTGCTCGAGCAGGCAAGATATTCCTGCAGTGCCTTCGTATAGTCTCCTTGGGCATAGTACACATCTCCCAGCTTCAATCCCGCATCTTCACTGCCGCCGTATCTCTTGGCATTCAGCAATGGTTCAGCTGCTTCCTCATATTTTTCTTCAGCCAGCAATGCCGTGCCCCTGAGATATTCATTATGTGCATAGTTCTTGATACCAAGGAAGCTTCCTATGATCACAGCTGCGATCACCGCCACAATGATCTTTGTCTGCATGGTAATATTCTTCAGAAACTTTGGACTGTTCTCTGTTTCTTCCTTATTGTCTCTATGACGGACATGTCTCTTTCTGCGTTCTGCTTTCTTCTTTGTATCCGGATGATTGATCGGTGTCTGGATCTTTGTCGGATGTGTTTTTTCATACGCACACTGCAGATAATACCGGACTGCATCCTCCGGAATATTTAAAATATTCGCGATCGCCTGCGGTTCCATCTTTTCTAAGCAATGCATCAGTACACAGATGCGTTCTTCATAATCCAGATCCCGCAGTGTATCTTCTGTCTTTCCTATCGCATCCAGCAAAGGACTGTTCGCTTCACTTGGCTCAGCATTCTGGAACAGAACAGGATCTTTCGCTCTGATCCATGCAGTACATGCTTCAGATATCGTCCGGATATCATTGGCATTGGCAGAAACGATCTTTTTTGCGGCAGCTAAATTGCCGGTATATGCCTCAGCCAGTTCTATAAAAGATGCTGCATCCAAAGAAGCAGCTGATGGTACCGTCAAAGGAGCTCCGCAGTATGTGCAGAACTTTGAACCTTCTTTGTTTTCATGACCGCAATGGATACATTTCATATATTCACTTTACACTTTCATTTCTCTTCTATGCAGAACTATTATCATATGTTCCCAGATGAATTGAAACATCTAAATCCTGAATTCTGTTCTGCAACGAAAAAGAAGCACATTTCTGCGCTTCCTATAGATACATTAATACAGAAGCTTCTGTACATCAATCTCCGCTCTGCCAAGACTGATCTGATCCCCTTCATGGATCCGTGCTCTGCCTAAAGGCGGAAGCTTGATGCCATTGATAAAGGTGCCATTATGTTCAGAAACATCTTCCAAATACAGATTTCCATCCTCTTCGATGATCTGAGCATGTCTTCTTGATACAGCTGGTTCTGAAATGACCAGATTGCAGGATGAAGTCTCTCTTCCCATTAAGCATGGGAAACTGGTGATCTCAGATTCCGATGTTGCACCATTGATCGTGACAGAAACAAGCGCACCCGTAACTGCTGAACCCTTTACCTCCAGCGGTTCAGCTTTGTCATAGTCCTGCGGAAGCGGATCTGCCTTCAGCGGGGTCATCTTCTGCGGAGCTGGATGGACAGGCTGTCCATTGGCAGATAATTTCTTATTCGGCTTGATCTCATTGCCATTCTCATCCACATAATAGATGTTTCTTTTTACCGCCAAAACGAATACTGCAACGACCAGGATCACAACGATGCCAATTAATGCAAAGATAATCATTTTATCTAACTGTGCATTGTCAAACATATTCTTTACTCCCTATTTTTATACCCTACTATCATACAACAATTGCATGAAAGTGACCAATTCAGTATGGATTTATCATTAGTCGCTGTAAGAAATGTTCATGCACATAAGAAGTTTCAAAGCTGCCAGCCTAATTCTGAAGATACTTTTTCTTAAACAAAACAATTGCCAATGCGGAGAATGAACTGATAAGCATTATTCCAGCGTAGAAAAGAGTATTTGTTGCATCTCCTGTATCAGCAGTGTTCATAAGCTGTTTCGTGTTTTCATCGTTCACTTCTGTATTCAGTAAAATTTCAAAAGTAGAAAAACCATCTGAGTTTTCAAAAGTTACTATTCCATTGTTAACAATGCCTATTTTTACAATCTTCGTTCCATCCTTTTTTTCATGAACCACATAGACTTGAGTTACAGATGAATCTACAAGATTCCCAACCGGCAATGCCATATTTATATTCTCTGTTACATTTAATTCTGTGGAGCCCAGCTCAATTTTACTATCTTTTTGATGAATACTCACAGTAGGAGTAATATCATATTGCAATGTTGTATCTTTCAGTTGCACTGTAGTACCTGTAAAGAAATTTGTATCTGCTTCAACTAATTCTTGTGTTTCATTTCCCTTAGCATCTACAACAGTATTGCTTTGCAATGGATTCGAAGCAAGAATTGACGAGACTGCCGTGTTCTTTTCTGATAAAGTAGATACATTGCTGATATTATCTGACATTGTTCTTACGCACTGATTTACAAGATTCGTATCAATGTCAGCCACATTGTTGTAAACAACATCCTTCACCTTGATTGGTTCAGAAACAATATTTAATGTTATAGAATGATCGTCATCTATTTTTATAGTTTCTGCGCCTAGCTTTGACGGAACAAAATACTCTATTGCATACGCATAATCCAGTTCCTGTACACCGCCTCCGCCTAGTGTTTGCAAATAGGTAGAATTCTGCATATTTTCAAATATATTCGGTATTTGTTTGCCACTTGTTTTACTACTGTATTCCAAATCATATTTAGCACCAAAAATCACATCTGCAGAAGAGTTTTCCAGAATGTTTTTTCCTGTTTTATCTATCAATCTGATTTTAGTGGTTTGTGTATCCCATGACTCAACTGTAACTTTGACAACTTTACTTAAGTTCTTATTGTATTTGGAAGTGAGTCGAATTTCTGCCTCACCTGCTTTAATTCCTTCAACAACGATATTATCTTTACTTTCCTGCGTAACATTGATAGTATCTGACCCTGAAATCACTTCATAAGCTGTATCACTGTACACGATGTCATTATCTTCATAGACACTGCTCAGTCCTTTACAAGAACCAACATCCAATATCAGTTGATCAGCACAGTCAAAAGCAGTTGGCATCTTTCTGTCCACTACATGAAGAATCATGGAGGCTGTATGACCTTCATATGTTGCTGAGATTGTAGTATCTCCTATGCCATTCAATCTGAACGAAGTATAACCATTCTGCGTCACAAAAGAGGCAACATCATCATTAGAAGAAGACCATTTCAGCTCATCACGAGGTATATTATATGCATTTAGTGATTTATTCAAACGCAATAAAGAATCAACATTTGGATATAGTTCATCTAGCGCAATAGACGTTTCCTCTTTTGTGAACTCCAGATCAATGACATCATTCAGCACATAGATTGTTGCCGATTTTGTCTGACCGTTCATTAAGGATGCAGTAACTGTACTGGTTCCTTCTTTTAATGCTGTAACTATTCCATTTTCATCAACAGATCCCACACCATTGTTCGATATAGAATACGTTATTTTTTCATCGCTGCATTTTTCATCAGCAGGAGCAAGTCCGGATCTTATATTAGCACCAAAATCAAGTGTTTCGCCAACCTTCAGTTTCTTCTGAATAGAGCTCTGATCAACAAATCCTGTGGCATAATCACCATCCAATACCGTGATTTTCACTGAAGAAGAAATGCCATTATCTGCTGTAAGCACCAAATTTGTCGTTCCAGCTTTGATTGGGCGATAATAAACAAAGCCGTTCTGAACCTTCACTTGATCTAACAAATCATTTGGTCCATCAAATGAATACTTAAGAGATGTTGTATAAGATGCTGCATAAGGTTCTAATGAATAATCTAAATATGAGACGTTGTTTGGTACTTTACCATTGCGAATTGTTGTCGTAATCTCAGATTTCCGAAACTTTATTGCCGTTGCTTGTTCAGCTTCTTTAACCGTTATTTTTACAGTTTTACTCAGTTCTTTGTTTGCTCGCGACGTCACTTTAAGCTCAGCTTCACCCACTTTATTGGCTGTAATGTTGACTGAATTGCTATCACTTTTAGAATCAATACTGACAATGTCATTTCCCTTTGATAGTGTGTAATCAGTATGACGATCCGTTAATTCATAACTCCCATCATAATTAACATAAAGGTTATAAACTTGTCCCACGTATAATTCCAATGGTTTATATGTTCCAAGAACACTCATTGACGTTGGAGCCTTTCTGTTTATAACATGAAGCACCATAGAAGCTGAAAAGTCCCTATATTTAGCTGTGATTGTGGTATCTCCTGTAGATAAGATCTCAAGTAATCCATTAGTATTCTTTATTTTAGCAATATTCTCTTTTGAAGATGTCCAAGTGATTTTGTTAGGGTCAATTAATGAAGCCGATGACAAATTGGTTTTAAGATGATTCAAAAGAGATAAATATTTTACATCCGAAGCAATTGAGTATTCTTTAATATCAAAATCAAATGCCGTCACATCATCATGAACATATACTTGTATGAATGTGCACACGCCATTTTCAAGTGTTGCTGAGACGCTGAATGTTTCTTGTTTTTTATCATCCAATATTCCGTCACTGATTTCTGCAGAACAATATGATGAATTGACAGCATATTTAATATTTTCCGTACTTGAAGCATTCTCAGGTTCAACATAATTTCTTACGAATTTATCTAGATTAAACTTTTCATTTGGTTTAATTGTTATTTCATGTGGAATATCGTCTTTAAACCCCGTTGCATAATTTCCCGCTTGTATTGTAACTATAATAGATGCAGAGACACCATTTTCAGCGGTCAACGTCAAGGTAGCAGTACCTTCTTTATAAAGCTTTATGGAAAGAGTATCTTTTCCAAGCCCTGCAGCATCAAAAACACTTGGATCTGACGAAACAGCTGTCAATCTCTGCGGATTCACATTTTCTGGGTTTGCTGTATAACTTATAGATTGATAGCTTGGGAACTCACTGTTATTTATTTTAAATGTGGTGGATTCACTTGAAAAGCTAAGCGAAGAATATGCTTCCTCATCTTTCACCGTTACAGTCACATCTTCTTTTAATTTAGTATTCGCGGCGGAAGTTACCCTGATAACAGATGTACCCGCTTTTAAGCCTTTAACAGAAGCTTGATTATTTGTATCAACACTTTTATCTACTTGAATATTTTCTGTTCCGCTTATTACAGTGAATATAGTATTTGTATCAAATGTTTCACCAGAATCATAACTTGCATATATACTCTCCGTATCGCCAGTAAATACAGAAAGAGTATTAAACACATACAGATTGTTTGGTGCTGTTCCTCCTGTTAATTTCTGAGTACCTTTATAGTCTGCATATACTGGTTGAACAAGACTTAACATGCATATAAAGGACATCAAGATTGAAATAAATTTAATTATTTGTTTTTTTAACTTCAGACTCATCATAGGTCCCCCTCCTACTGAAATAATCAAAACACTTTGAAAAGTATAATCCAGTATGAATATTGAATACAAGTTAAACATACATTTCAAACGCTCTCATTATTGTGCCGATTGTACTAAGTATTGGGAATACTCCCCTTAATATTCAATATTCTTGATGATTTTTAAAAGAACACACTCTCTATTACAATACCGAAATCAAGGCAAACTAAAAGGCTTAATTCCTGCCAATGGAATCAAGTCTTAGCATTATATTCTTAAACTTCCTTTTCCAAATAATTGAGTTTACTGCACAGTTAGTTCCACTTCATTAATCAATAGATTCATCCTGCGCTGCTTCGCGCTTGATCCGATGAAATACATACAGATACATAAAGGCAACGACAGCTATGAACAGCAGCAGGGATGTTCCCGTATCGAACATCAGTGTTCCGTCATAGATCATGTGGAACAGGATCGCCATCAGCAGTCCGGCTGCCAGATTCCATCTCACACCGCTTGGATCATGAGCATGCTCGCAGACTTTGGCCCGGCCGTAATAGATGCCCATATATGCCGCAAAGCACATATGCGCTGGGATCGACAGGACCGCTCTGGTCAGTGCCACATACAGTCCGCCATTGAAGAAGACATAGAGAATATTCTCCAGGATGGCAAAGCCAAGTGATACAAAGATCGCATACACCATGCCATCGAAGCGATAGTTGAACGCTGGATGATTCCAGCTGATCCTCTTTAAGAAAATATACTTCATCGATTCTTCGATCACAGCGACTGAACCAGCTTCGATCAATACCGAGATCAATTCATCACTGGAGCCGCCTGCGATACCGATCAGCCAATCAAATACTTCTTCCAGGATCAGTGCGCATACTGCAGCGCCCAAACCGCCAAAGATCAGTTTCACTAATAATTCCGGCGGTTCTTTCTCCGCCGCATCCAGCCGATAGATATACCGCAGCAGGAACACTGCAGGAAGTACAGCTGCCGCAAGATAGATCGCGATGGTGCTCATTGCTGCACTGATGAACATCAGCACTCACCTGACCGGCTGTGATATTCATCATAGATCCGGTTCTTAGCAATGCCCGTGCGCGCCGCTGCTTCCTTAATTGCATCTTTGGTCGAAAGCCCTGCATCGATCGACGCCTGCACCATATCCATAATGGCATTCATATCGACATCCTTTGAATAATCTTCATGATTGCCATCAATTACAATGACCATTTCTCCCTTGAGTTCCGGCAGAACAGGCAGGATCTCTGAGATCTTTCCGCGCAGAAATTCTTCATGGATCTTCGTCAGCTCACGGGCCAATACCATCTGCCGATCGCCGAAGACATCCAGGCAGTCCTGCAGACATTTATCAATGCGATGCGGAGATTCATAGAAGACCATTGTCATCGGATACGCTTTGTATTCTCTCAGCTTTTTCAATCGATCCGTATGCTGCTGCGGCAGAAAGCCAATGAAAATGAATGGCTGTACGACAAGGCCGGAAGCCACGATCGCATTTAAGAAAGCACTGGCGCCCGATACCGGCACAACATTGTATCCTGCGCCGGATGCCGCCGCGACGACCCGCTGCCCTGGATCATTGATCAGAGGATATCCTGCATCTGAGATCAAAGCAATATTCTTTCCTTCGGAAAGCAATTCCAGGATCCCATTTGTACTGGCTTCTTCATTGAAGTTATGATAGGCGATCAGTCGGCTCTCAATCTCAAAATGCTTCAGCATCTGTCCGCTGGTACGTGTATCTTCGCAGGCAATGATATCAACGCTCTTTAAAACATCCAGTGCTCTTGGCGTCATCTCATTGAGATTGCCGATCGGTGTCGGCACAAGATACAGAGTTGGCTTCTCATTTTCAAAAGAATGCTGGCGATTCATTTTGTCTCCCCAGAATCCTTCTTCTTATGGCCAAAAGTACGTACGGTCACATTTTTAGATTCCTGTACCGGCTTCTTTGTCTCAGCATTGCTGCGACGTCCGTTTGCATTGCCGCGATTTGCATGTGCATTCCTGTTATTGTCACGATTATGATTTGCATTGTTCCGGCCATGTGAACTGCTGCCATTCTCTTTGCGGCCAAAAGCACGTACTTCTGCTTCACTGCCTGGTGCCTGCAGGATACGGTCTTCTTTCTTTGGCTCTTCCGCCGGACGGTTTGCATGAATGACTGTCTTATGGGCTGGCTTATCAGAGCTTGGATCTCTCTTCTTCATCACTGCACCTTTGCGTGGAATTGCTTTATTGCGCAGATCATCCAAAGTGATAAAGATCGCTGTCTGATGATTCTCCAGCTTGGCTTCTTCGCTCATGACATTCATGTTCGTAATACGATAGATCTCGCCATCATATTCAACCTGAGATCCCATCTTCGGCAGTCCCTCTGTCAATTGCTTATAGTCATTGTCTTCATACTTCAGGCAGCACTTCAGTTTGCCGCACATACCGGAAAGCTTATCAATATTCAATGCCAGCAGCTGATTTTTGGCCATGTTGATGCTGATGACATCAAAATGATTCTTAAATCTTGTACAGCAGCATTCCATACCGCACATACCAATGCCGCCGACCATCTTTGCCTTATCTCTTTCACCGATCTGCCGCAGTTCGATCCGGCATCTCAATGCCGTGCCCAATCTTTTCAGCAGTTCTCTGAAATCAACTCTCTGTTCCGCAATATAAACGAACAGGATCTTATCGTGCGACAGGGTAAACTGTGCACTCAGCAGATGCATATCCAGCTTCAACTCTGTGATCTCATCACAGCAGATACGGAACGCAGCCTTTTCTTCTTCCAGGTTCTCCTGATAGTCTTCATGGTCTCTCTGCGTTGCTTTGCGCATGATCGGCTTGGTCGGCATCGGCAGGCCATACTTTTCAATATTCAAAGGCTCTGCTACGATCTGGCCCATTTCATCGCCCTGTGCTGTTTCAACAACGACCCAGTCATCCTTCTGCAGATCTGTGTGATACGTACCAAAGGAATATGGCTTCCCTGCGCCGCGAAAACATACCGCTACTGAATAAGGATACTTTTCATTCGGTCTGTTCTCTGTCTGTTCTTCTTTATTAAATTCTCGATTCATGGTCTAATTCCTCCAATCGGCAGAAAGCCTGGTCCATCAGAAGATTCAGGTCATTGTATTTATTGACTCTGTCCTTTTCTTCTGAAGCGATCATGATCAGCTTTCCATATATCTTAGATGATCCTTTTGCCTCAGCCAATGCCCGGCGATACCACTGGGGTCCCTGACTGCTGTGCAGGATCACATCATGTCCATACATCATCATAAGATCAAAGAAAGCATTTTGGATCACCATATTTTCTTTCTTTGCCTTTTTTGGATCTCGTTCTTTGCTTTTCCAGGATATCTCATAGTCCACCAGCAGATCATTTCTCTGCCGCGGATCCAGATACTGCTGAAACATCCCCAAAGCACTTGCATATGCGGAAGAAGGCGTCCTGGTACCATCCTCTTCTTCGATCATCAGTTCATTGATATCATCCAGATTCTTTGCCACATGGCTGATCAGATATGCCTCATCCTTCTGTATGCCTGCTTCTTCTGCCATCTTCAGATAGCCTTCATGCTTCATCGGTACGAACGGCAGGATCGTACAGCGGGACAGGATCGTTGGAAGCAGTCTGCTTTCATTGTCTGCTGTCAGGATCGCTGTGATCCCAGCACCTGGTTCTTCTAAGAATTTAAGCATGCTGTTCTGCGCAGATATGCTGGCATTCTCTGCATTGAAGATGATATAGACGCGCTGTCCATTCTTTTCCAATGCCGTCTTAGAGAATTTTTCCTGAATGCCATCGATCATATCTTTCGAGATCGGTTCTTCGCTGCCATCCAGAATGATCAGATCAGAATACACATTCTCTCTTACTCTGCGGCATGTATTGCATTCCTCACATGCCAAGCCTTCCTTTTCACAGAAAATGCTTTCCGCTAAGAGGATCGCAGCTTCTTTCTTTGGCGTTCCATAAGGACCGGCAAAGAGATATGCCGAAGAGACTTCATTTTCTAAGCACGCTGTTTCCAATGCCTTATAGACGATCGGCTGCTGTTCCTGCAGCAGTTCCTTAAGCATCCAAGATTCCTTTCACAGCCAGATATGCATCCTCGATCACAGCATCTGTCTCTTGAGAGGCATCGATCATGATCATACGATCCGCATACTTCTCAATGACCTTCTGATACCCTTCATGGACTCGCTGATGAAAAGCAACGCTCTCCTGATCTAAGCGATCTAAATATGTCCTGTTTGCATTGATCCGTTTCAGTCCTGTTTCAGCATCAATATTCAGAAAGACCGTCTTATCCGGCATGTGTCCTTCAATCGCAAATTGATTGATGGCATAGACTTCCTCTATACCGATCTCTCTGCCATACCCCTGATATGCCAAAGAACTATCCACAAAACGGTCGCTGATGATATTGATCCCTTTGTTCAATGCCGGCAGAACAATATCCATAAGATGCTGACGTCTGCTTGCTGCATACAGCAATGCTTCGGTCCTTACATCCATATCTGTATTGGCTGGATCCAGGATGATCTTTCGGATCTGCTCCGCAATATCAGAGCCGCCTGGTTCTCTTGTATACTGGACCGTATAGCCTTCTTTTGACAATCGTTCGCATACTGCCTTCGATACCGTTGTCTTTCCGCTTCCATCCGGTCCCTCAAATGTTATGAATTTCCCTTTTTCCATATGCCGCTATTATATCATGAACACGCTTATTCTTCGCTAATATATGGCTTATAGAAGTCCATACTTTGCTCATCCCGCAGAAACTAAATGCCGTGCTGATGGGATGCATCGATTGATTCTCAGCTGCAGCAGATGCTGGTTTCCATGAAGTGATTTCCTTTCATCGCTATCTGCACTCTTTTGTACAGTGCTGTACCTGTATGCAAGACAAAGAAAAGGCCGCAGATCATCTGGTCTGCGGTCAATTTAGTTTAAATAACGTGATACTCTTTCAAAAGCTTCTCAAGATCTGTGCCTTCGATCTTCTTGAGACCTTCCTTGACAGCGATCTTTTCTTTAAAGCCCAGCTGCATTTCTGTGATTGGATGGCCGTCTCTCAGCTGTATTGTTGCATTCAGCAGATCACGTACATCATACGTGCTTCCCCATACTTCTGGGACCCCGCGGTCAACTCTCATCAGTGTATAGACAGCTTCCATGCCGGTACGGATGGAATATTCTGTCGTAAAGATCGTATCTCTCTTTGTTTCCGCAAACTGACCTAAGAAAGCGAAGTTCGCTGCGCCATCTGGGACAACATTCGGACGGTCTCCGGCAGCTCTTGGCATAAAGAAGGAACTGACGAACGGCATCATGGTAGGCACTGTATTGGCTGAATTAGAAGCCAGATCTTCAATCTGATCTGTCGGTACGCCTAAGTGATACAGCCATTCTTCACAGATTTCCTTGCCTGTGCAGTCTCTCATCTGCTTCTTGATATAGTCGCCTGGACGGTCTGTAAACAGGCCATAGACCCATACTAAGCACTGATCTTTCGGCTGTTCTTTGAACTGCGGCTGGCGATTGATCGTCCAGCTCATCAGCCAGGAAGAATCCTTGACGGTGACAATGCCGCCGGTGACGACTTTGCCAGTGAATGGGTCACGCTTTGTAATGTTCTTAATGTAAGGAATGATCTTCTGATCCAGTGTATTGACGGTCACGCCCATCCAGTTTGTCTTCTCTGGATCGCCGCAGAACTTATTCGGATGGCCGAAAGATGGATCCTGAGCTGCAATTCTGCGCCACAGATCCCAGCCGCCGCCTGGCTGAATGTCCTTGTTAAAGACACATGCTTTATCCTGTCCGCCGATCGTAGAATTTTCAACATTGCCGCCATTGGTGATAAAGAGATAGTCATTCTCTGTGAAATCGATCGTCTCTTCTTTTCCTTCATGCAGAACAGTCATGTTCTTCGCTAATTTCTTAGCTCCTGTTACATCGAACTTTACATCTGTTACCTTCGTATTGAAGTGGAACTGCACACCATGGTCCTGCAGATACTTGACCATAGGCAGGATCATTGATTCATACTGGTTGTATCTTGTAAAGCGCAGTGCCGTAAAGTCAGGCAGGCCGCCCACATGATGAACATATCTCTTTAAATAGAGCTTCATTTCCAGAGCAGAATGCCAATTGGCAAAAGCAAACATCGTCCGCCAATACATCCAGAAATTGGAATTCAGTACTTCATCATCAAAGAAATCTGTAATTTTCTTATCATAGAGATCTTCATCCGGTGTGAAGAATAGTTTCAGGATCTCCTGCTGGGCCGCATCGCTCAGGCCAAACTTATTCTCGGTATGAGCATCCTGTCCCTGCTTCTCTGTTGCTCTGCATAAAGAGTAGTTCGGATCCTTCTTATTCAGCCAATAGTATTCATCCAATACACTGACGCCTTCGGTCTCAATAGATGGAATGGAACGGAACAGATCCCACATGCATTCAAAGTGATTGTCCATTTCACGTCCGCCGCGCATCACATAGCCGACACCAGGATATTTATAGCCATCGCATGCGCCGCCTGGCAGTGCATCCTTCTCAAAGATATGGATCTGTTTGCCTGGCATCTGTGCATCTCTGACCAGGAAACATGCAGCCGAGAGCGCTGCTAAGCCTGTACCAATCAGATACGCTGATTTGTGATCTACGCCTTCCGGTTTTTCCGGACGGGCAAATGCTTCATAGTTGCCGCTTGAATAATACATACTGTTATCCTCCTGTTTTGTACTTTCATCATATCTGTTTAAATTTTCATTTCGATAAACAAAAAGACCGATCTGATGCTTTCTTTATCAAACCGGTCTCTTTGATGTATCTATATTATTTTCTCTTATATGCTTCCAAAGCACGATGGAAATTCCCCTGCATGAGCTTTGATAAAGCATCAACGATCTCTTCCGGATCTTCTTTCATATCCTCACCGATCCAATCCAGCATCAGGCCCACAAAAGCATGCTTGTAAAAGTTCGCAATAAACTCTTTATCCTGATCATCAACCGCCATTTCTTTCGCTGCTTCATTGACAACATTGATCAGCAGTTCATATGTCACCTTATCTAAGTATTTCTCGATCTGTCCGCGTGATACGCACTGATAGACATTTGTTATAAACGGTTTATTTTCTTTTACTGCCTTAAAGATCTCCAGGAATCCCTGCTGCCAAGTATCATAGGTCTTATGACCAGCCAATGCCCGTGCCGCATCTTCGTAGCATGACCATTCCACCAAATCATAGATATCTTTAAAGTGATAGTAGAACGTCATGCGGTTGATCCCGCAGTCTTCGGCTATATCACTGATCGTGATCTTATCCAAAGGTTTCTCTAATAAGAGATGTTTTAAAGATCCTTCTAAGGCTTTTTTCGTTGTCTGCGACATGGTCTTCTTCTTTCCTATTCAGTGTAGCACACCATTCTGAAATATCTGTTTTCTATCTATTTATCTATCGCTTAAATGATTATATGCTGTACTTCAAAAAGGAATGCAAGCAGCTTTCTGTGGGTGAACAAGAATGGATATTGGATCATTCTGAAATAAGTTCCAGATCAAGAAATATATCCAGTACGCAGGCAATCAACTTTATAATAAGGTACGAAGGAGATCATGTATGTCAGAAAAACATTTTCCGGAAGGATTCTTATGGGGCGGTGCTACCGCAGCCAATCAGTTTGAAGGCGGCTGGGATGAGGGCGGCAAAGGATGGTCTGTAGCAGACTGTGCGCGTTCCCATCTGGATGAGGATGTCCAGGATTATCAGAAGCAGAACGAAACACTGCTGAAAGATATTGAAGAAGCTGTTTCTCATCCTGATGATCTGAAGCATTATCCAAAGAGACATGGTTCAGACTTCTATCATCACTATAAAGAGGATATTGCCCTATTAGCAGAGATGGGCTTCAAAGTATTCCGCTTCTCGATTGCCTGGTCCCGCATCTATCCCAATGGCGATGATGCCAAGCCGAATGAAGAGGGGCTGAGATTCTATGATGCAGTATTTGCAGAGCTGAAGAAATATCATATTGAACCATTGGTCACCATCTCTCACTATGAACCGCCGCTGAATCTCGCAATGAAGTATAACTGCTGGTACAGCCGACAGACAATTGATTTCTTTATGAACTTTGTCAAGACGATCGTGGATCGCTACATTGGACAGGTGAAGTATTGGCTGACTTTCAATGAAGTCGACAGCATGATCCGCCATCCTTATACGACCGGCGGCCTGATCAGAGATAAATTCAAAGATCAGAATTGGGAGGAAGTCATCTTTCAGTCCATGCATCATCAGTTTGTCGCTTCTGCTTTGGCCACCAAATATATTCATGAAAAAGATCCGAAGGCAATGGTCGGATGCATGCTGACAAAACTGACGTACTACCCATATTCCTGCCGTCCAGAGGATGTTCTGGAAGCACAGCAGAGGATGCGTTCTACCTACTGCTACAGCGATACACAGGTATTCGGCGAATATCCTTCCTACCTATTGGCAAGATTCAAGAATCATGGTCTGCATATCCTTATGACAGAAGAAGATCTGAAGATCATGAAAGCATATCCTGTTGATTTTATTTCCTTCTCCTACTATTCTTCCAGCTGTGTTGCTAAAAATGATACAGGCCTGCAGACGACAGCTGGCAATACCATGACTGCAATCAGGAATCCATATCTGTCAGCCAGTGAGTGGGGCTGGCAGACAGACCCCATCGGTCTGCGCATTTCATTGGTGGATCTCTATGACCGCTATCGCAAACCATTGTTCATTGTTGAAAATGGTGTCGGAGAAAAAGAAGAACTGATCAAAGATGAACATGGAAATATGACGGTCAATGATCAGGGACATATTGATTACTACCGCGATCATTTCAAGGCAATGTATGATGCCATCCATGAAGATGGTGTAGAACTGTTAGGATATACTAGCTGGGCATGCATTGACTTGGTATCAGAATCGACCAAGCAGATGTCCAAGCGCTATGGCTTTGTGTATGTGGACTGCGATGATAATGGCAATGGTACATTCAGGAGATATAAGAAAAAATCATTTGATTGGTATAAAAATGTCATTGCTACAAACGGAGCATGCATACTGAATGAGAAGTAAAGAAAATATCGGCAGATCAGCTGTCGATATTTTTATATATGTATATATTATTTTTCACCATGATGGAAGAATGCCTGATCGATGGCGGCAACTGCCCCATAGAAGACACCTCCTACCGCAAAGATGATCCAGCTTCGTTTCCAGTCATTGGTCAGGAAACTGTAGGCAAGATAGCCTGCTACGATCACACACCAATAAGCACTGGCAACTTTGTCCAAATGTGCATTCTTTTTCTTTTCGGCAGCTGTATAGTCCTCTTCCTGCAGGAGGCACTTCATCGCTGCCCAGGACATATCCGAACGGATAATGATCATGACACCGATACTGACAATCGCCAGCAGCATACAGACAGCACAGATCATCAGCACTTCATTTTCTCCCAGCAGCAAGGCCGCAAAGATCGGCAGTACGGATAGGATGCATAATATAATGCCCGCGATCATGCCATATGTATGACTGTCGCTGCTGCTTTTCTTTCTTTCCCGCACCATGCCATCCACACCATAGGCTGTTTCAAAATCTTCTTTCTCCAGCCAATCATACTGTTTGGTCTTTTCACCTGTCAGGATAAAGACCGCCACCGCACATGCCACCAATAGGATCAATACGCACAATCCGATCCCGGCTGCCATATTTTCACTGATCTTCAGTACCTGTGCTTCCTGCAGAGCAGACAGCAGGATCAGACAGATGGGTGAAATAATGCAGAGCATGACACCAAGTGCAATACTGTGCGCTGCTTTCGCTTTGACAGCCAGATAGTCATTGGCCTCTTCCATTGATATCGTACGGTTCGATGTTGCATCTTCCTGTGCCGGTATTGGTTCTTCTTCATTGATACTGTCCTTCAGCAGATAATCTGTACTGACCCCATAGATCTGGCTCAGCAGCAGGATCTTCTCCAGATCAGGAACTGCCTGCGCGCTCTCCCATTTCGATACAGACTGCCTTGATACATGGATCTGATTCGCCAATTCTTCCTGCGACCATCCATTCTTCTTTCTTAATAACGTAATCTTTTCTGCGAATATCATATTTGTTTCCTCCAGCACATAGAGCGTACTTATTTTCTTGATTGCACACTACCAATTCTACTTGGAAATGTGTCAACTGTCAGTTGCATCCACAAAAAAAGCCTGCTGCAGAAGGTTTTCTCACCATCCGCATACAGGCTGATCCTCAGCTCAGAGAATTGTATTTCTTTTTTCCTGCGCTCATCAGGATCGCATACATCACAATATCCAAGACCGCAAAGCCAGCCAAATAGATATAGAACAGACCATCCATATCCGGCCCAAGCAGGAAGAATCCCATCAGCATCAATATGCCAACGAACATCGGTACCATGACACCGAGGAAGGCAGGCATTGACTGCTTGATCACTTCCTGTTCATTCTCATATGTTAATTTCGGGAAGGCAAGATTCATCAGCAGACCGAACATACTGATGCCAAATGCCGCTGCCGCAATAAACGCAAGACCGCAGATATAATAGAGCCATTGGAAACCAAAGACGATGCCCAGCAGGATCAGAGAGATCGAACTTGGGATCACGATCAGCAGAATATTGATCATCATCTTTGACCAGAAGACCTGTGATGTCGTTACCGGCAGTGTCTTCATGATCCAGAGACTTTTTCCTTCCAAAGAAATCGAAGAGCTTGTTGTGCATGTCATCTCACCAAGCATGACAATGGCCAGAATGAACAGCTGCGACATCATCACGTTAATAGATGCATCATCGCCGATGATCTCGCTCAGCATGGCAACTGTCGCATTATGAGCAAACATCAGATAGATGGATCCGCCAACCAATAGGAACATTCCAAAAGCAGTATTGAAGACATAGAGGAAATTCTTGAAGAACCGATCCTTTTCTTTATTGACCAATGCCCCAAAGACATTGTTCCGTTTGACTCTCTTTACCTTAAAGCCCTTAACATGATAGCCTTGCCCAGATAAAGCATTGATCTTCATAACAGATTTTGCATAGAAATATACAAACAGCGCATAGACCGCAGCTGACAATGCCGCAAAGCCAAGCACGGGCAGAACATTTTCTTCAAGCGCGCCCTCCATATACCACTTGGCCGGAAGCAGTATACTGCCTAAAAATGAATTGATATTTCCGAGATCTGTCAGTCCATCACTTTGAAAGCTCATGTACATGGATCCGGCATAGATGGCCAGGAAGAAAAGAACTGCTGTGATATTCCGGATCAGATCAGAATGTTTTTTTCCTGCACTGAGCCGTTCCATTCCCATGCCGATCAAAGAAGACAGGGCGATCGGAATGAAAGGAAGGAAAATAAAGCCAAGAAGTGCCAGCAGATAAAACAGAATGCCCATGCCTGCTTTGATGCCGAAAATAATGATGACTGGTATAAAGAAAGCACCTGCATAGGCAAATTCGGTCAAAGTAAAGACGGCCAGCTTGGAGAATACGATCTCTTTATCTGTGAACGGCATTGCTTTCAGCAGATCCAGATCTTTGAAGCCGAACAGCATTCCGCGGGAAGAAGAAGTACCCATAACAAAGATCAGCACCGTTGCCACATATGCCATGAGCATCGGTACCGTACTGTACGCTTCCGGTTCCATGGAAGAGAACAGCATCGTGGAGTAATAGATACCAAGTGCAGCCATTACAAGAACACCGATCGTATAGCTTCCTAAGTGCAGCAGATTATTCTTCCGATTGGACTGTTTGAAGATATTCATCAGCTGGACTTTTGTGATCAGCCAATAGTGATTCATTCTGCACGCTCCAGGAAGAGCTCTTCCAATGATGTGCCGGACTGTGCCAAAAGATCTGCTGTCTTGCCATCTAAGATAACGGAACCTGATTTCAGGATGGCAATTTCGTCACATAGATTTTCAACCACTTCCAATACATGTGAAGAGAAGAAGACCGATCCGCCCTTATCGCACAGCTGTCTCAGTTTTTCTTTCATCGTATGCGAAGCAATTGGATCCAAGCCAACAAATGGTTCATCCAGAACAAGCAGCTTTGGATCATGCATGAATGCCGATACAATGGCGACCTTCTGCTTCATGCCATGCGACAGAGATTTGATCTGATCGCCCAGATTGTCATAGATGCCAAGTTCTTTGCCATATTCACTGATCCTTGCTTCTCTCTGTTCCGAAGAGATCTCAAAAACATCCGCGATAAAGTTCAGATACTGGATGCCGCTCAGATTTTCATACAGATCTGGATTATCCGGCAGATAGGCTGTTATTTTCTTGGCTTCTAAAGGATGTTCCTTGATATTGATCCCGTTGATCGTGATCGTTCCTTCTTCAAAGTCCAGAATGCCGACAGCACTTTTGATGGTCGTTGTCTTGCCAGCACCGTTCTGTCCGATAAAGCCAAAGATCTCGCCATCCTTTACATTCAATGATACGCCATGAAGAATTTCTTTCTTGTCGAAAGATTTGTGGAGATTATTGATTTCTAACATATTTTATCCCTCTCTAATTGGAAAGTATTTCGTATGGTCCCAGATTGCTCTGTCCACAGTTATTTTCTCAGTATATCATATGCTGCTTCTGCTTCTTCCCCATCTCTGGTGCCAAAGAGATAATACTGATCATCCTCCATCTGGATCAGCAGATACGGAGAGACCTCCGGGTCTAACAGCACCGTAACATCCCCAATCTCATCAGCAGTGAATTTCCCTTCCAGATAGCAATCCATGCCGGTTCCCATCTTACGATGCAGATTCGTCGGAAGGGCATCCATCAATTCAATAGATCGGATCTCATCTGTTTCAATACGATAGGATGTAAAGCCTGACTTCACAGTCAGCTGATTCTCCGTGATCTGCATAGAAATATCCTGGGTTCCGATGGAATCCATCCAGACACCTGTGAAAGGAAGTGCCGCAATGACCAATGCCAGCAGAATATACATCAGCCTGCCTAGCGGTCTTGCTAGATTGACCGTTGAATTGATACCGATCCGCTGATTGATCAGCAGGCGAGAATCATCCGGATTGTTATAGAAGATACCAAAGATCCAATGATCATCTTCATCGGCATACCATTGCCGACCAGAATCTTTCGTCAGTTTTTCCTGCAGATGGCGCGTCTTGAATTCAATCCGGTAGGTACAGATACAGAGGATCGCGGTAACAGCAACGATCATGATCATACTGATGATCGGATAGGAAACAAAGAAGCACATGACGATCGCATAGATGGACATTGCATAGCTGCATAGGATCCATGTCTTGCCCCAGTTGTATCGGCGAATATTGCTCAAGGCAATGGTCAGGTCTGTGTTTTCATCGACCAGTTCTGCTTTATTGCGGTACAGATAGCGGTAGCTGAACCAGCAGAAGGCACAGCATCCGGCAAATATCAGATACATCAAGAACATGCTTGGATCAAAGAGAATCAATGCCAGACAGATCAGATCAGCTGGCGCAAAGACCCAAGGTGAGATCCAGGAATATGAAGGCATCGCCGACAGATTTACCGCAGCTGTCCTCTGTTCTTCAGATCTTTTCCAGCCTTTCTTCTCTTTCACTTCCTTCAGCTGTATATTGGTGATCGCATATGGAACATATGGCAGAATAATTGCCAGATCGATCCAGATCATCCAGATTGTCATCAGTACCGTCTCTGAACTGAAACAGAAGCAGATCAAAGAAAGAACCAGCAGAAATCCGCATACAGCTTCCACGCCTCTGCGATATCGTTTCAGGATCTGCAGAACATCTGCATCCTCTCTTGCTTCATATGGAAGAGTGACGCCGACTGTTATATTTTTCTTGAACTTTGTTTCATTGATCAGCATGATCCCGGTAATGATCGGGATCCAGCCTGTACTCAGCCAAAGAATTATCTTCATTGTCATTTCTGATCACCTTCTTCATAAAGCTTTGCGCAGAGGTCCAACACATCTTCTTTGCTCATGCCGGAGATACGCAGTTCGGAAATATGCAGACGCAGTGCATGCACTGTCCGTGCATCTACCTTTTCTGGTGTTTGGCTGGCAACTGCTGTGCCGCCCCGCCGATCTGTCACAATATAATTCTCCTGTTTTAAAAGCTGATATGCCTTTGAGACCGTCATTGAATTGATGCCGGATTCATCTGCCAAAGCTCTGACTGTAGGCAGTTTCTCTCCTGGGCTCAGTTTTCCTTCGGCAATGCCGATAACGATCTGATTGCGCAGCTGCAGATACAGCGGCACTTTGCTGGCAAAATCAAATTTCAGGATCATTCTGTCTTCTCCTTTTGTATTATTCACTATAATACAATTAATTCAACCGTCAATACAAAAAAAACAGGATCTCTCCTGTTCTCACTTCTCGAATATCTTTGTCTTTACAAATACTCTGTTCAGGAAGAAGCCCAGGATGACAGCTACGATCTCTCCTACTGCTACTTCTCCTCCGAAAATGACTGTTCCAAGCAATACATTGTCCGGCATCATCAGATATCCCAATTCTGCACCGACAAATACAAAGTTCCATATGACCGGCATCGACATCGCTGCCAATGGCACTTTCTGGACCAGAAGGTCCTTCAGTTTCCATGTACAGTAAGCTGCCCCTAAGGTAGCCATTGTACCTACCACAGCATCGATCAGCCCGGTTGGATTCAGTCCCATCATCGCACCAATCAGATTGCTCAGGAAGCATCCTAAGGCAACTCCGATAATACTTGGCTGATAGATCAGCGGCAGCATCGTCAATGCTTCCGAGATCCGGATCTGAAAGTTGCCAAATGAAATTGGTGCCAGACATAGTGTTAATACGGTGTAGATCGCCGCAATCATTGCAACGCGTGAAAATGTTCTTGTGCTCATTTAAAATCATCTCCTTATTTTAGTTAACGAGAGGTAGCTGCTACTCTCGGCAGAGCACTGATCTGCAGGAATCATTATATACCTATACAATCTCATGTATATGACTATTTGACGGCTGCTCTTTGTTCTGCCGCATTTTCTTTCTGCTATGATGAGAAAAAGAAGCGAATTGACACTTGTATTTCATTGCCATCGGGAGGGAAAGAATGAAAGCAATTGTTTTTGGAGCGTGCATAGATCTTGGCTGCCATATTGATGGCGCTCGCTGGGGTGCGGATGCCTTGGCAGAGACTGCCGAGAAAGCCGGCGCAGAATGCCGCATGGTATATCCATCACCATCTGTCATAAAGAGCACTGATCCGCAGGACCACCGCAAAAACGAAGCAGAGATCAATCATTTCAACGAACAGCTCTATCATGAAGTCAGAAGGGGGATCCAAGAAAACAGATTCCCTATAACAGTTGGCGGAGACCACGCTGCCGCCATTGGCAGTGCTTTAGCCGCCAAGGAAGAGAACAATGACCTCGGGATCATTTGGATCGATGCCCATACTGACTACAATACCCCTGCGTCTACGATCACCGGAAATGTCCATGGCTTCCCTTTAGCCTGCATTACAGGATATGACTGCGCCGACTTCCGTACTTTTTTCCATGGTACATGCTATGACCCGAAGAGAACGGTTGTCATCGGTGCCCGCAGTATTGATGAACAGGAAGCCGTCAATGTCAAGGATGCAGGGATCACGGTATTTACCATGCCGGATATCCATCGGCTTGGCATGCAGCAGATCATGCAGGAAGCCTTTCAGATTGCCGGCAATGACCATGGCCAGATCCATGTCAGCTATGACATTGATGCCATCGACAGTGCTTTGGCACCTGGTGTATCTACACCGGTCGCCGCTGGCCTGACACTGGAAGAAGCACAGCAGACCAACACCTATTTCATGCAGCATATTGCTCAGATCTCTTCTTATGATCTGGTCGAATTCAATCCTGAGTATGATCAGAACGGAAAAACAAAGGCAATTGCTGATCGATTGTTGCTGGATCTGCTGCATGCCGTCAGCAGCAAGCATTGAATAGTTTTGGGATTGTATTCCCATTTCTTTATGCTTTTCAATACTTTTGGGTTCTCATTCTGCAGATACTAGTCACATTCTTGAAAATGTAATTTACTTAGAATTGCTTCGCCGTGGATATGACGTTTATACAGGAAAAATAGATACACTTGAAGTAGATTTTGTTGCGATGAATCAAAAGGAAATCATTTATTATCAAGTATCAGCAACCGTCAGAGATCCACATACTTTAGCAAGAGCATTAGCATCTCTGCAGCAGATCCATGATCATTATCCAAAATTCATTTTGACCCTCGATGAAGATCCTGAAGCAGATTATGACGGTATCCGCAGGATCAATGCATTGGATTGGCTTATAGGGAAAACAAAATAACGATTGTCAGGATCGTTATTTTCTTTTGTGTCAATGGATCAACTGCTGTATGATTGAAGCTATTATGGAAAAGAAATCGATACTGCAAAATACATTTATGCTTGTCGTTACTGCCCTGTTCTGCAATCTGCTGTGGGGGACGGCAATCCCAGCGATCAAGATCGGCTATCAGCTGTTCCAGATTCCTTCATCGGATACTGCTTCGCAGATCCTGTTTGCCGGCATCCGCTTTACCTTGGCTGGTCTGCTGACTCTATGCATTGGTTCCTTATCGGCGAAGAAACTGCTTCTGCCGAATAAGAAGAACATCTCAAAGATCTTTATGGTCAGTCTCTTCCAGACTGTGCTGCAGTATTTCTTCTTCTATGGCGGCTTAGCACATGCCAGCGGCGTAAAGTCTTCCATCATAGAATCTTCTTTGGTCTTCTTTACCATTATCCTAAGTGCGATCTTTCTGCATAATGAAAAGAACACTGCCAAGAAACTGCTGTGCTGTCTGCCAGGGTTTCTCGGTGTGCTCCTGATCAATCTGAATGGACAGACACTGACCCTGGACTTTCAATGGAATGGCGAAGGCTTTATTCTCTTCTCGACCATTGCGGCCAGTATGGCTACAGTATTGATCAAGAAGTATTCTGCAGATGAATCACCGGTATTGATCTGCGGATGGCAGTTCTTCTTCGGCGGTCTCCTCATGGCTGCTGTTGGATACTGCATGGGCGGTACGCTTTCCCCTGTAAACAGCACAGCCTATCTATTGCTGTTCTATCTTGGCTTCTTAAGTGCGGCAGCATATTCGCTTTGGGGATTATTGTTAAAGTACCATCCTGTTTCCAAAGTATCGGTCTTCAGCTTTACCAATCCGATCTTCGGCATTCTGTCTTCTGCTGTCTTCCTGCAGGAAGATCCAACTGCCCTTGGCTGGCATCTGTATGCCGCACTGCTGCTTGTATGCGTCGGTATATACTTAGTAAATAAAGATTGAAAAACTGAAGCACATGCCTCAGTTTTTTTTCATATTCTGGATCATATATGCGGTGATCTTTGCACAGTGCTCGGCTGCTTTGCTTTCAAACAGATCATAGCTTTCTGCCACGCTCTCATCTGCTTTATCAGAGATCGCTCTGATAATAACGAAGGGGACATTGTTCAGATAGGATGCCTGAGCAATTGCACAGCCTTCCATTTCACAGCAGTCTGCAGTGAAGTTCTTGCGGATCCACTCTTTCTTTTCTTTCGTATGAATGAAAGCATCGCCCGAAGCAATCCGTCCCGGCATAGCTTTGACATCCGGTGCCGCGGCCTTCACTGCCGCCAATGCTTTTTCAATCAGTTCTTTATCTGCCTTATAATACAGGCATCCCGATGAGGGCACTTCACCCAATGCATAGCCAAAGTTTGTCGCATCCACATCATGATAGACAGCATCTTTAGATACCAGGATATCACCGATATTCAGATCATTGTTCAGCGATCCGCCGACACCTGTATTGATAATGGCATCAACGCGGAACAGATCGCATAAGACCTGCACGCTCATCGCAGCTCTGACTTTTCCTACGCCGCATTTTACGACGACCGCATCCATTCCGCCGATCGTTCCCTCACAGTATTCCTGACCAGCAATCTTCACTTCTTTGCTGATCATCATGCTTTCTTTGATATGTGATACTTCTACATCCATGGCTCCGATTATTCCTATTTTCATTTTCCCCTCACTTTGTATGTATATCAAACCAATTGGTGATCTCTTCTAAGCGCTTGATCCGATGCAGAGGTTTTCCGCTTCTGCTCAATTCGTGATTCTCGCCATGGAAGATGACCATGCGTGTCTCAATATTGCGTTCAGCCAATGCCTGCATCATCTGCATGCCTTCAGGCAATGGGCAGCGATGATCTTCATCACTGTGAATGAACAGGGTCGGTGTTTTCGCTTTATCCGCATAGGCTAAAGGTGAATGTTCCCAAAGTTTCTTTGTATTCTTTTCACCGAACAAGCCGGAAGCACCGCATTGATCCGGTCCGAAATACAGGCCGATATCCGAAATAAAGCTCATAGATACCCAGTTGGCAATACTTCTCTGCGAAGCGGCGGCACAGAAACGATCGGTATGTCCGATGATCCAGTTGGTCATGAATCCGCCATAGGATCCGCCTGTTTCACAGAGCTTCTTTGGATCGATATTCGGATACTTCTTCAGAACGGCATCCGTGAAATCCATGAGATCCTGGAAATCGACGCTGCCATACTGATCTCGGATATCCGCAAATTCATCACCGCGTCCATCTGATCCTCTGATGTTGGTGAACAATACGACATATCCTTTCGCTGCCCATACCTGCATCTCATGAAAGAACGCTTCTGTATAGACTGCTCTTGGTCCGCCATGGACATCTAGGACGGCTGGATATTTCTTCTTTGCATTGAATCCTTCCGGCAGCAGCACCCAGCCATGGAGCTTTTCTGACTGCGATGTGTAATTGATCTTCTTCGGTCTGGCAATATATCTGCTCTTGATATTCTCATCATTCAGGCATGTCAGTTTCTTCTCATTCTTTCCCTTCAGATCGATCTCATAGACTTCTCCTAAATGATCCCAGTCTTCTTTGATAAAAGCGATCTTCTTTCCATTGCATGCCAGACAGCTGACTATTCCCTGTGCACTGTATATCTTTTCTGCATGCATGTCTGCATCCAGGGAAACAATTTCATTATGGTCTTCGATCGTAGCAATCGTGATCCTTCGATGATCAATGACTTCCGCTTCTTTTCCGCCGCCCAGCAGCGTATCGCCAGCCGCGCTGTTATATAAAGAGTATTCTGGTTTGCATATCTCCTGGAACGTCCCATGCTGGAAGACAGCGAGCGTACCTGTTTCATTGACACCGTATGCCTGCATGTCAGTCTCTTGGCAATAGAGCTTTCCATCCATCACGTAAAGATTCCCGATACTGCGATCGCTCTTTCCATACAGGCATGTCTTTTCTTTCTTCACCGTATCGTAGGAATACAGTTTGTTATATAAAGACATGCGCCGTGTTCTTGCATTGCCGGTATAGTACACTTTTGTATCATCCACAATGAAAGAGTCTGTATCAAACGATGCCGGCGTAATTCTCTTGATGGCAAGCGGTTCGATCGTTACATCGAACAATGCCATTCTCTGATGATCAATGAACCCTGCGCCATTCATCCAATACGGGACTTCATCAACGATCTGATAATCAGCATCTTTCTTTTTCTCGTCTGCTTTTTTCTTTTTCTCTTCTTCCGTATCTTTATACGCATCCGGATCTTTATAATCAATGGAAGCTGAAACGATCATGCGATTGCTGGATACTTTCTTCATCTCGCTCATACCGAAAGGAAGCGTGATCCATTTCTGTGCTTCGCCGCCATTGACATCAATGATATATAGATCTGTCGTGTCCGGCTGTGTCTCTTCGGTATTTCTTCTTAGGATCATATGTGCATCATCAAGCCACAGTACGATGGACGCATTCAGTGTACTGGTCAGCTGAATATCTCTGCCATTCTTGATCAGATGCACATCTCTTCGATAGCTGTTCTTCTTCTCATCGCTGTATGCGACCTGAAAAGCTAAGAGATCTCCCTTTTCGTTATACTGCAGGTTCTCTGGAAACTGGTATTTCAATAGATCTTTAATCTCGATTTTTTTCATTATAGAATTCCTTTCTCTTTCTTTTCTTTCACTAAGAAAGTCATCGCAATGGTCTTGCTGTCATGAACTTCGCCTTTGACGATCTTATCGGTGATTTCATCTAAAGATAACTTGGATAGATTGATAGCTTCATCTTCATCTAAGTTCTGTCCGATGAACTTTCCTTTTTTCGCATAGTACATGCCAATAGTCTCGGTATCATAGGCAGGTGTCGGATAGATCAGGCCAAGGTATTTCCAGTCTGTTCCTTCATAGCCCGTCTCTTCAATGATCTCTCTCTGCGCTGTATGCAGATCATCTTCTCCTGGTTCTCTTTTGCCGGCAGGATATTCCAAAGTGACCGTTTTCTGGGCATATCGCCACTGTGTTACAAAAAAGAACTTTCCATCTTCATCTTCCAAGGCAATGCCGACACCGCCGGGATGTTCCACGACTTCTCTGTCATAGATTTTTCCATCCGGCATCTGTGCCTGATCTTCTCTTAATTTCAAGATCTTCCCATGATATACATATCTGCTCGCAGCTGTCTTTTCTTTCAGTTCATCCATTTTCATGACCTCTGCTACAATAGTACTACAGAAAAGGAGAAATTCTATGAACAAGAAAGTCTACTTTGCCGGCTCGATCCGCGGCGGACAGAACGATACTGCCTTCTATCATGAGATCATTTCCAAGATCAATCAGACGGATCAGGTGCTGACCGAACAGGTCGGTGACATTCATCATAGTGCCATGGAACATGGACGTTCGAAAGATCAGGCAATCTATGATAAAGATACTGCATGGTTAAGAGAATGTGATCTTGTCATTGCGGAATGCACGCATCCATCTTTAGGCGTCGGCTATGAAATGGCATATGCCGAAAAGAATCTGAAGCCTGTCTATATCTTTTATCGGCACTCTGAAGTAGAATTAAGCGCAATGCTGACAGGGGACCCCTACTTTCATATTCAATCCTATGAAACAAAAGAAGAACTTTGGCAGATGATATCTGCAATACTAAAGTAAGGAGAATGATATGCTGTTAGATGAATTCAATGAAAACGATCGCGAGATCATTACACCGGAAATGACAATTGGTGAAAAAGCATCGAACTTTCCTGCCATCACAATTTCCTGCTTTTCTGATGAATTGCTTAACAGTGTGCTTGCATCCCTGCCTCATAAAGAAATTGTTTCGATCTCGGGTGCCAATGGTCTGAATCCTGTCTATGAGATCTTTTATAAAGAAAAGAGATTCGCTATCTATCGTTCGCCTGTCGGCGAGCCAAACTGCATAGGGGACTATGAAGAACTGCTCTATCACGGCAGCAGATGTCTGATCCTTTTTGGCAACTGCGGTGTATTAAAGAAATCCATTGATGACTGCGGGATCATTATTCCAACAAACGCACTGCGCGATGAAGGGACCAGCTATCATTACGCACCGGCCTCTGACAGCATCCCCGTCAATCATAAATATATCAGCGAGTTCAAAGAGGTCCTGCAGGAACATGGCTATGACTGTACCGAGGGAACGACCTGGACAACCGATGCCTTTTATCGGGAAACAGCTGAAAAGATGGAACGCCGCAAAAACCAGGGTGCCATCTGTGTGGAGATGGAATGTGCAGGCATGCAGGCATTATGCGACTTCCGCCATACAGACCTATTTACTTTCTTTTATGCTGGGGATACATTGGCTCATACAATCTGGAATTCGCGCAGTCTTGATAACTTTACCAATGTAGATACAAAAACACAGATTGCTTATCTGGCCTTTGAATTAGGCCTTAAGATATTCAGCCAATATCAGCAGTAATGCATGCTATTCTCTGTTTTATCTACATCATCCTTTTATATATTTTTCATTCATACTGCATAGACATCTCTAATTCCCCTTTGTTAAGCCTGATATAGATGATCTGTTGCGAATTATTCAAATCTTTTCTGGCGTTTATTCAAGAATTTTACAATTCTTTTGATTTCTGATGCATATAAAAACAGCAGATTTCTCTTCCAAGCGTATTCTGATACGCCCTTGTCGAAGATGGATCTGCTGTTCTTTTTATATGGATGCAGTGAATACCCTTCCCTGTTTCCGTTCTTTCGCCTCTGGTTCTTCCCCATCGGTATATCCAAGAATGCAATGTCCTATGCCTTCATAGTCACCCTGGATCCCCAGCTTTTTTAGAATCTCTTTTCCTTCTGCACTTTCAAATTCTTCTTTTGCCCGATGGATCCAGCAACTGCCCAATCCCAGCTCATGAGCCATCAGCATCATGTTTCCCATCGTCAGACTGCCGTCATAGATATATGTAGGACATGATTTATCTGCCAGCACGACCAATACTGCCGGTGCGCCATAGAAGGGATCCGTGCCCTGCGGCATGTTTCCTGCTTCTGCGTTCATCTTTGACAGTTTATTGCGCAGCTCGGGATCCGTTATCGCAATAACGATCGAAGACTGTCTTCCCATACCGCTTGGTGCATAGATCCCTGCTTCAATGATCTGATCTATATCTTCTTTTCTGACCTTCTTTTCGGTATACTTTCGAATACTTCTTCTTGTCTCTATATTCTCTAAGATCTGATCCATTTTCATATCTCCTTCTTTTTATTTGTGAACATACTGCAGAATTGTCTCATAGACCGTCTTTGGTTCAATTGGCTTTGCCAGATGCTTATTCATTCCTGCCGCTAAGCTCTTCTTCACATCTTCGGCATACGCATTGGCCGTCATGGCAACGATTGGGATCGTCTTGGCTCTAGGATGCTGAGAAGAACGAATGACCCTTGTCGCTTCATAGCCATCCATATTCGGCATTCTGATATCCATCAGGATCAGATCGAATGCATCGGCCGGACTGTTCAGGAAAAGATCGGAACCGATCTTCCCATCATCCGCAAGAGTAACTTCGGCGTTCGCTTTTTCCAATACCTTCTGAATGACTTTCTGGTTCAGCGGATGATCTTCGCATACCAATATATGGATATTGGAAAGATCATAGGAGCTTAAAGATCGCTGTTCTTCAGATGGCTTCACCGCTCCCTCTTCATTATCAGCGTATGCCAGCGGCAGTTCAATGGTGAACTCGGTGCCTTTTCCTTTTTCACTGCAGCAGGCAATGGTGCCTCCCTTGAGGTCTACGATTGCTTTGGCAATAGAAAGGCCCAATCCCGTCCCTTCGACTTTAGATGTTGAAGGTGACTTTCCTCGATACAGAGGTTCATACATATGTTTCTGTGTCTCTTCATCCATGCCGTATCCATTATCGGAAATCTTAAAAATGAATCTGCCGATCTGGTCATTCTCAGTTGGCTCCTCTGAAATACGGAAAACGATCCTGCCTCCGTCAGGTGTATACTTGATCGCATTTGACAGTATATTGTCCAATGCACTGTGAATGCGGCTGACATCTCCCATGCAGTGATCATGCTTGATATCTGCAGACAGTTCTAATGATTGATGTTTCTGTTCGATCAATGCATCGTAGGTGTTTTTGGAACGTTCCAATTCTTCTTTCATAGAGAATTTCTGATTGTTCAGTTCCATGACGCCTGCTTCGATCCGATTCATATCCAAAATGTTGTTGATCAAGGACAGCAGCAGCTGGGAAGAGGATTGAATGGCCGTTAAGCTCTCATGGATCTGTGCCGTATCCTTTTCATCTTCCATTGCCAGATTGCACATTCCTATGATGGCATTCATCGGGGTCCGCATATCATGGGACATGGAAGACAGGAAGTTCGACTTCGCATTATTTGCCTGCTGTGCAATGGACAGCGCTTCTTTCAGATTTCCGTTCTGTATGTCCTCGGTACGCAGGACATCTGTTACATCTGTCCTTGTCATAATATATATTTTATTCTCTGCATCATAAGGCAGAGCACGTACTCTTTTTACCCCCATCGACCCATCTGGAAGAGATACCTTGATCGAATACGTATATGGATTTCCGTGTGAAGCTTCCTTCATGATCGTTTCCGGTGAAGCATTCAGATAGAACTGTTCCCTTTCTTCCGGAAGTACCATCCTCTTTGCATACTCATCGATGGATGCCTGATAGGAACTGGCTTCTCTGCGGTCATTTGGATCCTGACTGTGGTATGGGATCATTCGATCTGTCTGGAAATTCACACTGCAGATGAACTCATAGTCTTTTCCTGCTGAATTGGACAGGACTTCTTCCAGCATCTTCTGCTCATCGATATCATAGCAGTATTCAAAAGCAATCGGCTTTCTGGTGTCTGGATTTTCAACAAGATGAAGAATATTCTTTGTCCAGCTGATCCGTCCATCCGGCAGTCTTCTGCGATAATTCATTGAGAAAGAATTATTCCCGGTCTTAAGCTGTTCCTTCAAATATTCAGCACTGTTGATCTTAATAAATTTCTTTCTGTCCTTTTCCGAGATGATCTGCTCGGCCGCATGATCGACGATCTTTTCTCTGGTCGGATATTTCTTTTTCAAAGAGAGATCTGTGAAGGCACTTCCATATTCCTCTGTATGATCCGACTCAAGATCAAAAATGCAATGGAAGAGAAGGTTCTTCTCGCCTAACACCGGTTTCTGTTTCTCCAGCTCATACTTAGCAGCCAGTGATTTTTCATAATCAATTGAGCGCCCAGTACAGACAGCGATCCGATCCTGTCCTTCTGCTTTCGGCAGATTGGTGAAGTGAAATTCTGCCCAATGTATCTCATGATTGACCATGATCTGTGCTTCAAATACAGCCTGCGGTTCTCCTCTTTTAATTTTATCCAGTGCATTAAGATACACGCTATGGTATGCCGGCAGTATCATGCCATAGGTCAGCCAAGTTTCAGAGAAGTTTTCCAGTACGTGAGGCAGCCCAAGGCTTGTCATTGTTCTTTCGCCAAAGAAGGCACGATCATTGTCCGGCTCATACTTCCAATACCACAGTCCTGCTTCTTTCGCCGCAATATCCAAAGCCGTCTCACTGGCAATCAGCTGCAGTGCTGTTTCTCTCTCATTCGTGATATCGGCATAGCTTGCGTATACCATTGCTGTGCCATCTGCCTGCGGCAAAGCAATGGCCTGGCAGGACAGCCAGATATACTGCTTCTTATCGGCATTCCACGTACGGTATGCAAACTCATTGACCTCATGCATTTCAATGGTGTGATATATTGCTTTCTTCAGTCCTTCCAAGTCATCCGGATGAACATTCACGAAATCCAGATCATCGGTATTTCCTATTCTTTCCTTCGCATCGGCACCTAAAAGAGAAGAAAAGTGTTCGCTGATCACCAATGGATTCAGTTTCTTTCCATCCCAATGATACAGGCAGACGCCTCCCGGTACATTCTTCAGGACATCTTTCAGCTGCTGGGCCTGTTCTTTCTGTGCTGTTATATCAGAGAAAGTAATATATGCTGTTTTTGTCTTCTCGGTATCTTTGACAATATTCACATCGACCGCGAGCGATTTGATCCGGCCATCCGGTACGGAGATCCGGAAGGTGCTGTGGGCATGTTTGTGCTTGGTCGCTTCTTCGATCAGTTCATCTACCTTCATGACATCTTCATCGGCATAAATATAAGATGAGATTGGATACAGCTGATCCAGCAGTTCTTCTTCACTTCTTTCAAACAGACGGCAGAGCCCCTCATTGACAGCCGTATTATGGATCTTTCCTTCCCAATCGATATGGCACACTAAAATACCGGAGGTAACATTCTTCAGCATCTCCTGCATTTTCTGCTGTGAGCGATGATTGTTTGTATTATCGGTCAGATAAACAACATGTGCTTCGCGCCCGCCCCAATTGATCAGTCTTCCCTGCGATAGGAAGTACCGGTCTGATGCCGGATCATAGATATCTCTCTGCTCTGCACCCTTTCCATTCGTATAGAGCTGATCGCAGAATCGGCATGGTTCTTTGAATCCTCTTAGGAATGAGTAGCATTTTTTTCCAGTATAATCTACGCCCTCTTTGTGATAGATCGAGCGGGCATATTGATTGGCATACAGGATCTCATGCGTTTCATTGTCACTGACGCCTACTGCCAATTCCGCATTGTCGGTGATCTCTCGGAACAGTTCCTGCAGCTGCGACATTTCAGAATAGACCGCATGGACAAAAGCATATCCATTCTCTTCGCCGACTTTGCGAAAGCTTGCATTGATCCAGCGATAGCCGCCTGTCATTACCGGAATACGATAGTCGAGCGACACCGATTCGTTGCTGACAACTGCTTTATTCATCGCCGCCTCCACACGATCCACATCTTCACTGTAGACAGAGGCAGCTTTATCCTGCTCAATGACACTGCTGAATTCTGCTTCTGTTCTGCCAGAGAGTGCACTGACGCCTTTGGATTGATAGAGGATTGAAAATTCATTTCCTTTGATCCGATAGATCACAACGCCACCCGGCATCGCATTGATCAGGTTATCCAGCTGGATCTGTTTATTATGATCCTCAGTAATGTCATAGCATACCGAAATAATGACATCTTCATCATCAATGGATTTCGTGACTTTGCCGATATCATGGACCCATATATAACTTTGATCCTTTTTGCGCATTCGATAGTCGACCGTGTAATGATCCGAAACAGCCAGCTGGCGATCTACTTCATCATCCACCATCTTTCTGTCATCTGGATGAATGATATTGCTGATAAGACCGTCGATATCTGCCGAGAATTCTTCTTCGCTCTGATACCCTAAGTATGCAAGCATTCTTTCGTCGATGAAGTAGAGAGGGAAGTCTGGTTTCATATAGCCGCCCATCATCCCGCCGGCAATCGTTGAGAGTACCAGTTCTCTCTTTTCATTAAAGATCTTTTCTTCTTTTTTCAGCAATGGGAAGTATTCCCCTTTTACCTGTTCTTCATCGGCTACCGAGAAATGCATGGAACAGATCTTTGGTCCTCCATCTTCGATCTTTGTCACCGCAGTGATCCGCACGACGATCGAAACACCGGAATTCTCCAAACGGATACGAAGGTATGCCGCCTCTGTATTCTGATCGATTGGGATCGCATTTTCTTCCAGGAAGTCCAAATGATAAGGAGACGGGATCTGTTCGACCTCATCTTCAATATATCTGCGGGCATCTTCAATATTGAAAACATCTTCATTATCAGAAGTCCCAAACCAATGAATGTCATTAGCAAGAAAAGAGAGAGATTTTTCCGTATCTCTCCTGACAAAATCATTGGTACAGAATTCTTTGACCAATGCCAGGGCAGTCTTCATACATATACCTCCTGCATTACTGCTGCTGAATAGCGAAAATCACTATAGAATCATTGCCAACTCATAGAACACATCATTAAAATCAAGCTATTTATATTCTATCGTATATTTTTGTTTATGAATATTATCTTGCCTGATTTCCATGTTTTTCCATAGCATATAATGCATCAAAAAAGCAGTCTTATGATTCTTTAACTGCTTTGATCTCTTTGATATATGGGTTCTTTGCAAAACTATAGACCAGCTGCAAAGTCATAGCACACCAGATGATCGGTTCGCACCAGATCACTGCGGTATAGCCGAAGGGCGGGATCAGGAAGATGGTGAATAAGATCTTGCCAATGCATTCGATCAGAGACGATATGAGCGGGATCAGTTTCGATCCCAATCCCTGTAAGGCAAACCTGGTCTGCAGCAATACCCCCAATACCGCATAGAAGGGGCCCAATACATACAGATACATGGAGCCATTCTGCAGAATGACCTCATTGGTGGATCCGGTGATCAGATGGATCAGCGATGGTGCCGTCAGCCACAGCAATGCGGTAACGAAGGCAGCACCGATGGCATCAAAGAGATAGGCATCTTTCATAGCCGTCAGGATGCGCTGCCCCTGATTGGCTCCTCTGTTCTGTCCAATGAAGGTAGCGATGGCCATAGCCATGGAAGTGAATGGCAGGTTGGCAATTGCGAAGATCTTTCTTGCGGCAACATGCCCAGCGATGATCTGTGTTCCTAAAGAATTGATGCCGGACTGCAGGATGATCGAGCCAACGGAAACAATAGAGCCCATAAAGGCCATGGAAAATCCCTGTCCCGCCAGATCCGCATAAAGGTCGCCATCTCTGACAAAGTCTTTGCGGCTCGGGATCAGTTCCTTCTGCTTCAGTACAATATAAGCAGCGCACAGTATGACCGATACGCCCTGAGCGATCACCGTCGCAATAGCAGCTCCCGCCACGCCCATACCGAACCATTTCATGAAAGCATAATCTAAAAAGATATTCAGGATTGAAGAGATGATCAGAAAGATCAATGGCATGATGGAATTGCCCACCGCCCGCAAGATCGCTGACATCAGATTGTAGGCAAACATCACCAAGGTCCCCAGACCGATAATACGTATATACAGCAGCGCTTCCGCAAAGATCGTATCCGGTGTATTGATCAGATGAAGCAGAGGTCCCAGACCATAATAAGATAAAATCGTTAAGAGCACGATCGTCCCAAGGCCGATCACAAGCGATCCGGCAATGGCCTTCTTCATACGATCACTGTCTTTTGAACCATAGGCTCTGGCAATCACAATGGAAAAGCCTGTGCCAAGGCTCATCGAAAAACCAACCAGCAGTTCAAAGATCGAAGCCGTTGCTCCGATAGCAGCTAAACTGTTCTCTCCTAAGATATTTCCTACCAATGCCGTATCGACCGCATTATACAGCTGCTGAAAAGCATTGGAGATAAAGATCGGGATCATAAAGATCATTAAATTCTTTAAGATCGGACCATGCAGAAGATCTACCTGACCGATCGTTTTCTTTTCACTCATTCTCTGTTCCCCTTTTAACCTGTCTATTATCCGCTTTCTTTCTTCATGGCGCAATAAAAAAACAGGATCCTCAGATGAAGATCCTGCTCAGTATTACTTAATGATTGGTTCCAGCCATTCCTTCGGTGCATCTGTGAAGCCAAGGAGCTTAACAACAGTAGCCGCAACATTGGCCAGACCGAAGTCTCCTTCCTTCATCTCTGTTCCTTCCGGTCCATTGTAAATAGCGAATGGAACAACAGCTAAGGAATGCGATGTCTTAGGCTTGCCGGACTTATCGATCATTTCATCAGAGTTGCCGTGATCCGCAACAACGATCAATGTATAGTCCATCTTCTTGCATGCATCCATGATTCTTCTCAGATTCAGATCAACAGATTCAACACCGATGATGGTTGCTTCATAGTTTCCGGTATGACCGACCATATCGCCGTTTGGATAGTTGCATCTCAAGAACTGATACTTGCCGGATTCAATGGCAGCGATCATCTTTTCAGTGACTTCCGTTGCCTTCATCCATGGTTTCTGATCAAATGGAATAACATCAGAAGGAACTTCTTCCCAGTCTTCCAATTCATCAGAGAACTTATTGGAACGGTTGCCGTTCCAGAAATATGTCATATGTCCGAACTTCTGTGTTTCTGAACATGCATAAGACTTTACGTTCTTCTTTACCAAATACTCAGACATTGTATGTTCAATGTGCGGAGGTTCAACTAAGAAGTTTGTCGGCAGATGCAGATCGCCGTCATACTGCAGCATGCCTGCATAGTATACCTTTGGCTTCTTCGGCATTGGGAACTGAGTGAAGTGATCCATATAGTCAAAGCACTTGGAGATCTCTACTGCTCTGTCACCTCTGAAGTTGTAGAGGATAACGGCATCGCCATCATCAATGGTGCCTGCTGGCTTGCCATCTTTGCCAACGACAAATCCAGGCAGATACTGATCTGTATAGTTGCCTTCTTTGCGGTATGTCTCAATGGCTTCTCTGGCTGAATTGAACATTCTGCCATCGCCCATCACATGAATATGCCATCCCTTTTCGACCATCGACCAATCTGCTTCATAACGATCCATCGTGATGACCATTCTGCCGCCGCCGGAAGCGATGCAGCCATGGAAGGTATCATCATTCAGTTCCTTGAATACTTCTTCCAGCTGATCAACATACTGCAGTGCACTTGTCTCTGGGACATCGCGTCCATCCAGCAAAGCATGGACTCTGACTTCCTTGATTCCCTCTTTCTTCGCTTCTTTGATCATCGCGATCAGATGAGAAATGTTGGAATGTACATTGCCATCAGACAGCAAGCCTAAGAAGTTCAGCTTTCCCTGATGTTCCTTTACATATTTCACAGCTCCGACCCAGGCATTTGATTTATAGATATCTCCGCTTTCAATCGATTCATTGACAAGCTTTGCGCCCTGAGAATAGATCTGTCCGCATCCCAATGCATTATGACCAACTTCAGAGTTGCCCATATCACCGTCACTTGGAAGTCCAACAGCGGTTCCTGATGCCTTGATCGTTGTATGAGGCCACTTCGTCATAAGCTCATCGATCTGCGGCTTATAAGAATGCAATACTGCGTTGCCATTATCTTTATCTGTCCAGCCAACGCCATCCATTACTACCAATACTACTGGTTTTGCCATATATATTTTTTCTCCTTTTGCGTACTAAATATACCACGAAAGCACCTGGTTTTGTCTGTTTCGCTTCTAATATTATGAGTTGTTAGAAACACCTTTATTTTCACGATCCATGATATGTTTTACCAATGTTGCAAACATCAAAGAAGTATCTACCGGCTTTGCCAAATGCGCATTCATACCCGCATTTATGCTCTTATCAATATCCTCCTGATACGCATTGGCGCTCATCGCAATGATCGGGATCTCTTTGGCATCCGAACGTTCCGCTTCACGGATATGCCGTGCCGCTTCCAGGCCATTCATCACCGGCATGCGGATATCCATAAGAATGGCATCATAGTATGCAGGTCTTGATTTCAGGAACATATTTACAGCCATTCTGCCATCCGCCGCAATATCCACAATGCATTTCTTTGCTTCCAGCTGTTTCTTTTCAATTTCCGCAATGATCGAACTGTCCTCACAGACAAGAATACGCCTGCCCTTCAGGACATTGGCATCATATTGATTGATCGCCGGTTCTTTTTCTGTGTTCTGATCTGCATCGCGGTAGCGGTATTGATATGTGATCATGAATTTCGTTCCCTGACCAAGCTTGCTTTCTACGGTGATATCGCCGCCCATTGCTTTGGCGTTCTGTCTAGCCAGCACTAAGCCCAATCCGGTGCCCGGCTGCTGATCGGAATACTGATTGTTCTCTTGAGCAAACGGTGTAAAGATCGTCTTTAAGAATTCTTCGCTCATGCCGCAGCCATTGTCTTCAATCGTGATCAGATCAGTCGAGTTCGTATCATTATGCTTCAGGTTCCTGATCGTCAATGAGACCGTCCCGCCTTCGCCCGTGAACTTGCATGCATTGTTCAGGATATTCACCAGCATTCTCTGCGTCTTCAGCACATCGATATAGTATTCAATGTTTTCATATTTCGACATATCCGGATAAATGAAATGGATCTTCTTCTTTTCCATATCCGGCTTCACAATATTGATGCAGCTGTGCATCACTTCCGCAATGCGTGCCCATTTATAATTCAATGTATACTTGCCGCTTTCAATGCGGCTCATATCCAGAATGTCATTCACAATGCCAAGCAGATATTGGCTTGTTTCATGAATATCTACAATATCTTTCTTCATCGCCGATGGATCTTCTGTTTCACTTTCGGCCAGATCTGTGATCCCGATGATCGTACTGATCGGAGTACGGATATCATGGCTCATATTGGATAGGAATTCTGACTTTGCGGTATCTGATGCTTTTGCCAAGAACGCTTCCTTCTCTGCGGCAAGGACTTGATCCTGCAAAGTCTCATCCATAAGGACCGCATAGTAAACACGATTCCCATTGGCATCATCATAGGACCAGGTAGCTGCCAGAGATATCAGCATTCTTCTGCCATTGCGATCTTTTCTATGATAGCTCAGAGAGATCGGCTTTCTCTGCTGCACACTTTCATATACCGTCTGCAGGATCTCCGGATGATCGACTTCATCCTTCAGATTGGCATAGGCATCTTTCCCCATCCATTCTTTGAATTCCTGATCTGTCCGGCCGCTCAGCTTTGGAATGCCCTGTGAAAAATAAACGATCTTCGCTTTATGGAAATCTTGTTTCTGGAAGCGGTATATGATCATACCGCCAGGCATATTCTTTAATAAGTTATCCAGCATGCGATCACGGTCCACCATTTCCCGCATGATCTTGCGATTCTTTTTCACCGATGTGATAAAGATGATCAGGATCGCGATCAGCAGACAGATGATTATGCCCGCTGGAATCAGTGCACTTTGATGTTCCTCAAAATAGGTCTTATTTTCATTGATGAACTTGATCTCGCCATCATAGGAAGAAAGAACAGAGGTCTTTGTGATCCCGAATTTTTTCATGACATTCATATCAAATTCACAGTATGTCGTTGTATTGATGATCGGGAACTGAGATATTTCTGCCCCTTGGGCAATCGACAGGACAATATTGGCGGCCTGCGCGGCCATATCATAATAGGATATGACGACTCCGCCGATGATCCCTTCATCCATGCCAAGTTCATCTGCTTTATAGATCGGAACATCCGCACTTTCATATAAATAATGAATGGCTTCATTGATCGTATAATGATTGCCGTCTTTATCTGTTGTCATCATCAGATAGACCAGAATCGTGTCTTTATCACAGTTCTCAACGGTCTGACTGAGCTCAGAGGCAGTCAATTCTGAACAGTCGATGACATTGAATTCCAGATCTGAATGATTCTCTTGGCAGGCCATGAACTGCTTCGTTGATCCCTGTCCGGAAATCGTATCATCTGATATTGCGGTGATCGTCTTTGCTTTCGGGTTGAGCTTTAAGGCTAGATCGATGGTCTCTTCCAAAGGGAAGGTCTCGATCACGCCGGTGATCAATGGATTTTTCGCTGCTTCATAAGCAAAATCAACATCGTTGATCCCTTCAAAGATGATCGGCGTATCCGCAAACAGATCATCCTGATATTCCACCGCAAAGTGCAGGGCCGCATCATCTGCCGTGATCACATAGTCAAACTGAGACTCTTCTTCAAAAGAAACAATGTCGTTATAAACACGGTCCTTGACATCTTCATAATCCAGCCGTTTTGTGTCCATGAATTCATAATCAATGATAGCTTTATCAGATAATGTTTCAGCGCATCCTCTCAGCTGCAGCGGATTGCTTTCCCATTGATAGCTGTACGAGCTTAAAAAGAGTACATGAGGATTGTTGGATGTCTTTGCATTGTTTTCTGCTTGGCACGGAACACTCAGATATAAGAGGGTGGCCAAGACAGTAAAAAATTTTGCGAATCTCTTCATGAGATCTACCCCGCTCTTTTTTAAGTTCCTGCTCCTATAATCATTTTAGTATGCAAGTCCTATTTTCGTAAAGCAATAAAAAACAGTTCCCAGGGATTTTCATCTTTCCAGGAACTGTCTGTTTCAATTATTGGTTTCCATGTGCTAACTTGTTGCGGATCTTTGTAGAGCAGTATTCAATGATCAGGACAAGGATGATCAAGGCAAGCAGGAAGCTGCCGACCATCGCCCATCTTCTAGAGTTGATCGACTGTACAAGAGCCGCACCGATACCGCCGGCACCGACAATACCCAATGTCGTTGCATCTTTCAGGTTGATATCGAACCGATAGATCGTGGTCGAGATAAAGTTTGCGGAGAGCTGCGGCAGAATTCCGCAGCGGATCTTCTGGAAAGTCGTGCATCCCGAAGCATCCAGCGCATCCAAGACCCCTGTATCCAGATCTTCAATTGCTGTGATATACATTTTAGAGATCATACCGATAGAACATACCGACTGTGTTACAACACCGCAGAATGCATTCGGTCCGGTAACACGGATCCATACCAAGGCCCATACTAAGGATGGGATCGTACGGATCAAAAGGATCAAAGCACGGAAGATGAAAGCGACCCATTTATTGGTAATGTTCTTGCTGGCCAGAAAACTGACTGGAATAGCAAGAATAGCTCCGAAGATCGTACCAAGAATGGCAATAGCGATCGTCTGTGCCGTCAGATAGAAGACACCATCCGTAGACATATCAAATAAGAGATCCAGGTCAGGATGGGTCAGACCATAGACAATACCATACGCAACTTCACTGCCCTTGGCAGCGATGCCGTTGAACGAGATGCCATCCGCACTCCATATCACTAAGACAAGGAGAACAGCCGCAATGGCGATCCGCTTCCAAAGATTCTTCGGACGCTGCATATACATTTCAAGCGGCGTCATTTGTTTTTCAATATCAGACATTTTTCATTCCCCTCCCTAGCTCAGCTTGCTTCTCAGATAATCACTCAGCTGGTCAATACAGAGAACAAGAACGAACAATGCCAGCAGTACCATGCCTAAGCCATTGTAATCACGCCAGCCAATACGTTCATTGATCAGGATGCCCAAGCCGCCGGCACCGACATATCCTAAGATGGCAGCAGCTCTGACATTGATCTCAAAGCAGTACAGACTGTGTGAAAGATACGTTGGCAGGATCTGCGGCATGCATGCAGCCCAGAATGCCTGGAACTGATTGCAGCCCATCGAGATCATGGCCTCAAATGGCTTCATATCAATTGTCTCAATGCTTTCATACAGCATCTTGGCAACAATGCCTAACGTAAATAAGGTAATTGCTACAGTACCGGCAAAGGTACCTAAGCTGAAGATCAATGCTGCAATAGAAGCAATGATCAAGGTTGGCACCGAACGCAATACCGCTAGGATAAAGCGGACAAGCACCAGAGTGAACTTATTTTTATTGATATTGCTGGAGGCAATGATAGCCACCACAAGACCGACCACACAGCCAAGCAGCGTACCTAAGACAGACATCTTGATGGTATCCAGCAGAGGATTGATGACTTTGCTGAAATAACCGAAATTAGGCTGGAAGATCTTGGAAAGAATAAAGGTCAGCTGATTTCCGCGGGAAATCAGGATCCCCAGATCAAAACCGGTCATTTTAATAGAAATGATAAAAACGACCAGAAGCGTACCGCATATCAGCCACATTCTGCTTCTTGGCCGATTGACTGTATGCCCATTGGATAAAGTGATCGTCTCCGGTTTGAAGATCCGATCAAACAGTGCCGTTTTTACCGCAGCATCTTTGTTATCCATTTTTCTTTTCCTTTGAAATTTCAGGAATTTCAGCACCGTTATATACTTCGTTCAGCACATCCTTTGTGACATCCTTGACTGGGCCGTCATAAACAATCTCACCGGCACGAACACCGATGACTCTGTCAGCATACTTCAGGGCAAGGTCAACATGGTGGATATTCAGCAGAATACTGATATTCATCTCTTTATTGACACGTCCAAAGTCGCTCATGACTTCATCTGCCATAATAGGATCCAGTGAGGCAACTGGTTCATCTGCTAAGATAATGGTCGGTGTCTGGCACAGTGTTCTTGCTAAAGCAACACGCTGCTGCTGACCGCCGGACAGTTCATCGCATCTTGTATATGCTTTATCCAGGATCCCTACTTTATCCAATGACTCCAGAGCCTTCATTTTCTGTTCTTTGGAGTAAATGCCAAAAAGCACTTTGTACCAAGGCATATCAGGAACATAGCTTGTCAGTACATTTTTAATAACAGTAGCTCTTGTGATCAGGTTGAATGACTGGAAGATCATTCCGATCTTACGGCGGAATCTGCGCAGGCTCTTTCCTTTCAACGTCATAACATCTGTGCCATCTACGATCAGCTGACCGCCGGTGATATCAATCATACGGTTGATGGTACGGATCAAGGTTGATTTGCCGGCACCGGAAAGACCGATGATAGCGACAAACTCGCCCTGTTCAATTTTTAAATTCACATGTTTTAAACCTTTAACACCATTCGGATAGGTCTTGCACACATCCTTGAATTCGATCATAAATGATTTTCTCTTTTCTCTTTTAATAAAAACAAGGGCGACTGCATAGAAATACAGTCACCCAAATCTAGCTTTTTATTTCTAAAGATTTGTCTACTGCAACAACTAGCTTTTACTCAACAGCCTTCAATGCTGCACGAGCACCATCATAATCGGAGTCTTCTGCTACTGCATATCCTGTATGAGAATATACGCTGAAGATCTTCTTTCCTTCATCTGTGCCAATGATCTCGATCAATGACTTCTGCAGAGCAGAGATGAATTCCTTGTTATAGATGTCCTTATTTGCCATTGTGATAGCAACAGTATCGTTGTAGATCGGCTCTGTAACACCAATAACATTCATTTCATTCCAGATAGAATCTGTACGGCCCATACCTGCCTTGCCTGTGCTGTCCTTCTGATCTGTAGGAAGTTTCCAAGAATCTTCATAGTCATTTCTGCCATCTGCATAGCATACGATGATATCCAGAGATTCAGAAGCAGCCTGGGCAAATGCTGTGCCATAGCCGCTGTCAAGAACAGTTACATGCTCAAGATCAGAGATCTTCTTGCCATCATAGTTATCTTCCAGCCACATTGTAGGATAGATGTAACCAGCAGAGCTGGATGTCTTCTGGACGCCCCAGTTAGCCTTGTTCAGATCATCCCATGTCAGCTTCTCGCCCTTATTGACCTTAGCAGCGAGCTCTTTGCCATAAGCAGAAGGAGTTGCATAGATCAATGAACGATAGCTCTTGACCTGATCGCCGACCTTCTTTGTTGCATTGGCATCGCCATTCCATGTTGCAGGATCTGTAGAATCATTGCTCAGACCGTTTCTTGTAGCAGTCAGGACAACATCTGTCTCATTGGAATACAGTGCATATGTACCGCCTGGAAGCCAGCCTACATCAATACTGCCTGAAGACATACCTTCACCTGTTGCATCATAGTTTGTACCAACAGTAATATCGACCTTTCCGATCGTATATCCCTGTTCTTTCATAGCATTGATGATCAGCTTATCCAATCCCTTGGTACCTGTGATGATGACATCGGCATCCTTCGATGGAACGAATTCCACGGTCAGATCGTCAATTGTCTTGCTGCCGGATTCAGCTGGAGCTGCTTTGCCGCTTGCTGTTGTTGCTGCTGCAGATGCTGATGCTGTTCCGCCAGATGCACAGCCAGTCAACATTACTGCTGCAAGTAATACTGATGAAAGCTTCTTGTTCATTTATTCCTCCCTTTAGTGATTTCTCACATATCATTATGGCCATCTCTAGAATGCCCAATAATGCCCTCTCAAGAAAACTGCTCTTCAATCAGATCCATCATATATTATTATCTAGGTACGATAATTTTTGTGTCGGTTTTTTATTCGAAACATGCTCTGACTTTAATTCTATACATCTCATTCCGCTGTTTCAAGATGCTTCAAGGTAAAATTTTTCATTCCCTGCTCCATCCCTAAGACATTGTAGTATTGAAATGTAAAATTTGCTGTAAACTCATGTAATTTTTATATCAAATCTGCGCTGTTTTTCATTCCAGATACCAATCTCTCATCTCTTGGATCTGTTCTTCCTTCAGCCCGAATTCATTTTCGAAATAGGCGGCATAGGAGCCATATCTTTCATGCATGTTCTTCAGGACCGCTTCCCCGGTCTCCCTCAAAACACCATCTTTCATGATCAGCAGTTTTTTCAGGATCGGTTCTGCTTTGATCTCTTCTTTATTTTTTTCCAGGATATGATCCAGTGCTTTCTTCCGGTAGACACAGCTGAGCATATAATCATCCAAGACCGTCTCCTCATTGACGCCCAGCATCCGCAGCAGGATCATGCATGCAACCCCTGTCCGATCTTTCCCCGTAGCGCAATGGATGCAGAGGGGCACATGCTTCTGTTCTGCCTGCTTCATCATCATCTGAAAAGCTGGATTCTGAAAAGGCATTTCCTGATAGTACTTCTGCAGAAGTTCCCATTGTTTCTGCCCGGCACTGCCGATCTGTTTCATTCCCTTCGGCGAAAAGTCGATCCCTTCACCGCCTTTGGAAACGACCCCGCTGCAGCGATAGACAGGCATATTCAATGGCGGATCGGGATTCCGCCGGTTCTCTTCTTCTGTTCTCAGATCAATGACACACCGGATCCCCAATCCATCAAAGATCTTTTTTTCTGCTGTGTTCATGCCGCTGAAAGCACCCGAACGGTAAAAGATCCCATGCTTGATCTTTCTGCCATCTTCCGTCGCATATCCTCCCAGATCTCGAAAATTCAATTCCTTGCGAAACTGCTCACAGCTGTTCTCACTCATATGCCCACTATTTTATCATTATTTCTCTTCTTTTGAGAGTATAATAGCCATGTTTTGTGGAGGTATTATGAACGAACCTATTCGTCTTTTAGTTACATCTGATGTTCACGGTCTGATCTATCCGTACAGCTATGCGGATGGCTCCGTACAGAAGCAGGGCTTTGGGCAGCTGTATACTTTGGTACAGTCCCTGCGCACTGAAAATACACTTTTATTGGATAACGGTGATTCTTTGGCCGGCTCTCCTCTGTCCTTCTTTCATTATTTAAAACATGCAGACGAGATCTCGCCGATCACCGCAATCATGCATGAAATGCAGTATGACTATATCAATGTCGGCAACCATGATTTCAACTATGGCGAAGATGCTTTGATGATGCATCTGCAGAATGTCGGTGCACCATGCATTACAAACAACTATCTCTTCCGCGGTGTTCCATACGGTCCGAATTATGTTATTCGCGAAATCGCCGGTAAGAAATTGGCTCTGATTGGCGTGACGACCCAGTATACGCCGCATTGGGAGAATCCCGCGCATATTAAGCATTCCCGCTTTGAAGATGCTTTTGAGAACTTAAAGAAAAATGTTGAGCTCGTCAAGAAACTGGAAAAGCCAGATTATATTATTGCTCTGTATCACGGCGGTTTTGAAAGGGATTTCAAGACAGGTTATCTGACCGAAGAAGATACTGGTGAAGATGAAGGCATCCAGATGATGCGGATGATCCCAGATCTCGATATCCTTTTGGCTGGCCATCAGCACCATTCTCTCTGCGGTACCTATAACAATATTGTTTATACAGAAACTTCCGCCTATGGCATGGATCTGGCCTGTGTCGATATTGATCCGGATACCGGAAAGATCGAAGCCAGAATGATCCCAGGCGATGGGAAAACAGATGATTCCGTTCTCTCCCCTGTACAGAAGGAAGAAGATGAATGTCAGCTTTGGCTGGATCAGACATTGGGCACTTCAAATGTCAATCTGAAGATCACCGATGAAAATGATGCCCGGCTGCATAAGAGCCAGCTCATCACATTCTTCAACCAAGTGCAGATGGAAGCTACCGGGGCTGAGATCTCAGCGACTGCTCTCTTTCTGAACTGCACGGGTTTTAATCCGCAGATCACCATGCGCAATCTGATCTCCAGCTACGTCTATCCAAATACCCTTACAGTCAAAAAGATGACCGGAAAGATCCTGCGTGAATACCTTGAGAAGGATGCGGAATTCTGGTCGATCCGTGCGGACGATACGATCGGGGTGGATCCAAGCCATGATTTTCCTACCCCGCAGCATTACAACTATGACATGCTGGATGGTGTAGACTATACGATCAAAGTATCCAATCCGATCGGACAGCGGATCACTTCTCTGACCTATCAGGGAAAAGACGTTGAACCAGATCAGGAGTTCACGGTATGCATCAACAACTACCGGGCAGCCGGCGGCGGAAACTTCTCCATGATCAAGAACTGTCCAACCGTCAGCGTCAACCTTTCTTCAATGGTCGAACTGTTGGCTGAGTATATCCTCAAGCATAAAGTCATTGATTTCGAACCAGTCAATAATATATCTGTGATCAAGTGAGACCTTTCAAAGGTCTCTTTTGTTCGCTATGATATGAGTATATTAGAAGAGGTGATGATCATGTCTGCCATCATGCCGACAAAAGAATTTCTATATCTGAAGGATCGTTTTCATGATCTGGATTCCTACATTATCAATATTGCTTATAACGAAGATGATGTGTCTCTGGATTTTGCGAATCACAAGATCGATGAATTTATCATCGAGTATCGTTCTCTTGTGCTGCGCACGGGACTGAATGGATCGCAGTCCTACAATGAGACGGGGATCCATCTGAATGCCATCTTTGAGAACTACTTAAAAGATGAACTGCAGGCAGAAAAAAACGAGAGTATTTCATCTCGTTAGTTTGTTCTGTAGCTGAAGGTACATGCCCCGCCGCTTGTATAAGCTTTCAGCTGATAGCTTCCTGCCGGCACGGACTCCGTCACTTCTGTATTCACTGGCTTTGCCTGATTTACCAGATCTTTAACAGCCTTGCCATTGGTATCTGTCAATTGAATGAGCACATTGCCATCGCCGCTTGCGGACACCGTGATCGTGATACTGCTGGAGATCGTTACATCGAAGGAATCCTGCAGGGTCATATCCGAAGTCACGCCGGATGTCTTGCTTGATGATGTACTGCTCGGCAGATCTGCTTTCGGGGCAGAAGTATCTGTACCGATATCTTTCGACTGTTCTTCATAGTCTACATTTCTGTCTAAATACGTATAGGTAAAATTGCGGCTCAGGACCGTACTGTTATCTTTGTAGTTGTATTCACCGGATGCTGTTATAACACCATCCTTTTTTGAAAAAGAAATATTGTCCGCAATGACCGCGGTAACAATGCCCGTACCATAATATGCGGTCAGATCTGCATTGATCAGCGAAGTAACTGCTGTCTTATCATATTCTGTCACTGCATTCGGCGACAGGCTTTCGGTCGAAACAGTAGCTGAAGCCGTAGGCGTTGGTGTTTCTGCCGCAGCAGCTGACGCTGTAGCTGCTGACGAAGATGTTTTCTGCTGACCGCATCCGCACAGCAGGGCAAGGCAGGAAACAGAAAGTACCATGCATTTGATCTTCTTCATTTATCGGTATCCTCCGGCAGATGAAAAATCTGTTCTCCGTCTTTTGACAGCATGTATTTTCCGCGGGCATAATTCTCAACATAATCCGGATCCTGCAGCTTTGTCTTCTCACTGTTCAGATATGTATTCTCGTCTGTTACTTTCTGCAGTTCTGCCTGTACTTCCGTCAGCTGTCTCTGCAGATTGATCGTCGTGATGACTTCTTTCAGAACACCCCACAGCATAAAAACAGATGCACATAAAGCAATGATGCAGATGATCTTTGTCATCGGTGTCAGTCTGCGCTTTGGTTTCCTGCTGTTCTTTCTTCTTCCTGCTGTCATGGATGTTCCTTTCTTCTGTTTTATTTTAACATTATTTTTCTTCTGCGACGCGCGTTTCCCCGATCACTTCATACATTTCTGCCGCATCCGCTTTTTTCTTCGCTTCCTGCGTGCTGATCACTTTGATCTCCAAGCGCCGATTGCCGAAGGTCACAGCCACTGTATCTCCCGCATTGACTTCATGCGATGGCTTAACACTTCTGCCGTTGATCTCAACGCGCTGATTCATTGCCAGTTCTTTGGAGATCGTTCTTCTTTTTAAGATCCTGGCTGCTTTCAGATACTTATCAATTCGCATGTTTTATATCTTCCTTTGCTTTTTGAATCAGGGCAATTGCCAAAGACAGATCATCTTTTCCTTTTGGATAGGATACCGTGATCTTTTTATCAGTATATCTTAAGGCAGCGTCCTTTGAGATCTTCGTAAAGTCTTCAAACAGTTTTACGCCATCTGCTTTTTCTGAGAATAGAGAAGAGAAAGTAATCTCATTCTTGTTCTTCAGTTCGTGATATGCCTGAATATCCGGATCGCTCAGCAGCAGATCCAGATGCTTTTTCATGAACAGGGCATTCACTTCATTCGGCAGGCGGCCGAACTGATCTTCCACGATCTTCTGATATTCGCTCAGTTCCTGACTGTCCTTTGCTTCATCGATCTTCTGATACATTGCCAGTTTATCATAATCATCCGGTGCAAATTCTTTCGGAATATAACTTGTCTTCTGAATGTTTGCGGCATGTGTCTCATTGATGACGGGCTTTGCTTCACGGCCTTCTTTCTTTGCCGCAATAGCTTCTTCCAGCATTTCAATGTACATATCAATGCCTACCGTATCAATAAAGCCTGACTGGGAAGGACCTAAAAGATCTCCGGCACCGCGGATCGTCAGATCTCGCATGGCAATCTTATATCCCGATCCCAATCTGGCAAATTCTTTCACTGCCTGCAGTCTTTTCTGGGCTATTTCTGATAATTGCCTGCGCGGCGGGATCATCAGATAGGCATACGCAAGACGGTTGGATCTGCCGACTCTTCCTTTGATCTGATAGATCTGAGCCAGACCGAAATCCTGTGCATTGTCAATTAAGATCGTATTTGCATTCGGTACATCAATGCCATTCTCAACAATTGTCGTACACACAAGTACATCGATCTTATGATCATTGAAGCGCATCATTGTATCTTCAATATCTTCACGATTCATCTGCCCATGGACAACACCGATATTCGCTTCCGGGATCTTTGTCTGCAGGGTGCGGGCAATGTTATAGATCTGTTCGATATTATTGTACAGATAGAATACCTGTCCTTTGCGGCTGAGCTCTTTTTCAATCGCATCAACGATCAGTCCCTGATTCTTTTCAACCACATAGGTCTGCACAGAATAGCGGTTCATCGGCGGTGTCTCCAGCTGCGACAGCTGACGGATGCCGACCAATGACATCTGCAGGGTACGCGGGATCGGTGTTGCACTGAGCGTCAGGACATCAATGCCATTCTTCATTTCTTTAATGCGTTCTTTATGTTCTACCCCAAAGCGCTGCTCTTCATCAACGACAAGCAGTCCTAAGTTCTTAAAGACAATATCCTTTGACAGCAGACGATGCGTTCCGATCAGAATATCCACTCTGCCTGCTTTCAGATCTTTCAATGTCTGCTTGACTTCTTTATCCGGCACAAAGCGATCCAATACTTTAATGGTTACGGGATATCCTTTATAACGATCCTGGAAGGTATGAAGATGCTGTTCAGCTAAGATCGTTGTCGGGCACAGTACCGCTGTCTGCATGCCATCAGAGACAGCTTTAAACGAAGCACATACGGCAACTTCTGTTTTGCCGAAACCAACATCGCCGCACACCAGACGATCCATCGGCTTGCTGGATTCCATATCTTTTTTGATCTCGATCACTGCCTGCTTCTGATCCGGTGTCAGTTCATAATCAAATTCATTTTCGAACTTGCGCGACAGTTCTGTATCTGGTGAAAAGGCATGCCCGATATGTTCCTCACGATTTGCATACAATGCGATCAGTCTTGCGGCAATGTCTTCAACATTCTCCTGCAGCTTTTTCTTTGTCTTTTCCCAATCACCGCTGCCAAGTTTATTCAGCCGCGGCACAACACCTTCACGCGATACAAACTTGCGTACCAGACGGAACTGTTCCAATGGTACAAGCAGTTCGGCATTGCCGCGATAGATGCATTTTAAAAAGTCTCTTTTAACACCTTGGATCTCCCGTGTCTCAATTCCAACATACTGGCCAACGCCATATGTCGCATGAACAATATAATCACCTGGCTCCAATTCATCATAGCCATGGATCACTTCAGCATTTCTGAATTTATTTTCGTATCTTCCTTTATGATGATGGATCTCAAACAGTTCTGAAACAGTATATACATACAGATTCTCATCTTCCAGTGAAAATCCCTGTGAAAGATCTGACATCCATAGGTTCAGTCCTTTGATTGGTTCCTGATCGCCCATCAGCAGATTGTATTTCAGCTGATTCTCAATGCATGCATCCATGACTTTCTTCATTTCATGATCAGGCAGGGCAAGAACATTTCGGCAGTCTGGATGCATCATTTTCAGCTTTACCGATAACGATTCATTCGGCAGATGCACTTCCGAAACAGCAGAAATATTATCCATGAAGGGATCTTCAAGGATCTTATGCGTGCATGGAAGATGATCCAGATCATGATAGATGGCATACTTCGGCATCATCTTTCTTTCCTGCACCATTTCCTGCACATACGCAATCGTATCTTCAGTAAAATGCTTTGCATTCTCATGGATCGCAGATTTATCGCTGAAAACAAACAGCGGATCCTGCATATAGTCCCAGATACCTGCTGTATGATCCAGCAGGCTCATATATGGATACATAGAACGATCAAACACATGATTCTCTAAAGACATCAGATCGGATTCGATCTCAGAAGGGATATCGCCCTTCATCAGTTCTTCACTTTTCTTCTGGATCTCTTTGATCTCATCATCCGTGAATATCACATCCGATGCCGGTACGATCTTAACTTCTTCCAATGTTTCAACCGTCTTCTGGCTCAGAACATCAAAGAAGCGGATCGAATCAATTTCTGTATCAAAGAATTCAATGCGGATCGGATTCTCATAATTGATCGAATATACATCAACGATACCGCCGCGGGAGGCGTAGGATAATGGCTGATCTACATGCGATGTCTGTGTATAGCCGCCAGCCATCAATCTTCTCTTCAGATCATCGATCTCCATCTCATCGCCTGCATGCAGGGATATGCATCCATGCTGAAAATTCTGCGGCAGAGGCAGATGGCGCAGAAGGGCAGAAGGGCAGGTGACCGTGACCTGATTTGGCTTCTCCAGCAGTGACGCCATCGTCTCTACTTTGATTGCTGTCATTTCAGGACTTGCGGCTATTGTCTCTACACGGAGCGATTCATCCGCACTGAAAAGGGCACACTCACTTTCATCCAGGAGGGTAGAGATCCTTTCATAAAAACGCTGTGCATTGTATAAATTTTCTTTGATCACAAGGATCGGTCTTGGCTTTTTGCGATAGGAAGTACAGATGACCAGTGCTTCTTCAATCAATGATGAAGCAGGAATCGGTCCTTTTTCTTTGTCCAAAGCTTCGACTGCCTTATTTTGTTTCAGTGCTTCACTTAACCATGCGGGAAATTCTGACATTGATTCTCCAATTACTTCACTTTCACATTGTACTCATTCATGACTTTATCCATCGGCTGATAGACCCAGGCATACGCTGCTTCAGCAGCATCTTTCAAAGCTGCCTGCCATTCATCCTGCTCCGCTTTCGGCACCGGGGACAAAACCCAGTCTGGGACCTTTTCGTGATCTCCTCGCGTACTGTGGCCGACCCCAATGCGGATGCGGGCAATCTCACTTGTAGAGAGGCATTCAATGATCGACTTCATGCCTTTCTGGCCGCCAGCTGAACCATTCTTCCGTATCCGTACGGAGCCCGTCGGCAGATCCATATCATCATGCATTACTAAAATATCACTTGGTTCAATATGATAGAAACTAACTGCCTGTGATACGGCAGATCCGCTTTCATTCATATACGTCAATGGTTTCATCAGGACGATCTTCTGTCCCTCGATCATCACATTGGCGACCATTGCATTCCATTTTTCACTTGCTACTCTGACGCCAAGCTTTTCGGCCAAGACATCCATTGCCATAAAGCCGCTGTTATGTCTTGTCTTCTCATATTCCTTGCCGGGATTGCCAAGACCTACAATCAGCTTCATTCGTGATCTTCTTTCTTTTCTTCAGGATCCTGCTCTTTGTCTTCTTCTTTTACAACTTCAGCATCCACGACATCTGCCTGTTTAGCAGAATCTTCTGTGATCTGAAAGGTCTCATTGTTTTCATCACTGCTTGGCTCTACTTCGTCTTCCGGCTGTTCTTCTTCTACCTTCAGATCCAGCGATGCCAGCCATCTGTGCCCGACGCCGCTCTGATCAAAATCTCTCAGCATCTCAACAGTATTCTGATATTTCTCCGTATCGCCGCGATCCAGATAGATCCTGGCTGCATTCGCATTCACGATGGATTTATACAGACCAATCATTGTCTTGCTGTAGGTGTATTCACCATAGTTACCATCCAATACCTTTTCATAGAAAGCAAGGCCGCGGTCATCTTCATTCTTATAGTATTTATCTGTTTCCTTGGCAATTTCACGGACAAGCTGTCCTTTCAGTTCTTCATCTACGCTCTGCATCTTATCTTCCATCTTCTGATACAGATCCATTTTCTGATCCGTATAAAGGAAGTTAGGAATGCCAAGATACATATAGAAGAAAGAATCTTCATTCATGTCAATAGAAGCTGCACCCTTCTTTACTGCAATCAGTTTATCCAGTTCAATGGCATTCAGTGCTTCTTCAAATCTTTCATACTTCTTATGATAAGCAATGCCCCACAATGTCAGTACTCTGGCTTTATTCAGGATCTCAGCATCATCCTGATTGGCCTCCATGATCTCATCCGCTTTTTCAAAGAAAAGATCCTGATCTTTGATCGTATTGACCAGCTCGATCAGTCCCTTTCTCTTTTTCTGGCTCTTTGAGGTAATAACGATATTTACGATCATTACTGCAATGACACCGTACAGCATAATATTGATTAATAATGAAATATCCATAATATTCAGTCTCCTTTATAAATGTCGCTATCTTATTATACAGGTTTCCTTGGCCAGCGTAAAAACCAGATTTCTGATTCTGAAGGAAGAAGGGGATAAGGATAACATAAAACAATGAACTGCGGTCAGGCTATCCTTCTTATATATGGCACTGCTTTGCACTGAGCTTCTGTGCATTTTTTATATTTATGTGAAGTCTGCTATAATATGCAGGTTCGTATAAAAAAAGAAAGATTGCTGATAAAGGTTTTTAATATTATGAAAAATGAAAATAAAAACAGTCATAAAAGACATTTTACTTCTACCGATCTGATCTGTGTTCTGCTGGTCATTGCTTTGGTCTTCCTGGGATTGGCTGAATATGCCAACCTGCATCGCGATGAGATCGGCAAGAAAATTGCAGAAGATCTGGCAAGTTCTTCTGTTTCCACCTCTTCTGCTTCGGCATCCTCACTGCCAACGGAACTGACCAGCACAAGTTCCAACCTGATCCTGGTCAATAAGACACATAAACTGCCGGATGGATATGAACCGACCGATGCGGAACTTTCAACGCCATATCTGAACAGCTCTACCGATGCGATCCGCTTAAAGAGCGAAGCAGCAGAGCAGGCAAAAGCTATGAAAGCAGCAGCCGCAGAAGCCAGTATCACATTGATCGTATCTTCTGGCTATATCACATATAAAGAGCAGGAAGACCTGTACAATACAAGAGTCAAGCTGCTTGGCGGCGGCGATAACGGTCCGGCTTCAACGGCTATTGAAAAACCAGGATATTCTGAGCATCAGACAGGTCTGGCCATTGATTTCACCAATGATGCCGCCCAATCAACACCTACCAGTGCCTTTGCGGATACGGATGCCGGCAAGTGGCTTTATGCCCATGCCCATGAATATGGCTTCATTCTCCGCTATCCAAAGGGCAAAGAAAGCATTACTGGCTATGACTACATGCCTTGGCATTATCGCTATGTCGGTGTCGATGCTGCAAATGCTATCTATGCTGTCAGTCCAGATGAGACTTTTGAAGAGTATTACAAGATCAGCAACTGACCTACCGTCAGCTGCTTTTTCAAGAGAATTGACTTTTTATTTCAATATCGTTATTATATTTAGGCGTTTGTTTTCTACAAAAAAGAAAAAATGGAGGTGGCATAAATGAAGAGAACTTACCAGCCAAGCAAGCATAAGACAAAAGCTGCGCATGGCTTCAGAGCACGTATGGCTACAGTTGGCGGCCGCAAGGTCTTAGCTAGAAGAAGAGCTAAGGGAAGAAAGGTCCTGTCTGCGTAAGAACCACCGTTCGGTGGTTTTTTTTCACTTTTAGAAGATCTGAAGCAATATGAAGAAAAAAAATCGTGTCAGGAAAGCCGAAGAATTCCAAGATCTTGTCCATAAAGGCAGCAAATATGTCAATTCTTCCTTTGTTCTCTATACTAAGGACAGAAAAGAAGAACAGGCCCGGATCGGAATCACGCTTTCAAAAAAAATAGGGATTGCGGTAAAACGCAATCTGTATAAGCGCCAAGTCAGAATGATGTGCCAGGACTTAGTTGATTTTCGCGACTGCACAAAAGATGCGGTCCTGATCGTCCGCTTTGGATATCTGAATCAAAGCTATGAGGCAAATAAAAAGAACTTGGAAAAACTGTTCATTAAGGCTACAATTAAATAGTTCGTATATTATTTATATAAGGAGAAGAAGTAATGAAACTCACCCCGAAAGCAAAAAAAATATTTACTGTCTTAGCTGTTCTGACAGTTGCCATTACATTGACAGGCTGCACCGTGCCAAAGAATGCAGATGGAAGTATTGTACTGATCAAACTGGAAACAACCTTCCAGGATATCATGGCCAGTGAGAGCTGGTTCAGTGCGATCTTTGTCTGGCCTTTAGCAGAGTGGATCAACCATATGACACCGGCCATCGGTGTCGGCGGCGCAATCGCTGTCGTTACTGTCGTGGTCAACGGACTGCTGGCTTTAGCTACCTTGAAGTCAACGATCGGCATGCAGCAGATGCAGCTGATCCAGCCGGAACTTGAAAAACTGAATCGGAAATATGAAGGCAGATCTGACAACACATCTAAGATGCGCCAGGCAAATGAGATGCAGGCCCTCTACAAGAAGTATGATGTCAATCCAATGGGCTCGCTGCTTGTTACGTTCCTGCAGTTCCCAGTCATCATCGCTATGTATATGGCTGTGCAGAGATCTTATGCTGTCGCTACTGGTTCTTTCTTAGGAATGGATCTGCAGCTGACACCGCTTGCAGGTATGCAGAATCTGATCAGCGGCGATACAGCTTCCATTATGTATATCCTGATGTTCATCTTCATGGGCGTATGTCAGTTCTTCTCTATGTATACGCCAATGGCAATTCAGAAGAAGAAGGCAAAAGAAGAATCTGAAAAGCATCATACAAAGCCAGCTAAGACTTCGACCCAGAATAAAGTCATGCAGTATTACATGATGGGCATGATCCTGATCTTCGGCTTGATGTGGCCAACCGCAATGTCCTTGTACTGGGCTATCAACTCATTGGTCAATGTGGCTAAGACACTGCTTGTACAGAAATACATTGATGATCGAAATGCTAAGAAAGAGGGTGCTCGCTGATGAAGGTCTATACTGCTAAAACATTAGAAGATCTTCTTGCTCAGGCGGCAGAAGAAAAAGGCTGTGCTGTTTCTGATCTGAAATACACAGTTACAGAAGAAAAAGAAGGCGGACTTCTTGGTCTGGGAAAGTCTGTTTCCGCTGAAGTCTACACAATGGGAGATGTCAAAGAGTTCCTGTTTGACTATCTCGGCGATTACTTTACCGGTATCGATCTGGATATCGAAGTAGCCATTGAAGAAAAGCCGGATGCCTTTGTCATCAACCTCAATGCCGATAATAACGCGGTACTGATCGGCAAGATGGGCAAGACACTGTCTGCTTTCAATACCGTCGTCAGAGCTGCTGTCAATGCAGAGTTCAAGAGCAGAATTGATGTACTGATCGATGTCAATCATTACAAGGATGAACGTTATTCCAAAGTCCGGATGATGGCAAAGAGAATTGGCAAGCAGGTCCAGAATTCACATGTAGATGTTGAATTGGATCCAATGCCGAATGATGAAAGAAAAGTCATTCATAAGACTTTAAATGAATGGCATAATATCAAAACAGAATCTGAGGGAGATGGTTCCCGCCGTCATATCTGCATTCGCTATGTAGATGATGAAGATACTGCTGAACCTGAAGAGGGCAGTGAAGATTCCGCTGCTGAATAAGCATATGAAAAGATCTTAGGACACAATCCC